>CANFWH010000013.1 GCA_947450645.1 Comamonadaceae bacterium | reverse complement strand
TGGGGGTTCGAGTCCCTTCCTGGGCACCACTCTCATACGCACGCATGCCGCTATGGTACATTGTTTCCTCCAACAACTAAATAGGAGTTCAAACATGTATTCAAAATCAATCAAACATCTTTTATCTGTGAGTCTAGGTTTAGCGCTAACGCAACTAGCACTGGCGCAAGCACCCAACCCACTTGACGTTGTGCCAGAAAAAATGCCTTTCGATGTGCCTTATGGTGCGCCAATTTCTCTTGATCGAGCCGACGCAGTTTTAACTGCCGCTGTTGCTGAGTCAAAAGCCAAAGGTTGGAAAATGAATTGCGCTGTTGTCGACTCTGGCGCAAACCTTGTCTCGTTTAAACGCATGGATTCCGCGCAGCTTGCGTCAATTGATATCAGTATGCATAAAGCACGGACAGCTGCTAAATATCGCCGCGAAACAAAGCTATTTGAAAATGGCATTCAAGGTGGATTTAACTACCTCATCACCCTGGACGATGTTATTGGTTCACGCGGCGGCATTCCATTGGTACAGGATGGAAAAATCATTGGCGCCATTGGTTGCTCTGGCGGTACGGGCTCACAAGATGAGGTCGCTGCCAAAGCGGGTGTTGCGGCGCTGAAATAAAGACTCATACTGGATAGCGTCACGTAGTGCTTCTAAAATAGCAGTTTGGCAAGTTTTTTTGCTATTTTTTAGAAAGTGACTGCGTGAAATTTTTATCCGACAACTGGTATTTGATTTTAGTTGCCCTGACCTCGGGCGGACTCCTTCTGTGGCCGATCATCAAAGAGAGTAAAGCTGGCCTGACCGCCGCGATGGCCGTGCAACTCATTAACCGTGAGCGCGGTGTTTTGATTGACGTGAGCAATGCAGACGAATTCCTTGCTGCGCACGCCAAAGGTGCTAAAAATATTCCCTTGGGCGAGCTAGAGGCCAAGCTGGGCGCGGCGGTCAAGAAAAAAGACACGCCCATCATTTTTATCTGTCCTATGGGTAAACGCTCGGCCACCGCAACTGCTACGGCGCAAAAAATGGGCTACCTTGCTGCGCAAAATTTGACGGGCGGACTCAAAGCGTGGCGCGATGCCAATATGCCCATCGAGAAAGCATAAAGCCATGCAAGCCGTCAAGATGTACACCACGGCCGTATGCCCATTTTGCATACGTGCCAAACAAGTCCTCAAATCCAAGGGCGTTGAAACGATCAACGAAGTGCGCATTGATACTGACCCTGTCGCTCGCGACGAGATGATGGCGGCAACAGGCAAGCGCACTGTGCCGCAAATCTATATTGGCAATACGCACGTGGGTGGCTGCGACGATCTGATGGCGCTTGACAAAGCCGGTGGCCTCGTTCCACTTTTGAATTCCAACTAACCCCGTTCAACTCATGACAACCGCAAAAACAACACCCCAGCCTAATCCGTCCGATGCAACGACACTAGATCCTGTTTTTCAAATACAGCGCGTGTATTTAAAAGAGCTCTCACTTGAGCAGCCCAATTCGCCAGCGATCTTTTTAGAGACGGAACAACCTCAGCTCGACATTCAACTCAGCATTGAGACCCTGCCTGTGTTTGAAGGCATTTTTGAAGTCAGCGTAACGGCCCATGTACACACGTCGCTAAAAGAAAAAACCGTGTTCTTGATTGAAGCCAAGCAAGCAGCTATTTTTGAAATTCGCCATTTACCTAACGACCAAATGGGACCTATTTTAGGAATTGCTTGCCCACAAATCATTTATCCGTATTTGCGTAGCAACGTGGCTGACGCCATTAATCGCGCGGGCTTTCCACCTGTGCACTTGTCTGAAGTTAACTTCCAGGCCATGTATGAGCAGCAACAAGCCGATGCGGCTACGTCGCTTCAAAATGCGCCTGCGGCAAACGATTAATCAACGCGTCGCCTCTTCAATCGGCGAATAGGCAAGGCGCACATAGATTGGGGCGAAAGCCTCGGCTTGTGTAACCTCAATCAGCGCTTCACGCGAGAGTTCAAGCATGGCGACGAAGGTCACGACCAGAACTGGCACCCCTTTGGCAGGATCAAACAAACTCTCAAACGGAGCAAATGGATGGCCGCTTTGCATGTGCAAGGTGAGCTGACGCAACAGGTGGCTCATGTACTCACGCACCGACAAAGCTTCCCGCGAAATTTTGTGATTCGTCACCAACTTGGCGCGGCGCACAAGGTCTGCCCACGCAGCGCGAAGATCCATAGCATGGACTTCAGGCCAGCGCGGTACTAACGATTGCTCGATAAAGACTTGCGTGCGCAAAAAATCGCGTCCAAGCTGTGGGAGTTCATTGATCTGCGCGGCTTGCAGCTTGGTTTCCTCATACGCCAGCAGGCGACGCGTGAGCTCAGCACGTGGGTCTTCGCCCTCCTGACCATCCGCCGTTGGCTTGGGTGGCAGCAGCATGCGCGACTTAATTTCAATCAGCATCGCTGCCATCAACAAATACTCGGCAGCGAGCTCTAAGTTGTGATTGCGAATCTCTTCGACGTAACCTAAATACTGTTTGGTCAGCGCCGCCATCGGAATGTCGAGAATGTTGAAGTTTTGCTTGCGAATCAAGTACAGCAGCAAATCGAGCGGGCCTTCAAAAGCCTCTAAAAAAACCTCTAACGCATCGGGCGGGATGTAAAGATCCTGCGGCATGGCGAACAGCGGCTCGCCATAGAGCTTGGCAACGGCCACATTGTCAATGACAACGTTGTCCATCACCATTGACAACTCATCTTGCATAAACGTAAGCTTGCTGCGCCACACGGCCAGCGGCAATGTCGCCCGCCTCTGCGCGATTGATTGACTTGTCCCACAGTAGTGCGCGCCCTGCCAATTGCTCAGCTTCTAGCGTTGGCTTGGCCGCTTTAAGCTGGTCAATGAACTGCGTGGTTTCAGATTGGTAGTCGGCGCGGCGGAAGATATTCATAGCGATAAGATTTCGAGTTAAAGTATCATTTTACCGAGGGGATTGCCATGAAAATCAAACTCATTGCACAGACTGTTTTATTCGCCTTATTAATGAGCCTACAAGCTTGCGTTGCGCCCACAGCGACGTCCGAGCGCTACCGCGTACTTTCACTCCCCATGATGGAATCGGTTAAAGCCGGTATGACGCAAGTCGAAGCCTGGCGCATCTTGGGCGAGCCTTGGGATAGCATTGTTTATCCGCTTAAGCCGAACGAAACCTACGACAACTGGAAGTGGCGTAACGATCAAGACGAAGGCATGATGTTTGGCGTGGTGCTAGATAGAAACAATCGCGTGATTCGGACTGAAACATGGCGCGATCTACGTGATCCCAAAAACATCGGTGCGCCTAGCTGGAACTAAATATGACCCTCACCAAAAGGAGCTTTATCGCTATGGGATTGATCGCATCACTATTGGGTTTAATCGGCTGCGATCCAGCCGCGTGGGAAGCTGAGCGCCAGCGTTTGCAACCAGAAAATTTTGACAAAATTAAAGCTGGAATGTTAGAGATTGAAGTCGTCAAAATTCTCGGCAAGCCACACCAGATGGTCACTTACGCACTCAAACCACAAGAGCTAAACTACCACTGGCGCTGGAGAAACAGTTCAAACGAAGCCATGCTCTTCACTGCCGTATTCGATCCCGACAAAGTCGTCATCCGCACAGAAAACTCACGCGACCCGCAACAGCAGTCCGGCAGCTAAGGCCTAACTAGCGGATTCGCATCCCAGGCTGTGCGCCCGCTACGGGTTCGAGCACATAAATGCCAGGAGTGGATTTCTCATCCGCAGAACTAGCGGCAAGCACCATGCCTTCACTCATGCCAAACTTCATCTTGCGCGGGGCAAGGTTGGCGACCATGACAGTGTGCTTGCCAATTAAGTCGGCGGGTTTGTAGTGACTGGCGATGCCGCTAAAGACATTGCGAGTTTTTCCTTCACCCGCATCGAGCGTCAAGCGCAAGAGCTTGGTTGAGCCCTCCACTGCTTCGCAATTGACGATCTTGGCAATACGCAGATCGACCTTAGAAAAATCATCAATCGTGATTTCAGGAGCAAGTGGTTCAATCGAAACGGCACTCGTGGAAGCCTTATCTGGTGTGGCTTGCGGGGCAGTTTCTACAACCGCTGGCGCTTCAAATAAAGCGTCTAGCTGCTTGATGTCTACGCGCTGCATGAGATGTTTGTATTCGCCGATGACGTGGCCTTCAGGAAGAGGAGTAACCGCATTTGACCAAGAGAGTGAGCCACAATTCAAGAATATTTCAGCCTGCGACGCCAATTCTGGTAGTACGGGTTTCAAACAAGCAGTTAATACTTTAAAAGATTGGATACAAGTGCTGGCAATAGATGCCGCCTCATCTGCACGCCCATCTTTCAATAATTTCCATGGTGCCGCATTATCAAACACGGCATTGATTTCATCTGTAAAAGTCATGATTTCACGCATAGCCTTGCCATATTCGCGAGACTCATAAAAAACTTTTATGTTTTGCACAAGTGGGGCACTTGTTCCAAATGTTTTGACTGGGGCTAATTTGCCAGATTGAATGAATTTAGCCGCTCGACTCGCAATATTCACATACTTGCCAATCAAATCACTGTTCACTCGCGCCATGAAATCATTGGCATTGAAATCAATATCTTCATTCTTAGCGGACAACTTCGTCGCCAAGTAATAGCGCAACCACTCGGGATTCATCCCAAGGCCTAGATACTTGAGCGGATCGAGCCCTGTACCTCGACTCTTGCTCATTTTTTCGCCATTGTTCACCGTCAAAAAGCCGTGAACATAAATATGTTTAGGTACTTTGCGGTCACTAAATTCAAGCATCGCAGGCCAGAACAAAGTATGGAATGTCACGATGTCCTTACCAATGAAATGGATTTGCTCTACGTTTGAATCTTTGGCAATGTACTGTTCAAATGTGCGTGTTTCGCCATAACTCTTCTTCGGGCCGTCTTTGTTAAACCAATCTTTCAGCGATGCCAAATAGCCCACAGGCGCATCCAGCCACACATAAAAATACTTGCCCGGCGCATCGGGAATTTCGATGCCGAAGTACGGCGCGTCTCTAGAAATGTCCCAATCACCCAGACCCGTGCTAGTTGTGCCGTCCGCGTTGGTGCGTGTGCTGAACCATTCTTTGACCTTGTTCGCTACTTCAGGTTGAAGTTTGCCGTCCTGCGTCCATTCTTCTAAGAATTCGACGCAGCGTGGATCGGACAGTTTGAAGAAAAAGTGCTCGGACGCTTTGAGCACGGGCGTTGCGCCAGACAGCGCCGAATAAGGGTTCTTGAGATCGGTCGGGGCATAGACCGCACCGCAGTTCTCGCAGTTGTCGCCGTATTGATCCTTTGCGCCGCACTTGGGGCATTCGCCTTTGATAAAGCGATCGGCAAGAAACATGCCTTTGCCTTCTAACGCTTCGGGGTCAAAAAATTGCTCAATGCTTTTGGTTTCAATCAAACCTGCTTTTTTAAGGTCGAGATAAATCTCTTTGGCAAGCACATGGTTCTCTTCGCTATCGGTATGACTCCAGTTGTCGAACTTGATGTGAAAACCATCCAAATATTGCGCACGACCTTTGGCGATGTTGTCAACGAATGCACTCGGCGTCACGCCCGCCTTTTGCGCCGCAATCATGATGGGCGCGCCGTGCGCATCGTCCGCGCAAACAAAGTTGACATCATTGCCACACATGCGCTGGTACCGCACCCAAATATCGGCTTGGATGTATTCCATGATGTGACCGATGTGGAAATTGCCGTTGGCGTAAGGCAGTGCGGTGGTAACGAAGAGTTGGCGCGGGGATAACGAGGAGGAGGCTTGAGCAGATGTAGACATCCCCCTATTTTAGAAGGCTAGCGCTGCTGCGAACGGTACACTTGGAAGTTATGCAAACTCCATCGCCAGAATTTATCCACCAAGCCCTCTCAACCGTCCTTGACCCCAATACGGGTAAGGACTTCGTCTCTACCCGCCAAATCAAAAATCTCACCGTCACGCAGGATCGCGTCTCGCTGCACGTAGAGATGGGCTACCCTGCCAAAAGCCAACACGCGGCCATTAGTGCAGCGCTTGTGGCTGCTGCAAAAACCGTCGCTGGTGTCGCAAGCGTTGACGTGACGATTACCACCAACGTCGTCGCACACGCCGCCCAGCGTGGTGTAGCGCTGTTACCTAATGTGAAGAACATCATCGCCGTGGCTTCTGGCAAAGGCGGCGTGGGCAAGAGTACGACGGCGGTCAACCTTGCGCTGGCTTTGGCAGCGGAAGGCGCATCGGTCGGCATTTTGGATGCGGACATTTATGGCCCCTCGCAGCCCATGATGATGGGGCTAGACGGCCGCCCTGACACCACGGATGGCAAGACGATGGAGCCGATGAAGAACTACAGCGTGGAAGTCATGTCGATTGGCTTTTTGGTCGCCAAAGACGAAGCCATGATTTGGCGCGGCCCGATGGCGACGCAGGCGCTGGAGCAGCTGCTACGCCAAACCAATTGGGGCAATTTGGACTATTTGATCGTGGATATGCCGCCTGGCACGGGCGATATCGCGCTCACGCTCTCGCAGCGCGTCCCCATGACGGGCGCGGTGATTGTGACTACACCGCAAGATATTGCGCTGTTAGACGCCAAAAAAGGGATCAAGATGTTTGAAAAAGTCGGCGTGCCGATTTTGGGCGTGGTGGAAAACATGGCGGTGCATATTTGCAGCAACTGTGGTCACGCTGAGCATATTTTTGGCGTAGATGGTGGCAAAAAAATGGCGGCTGATTTTGGGATAGATTATTTGGGCGCACTGCCGCTCAAAATGCAAATACGGCAAGAGGCCGATAGCGGCAAGCCCACCATGGTCGCTGACCCTGATGGCGATGTCGCCCTGATCTACAAAGGGATTGCGCGGCAAATGGCGGTCAAGATTGCATCTAAAGCCAAAGATTTTTCTAGCAAGTTTCCGACCATTAGCATCTCGAAAGAGACATGAAAAACGGAAGAACCCCTTTGTCTCTACGGGACATTTCCCCTACTTCGCAGGGGCAAACTAAAAAACAAGGTTCCCCCCTGCATAGCAGGGGGGATGTCGCAAAGCGACAGGGGGGTTCTTCGGAAATTCGCATCATTGGCGGGCAGTGGAAACGTAGCTTGCTAGCCGTTGCCAGCATTGAAGGACTTCGCCCCACGCCAAATCGCGTGCGGGAAACGCTGTTCAATTGGCTCGGACAAGACCTTACGGGGCTGCACTGCGTGGATGCGTTCGCTGGCACGGGCGCACTCGGTTTTGAAGCTGCATCGCGCAAAGCCATGTCGGTATTGGTCTGCGAGCAAGACCCTCTGCTATGCCGCTCCCTGCTTGGCCTGCGGACAAAGCTTGCTGCAAACAATATCCAAGTCATTCAAGGCGATGCGATTGCGCAAATGGGCAAACTTGCCCCGAATAGCGTAGATGTCGTGTTTCTCGACCCTCCGTTTCAATCTGATTTGTTTACACCAGCGCTCAAAGCCGCGTCACGCATCACCAAGCTAGGCGGTTTTATTTATTTGGAATCGGATCGTGTGTGGACGAGCGAGGAACTTGTGCCCTTCAGTCTTTCAATCACTCGCCAAGGCAAGGCGGGTATGGTTTGCTACCACCTGCTACAAAAGGGATAATGGCATCATGAACCAACGAATTGGCATTTACAGTGGCACGTTTGACCCGATCACGCTCGGGCATCTCGACATCGTTGCACGCTCGGCAAAATTATTTGACACGCTCATCATTGCGGTGGCGATTGCACATCACAAAAAGACGATGTTTACGCTGGACGAGCGCATTGCGCAAGTGCGCGAGGCCTGCAAAGCCACAGCCAATGTGGTTGTCCAGCCATTCGAGGGTTTGATCGTGGATTTTTGTAAAGCACAAAATGCGGTCGCCATCGTGCGCGGCGTGAGGAACGGAACCGATCTTGACTACGAAGCGCAAATGGCCGCGATGAATCAAAAAATGCTGCCCTCGGTTGAGACTGTCTTTTTACTGCCAACGCCAAACGTGCAATGCATTAGCTCGACCTTGGTCCGCGAGATTTCTAAGCTTGGCGGTGATGTCACGCAGATGGTGAGTCCAAATGTTCTGGCTGCTTTGAAGGCACGCTAACTATGGCTTTGATGATTACAGACGCGTGCATCAACTGCGATGTCTGCGAACCCGAATGTCCTAATGAGGCCATTTATTTAGGCGAGGAAATCTACGAGATTGATCCGCACAAATGCACCGAGTGCGTGGGGCATTTTGATGAGCCGCAGTGCGTGCAGGTGTGCCCTGTGGATTGCATCCCGCTCAACCCTGCGTTTTTAGAATCCAACGAATCGCTGTGGGCGAAGTATCGGAAATTAACAGGTCAAATTGATCAAACTAGCGCCGTTTGAGCGTATGCACAAAGGCATTGCCAACGATCTGCTGATCGAGCAGTTCATTCCCTGTTTGCTTAGCAAACGTCGCAAAATCACGCATCGAACCTGCATCCGTTGCCGTCACGCGAAGCAGTTGCCCGCTGGTCATTTCAGCTAATGCCTTTTTCGCTTTCAAAATAGGCAATGGGCAATTCAGGCCGCTGGTGTCGAGTTCTTTATCAATATTCATTCGGAGTCTTTTGTATAAGTTGCATCGGGTCTGGGCGGTAGTTCGACAAATCGCGGCGTGATGCCCTTGGTCACTAACCAATCGGCAAGTGCGTAACCCGTTCCAGCACGCCAACATTTTAAGTCTTCAGGCGCAAAAAGCCTATATTCCACAAGCTCTGGCGACAGTATCACCTCGCCGCTGGCAATCACGTGGTAAGCAATGATGACTTGGTTCATTCGCTTAAAGTCATACGCGCCAATCAAATTGAGTTCGCTCACGTCAAGATTGGTTTCTTCTTTCACCTCGCGCGAAATGCCTTCTTGTGGCGACTCTCCCGCTTCCATAAAGCCCGTGATAAGCGCAAAGAATTTGCCGCTCCATGCGGCATTGCGCGCGAGCAAAATTTGTCCTGTTTCTTTGATTTCAACGACGGCAGCTAGCACAGGCGTTGGATTATTCCAGTGTGTAAACGTGCAAGCCGTACAGCGCCAGCGCGATTTAGCGCCGCCATCTTCCTCTACGCTCACCCACGACAAGGTCGTTGCACATTGCGGGCAAAATTTAAAATTGGTATTCATCATGTGAGCATTGTATGAATGCTGGCGCGAAGGTCATGTGCCCACGCACGTCGATCCCGTGACTCGGTGGTTTGCGGCGCTCCAAACTGCAAAGTCACGGTGATGCTCTTCGCATTCAAAGTACGCCACACGGATTGGAAGAGTGTGTCTTCGCCGACGAAACAGGGCGCAAAGCTTTGCGCGCCGCTAGCTGTGTCTGTGAACCGAATCGCGATAGGTTGAACTTGTGCATCTGCATCAATCGCACTTTGAATCATATTGGCGTGAAACGGTAACAACTTCCGTCCTTCGCCCGTTGTACCTTCTGGAAAAACCGCCACACAATCCCCTTGTCGCAAGCGCTCTGCCACGGTTTGCACCACGCGATGCGAATCTTTGCGACTGGTGCGCTCGACAAAGAGCATGCCCGATTGATCGGTTAGGTAGCCAATCAATGGCCAGCCTTTAATGTCGGACTTCGCTACAAAGCGGCAGAAATGCGCGGCGTGGATGGCGACGTTATCAAGCCACGAGATGTGATTGGCAACGAAAAGTCCATGTGCAATCGGCCGTCCGATCACGCGGAGCTCAAGCCCCAAAACTTGCACAAGCTGCGCCGACCATTGCTGGACATGGGTTGCACGCTCGTTTTGTGATATTTTTGCAAACTGCGTTTTAATAATCCAATAACCCCGCAGCAAGTGCAGGATCGCGCGGCACAGCTTAAACGCTGCCTTCATACGCCAGATGTCCGTTCACAACCGTGGCTTTAACCTTGCCGACAAACTCAAAACCTGAGAACGGTGTGTGTTTGCCGTGGCTGAGTAAATTTTGGGCATTAACCGACCAAAGAGCCTTAGGGTCAAACACCACTACGTCGGCTTGACCATGCAAACTCAAGTGTCCGATGCTGTCTTTACCAAGCACCTTGGCCGCACGCGTAGAGACACACTCCAGCGCCTGTGCAACGGTGATCTTTGTCTCGGCTGCAAAACGCAGCGTTAGGTTAAGCAACAATTCCAATCCCGTTGCGCCGACTTCGGCCTCAGCAAAAGGAAGCGCTTTGCCATCTTCGCTCACTGGCGTGTGGTCAGAGACAATGGCGTCAATCGTGCCGTCAATCAGAGCGCTTCGGAGTGCATCACGGTCGCGTGATTGGCGCAGCGGCGGCGAAAGACGCATACGGCTATCAAAGTAGCCAATGTCATTGTCAACAAGGAACAATGAGTTCATGCTGACGTCCGCCGTCACAGGTAGACCTTCCGCTTTGGCCGCTTTGAGCAAGGCAGCGCCCGCGCTAGAGCTGATGCGCTGCAGGTGCACACGAGCGCCCGTACTACGCTGTAAATCAAAAATTGTTTGCAGGGCAATCGTTTCGGCCATCACGGGAATGCCTGAGAGCCCGAGCCTTGTCGCATAAGCCCCGCTGGCCGCAATACCCTTGCCAAGCCACGCGTCTTGTGGCCTCAGCCAAACCGTGAGGTCATGTGTGGCCGCGTATTGCATGGCACGCTGCAATGTTTGCGTATTGACGATGGGCTCTTCCGCTTGGCCAAAACCGACGCAGCCTGCATCCGCAAGCTCAAGCATCGCGGTGAGCGATTCGCCCTTCAAACCACGGGTTAGAGCGCCCAATGGGAAGACCCGCGCCGCATGGCGTTTTTGAGCGCGAAACTTGAGCATCTCGACAAGGCCAGGCTCGTCCAAAACGGGGGATGTGTCAGGGGGGCACACGACCGAAGTCACACCGCCCGCGCCTGCTGCCGCCAATTCAGATTGCAGCATGTGGGCGTGCTCACCACCAGGCTCGCCTAGGCGAGCATTCAAATCGACCAAGCCCGGAATCACCCAGCAGCCATTGGCATCAATGACTTTGTCGGCTTGAAAATCGACCTGCAAGCCTTGCTGGATATGAGCAATACGACCATTCGCTACCGCCACATCCCCAACCGTATCTAAGCCACTTTTCGGGTCAATGATGCGACCGCCTTGAATCAAAATTTTCACTTAATGTCTCCCTCATTGCTAGAGACGATGCTCATCACGGCCATGCGCACCGCGATACCAAAGCTGACTTGCGGCAGGATCACGCTTTGCGCACCATCTACGACCGACGAATCAATTTCAACCCCTCGATTAATAGGACCTGGATGCATCACGATGGAATCAGGTTTTGCCCACAAGAGCTTCTCTTGCGTCAGGCCATAGCTCTTAAAGTATTCATGACTGGAGGGTAGTAAAGCGCCGCCCATGCGTTCGTTTTGCAGGCGCAACATGATGACCACATCAGCGCCGGTAATGCCCTCCTGTAGGCTGTGACAAACACGCACACCCAGCGCGGCCATATAGGAGGGCACAAGGGTCTTGGGGCCCACCACACGAACCTCGGCACAGCCCAGCGTGTTGAGCGCATGGATATCGCTTCTAGCCACGCGTGAATGCAGCACATCGCCCACAATGGCAACCGTGAGGTTAGAGAAATCTTTTTTGTAGTGCCTGATGGTGAGCATGTCCAGCAAACCTTGTGTCGGATGTGCATGACGACCATCACCCGCATTGATCACGTGAATATGCGGTGGCAAATGCTGGGCGATCAAGTACGGCGCACCCGACTCGCTGTGCCTGACTACAAAGAGATCGGCCGCCATGGCCGACAGGTTGGCAATCGTATCCAGCAAGCTCTCGCCTTTGGATGCGGATGAGCGAGCGATATCTAGATTCATCACATCGGCTGAGAGGCGCGTCGCAGCAATTTCAAATGTCGTGCGGGTACGGGTCGAGTTTTCAAAGAAAAGATTGAACACCGTTTTACCGCGCAGAAGCGGGAGTTTTTTGACTTCGCGCTCATTCACACTGGCAAAGTTAGCGGCCGTATCCAAGATATGTGTGAGGATGTCTCGGGACAAGCCTTCGGTAGAGAGCAGATGAATCAGCTCGCCATTTTTATTGAGTTGCGGATTTTTCATAGGTGTCACTTGATGTCACGTAAGGTCAAACGCAAACGTACCGTCAATATTTTTTGACAGCGTAATGGATTGGTCAGGCGATAGCACTTCGGTCGTCGCCGCAAAATCAGCAGACAGTGGTAGCTCACGCCCGCCGCGGTCAACGAGCACAGCCAAGCGCACGCTGGCGGGGCGACCGTAATCAAACAATTCGTTAAGTACCGCGCGGATGGTTCGCCCCGTGTAGAGCACATCATCCAACAGCACAATGTGTGCGCCCGTCACGTCAAAGGGCAGATCGGTTGTCTCGGTTCGTGTAGAGGAAGATTTGCTACCGCGGCGTAAATAGTCATCACGGTGCATGGACGAGGAGATGATGCCAATCTTGTCCAGACCCCAGTCATGTTGCATCCTTTTTGCGATCCATGCGCCGCCAGACGCAATGCCCACCCACTGCGTGGTTGCACCGCGCCAACTCTCCACACCAGAGAGTAGCTCCCCGTACAGCGCCTCCGCACTTGATGTCAATGTATTCATGCCAAGCCCCTCATGTATTGCTCCAAAATCACGCACGCGGAGAGTGCGTCGATCTTTTTTTCAGCTTTGTTTTTTGCTTTGCTGCTAGCGGCGTGATTATCGGTGTTTTGCAAACCATAGCTGGACTTGGCCTCCGTCGTGCTGTAGCGCTCATCCACTTCGTGCACGATCAGCCCCGTCCAATCACGCAATTCTTGCGCGAATTGTTTGGCTAATTTGGTATTTTTGTGTGGCGCGCCATCAGGGTGATACGGCACACCCGTGACTAATGCCGATGGTCGCCATTCGCGCACCAACTTGGCAACCGCTTGTTCCCGCGCTACGCCTTGTTCGTTAAGGGTTGTCACGCTTTGCGCTGATTTCAAAAGTGTATTGCCACTGGCCACACCAATGCGCAAACGTCCCCAATCGAAGCCCAAGAAAGATTGCACAGGCGTATGCATGTTTAAGCGCTTCCCGCCGTGCTGCTTAGCATCATTTCATCAATGCCTAGCAGCGCTAGCGCTGCTTTGTAACGCTCTGCTACGGGCACATCAAAAATCAGCTCATGCTTGGCTGGAACAGTGAGCCAATCATTACGCACGAGCTCACCCTCAAGCTGCCCTGCTTGCCAAGAGGCATAACCTAGTGCGATAAAAATTTTGCTCGGGCCTACGCCGCTAGAAATGGCGTCTAAAACATCATGCGATGTCGTCATCTCTAGCCCACCGGGCACAGTCAATGTCGATGCATAAAACGACGCTTGCGTAGCGGTTTGATGCCCACCCTGCCCGACTTCGAAGGTTTGCTGCGCCTCGTGTAATACAAAGCCGCGATCTGTGTAGGTTGGGCCACCGTCGAACACACGTTCTTGGTGTAAATCTTCGCGCCTAAGCGGCATGTCCATGCGATCAAACATATGTTTGATCGTGCTCTCGCTAGGGCGGTTAATGATCAACCCAGCAGCGCCATTTTTGCCGTAATCAAAAATAAATACCACGGCTCTCTCAAAATCATCATCTACCATGCCAGGCATGGCTATCAGGAAGTGGTTATTCAGATCGAGCATTAGCGCATAAGTTGGAGCGATTAACGGTGCGTTGAAGCAGGGACATCGCGACGCGGCGAGCCTGTAAACAATTGACGTGGACGACCAATCTTGTACTCTGGATCACCAATCATTTCGTTCAGCTGTGCAATCCAGCCCACCGAACGCGCCAGTGCAAAAATGCCTGTAAACAACGAGACTGGAATGCCAATCGCACGTTGCACGATGCCTGAGTAGTAGTCCACGTTTGGATAGAGTTTGCGCGATACAAAGTAGTCGTCCTCTAATGCAATTTTCTCAAGCGCCTGCGCCAATTGCAAAATAGGGTCGTTTTCCACACCCAGTGCAGCAAACACTTCGCGGCAAGTCTCTTGCATGAGCTTGGCACGTGGATCAAAGTTTTTGTAGACGCGATGACCAAAGCCCATCAGCTTCACGCCAGAGTTTTTGTCTTTGACTTTTTCCATGAACTCCGCGACATACGAGAGTCCACCTTTGGCTTGAATCTCTTCCAGCATTTGCAGGCAAGCTTCGTTTGCACCGCCGTGTGCGGGACCCCACAGACACGCCACACCAGCCGCAATGGCGGCAAACGGATTCGTACCCGACGAGCCGCACAAGCGAACCGTAGAAGTAGACGCGTTTTGTTCATGGTCAGCGTGCAACGTAAAGATACGATCCATCGCACGCTCCATGATGGGATTGACTTTGTATTCTTCGCAAGGTGTAGCAAACATCATGTACAAAAAGTTACCCGCATAGGACAGGTTATTTTTTGGATACACAAACGGCTGACCAATGCTGTATTTGTACGCCATAGCCACTAAGGTCGGCATTTTGGCAATCAAACGAATCGCGGCAATTTCGCGGTGCTCGGCATTGTTGATGTCAGTACTGTCGTGATAGAAGGCTGACATCGCGCCAACGAGGCCCGTCAAAATCGCCATCGGATGCGCATCGCGGCGGAAGCCTCGCAAAAAGAATTGCATTTGCTCGTTCACCATGGTGTGCATCGTCACCAATTTGTGAAAGTCTTTACGCTGCGTATCGGTCGGCAATTCAGAACGAAGCAGCAAATAGCAAGTGTCTAAAAAGTCACACTTTTGCGCAATTTGCTCGATGGGGTAGCCGCGGTACAAGAGTTCACCTTTGTCGCCGTCGATATACGTAATGGCAGATTGGCAAGCCGCTGTGGACATAAAACCAGGGTCATAGGTAAACATACCTGTCGTACCGTAGAGCTTGCGGATGTCCAACACATCGGGGCCGATATTGCCTGCATAAACAGGCACTTCGAAACTGGGCGTGCCATTGGAGAAGGAAAGCGTGGCTTTGTTATCGGATAGTTTCATTTTTATTTTCCTTAAATATCTTTATTCATCAACATCGTTAATACATTTTCAATCTGCGCTTTCGTGACCATGCCATTACTGGATTGCAAATCACGAATCTCCACCTCATCTAACTGCTTCCTAGACAACAACAAATCCATTAAATCGTTGTCCGACAAATCCATCAAGGCATACATGCCAGCTTCGTCAACCTTGGTCAAGCAAGACTCATACCGAGCAAAAAACCGCTCAACGAAAAGATCGTTCTCCAACATACCACGGCGCGAGCGCCATTTGAGTTTGGAGAGCGCTCTCTCGTCTAGTAACACTTAGACCGACCTCGCCACCATAAGCTCTTTAATCTTGCCAATCGCCAGCGTCGGATTCAATCCTTTTGGACACACATCCACACAGTTCATGATGGTGTGGCAGCGGAACAAACGGTACGGATCTTCCAAATTATCAAGGCGCTCCGTCGTCGCTTGGTCGCGACTATCCGCAATGAATCGATAGGCTTGCAACAGGCCTGCGGGGCCGACAAACTTATCAGGATTCCACCAGAAGCTTGGGCACGATGTTGAGCAGCTGGCGCACAAGATGCACTCGTAGAGTCCATCCAGCTCTTCACGCTGCACAGGACTTTGCAAACGCTCCTTTTCTGGCGGCGGCGTGCTATTGACCAAATAAGGCTTAATCGAGTGATATTGCTTAAAGAACTGCGTCATGTCCACAATTAAATCGCGCACCACAGGTAAGCCTGGCAAGGGTTTCAAGACGATCGGATCTTTCAGCGTATTCAAATTGGTCAAGCAAGCAAGGCCGTTTTTGCCATTGATGTTCATCGCGTCCGAGCCGCAAACGCCTTCGCGGCATGAACGGCGGAAACTCACCGTTGGGTCTTGCGCTTTGAGCTTCATCAACGCATCTAGGAGCATGCGCTCGTGTCCGTCAAGCTCAAGCTCGACTTTTTCCATGCGCGGCTTGGCGTCAACATCTGGGTCGTAACGGTAAATGTGGAAGGTGCGTTTTGCCATTTTTAGAATGTCCTTACTTTGGGTGGCACGGAATCAACCGTGAGCGGTGTCAGTTTGACGGCTTTGTAATCTAAGCGGCTGCCTTCTGAATACCACAGCGTGTGCTTCATCCACTCAGCGTCATTGCGGCCTAGTGGCGTGAGTGGGTCATCCACTGGACGCTCATAATCGCTCACCGTATGGGCACCACGGCACTCGTGACGCGCAGCGGCGGACACGATGGTGGCCTGCGCGGCCTCAATTAAATTCTCCACTTCCAGCGCTTCAATGCGCGCGGTGTTGAAGACTTTGGATTTGTCCTTGAGGCCAATCGCGTTGACGCGTTTGCGCAGCTCAGCAATCTTGGCAACGCCCTCGTCCATCGCGGCTTGGGTGCGGAACACGCCTGCGTGGAACTGCATGGCAGCACGAAGGTCGTTCGCTACGTCTTGCGCATACTCGCCGCTTGCATCCGCTTCTAGGCGGTTCAAGCGAGCCAGTGTTTGATCGGCAGCGCTGGCTGGCATGGCTTTAAACGCTTGATCTTTCAAGTTGCTGGCCACGATGTGGTTACCTGCCGCACGACCAAACACCAAGAGGTCTAACAGCGAGTTCGTACCCAGGCGATTTGCACCGTGAACGCTGACGCAAGAGCATTCGCCCACCGCGTAGAGACCATTGACAACGCTGTTGTCGTTGCCGTTCTTCTGAATCACAACCTGACCATTGATATTGGTCGGGATGCCGCCCATTTGGTAGTGAATCGTGGGCACAACAGGAATGGGCTCACGTGTCACGTCCACATTGGCGAAGTTGATGCCGATTTCATGAACAGAGGGTAAACGCTTCATCACAGTTTCTGCGCCGAGGTGATCGAGTTTGAGCAAGATGTGATCTTTGTTCGGGCCGCAACCGCGTCCTTCTTTGATCTCTTGGTCCATACAGCGCGAGACGAAGTCACGCGGCGCTAAATCTTTTAACGTTGGCGCATAGCGCTCCATGAAACGTTCGCCGTTGGAGTTCAGCAAAATCGCGCCCTCGCCTCGACAGCCTTCGGTCAGTAACACGCCAGCGCCGTGAACGCCTGTGGGGTGGAACTGCCAAAACTCCATGTCTTCCAGAGGAATGCCAGCGCGAGCCGCCATGCCGAGACCATCGCCCGTATTGATAAACGCATTGGTCGAAGCCGCAAAAATGCGTCCTGCGCCGCCCGTTGCCAAGAGCACCGTCTTGGCTTCCATGATGAACAGATCGCCTGTTTCCATCTCCAATGCGGTCACGCCGACGCAGTCGCCGTCGTCATTCAAAATCAAATCCAGCGCCATCCATTCAACAAAAAAGTTGGTGTTCGACTCTACGTTTTGCTGATACAGCGTATGCAGCATCGCGTGACCTGTACGGTCAGCCGCAGCGCAAGCACGCTGCATGGGCTTTTCGCCGTAATTCTCTGTATGGCCACCGAATGGTCTTTGGTAGATTGTTCCATCCGCATTGCGGTCAAACGGCATACCCATGTGCTCTAGCTCATACACCACCTTGGGTGCTTCACGGCACATAAACTCAATCGCGTCTTGGTCGCCCAGCCAGTCAGAGCCCTTCACCGTATCGTAGAAGTGGTAATGCCAGTTGTCGGCACTCATGTTGCCAAGCGAAGCGCCAATGCCGCCCTGCGCCGCTACGGTGTGCGAGCGCGTGGGGAACACTTTGGAGAGCACCGCGACATTGAGGCCCGCACGTGCTAATTGCAAAGATGCGCGCATGCCAGAGCCGCCCGCACCCACAATGACCACATCAAACTTGCGCCGCGCGATGTTTGAGTTCGTATATTGATTTTGATTAACGCTCTTCACTTAGACTCTCCACAAAACTTGAATCGCCCAGCCGGCGCAACCGACTAACCATAGGACGGTAAAGACTTTCAAAGCGAGGCGCAGTGCCACAGGCTTGATGTAGTCCATATAAATTTCTTTCATGCCAAGGCAAACGTGCCATGCCAACGCAAGAATGACAACAAAGGTCAAGACCTTCATAGGTTGCGAAGCAAAAATGCCCGCCCACTTGTCGTAGCCCATCGTGCCTTTGTTAAAGATCACTTGCAAGAGCACGATTAGCGTAAACACAGCCATCAGTCCCGCTGTCACTCGCTGTGCCAGCCAACCACGCAAAGCACCATTGCCTGTGCCTTGGCACAGAGTTTTACAGATATTCTTCATTTGTGATTCGCATTCAAAATTAATAGAGGCCAAACAGCTTGGCCGCCAAAGCAGCCGTCAGCGGTAAGCTAATTGCAAACGTGGCGACGGCAGATTTTTTGGCAAACGACTTGGTGACTGCCTTATGGCTCACGTCCATGCAGAGATGACGCAGTCCAGCGGTCAAGTGATGCAAATAAGCCCAAATCAAAGCCAACGCTACCAGCTTAAAAAACCAGCCAGGAACAAAACCCGCACCGATATTGAACAGCGCCGTGAACTTGGCATAGGAGAATTCGCTTGAGATGGACTTGTCAAACATCCAAATGATGAAAGGCAAGAGGAGAAACATCATCGCGCCGCTGGCACGGTGGAGGATGGAGACCCAAGCCCCAGCCGTCATGCGGTAGGTCGTCAGGTCGGTAAACGCGTTGATATTGCGGAATTCGGGTCGCGAATTAGACATTTTTTAGGCTTTCGAAGTTGCAAACTTGCCTATTCTAAAACACGCGGGTTTTCACTAGTCTGACAAATTGACTTAGATCAAGCTTTTTGTTGGCTTTTTAACCAAAATACTAACCGCTCAACGCCCAAAGCCAATCTGGTGACATCGCTAGACGCAAAGCACCAGCGCATCCAGCCCCCAGCAGTTGTATCAGGTGCTAAATCGAATGCACTCCCTGGCGCGAGGCCAATACCCGCTTGGCTTACCAGACGTTTTGCCAGTAGCAAAGAATCATCAAATCCTTCAATTCTGAAGAAGGCGTACATACCGCCTTTAGCTGCCCGCACTTGCACACGTGGCAAAGCTTGCAGCAGCGGAACGAGCGTGTCATGACACAGTTTGAAGTGCGCGACCAGCTGCGGCGTGATCTCGGCCTCGCGGCGCAAAGCCTCCAGTGCTGCACGCTGCGCAAAGACAGGCGCGCACGAGGTGTTGAACTCAATCAGCTTGCCCATCGCATCCAAACAGCTTGGCGGGACGACCAGCCAGCCCAAGCGCCAACCAGTCATCAAAAAAGTTTTTGAAAAACTATGCGTCACGATGAGCTTGTCCTCAGACTCCGCAATGTCGAGAAACGACGGCGCGCAGCCATGCGGATTGTTTGAGCCCAATGGCTCGTAGTAGAGTCGCTCATAGACCTCATCGGCAATGATCCACGTGCCAGTTTTTCGGCAGTGATCGAGAATCGTTTGCTGCTCTGCGCGCGTCAAAGTCCAGCCCGTGGGATTGTTGGGAGCGTTGACCAATAAGAGCTTCGTAGATGACGTAATCGCCTCGCAGAGCTTATGGATATTGAGCTTCCACTCGCCAGCGTCAGCATAAAGCGGCACAGCTTTAACGACCCCGCCCATGATGATGGCTTGCTGCGGCAAGTTCGGCCAAATTGGCGTCACGCACACGACTTCGTCGCCCGCATTCACGATGGCCTGCGTCGCCAGCATCAGACCATTCACACCGCCTGAGGTGATGGCAATGCGGCCAACGGCAATCGGGTTCGCATCTGAGCCATGCAGTCGCGTCATATAGCTTGCGACTGCCTCACGCAGTTCGGTCAGTCCAAGGTTGGCCGTGTAAAAAGTCTCACCATCGTTCAGTGACTGCGTCGCCGCTATGCGAACCGCTGGATGCGTGACTTCGTCGCTTTCGCCAAACCAAAATTTAAGAATGTCAGGTTGGTCGATGGCGGCGTTCACCACTTCGCGAATCTGCGAACCTGCAAGCGATTGGATGGTGTGCCGTAGGTGATTGTGTGCATTCATGCTGGAATCTTAATCGCCATAATTTCATTCATGAACAAAGCGCTCATCACCTCACCTATTGCGGTCTATGGCATTCCCAATTGCGACACCGTTAAAAAAGCACGCGCCTACTTAACTGAGCAAAACATTGAGTACATTTTTCATGATTTTAAGAAGCAAGGCGTGCCCGCAGACCTTATGGATATTGGCCTCGCGCAGGTCGGATGGGAAAAGCTTCTCAATCGCAAAGGTACTACATGGCGCAAGTTAGATGCGGCAACACAAGCTTCGGTCGTAGATAGCGCAAGCGCCAAAGCCGTGATGATGACTGAGCCTAGCACCATCAAACGCCCCGTGGTTGTGTGGAATGATGGACACGTTACTGTTGGATTTAAAAATTCTTTTTAAGGAGTATTTCATGTTAAAAAAATTGACAGTCCTTGCAGCGCTTAGCATCGCAAGCACATTAGCTTTAGCGCAAGCAGCAGCGCCTGCCAATCCGACAATGCGACTGCGCGGCACGATTGAAAAGCTAGAGCCTGGCTTTGTCACCATCAAAGAGCGGCTCGGCGACGTCATCACGCTTGTGATGGCTGAAAACATGCCCATGAACGAGGTCTATCCGATCGACATCGGCGAGATTAAAACTGGCAGCTTTATTGGCACCGCAGCCATGCCCAAACCCGACGGTACGCTAGAAGCGTTAGAAGTTTTAGTCTTCCCAGAAGCCATGCGCGGCACAGGTGAAGGCCATAACCCGTGGGACTTACAGAAGGACAGCACCATGACGAATGCGACTGTGGCTGAGCTAGCCATCGCTCCGCAAGGTCGCCGCCTCACACTCAAATATAAAGGTGGCGAAAAGATTGTTAATGTGGCAAAAGGTGCCCCTATCGTGACCTTCCGTCCTGGCGAAAAAAGTTTGCTCGTGGTCGGCGCCAAAGTGTTAATTCAAGCGCAAGAAAAAGATGGCAAACCCACCGCACTACGCATGACGATTGGGCGCGATGGCTTTGCGCCGCCTATGTAAAAGGAGACATCATGACCCAGCCTTCTGTGCATTCCGTTGATCGCGTTGTCGTCACCATTCCCACCATTGCTGAAGCGGAAAAGTTTTATACCGCGTTTGGTATGAACGTCAAAAAGAATGGCGACCACATCGACCTCTACACCCATGGCCATCCGCACTGCTGGATGAGCGTGACCGCCAACGGCAAACCCAAGCAATTGCAATACATTCGCTTTGGGATTTATGAGCAGGACGTGGCCTCGTTTGAAGTCGTGGTTGCCAAGTCAGGACTGGCCTGCAAGCCACACCCAATGGCGCTTGCACAAGGGTCAGAAAAAGGAATTTGGCTCAAAACACCCGATGGAACGGTGCTGCAATTAGTAGTTGCAGAGAAAGTGTCGCCCACCCAAAAATCGCCCAAAGCCACGCCACGTGGGGCTGCGCGGCCACCTGCGTCTGCGCACATGCGCAGCAAGCAAACCAGCGTGCATCCGCGTTGGCTCTCGCACGTGCTACTTTTTTCGCCCGATGTCTCGGGCATGGTGACATTTTGCGAAGACGTGCTCGGACTCAAACTCTCCGACCGCTCGGTGGACATCGTGGCTTTCATGCACACACCGCACGGCAGCGATCATCACCTATTTGCCTTCGTCAAATCCGATGGCCCAGGCCTGCACCACACCAGCTGGGATGTTGGCAGCTTAGACGACGTGGGCGAAGGCAGCGAGCAGCTGCGTACTGCGGGCTACCCCGATGGTTGGGGTGTGGGGCGACATGTACTCGGGTCAAACTATTTTTACTACGCCCGTGATCCGTGGGGCAGCTTTGCCGAGTATTCGTTCGACATTGATTACGTCGCTAAAGGCAAAGACTGGGTGTCGGGCGACTACCCACCCGAGGATTCGTTCTACTTGTGGGGACCCGCCGTCCCCGAGTGGTTTACGGTCAATACCGAGACTGCCAAAGCAGCTTAATTCAGCTACTTATTCGCAAAGCATTTTGATCGACGGCGGAATTGGCACAGCACGGATGCCATTCTTGCCGTCTTCACGCTTGGCAGCAAAGATGCGCACATCTTCGGCTTCCATGATGTCGTCGATGGAGCCATCTTTGTTCAAACGGCGCACCACGTAGCGCAACACAAAACTTTTGTCGCGCCACTCGGATATTGAGGTATGGATACCAAGGTTTTCTCCATACGTCGCTGTCTTTAAAAACTTGGCCTTGGTATCCACAATCGGCGTACCAATCACACCCATCGTTCGCGTGGTTTCTGCCCAAGTCGGTACACCGCATTGCTCAAAAAAATAACGCGATGCCGAATCAATCCAATGAAAAAAATTGGGATACCAAATGATGCCTGCAGGGTCGCAGTGACCAAATTCAACGCGGACGGGGTAGATGATTTCTTTCATGCGGCGACTCGCTTTAATGATTAGATTTGACCCATTTTTTAATGGCATCCACCGTCTCACGCTCAATCCCGTTGTAGCCATGATACGCAAAAGCTTCACAAGGATCACCCACAGAAATTCCGCCCTCCATCGTGATGAGTTCACTGCCGTAGCGCTCGTGCGAACGCAAGGCAGAAGCATAAGGCGTGACGCGGCAAGAATCGTTTTTATGGTGCACGATCAGGTGACGATTTTTGTAATCCTTTGCATCAAAGCTCCATATCCTCGTCATGGAAGATGTGTGAATTTCGCCCGCGATTTTGTCGCTTAAATAATCAGCTAAAGACATCGTATCTTCCGTGCCTCGGCTCGTTCCCATCAAATAAATTTTGACATTGGCGTAACGTTTATTCAAATCATCAATCACCGCTTGAATACGCTCCTCTGAAGGCCCCGCATTCGTTGTCACCGTCGCAAATTCATCGTCCACCATCCACTTGCGCGATCGCACCAAAAAATTGCCTTTTGCGCTATACATCAGCACACCACCCTCCATGCGTGGATTCACCACACCAGAGCCGCCTGGAAACAAAATGAACACGTATGCAGGAGCAGAGGTATTTGAGTTGAGGATGTACGGAATGACTTCGCCGTTCTTTTGAGTTGCTGTTGAAATCAGCTCTTCACCCGCGAAAACGGCCAATGATGCGATGGCAAGAATCGTCAAAAAAAAGCTTTGACAGATTTTTTTAATCATCAGTGCAAAGCCACGCCTGTCTTGGCTTGCAGCTCTTCCATCGTCACGCCATCGGCGAGCTCTACGACCTTCAAGCCTTCTGGCGTGACGTCCATGACCGCAAGGTCAGTAATGATGCGATCGACCACACCTTTGCCCGTCAGTGGCAAGGTGCAGTTGGGCAAAATTTTTATATCGGTTGTGCCATCTTTCTTTTTAGCGACGTGCTCCATCAGCACAATCACGCGCTTCACGCCAGCCACCAAATCCATGGCACCGCCCATGCCTTTGACCATCTTGCCGGGGATCATCCAGTTAGCCAGATCACCGTGCTCGCTAACTTGCATCGCGCCCAAGATGGAGAGATTGATTTTGCCGCCGCGAATCATGGCGAAGCTTTCGTGGCTGCCAAAAATCGATGAGCCTTTGATCGTGGTTACCGTTTGTTTACCGGCGTTAATCAGGTCAGCATCGACTTCGGCATCAATTGGAAATGCGCCAATCCCCAGCATGCCGTTTTCGCTTTGCAGCCACACATCCATCGTGGATGGCACATGGTTTGCCACTAGCGTGGGCATACCGATACCGAGGTTCACGTAGAAACCGTCTTGCAATTCTTTAGCAGCACGCGCCGCCATTTGGTCTTGACTCCAGGCCATGATTAAACCCCCGCCTTTTCTGTAATCGTTCGTTTTTCAATGCGCTTTTCAGGCGTTGCGTTCAGCACAATGCGGTGCACATAAATGCCTGGCAAGTGAATGTCGTCGGGCGCTAGCTCGCCAGTCTCGACAATTTTTTCAACTTCAACAATGCAGATTTTTCCCGCCATCGCCACAGCGGGATTGAAGTTGCGAGCGGTTAGGCGGAAACGCAAATTACCCGATTTGTCTGCCACATCAGCCTTCACGAGTGACACGTCTGGCACCAGCGAGCGCTCCATCACATAGGTCTCGCCATCAAATTCGCGCAGCTCTTTGCCATCGGCCACCACTGTGCCCACGCCCGTCTTGGTAAAGAAGGCGGGAATGCCCGCACCGCCCGCTCGCAGCTTCTCAGCCAACGTGCCTTGCGGCGTGAACTCTAAGCCCAGCTCGCCCGCCAGATATTGACGTTCAAACTCTTTGTTTTCTCCAACATAGGAAGAGATCATTTTTTTGATTTGGCGCGTTTGCAACAACTTACCGAGGCCAAAATCATCAACACCTGCGTTGTTAGAAATCGCCGTCAAGTTTTGTACGCCAGAGTCTTTGACCGCGTCAATCAAAGCTTCCGGTATGCCGCACAGGCCAAAGCCGCCGACGGCAATCAGTTGGTTATCGGCGATTACGCCGTCAAGCGCCGCCTTGGCGCTGGGATAAATCTTGTTCAAATCAAAGCTCCTAAAAAATTAATTTTAGCGGGTGGTCAGTTCAGCGCCTTGTACACACACGCACACCCGCCACTTTGCGAATCGTTGCCATCACGGGAAGCAGTCTCGATGTATCACTTACCTCGGCCGTAAACGTCATCCACGCTGTCGAGCCAGCGCTCCCTTTGACGGACTGCGTTTGCACGCCCACCACATTGATTTTGGCGGCTGAAAAGACTTCGGAAATATCGCGCAAGAGTCCATTCCTATCCGCCGCCTGCACACTCACATCGACGGGATAAACAAGCTGGGAATCTTTATCCTGCTTGGCTCCGCCCCATGACACGTCAATCACACGGTCACTCGATCTTGCAGCAATTTGTACAAAATTACTGCAATCCGCCCGGTGAATACTCACGCCCTTGCCGCGCGTAACAAAACCACCAATCACGTCAGGCGGCGCGGGCTTGCAGCATTTGGAGAGCGTCGTCATCAATGAATCCACACCCACCACCAATACGCCACTCTTATCGTTTGAATGCTTTTTGGTTTTTGATTTTTTATAAATCAAAAACTCATCAGGTGGGAGTAAATCAGCTTGCGGCTTGAAATGCGTTTCAATCGTTTTGAGCGAGAACTCATCCTTACCCACAGATTCAAACAAATCGTCGGCGGATTTAAAACCCAGCGCATTGGCTAAATCTTCTAGCTTGGTTGCCGTCTTGCCTTCTCGCTGCAAGAGCTTCTCCACCGCTTCACGTCCCCGCGCAATCGTCTCATCCAAAACTTGCGCATTGAACCAAGCACGTACTTTGGCGCGGCCTCTGGCGCTCGCCATATAACCCAACTCAGGATTAAGCCAATCACGTGAGGGGCCGCCTTCCTTGGTTGTGGTGATTGCAACGGTTTGACCGCTTTGCAGCTTGGTATTGAGCGGCACGAGCACGCCATCCACCGTCGCGCCTCGGCAGCGATGGCCAAGGCTACTGTGCAACTGATAAGCAAAGTCCACGGGCGTTGCGCCTTGCGGCAAATCGACGATGGCGGCTTCGGGCGTGAGCACATAAATACGGTCTTGCAGCACGGATGTATCCAGCTTTGAGCTGTCGCTTGACACCTCGCGCTCCCAATCTAACAGCGCACGCAGCATCGCAATCTTGCGGTCGTACTCTCCTCCTGCTTGCACACCGCTGTATCCCTTCGCGCCTGCCTCTTTGTACGCCCAGTGCGCCGCCACGCCTTGCTCCGCGTGCTCGTGCATTCCATAGGTGCGAATTTGCACTTCAATCGGCTGACCGCCATCTAAGTCCCGAACAACGGTGTGCAGCGACTGATAACCGTTCGATTTCGGTTTGGCAATGTAGTCGTCAAACTCTTCGGTCATTGGCACAAAGCGGCTGTGGATATAGGCTAGCGCGGCATAGCAGTCGTGTACGGACTCCGCAAGCACACGCATCGCACGCACGTCAAACACGCGTTCAAACGGCAGATTTTTACCGCGCATTTTTTTAACGATGCTGTAAATGTGCTTAGGCCGCGCTTCAACTGTGCAGTTGATTTTTTGCGCTTGCAGTTCGTTTTGAAGCTCGGCACGCAAGGCTTCAATCTTGGCGGTACGCTCGCCGCGTTTTTCAAGTAGCAAACGCGCAATGTCTTTGTAGGTCGCTGGCTCTAAAAATCGAAAGCTAATATCTTCCAATTCCCACTTGATTTGCGAGAGTCCTAGCCTGTTGGCCAGTGGCGAAAAGATGTCAAGCGTCTCACGGGCAATCGCTTGGCGAGCCAATACCAACGTGGCCTGCCGAGCATCACCTGTGTTAGTTTTAGCAAAATTTTCAGCGTAAAAGCGCAATGTTTGCAACCGCGAAGCCAGACGCAAAAGCACCACGCGCAGATCGCGCCCAAACGCCAGCAACATCTTCCGAATGTTCTCCGTTTGCGATTGCACACCGCCCGCCAAACCTGCTGCCGTTCGTGAGCGATCTTGCAGATCAATCAACTGGCGCGTCTCAACTGTGAGTCGCGCCACCCCTTCACCAAAATTTTTAGTGAGCACCTCTAGCGGTTTATTTAAGTGATCCACCGCATAGAGCAAATAACAAGCCGCTTGCAATTCTTCCGAGCTATCTAACTGCGTGGCAATGGCAGCAACACCAGCAGCGTGATCGAGCGCCGATTCTTCCGATCCCAAGCGTACATCGGCAATCAGGACGGAGGCGAAATCGCGAGCGCGGGAGGTGAGATTAGCAAGCTCAGTAGTCATGAGTCCTCATCATGCAAATCTCATTCCTGCTTAATTCCCAACTGCTGAATAATCGCCTTCCATTTTTTCGTCTCCGCAGCTAGCTCTTTGGCAAAGTAATCGGCAGAACCGCCCACCACCTCCAAGCCCGCAGCAGTCAGCCTTGCACGAACGGCCTCGTCTTTAAGCACCGCGTCAAACTCGCGGTTCATCTTTTGAACAATATCCTTCGGCGTGGCACTTGGCACAAGGATACCGTTCCACGCTAGCGCTTCAAATTTGGCTAGCTCTTTGATGCCACTCTCTCTCACCGTTGGAATATCGGGCAGGATAGAAAAACGCTTGGGCGAACTCACTGCGAGCGCCCGCATCTTGCCTGCTTTGACCTGCGGCATGATGATGGTAGGAATGGTAAAAATCATCTGCGTATCGTTAGCGGCTACAGAGAACGTCGCAGGCGGTGAACCGTTGTACGGGATGTGCGTGGCGAAGATATTCGCCTCTGACTTGAACAGCTCCATCGCCAGATGCGAGCTTGAACCCACGCCCACGCTGGCGTAGTTGTATTTGGCGGGATTGGCCCGCAAAAATGTGACGAGCTCTTGCGTTGTTTTGACGGGCAAGCTGGCGTTGACAGCCAACACATTGGGCTGGCTGGTCGTCATGATGACGGGCGTTAAATCCTTAGTGGGGTCATACGGTAGCTTGCTAATGAACTGCGTAAAGGCAAGCGGTCCATTAAAGGAGAGTACAAACGTGTGCCCATCTGGCGCGGCTTTGGCGGCCATATTGGTCGCAATCGTTCCGCTGCCGCCCGCGATGTTTTCTATCACCACAGCTTGACCCACGCGCGGCGCGAGCTTGTCACCAATTGAGCGGGCGATCACGTCTAACGAACTACCCGCTGGTGCAGCCACTAAAAACCGTAGTGGCTTGCTAGGCCATGCGGGCTGGATGTTCTGGGCTTGCACGGCCTGTAGACCAAGCAGCATAAGGCTTACAACGAAGATGCTTAGAAATTTTTTCATATTCAATCCATTAAAAATTCGACGACGACATCATGTTGGTCTTTGGCGACAAAAGTGGGCGCGTGACCCACACCTGCAAACTCGACCAAGCGAGCTGGTACAGGCATTTTTTTACCACGCTCACACATGCTGGCTGCTGTCGTGATGGAGAGCAAATCGCCCTCCAAGCCACGTGTAATAAGGGTTTCAGCCGTGATATCTTCATATAACTGCCACAAAAATGCCTCGCCCGCCGTCGTAGATTCACGGCTCGCCATTTTAAAAAGTTGCGCAATCGCAGGGTCGTACGCAAAGGTGTATTTGCCATCCGCGCATTTTTTTAATTGATGACGCGATAGCGCGAGCCAAGCCTCGGGGCTATGTGGGCCAAAGCTGCTAGAGGTTTTCCATATCGCGTCTGCGCCTTGCTGCTCGTTCTCAAAAATACCGACATTGGGTGCGTGCCGCCCAATGAATTGAGCGAGACGCACCAAGGACGACCACTCAATCGTCGGCCCCACATCGTTCAGTACCAAGCGATTCACGGCAACGGGCAACGCAACCTCACCCATGCCAAAACCGCCAAGCACGCCCATACCAATCAAGCCACCCATGCTGGTGCCGACCCAGTCCAATCGCGAATAAGGTTGCTCGGCGTGTAACACGGTTAAAAAAGCAATCATGTCTTGTGCATATAGCGGTACGGCATAACCCATGGGGTCATCCAGCCAATCGCTCATGCCGCGTCCGATGATGTCCACGCAAATCACACGAGCCGATTCGCCCCTCGTAGAAGCCTTATCCAGTATGGCCTGCGAGAGCACATCGAAGTCGCGTCCTTGCCTTGTGAGGCCATGCACACAGACCACCAGATGCTTGGCAGCAGGATCGCCCCATTGCCAATACGCCATGCGCTTGGCGCTATCCGAGCTTGGGCGATGCGCCAGCGGGAAGTAGTGAAGCATAGGTTGAACAGACATAACTCAATCTTTCTTCAATGCGTTTTCTTGAGAAGTTCCAGCACCGTCTCGTGCACGCGCGAGCCGTTTTGCTGCGTGAGGGTACTGAGCACGCTGAAGTGATTGCGCCCTTCAAACGTGGCAACCGTTGGCACAACCGCCTTGCCCCAAGCCGTTTGCAAGAGACCGTTTTGGTGAATGAACTCCGCGCTTTCTTCTGCGCCCACAAAGCAGTGCAGCTTGCCATGCGTTGGCGCTGCAAGCCTTATTGGGCTTGACTTGGCGGCATCTGCCTCAGTTAATTTGAGCGACGCTTGCAAGAACGGCGTATGGCGAATCGGCTCTAAATCGTACAGCCCCGAAATCGACACGGCGTTCTTCACTAAGTCGGTAGGCAAATCTTCCGCCACCACTTGCCAAGCGCAAGCGAGCAGCATCGCCGCCAAATGACCGCCAGCAGAATGCCCCACCACCGTGATGCGCTTAGGGTCGCCGCCAAATTTGGCAATATTTCTGTACGTCCACACCAGCGCTTGCACCAGCTGCATCGTGATGCTGGGGATCGTGACCGTCTCGCCGTCCGTCTTGGGGCACAGGGCATAGTTCGGAATCACCACGCACGCGCCAGCCAACGTAAACGGAGGCGCCACGAACGAGTGATCCGATTTGTCCAGCGAGCGCCAATAGCCGCCGTGGATAAAAAAGAGGACAGGCGCATGGCTAGAAGTCGCAGGGAAAATATCCAAGGTCTCATTCATGCCATCGTCTTGATGCGCGCCGTAGGGAATATCCAAACGGCACACATGCTCTTGGCGTGCTTTGATTGAGGTGCTTTTCCAGCGGGCGAAATACGTGTTGTGATCGGGCACGAGGGCGCGGTTGTTGTACTGAGCGTCCAGCCAAGCGGGATCGAATTTTGAAGTGGCTTTTGCCATATCGGATTTTAGTTTTGATTTGTTCATGTGAATCATTTTAGAATGCTCCCCATGAACCTCTATTTCACAGACGAACACCAATGGGCACGGCTCTCAGCCGACGGCCAAACCGCCACCATCGGCATTAGCCAACACGCGCAAGACGCTCTCGGCGATATTGTTTTTGTGGACTTGCCCGCCATTGGCACAAGCTTTGCACAAATGGATGTGGGCGCTGTTGTCGAATCCGTCAAAACGGCAGCGGACGTGTTCATGCCGCTTAGCGGCGAAGTGCTTGAAGTCAACGAAGCGCTTCGCGTCGACCCTGCGCTTGCCAATACCGACCCAATGGATGCGGGCTGGTTTATGCGGATCAAACTTGATCCTGCCAATACAGCAGCTGAGACTGCAAAGTTGATTCCTGAAGCTGCCTATCACCCGTCATAAGAGAAGTTTACGCATCCAGTAGCAATCGATACCCGACGCCAGCTTCAGTCAATAAATGACAGGGTTGTGCGGGATCGGCTTCTAGTTTTTGCCGAAGGTGACCCATATAAATTCGGAGATAGTGACTTTGCTCCGAGTGCGACGGCCCCCATACATCGCGCAGCAGCTGCTTTTGCGTCATCACCCGCCCAACATTTGCCACCAAAACCCCGAGCAAACGGTACTCGATGGGGGTTAGATGCACTTCGACGCCCGCACGGCGCACCATCCGATCCAATCGATTGATCTCGATATCGCCAAACTTAAATACGGCTTCGCCAGAAGATATTTCGCCTAACACTGTTCTAGGTCGGCGCAAATTGGCACGAACTCGCGCCATGAGTTCTCCCAAACCAAAAGGCTTGACCAGATAATCATCAGCACCAGCGTCCAGTGCTGTAATTTTGTCAGCTTCATCCGTACGGGCAGAGAGAACAAGAATGGGCACATTAGACCAGCCGCGCACATCCCGAATCACGTCGATGCCATCGCCATCTGGCAAGCCCAAGTCAACGATGAGCAAATCTGGTTTTCGCGTCCCCGCGTCTGCCAGCCCACGCTTGGCCGTTTCAGCCTCATGCACTTGCCAGCCCTCAGCCTCTAGGGCTGCACGCACAAAGCGACGAATTTGCACTTCGTCTTCGATGAGGATGGCAATAGGCTGGATCATGGCGTTAAAGGTGCGGGATGAATGGGCAGTGTCAATGTAAATTGTGCACCTTCGCCTACAGCTTGCGCAGCTTTAATCGTGCCACCATGGGCATCCATGATTGCTTTACAAATTGCCAAACCTAAGCCGACCCCTCTAGTCGCAGACTCATGATGACCACGCGTAAATTTAGCAAATAGTTTATCTTCATTTCCTCGGACGCTCATTGGTAATCCTGGGCCGAAATCACGAACCGTCATAACCAACTTGCCCGCCGCTAAGCTAGCACTGATAACAATTGCGGGATCAGCTGGATAATCCCCGACGCCGTACTTTGCTGTATTTTCAAGGAGATTGATCAAAACCCGCTCCATCAGGCTCGCGTCAAAATCCACCAAAGGTAAATCATCTGGAATTTCTGTTTTTACCCGAAGCGCCCCTAAAGCATGGCGAGCGGAACGGATCGCGCTGCCGATAACCTCTTCCACTGACTGCCAATCTTTTCGTAGGTCAACTTGCCCACTTTCCAAACGAGCCATTTCCAATATATTGGTAACCAAAGTGCCGAGCTCTCTTGCCTCTTGGCTAATGGACTGAGCTAACCCGATTTGTCTCTGTGTCAGAGGCAGAGAGGTTGCCAAAAGCTCTGCTTGCCCTACCAGAGCGGTCAATGGTGTGCGTATGTCGTGCGACATGGCAGCTAACAAAGTGTTTCGTAAACGCTCGGATTCCATTTGCACGACAGCCTGCTGCGCAATTTCGACATAATGAACCCGCTCAAGTGCAATCGCGATCTGCCGTGCCAATGTATCGAGTTGCTGCAACTGCTCTGGGATCAGCAACCAGCGTGGCTGTGCGGGCTTGAGCGCGAGTATGCCTCGCACACGCATAGGCGCTTTCAACGGCATGTAATGCCATGGGTGAGAGGAGAGTGTGGTTGTGGATAGTCCTGCAGCCTGCTCATTTCGTAAAGCCCAGTCGGCCACACTTGCATCAAAGCCAGCGGGAATACTGACAGGAACGACAAGTTGATCATTCGCATCGGTCACCAGCACCAATGCCTGTCCCTCAAAATTACGCTGCACGGCAGCCTCACCCATCTCGATGACTTGCGTGCTTAAAAGAGCCGCCGATAGATCGCGTGTGAGTTCAAACAACGACTGCGCACGGCGCTCGCGGCTAGATGAAATACGCGCCTGAAAACGCAGGCCCGCCGTCAATTGCCCAGTCAGCAAACCCACGGCCAACATCACCACAAAAGTCAAAAGGTATTGCACATCGCTAACGGCAAAAGATAGACGCGGTGGCACAAAAAAATAATCAAATGCAGCGACGTTTAAGAATGCTGCCAGTGCCGCAGGGCCTCGGCCAAACTTCACTGCGACTAAGACCGTCCCCAGCAAAAACAACATGACGATATTGGCGAGGTCGAAAAACCGTAGCAGCGGCGTAGCCAACAGTGTGATCAACACAACGCTACCGATTGCCCACGCATAACGTGACCCGTTTTTATACCACGAGGTATCTGATGTTTCCTCTTGAGTGCGTTGAACGGAACTGGACAGTCGCCTAGTACTCTCAGCGTGCCCCACCTCAACGATATCCAGCGTAGGCGCCTGCACGGCCAACTGGCGCGTCATGCTGCGCGCACCCCATGAACGCCAGCTATTTGGCGCAGGGCGACCCACCACCAAAGTAGCACAGTTCAGTGTTTGAGCATGAGATACCAGCGCTTCGGCCGCATCGCTACCTGTTAACACAGCGGTACTGGAACCCAAATCCTCTGCGAGTTTTATCACCGCGAGTATGCGATCCCGCTCGCTCGCCGCAAGCCTTTGTAAATAAGGCGTTTCCACATAAGCGGCATACCAGCGCACATTCATCTGACCCGCCAATCTAGCCGCCACGCGGACCGTTTGCTCCGCGCCCTCGCGCGCACCTATACAAACGAGAATCGCACCCTCCGTATTCCAAACTGGCGCAATCGATTTTTCTACGCGGTAGTTACGCACATCATCTTCCACGTGCTCGGCGGTACGACGCAGGGCAATCTCACGCAAGGCGATGAGATTGCCTTTGCGGAAAAAATTTTGTGCGGCACGCTCAGCCTGCTGTGGCAAATAAACCTTGCCAGCTTTGAGGCGACTGATCAATTCATCGGGGGTTACATCGATCAAAATAACTTCGTCAGCCGTTTCAATCACCGTGTCGGGTACTGTTTCATGAATCCGAATACCCGTGATCGCACCGACAGTGCCGTTCAGGCTTTCAAGGTGCTGTACGTTAAGGGCAGACCAAACATCAATGCCTGCCTCCAGTAGTTCCTGCACATCCTGCCAACGTTTGGGGTGACGCGATCCCTCAACATTGCTATGTGCAAGCTCATCGACCAAGAGCACGCGAGGCTTGCGCTTCAAAGCCGCATCAAGGTCAAACTCTTTGAGCGTGCGCCCTCGGCGGGCGATATCTTTGAGCGGCAACAATTCAAGCCCATCAACAAGTTCGGCTGTGTCGCTGCGCCCATGCGTCTCAATGACGCCAATCACAACCTCCCGTCCAGCCTCACGCTCTCGCTGCGCTGCGCTGAGCATGGCGTAGGTTTTGCCAACCCCCGCACTGGCTCCAAAATAGATACGCAGCCGTCCACGCTTGGCGCGCACCTCTTCACTGCGCAGCTGTTCCAGCAACTGGTCAGGATCAGGACGAGCATCTAATTGACTAGCCATGTGCGCGATGACACCTCTCTTTTAAATCCCTACAACGCTTGCAGCGCCAGATTGAGTTTAAGCACATTGACCTGCGGCTCGCCAATCAGACCGAACAGTGGCTGTTCAGTTTGTGCATCAACCAGCGCCATCACTTTATCAAGAGATAGTCCACGCGCGTTGGCAATACGCGCCACTTGGTAGCGAGCAGCGGCGGGGCTAATGTGTGGATCTAAACCGCTAGCCGATGCCGTCACCAAATCGACGGGCACGACAGTTGTGTTTTTTGGATCAGCGGCACGCAAGGCTTGCACACGAGCTTTCACTGCATCGACTAAGGCTGGGTTGAGTGGCCCTTGGTTAGAGCCGCTCGACGCGGCTGCGTTGTACGGCATGGGGCTTGTCGCCGAAGGGCGGCCCCAGAAGTGTTTGGGGTCGGCAAAATTTTGCCCAATGAGTGAAGATCCAACGGCTTTACCATCTCGATTGATGAGACTGCCCGAAGCTTGACTAGGGAACACCGCTTGCGCCACCACGGTCACGATCAACGGATAGGCCACACCCGTCATCAGAGTCAGCAGTACAAATAGCACAAGTGCAGGACGAAGAATAGTTTTCATGAGAGTTCCTTTAGTTGTTTAGACGCTCTTCAAGCTAGGTTAAGCGTGATCAGTAGCACGTCAATGATCTTGATGCCCACGAAAGGAATGATCAGCCCACCCAAACCGTAGATCAAAAGGTTGCGGCGCAACAGTGCAGCAGCCCCCACAGCGCGGTACTTCACGCCTTTGAGTGCCAACGGAATCAAAAACACAATGATGAGCGCATTAAAAATAACCGCCGACAAAATGGCAGACGAAGGGCTTCCCAGCCGCATCACATTCAGCGCTGCGAGTTGCGGATAAGTGGTCACAAATATCGCAGGGATGATGGCAAAGTACTTGGCCACATCGTTAGCAATTGAAAACGTTGTAAGCGAGCCGCGTGTCATTAAAAGCGCCTTGCCCGTCTCCACAATCTCCAACAACTTCGTTGGGTTGGAGTCAAGGTCCACCATATTGCCCGCCTCCTTGGCGGCTTGTGTGCCACTGTTCATGGCAACGGCTACGTCCGCTTGAGCTAGCGCTGGCGCGTCGTTCGTCCCGTCTCCCGTCATGGCAACCAATCGACCTTCGGCTTGGTATTGGCGAATCAGTTTGAGCTTGTCTTCGGGCGTGGCTTCAGCTAAAAAATCATCCACCCCCGCCTCGGCGGCAATCGCTGCGGCGGTCAGCTTGTTATCGCCCGTAATCATGACGGTCTTGATGCCCATGCGGCGTAGCTCATTGAAGCGCTCTTTGATGCCCGATTTGACGATATCTTTCAGTTCAACTACACCCAAAACAGTTAGATCATCGGCCACAGCCAATGGCGTACTGCCGCGACGCGATACATCATCAGAAGCTCGTATCACTTCAGCGGGTACGCTGCCACCCAAAGCCTCAACGTATTTGCGAATCGCATCGACTGCACCTTTGCGCAACTGACGAATACTGCCATCAGGCAGCGTCACATCAATGCCACTCATGCGGGTTTGAGCGGTAAATGAAATCTCTTGTATCGCCCCAACCAAAGGTAAAACTGACCCAAGCTTTTGCGCGAGCGTTACGATGCTGCGCCCTTCGGGTGTTTCATCCGACATAGATGCTTGCATCGCGCAAGCCGCCAGCTTCGCCTCACCCACGCCAGGTGCTGGGAAGAATGTAGAGGCTTGACGATTGCCATACGTGATGGTGCCCGTCTTATCTAGGAGCAACACATCCACGTCACCAGCCGCTTCAACAGCACGGCCTGATGTTGCAATGACATTGGCCTGCATCATGCGACTCATACCCGCCACGCCCACAGCCGATAGCAAACCGCCAATCGTCGTAGGAATCAGGCAGACCAACAAGGCCACTAGTGCAGTCATGCTAACCACCGTACCAGCGCCAACCGCATCCACACTAAAAATCGAAAATGGCAACAAGGTCACAGTGACCACTAAAAACACAATCGTCAACGCCACCAGCAAAATCGTCAGTGCAATTTCATTCGGTGTTTTTTGGCGCTGCGCACCTTCAACCATGCTAATCATGCGATCCAGAAACGATTCGCCAGGGTTGACGGAAATACGTACCACCAACCAATCCGACAACACGCGTGTGCCCCCAGTCACGGCTGAAAAGTCGCCGCCTGACTCGCGCACCACAGGAGCAGATTCGCCAGTGATCGCGCTCTCATCGACGGTGGCAACGCCTTCAATAACCTCGCCATCCAGCGGGATCATCTCACCCGTATCGACCAACACCACATCGCCCTTGCGCAAATTCTCCGCATGTTCTGGCAAGAAGCTGGAACCGTGTTTGGGCTGGGCCAGTTTCTTGGCCCAAGTGCTCTTTTTTAAACTTCTAAGGGAGGCCGCCTGAGCTTTGCTACGACCTTCAGCAAGCGCTTCGGCAAAGTTCGCAAATAGCACGGTAAACCAAAGCCAAATGGCAACTGCAAAAATAAAGCCAACGGAAGAAGCCCCTTGACTAGGTGCAGACTGCAACGCCTGAAAACCCAACAATGTCGTTAGGATGCTGCCGATAAAAACCACAAACATCACGGGATTACGCCACTGCAAGCGAGGGCTGAGTTTGGCAAACGACTGGACGATCGCAGGTTTGACTAGTGCGGCGTCAAACAGTAAAAATGTTTTTTGGATAGTCATGATTTTGTTACCTTATTTCCCCGACCACAACATGAGGTGTTCGACCATCGGACCTAAAGCTAAAGCGGGTACGTAATTCAGTAGTCCGACTAAAAGCACGGTGCCAATGAGAAGCATCACAAACAATGGGCCATGTGTGGGTAGCGTGCCTGTGGTGACAGGTAGGCGCTTTTTTGCAGCCAGGCTGCCTGCTATCGCCAACACAGGAACGATCACACCAAACCGACCCAACCAAACCACAATACCAAGCAAGATGTTGTAGAACGGCGTATTAGCCGAAAGCCCTGCAAAAGCGCTGCCGTTATTGTTGGCGGCAGAGGTCAAGGCATACAGGATTTCTGAAAATCCGTGCGCCCCAGGATTGGCAATGCCCGCCTTACCCGCAGCAGCCAGTACGGCAATGGCTGTGCCTGCTAGCACAACAATCGGCGTTACTAAGATGGCAATCGACGTCAGCTTCATTTCATGTGCTTCGATTTTTTTGCCAAGATACTCAGGCGTGCGACCAATCATCAAACCCGCAATGAACACCGCGAGAATGGCGAAAATCAGCATGCCATAGAGTCCGCTGCCGACACCACCAAACACCACCTCACCGAGCTGCATCATCACCATGGGCACCATGCCGCCTATTGGTGTCAATGAGTCGTGCATGGCATTCACAGCCCCACAGGATGCGGCTGTCGTGATGACAGCAAACAGGCTAGAAGCGTTGATACCAAAACGGGTTTCCTTGCCCTCCATATTGCCGCCCGCTTGCAGACTACTTTGCGCTTGGTCAACGCCAAGCGGCGTGAGGAGCGGATTACCCGCCTGCTCGGCAGGCGTGATCGCCATGACGGCAATAACAAACATCACCGTCATCGCCGCTAGCACAGCCCAGCCTTGACGCGGGTCACCAACCTCGCGGCCAAATGCGAAACACAGCGCAGCAGGGATCAAAAAGATGGATAGCATCTGCGCAAAATTACTCAGTGCTGTCGGATTTTCGTAAGGATGGGCGGAGTTGGCATTAAAGAACCCGCCTCCATTGGTGCCCACCATCTTGATAGCTTCCTGCGAAGCCACGGGACCCATCGCCAACGTTTGCGTGGTCGCCTTGGCCTCTTCAGTCACGACGTCACCTTTGGCATCCTTGAGTGGCTGACCATCAGCACCATTTTTAGGGTTCTGGTAGGTCGTGACCTCAAGCGTGCTCACGTCCATGTAAGCATCGAAGTTCTGGATCACGCCCTGGCCCACTAAAAAAATCGCAAATACCAGCGACAGCGGTACCAAGAGCCAAGCCGTGACGCGCGTCACGTCAACCCAAAAGTTGCCAATGACGCCGCTAGAGCGTGCCGCAAAACCACGAAACAACGCAAACACCACCGCAATCGCCGTGGCCGCAGAAAAGAAATTTTGCACCGATAAAACCAGCATCTGCGTGAGATAACTCATGGTCGATTCACCAGCGTAGCCCTGCCAATTTGTGTTGGTCACAAAGCTGACCGCCGTATTAAAAGCCGAGTCGGGTGAGACTGCTGCCATGTTGGCAGGATTAAGCGGCAATAGTGCTTGGAAGCGCTGCAATGCATAAACGGCAATCACACCAATTGCATTGAATGCGAGCACGGCTAACGCGTAGTGCGACCAGCTCATGGACTGTCCCGCAGATGTGCCAGCCAAGTGATAAAGCCGCGCTTCTAGCTTGCGCATCCAGATCGGCAATTGCCCTGAGCACAAGCGTGCCAGCCAGATACCCAGTGGCCATGACGCGATCAATAAAACAATGAGATAAAGAGCTAACAGGCTCCAGCTTGAGGTAGTCATTAGAACTCCTCGGCGCAAATCAGCGCATAAACCAAATAGGCCAGCAATAGCAGGGCACACATGCCACCAAAGCCATACATCACATGGAGGTCAATCATGATCGACCTCCTTCTGGTTTTGCAAGCTTTTTAAAGCCCCAGACCAGCAAAATCATCACGCCCCAAAGCAAGGCGACCCCCAATAAAAATGCAGCATCCATCAACTTTCTCCTATCAATACGATGGAGAAAGCATATCTTTCAATTTATAAAAATAGGAAAAAAAGTGGCAATGACCTCGTAAAAATAGCGTAAAAATAAGAGGTAAAACAACTAGAGCTTGGTGCTAATCTTTAAAGAAATTCACAGGCACGCCAGCCACATCCACCCGCGTAGAAAACACATGCCCCAGTTCAGGCTGCTCCGCCAACTCTTCTGGCGTGCGGTTCTCGCGTAGTGAAGTCACAAACAAAGTTTTTAAATCTGCGCCGCCAAAGCACGGCATGGTGGCAAAGCGCACGGGCAAAGGAATGCGGGCTAGTTCCTTGTGATTGGGCGCGAGTTTGAGCAACTTGCCGCCCTCCATCAAACACACGTAGTAATTGCCGTCGGCGTCCATCGTTGCACCATCGGGACGTCCGCCATAAATCGCTTCTTCGCCTTTTACTTTCGATTTCGGTGGAAAGTCTTTGAGTACACGGCGGTTCGATATTTCATTGGCTTTAGCGTCCCAATCAAACACATGCAGCGTGTGGCCAAACGAGTCCGACCAGTACATGGTGCGATCATCTTTAGACCACGCCAAGCCGTTTGACACCGTCATGCCCGCGGCTTGTTTTTTAACGACAGGCTTGCCATTTTGCATCTCAAGGCTATACAAAATGCCATCGTTTTCAGTGCGCGGCTCGTTCATCGTGCCACACCAAAAACGCCCTTGGCTATCGCACTTGCCATCGTTGAAGCGGTGCGTGCGCGTATCAAAATCGAAATGCCCCAAACCCACGGTGGCAATGGGTTTGACGTCACCGCCCCATACTTGCCCGCGATAAAAACCATCACGCAGCGCAATCACCAAGCCGCCGCTTTTGGCAGGCGCAATGCAGCAAGCGTCCTCGGGCATTAGCCACGACTCTTGCACTTTAGATTCGACGTGCAGCCTGTGAATCTGCTTACCCAAAATATCTACCCAATAAAGGCGCTGTTCTGTCGGATGCCAAAACGGCGACTCCCCACAAATGTTGGGCTCCGAGGTCAACCTAGTCCAGTTGTTTTTCATATGCTCTCCACGTTGATGCTCATTTGAGCGCTAAAGGTTTCTCCACTTGCCAGCACGCGCACGCCCAGTCGCTCTAGCTCCGCTGTATTCGCGCCCGCTAAATTGATCGCGTTATTGGCGTGACTCACAGGCTCGAGGGCAATGCAGTCAATGCTTGGCTTGGTGTAGACCACCAAGCGAGGAAGATTGGATTCCACCCGCGTGCGTAAGAGCTCGTCGGCCAATTGAACAACGCCCGTCCAGCCTTCAAAACAATTGTCAATGTCCAAATCGGCACAGGGCGAGGCCATACTGGATGTGGCCTGCAGCACGGTTGGTAGTTTGTCAGCGCCCATTTCCCAGCGAGAAGTCGCATCAAATTGAAGCTGCGCCCCTGGCCGTTTCGCAAAGTACGGATGCCAGCCCAGCCCAACAGGTGCGGGGCTTGGCGCTTGATTCGTAATAGACAGCGTCAGGTTAAGCGTGCTGCCATCCAGCTTAAACACTTGCGACACATCAAACGCAAACGGCCATGCGGCGTCTGCTTTGTGTTCGTAAGAGAGCATCGCAAATGTATCGTTTGATTCCAGCACTTCCCAAGGCCTTTGCCACGCCACGCCGTGCATGGCGTGCGGCTCCGTTGTTCCCATTTTGATCAGCGGATGATCTGTACCCTGCCACTGCAATTGCGCCTTGGCGACGCGATTGGAAAACGGTACGAGCGGAAAACTCCCCATATCACGCACCGTGTGAACGACCGATGGCGGCACGCGCAACACGGGTACATCGCCCGCTAGGCCACAGTACATAAGGCTTTGTATAGAGCCGCCGAGGTCTGGACGAATAATGCAGCGCAGCTGGCCGCGCTCTAAGGTGATGGCGTTTGATGATGTATTCATGCTTTGATTGTCTCCATCAAAATGGTCACAGTTTGCAGCGCACGGGAAAGGTCAGGCCCGTAAACAATTGGTTCTCCAGCCATTGGCTATCGCCGTAATCGGTCTGCGGTATCCATTTGGGGAATACCAACGGTACGACCGCATGGCCACTCAAAGGATAGAGATAAAAGTTGAGGCTGGCGGGCGCTGTTTCTTTAAGGCTTTCAAGCGTTAAAGGCGCCTCTGTGCTTTCATGCACCGTCACACCAAAATGCAAATGTGGCCCTTCTTTGCCAACACCAGAACCCGTGTCACCCGACAAGCCAATCAATTGCCCGCGCTTAACCCGATCCCCCTTTTGCACTTTGCGCTCATTCAAATGCGCACTCAACGTGTAAATCTGATCGCCTTGCGTGTCTTGTCCGTGATAAATCCAAACCACATAGCCGCTAATGCCTTGCCACGTGCTTTGCGCCACGATGCCTGGCGCAGCCGCAATCACAGGCGTACCGATTTTGGCGGCAACGTCAAAGCCATCGTGCCTTCCGCCCATGGTTCGCCGCTGGCCATTGATTGCCAACTCATCGTCATACCAAGATTTGATGGGTGCGCAAACCTCATCTGGAGGTGCCTTGACTTTTGCCCGTGCAATGGTGATGTCATTAGCCGAAGGCGTCATTGCAAATTTTGATTTAGCGCACGAAGCAAACACTAAGGCAGCGCAAACCAAAAGCAGGGAAGGCTTCAAAACTATTTCCGCAGCACCATTTGATTGGGCAGTGGCGTGGCGCGGTGCAACACTTGCTCGGCAAGCCATACAGCGCTTGCCTTGGCGCGATTGGCTACAAAAGCGAGCGGCATATTTTGATAGTCATCGTTAAACACTTCAAAGCTGTAATCACCCTTGTAGCCAAGGCGGTCAATGCGCCGAACGATGTCAATTAGCGCATCGTTGTGAACGCCTTCGTTGGGAAACACACGATAAGTACGCGCCGTCGTCATGCGCTCTTCAAAGCTCTTGGTCTCTTGCCATAAAAAATCGGCCAGCTGCACCAAATAGATTTTATCGGGGTCAATAAAGTCGAGTTCATCGAGCGGCGTTTTTGCAGCCAAGATGTGGAACGAATCAAGGCAAGTGCCAAGGTTTGGCATATCGGCGCGGCACACCACATCCCACGCGGTGGTGTACTCGTTAATTGTTTTGCCCCACGACAAACCCTCGTAGGCAATCTTGATACCTAGCGGCAATGCCAGCATCGCCAGTTTGCGCAAGTCGGCAGCGATCTTGTCTAAATCAGCCGTTGCATGTGCCGACGTGCTGGAGCAAGCCAAGAGCAGCGGCGCGCCCAAGTCCTTTGCCATTTGCAGCATCGCTTTGGCAATGTCAATTTTGTACTCGTGCAAGTCGCCCGACAAGCCTTCAAAGTCGCGCAGCACTTGAAAGCCCGTTACTCGCAGTCCGCTATTTTTAACGGCGGCCACGGCGGCGGCAACCCCTTGTGGGTGTCCCACAATATCATTGGCTTTGAGCATGATTTGCGTAAAACCCGCGTCCTTTGTGGCCTGCAGCTTGGCTTCAATCAATCCCGCAAAAGTGATGGTGTCAACACCAAACTCTTCAAAGTGTGTAGCGATCTTCATGGCCGTGCTACACCGCTGTTTTGTTTTGCACCAGCTCAAACATCACCGAGCCGAGATAGGTCTTGGTGATCGCGCCGCGTGCCTCGGCGTGGACTTCGTTCGACTCCACAAACTCGACTCCTAGCTTGCGCAGCGCGGCCACCGCCGCCAGCACATCGGGCACGCCAAGGCCCACGCGCTGCAGCTTTTCATCCATGTCAAGCTCCATCACTTCGGGTTCAACCAATTGCCACATGAATGCGTGGGAAGCCTTGATGGCTGGGGCTCGCAAGAGTTTCCCTTTGGGCATGATGCCAAAGCGCTCTTCGTCTGGCACAAGCGAAAAACCGAGCAAAGATTCGTAGAACTCGACCCAATCAAAGCTGCGCTCTGAGCCAATGTATTGGACTAAGCCAAAAAATTGGATGCCCGCCACGGCGGCAGGTTTGGCATCCACACCTGGGATGGGCACAAAGTCCACGTCGTAGATCGAAAACTCGTTGTAGCGATCAACAAAATAAATGCGACTATCGCCCACGCCATGAATGGCAGGAATGTTTAGCTCCATCACTTCGGACGAAGTCGGTACCGCCCACGCACCGCGCTCGCACGCAAAGGCAAAGGCCGAGCGTGCATCGCGCACTCTGAGCGCAATGGCAGAAATCGTGGGGGCGCTCTCACCGCGAGCGTCCGCAGGGTGCGCATTCACAATCACATTCATCGCGCCTTGGCGATACAGCATCACTTCGCGGGAGCGGTGGCGTGCCACGGGCTTAAAGCCCATCATCTCCAGCACTTGACCCAGCGCCTGCGGCTTATCGGTCGCGTATTCAATGAACTCGATGCCATCTAAGCCAATCGGGTTAGATGCATCGCTAAACGAAGCCTGCAAAGGCTCGCGCTGTTGTTTCAGGAGAAGATCGCTCATGGGGCACCTCAAAAATAAATTAACCTAATTATGTACTGAATGGTTCACGGTAACCAAGTGACCTTCGCCTGTGACAAACGCCGCTTGAATCTGATTTTGTGCAACGCTCATCACCGCACTCACAGCCTGCACATAGTCCGCCAACTGCGCACGCAGCCCTGCCGCCCGTTCGGGATGCGCAGCAGATTTAAAGTCAATCACCCACCACGTTTGCGTTGCGCGTTGCCGCACCAATCGGTCGATGCGAAGCACCTTGCCCTCTTGGACAAGCTCATATTCATTGGCTTGCCAGTCGATTGTTGATCCATCCCACAGCCACGCGGCTTCACCGTTCATCATTTGATGAGCACTCGTGCGCACGTCCTGCGCCTGCTCATTCGTCAAAGCAAACTCGCTCACTACGGCTGCAAGCGCCGCCGCATCCGTGCTTTGCCATTGCAACAAACGATGCAGCGCACTGCCCATTCGCGCGTCTGTACTGGGCTTGTTTGAATCATCCGCATCCCAGGCAGCGCCGATGGTCGGCAAGCTTAATTTGGCAAAGGGCAGCGTTTTCACCTCTGCGGGAAGCCTTATCTGATGTGGCTTAGCGGGCATATTTGCATCTACAAGCACAGGCGAACATAGCGCTTGCAAGCGATGCCAAACGCTTTTGGGATTAGGATTATGCGCCTCTGATGCTGAGAGAACAAGCGTTTGCCGCGCCCGTGTGGTGGCAACGTACAGCGTGTTGATCTCCTCCACGCCGCGCGCCTTCAAGTCCGCTTCCAGCAAGGCTTGGGCGCAGCTTGGGGGATTCGATTCGCTTAATAAAAACACAAATTTTTTCGGCTGTTCGTCTTCGGGTTGCCAGTCGATGAGCGTGGTCATGCTCTGCGCTTTGCGCGGTTCGGGATCGCTGCTAAGCAGTAACACAACGTCAGCTTCAAGCCCCTTGGCACCATGTACCGTGAGCAATTGCACAGTGGATGCGGACTCACCCGCAGCATCAGTAACAGCAGGCGCTTTGATGCTTTGCACATTGGCACGCATAGCGCGGACAAACGCATAAGCGCTTAAAAACCGACCGCCCTCCACCTGCAAAGCCGCACCCAGCAAGGCTTGCAGGGCAGCGCGGCTGGAGAGCCGCACTGCACTTGGCATAGCGGCCAAGTACTTGTTTAAAACATCGCCATCGTCGTAAATGGCTTGCAGCGCATCGTGCGGTGGCAATTGCTGCATCCACGCTTGCCAGCGAGTCAGCGTGTCTTTGATGTCGCTATCTAATAAATCGAACCAAGATTCTTTATCTGGTAGCGCAGCAAGTTGCCGTACTCGCAGCGCCATCAACTGCGCATCCGTCCAAGCAAAGAGTGGCGACTTGAGCGCCCGCGCTAAATCTAAGTCTAGGTGCGGCGAGACTAAAAAATTGAGCAGCGCCAGCACATCTTGCACGGCAGGCACGTCGGCTAAGTCGTTCTTTTCTAACTTAGAAGCTTGCACGCCGTACCGCTGCAAGGCTTGCTGGATAAGGCTTAGCGGCTCATGCGTGCGGGATAGCACCATCACCGACTGACCGTTCGCGTTCGCTGCAATCCACCGAGCGGCTTGATCAGCTTCGCGTTCTTTGAGCGTTTCTTCGGCATCCACGCGCGGCATGGTGAAGCTGTCGCGCCATGTGGACTCAGTAGATGAAATTGAATCGTCTTTTTCTTTTTTAATACGTTCAATTAAGGGCAAGCAAAGCGCCAAGCCAGCCTCGGCGCTTTCGGTGGTATGTGGTCTGAAGCCCATGTATTCATTGGCCTCTACGGCATCCAACATCGCCGCATTCACGACCGCCAGCACGCCTGCGGCATTCCTGCGCGTATGGTCGCACGAGAGCAGCACCGCCTCAAACGTCTCTTGCATAAAGGCTTGCGCGGCAGCAAACACACGCGGCTCGGCGCGGCGGAAACGGTAGATGCTTTGTTTGGGGTCTCCCACAATAAAAAGACTGGGGCGGCTCTGCCCGCCGCCCGTGCCTGCATAGCCCGCGAGCCACGCGTGCATCGCCTGCCATTGCAGCGGATTGGTGTCTTGGAACTCGTCAATCATCACGTGACGCAGCTTTAAATCGAGTCGCTCTTGCACCGCGCCCGATAGCTCTTGATTGGACAAAAGCTCCGTCGCAGCGCGTTCCAAATCCGCCATATCAACCAAGCCTTGCTTGTATTTGAGAGTGGCGAAACATGCCAACCAAGCTCGCCCCACGCGGGTCATGCGCTGCTGATACTGCCAGCAGGTGTGCTGATGTTCGGCGGCAAGCTTTGCCAGTAAATCTCCCTGCGCAGCGACGACCACTTCGCGGTCGGTATCAGAAATTTTGGAACGGAACTTGCGCGGCGCAAACTCCTTAGTCAACAGCGCCGCTTGCGCGGCTTCAAGGTTGGAGTTGGTGAGAGCTGTCTCTAAAGCTGTCGCAGTATTTTTTAATTCATCGGTTTTGTAAGCCCCGAGCAACCGAGCCACTACGCCAAGCCCTACAAGGTCAACAATATGCGGAGGACAGTCTTCCACCGAACCTTCTAACAATCCCTGCACATCCGTCAATTCAAACTCAACTCGTTTGGCGAGCAAACTCACCAGCGCATCATCCACTTTGGAGCGGCCTAAGTCTTCAATCAACGCCGCAAAATCATCTTGCAAGCCTTGATTAGTAAGGGCTTGCGCATAGAACGCATGGCGCAGCTCGGGCAAAAGTGTGGTGTCATCTTCTAGCAATTCGTAGGCTAGTGGAAGCTTCAATTTTTTTAAAGTTTCCAGCGGCGCGGCCTTGAGTAACTGCGCAAACCATGCGTGAAAAGTTGAAATTTGAACGGTTCGCCCGCTTGCCAATATCTTGCTTCGCAGCTCTCGTAACTCGGGTTCAGCCAAGCGTTTTTGCAAACGCTCGCGCATTTCGCCAGCCGCTTTTTTGGTAAACGTAATCGCCAAAATTTGATCGGGCCGAATGCCTGTGTGAGCTTCGTTTTCCTCGCCATCCATTAACGCGCGAATCATGCGCTCAATCAGCATCCACGTTTTGCCCGCGCCCGCGCAAGCCTCAACCGCGACGCTACGCGCGGGGTCGCAGGCGATGGCGTAAAAGGCATCCGAACTGGCGAGCCGTCCATTGATGGCATAGGCTGGATTTTGCGTCTGCGTGCTCATACAAAATCCCGTCGGCACAAGCCGCGAACTTGGCAATATGTGCAAGCCTCACCTTCGCCTAGGGCACGCAGGCCGTGGCCTGCAGCCATATTCGTGAGATCATCCCAAATGCCATCCAGCAAATCGTCCGTCCGAGTCTCTAAGTCCACCAACTCGTTGGTACTGGTGACATCTTTTCCATTTTTGCCATTTGCGCGTTCCACCAAATTGACATACGCGGCGCGTAAGGGGGAATCAGGCGCGTCAGATTGACTAGATGAATCCACGTCGTTTGACACCAGCGCGGCATAGAAAGCCAACTGTGTGTCCTCGTCTGCATTTTTGTTGATCCGATCCTTGGTTTTTTGCAAAGACTCGGTTTTGTAATCCAGCAACCACCGCGCGCCAGATGCGGCGTCTTTGTCAATGCGGTCTAGTGTGCCCACCAAGTTGACCGTTTTGCCCTCCACCGTGAGGGGGAATGACTTCTTCACTTCGCCTGCTTCGTACCGTGCGCCGCTGGACTCGTGCTTGGTAAGCCACGCCAGATAAGCCTCGCGAGTCTTTGGCCAAATCAGTGCGAAGGGCAAAAATGCTGCGTCGTCTAAGCCTAGAGATTTTTGTTCGGCTGTCGCGCATCGGTCTAACAAAGCTTCTCGATCAAGCGTTGGCTCATGTTTCAAAGCCTCGTGGAACCGATAGAGCGTGCCATGCAACCACGTCCCAAAGTCGCGCTTGTCAACCGTCTCGTCCAGCTCATCCGAATCACGCAAGCCCAAGATGCGCGTGGCATAGAAGCGGTACGGGCAAGCGCGCAAATCTGCGTAAGCGCTGGCCGATAAAGTCGCGGGGGCGAGCATTTTCCAGTCAATCGCGACGCCTTGCTGGAAGACATCAATCGGCGGCTGAGTGACATAAACAGGCTGGGAAGCCACACTGGCTGTGGCCTGCACGAGTGCCGTTTGACTCAATACAAGCCGCCCCTCCATCTCCAGCACCTGCAGCAAGCTACTTTTTGACAGCAACTCGTTGCCCTCCATTTGCTGCCAAAGCAGATGCACACTGGGTTGGCCGCACAGCCACGCCCAGGCTTTGGACTGCGCGGCAGCCGCGTCATCTTGCGCGGGAAGTTGCAAAGCTTCGCGCTGCGCTGCGCTCCAATCGCTTGCTGTGCGTGGCCTAGTGGGCAGACGGCGCTCGTCGCAACTGGGGACAACGACCGCGTCAAAGTGCCGCCCCCACATTTGCGCCAGCGGCAAGATGGTGACGGTGGCCGCCGTGCTGTCGTCGCTAGCGCTGCTCGCTCGGGCATCAAACTTCAAGCGAAAACGATTCGCCTCCAGCACCGCGCGAACCCACGCTAGATAAGCGCTTTGAGACATCAACGTTGAAATTTTTTCGTCCAAACTCTCGTCTAAATGTAGGGCTTTGAGCATCGCCTCGCCCGCCAAATCGGCCTGCATCACCTCCCACAAACCCACGTGCTGCATGAGCAGCTTCGTCTCTTGCAGCCAGGAGGTAAGGACGCGCGGACGCGTAAACCGTGTGGGCCAATCGCCCAATATGCTGCTCCCTGTTTGCGACCACGACACTTGCGAATCACGCCGAATTTTTTGTTCTAGCTTGGACACATCGGCAGGCGCAAAGGCAAGTGGCGCACTCTTCAACGCCGCTAGAACCTTATCTGACGTGGCTTGCCGATCCATCGCCTCCAACCACGTCATCAACTGCGCGGCCACGGTGGTGGTCGAAAGCGCCCAGCCCGTCTCGTCAATGAGCGCCACACCGCGATGACCGAGCACCGCGCTCAAACGGCGCGTGATTTGGCGATCCAGCGCAACGAGCGCTATCGCTTTGACAGAGCTAGCAAGAATCACCGCTGCGGTTTGCTGCACCAAATCTTCGAAATCAGCCGCCACATATTCGTTGATTAATTCGTTAATTGATTCAGTGTTGGCATCATGCAATGCGCCCAAATCAATCTGGGTGGTCTTGCTGGAAGCCCCATCCAGTATGGCTTGCACGAGAGTATCTTGCTGCAATCCTGTCGTGACGTAGAAGTGTTCCGTGGACTCTAAAAGCGCCGCGCGTCGCTCCCACAGCACATCGGTATCAAAGCTGGTGGTGGCAGCCCACATAAGCGCAGCAAAGCCAATCGCGCCTTCCAATTGAAACTGCCCGCCTTGCTGAAACAGCCCCGCCTGCTGGCTGGCCCACGCAACGCGGCTGCTTGGGTGCTTCGCTGCCAATGTAGGCGCTGCCTCATAGGCCATATCCAGCAAGCGCTGCACGAGTGCCGGTGCAGTCTCTAAGCCCGCACGCTTGAGGTGCGACTCGGCAATTAAGCGGTCAACGCCTGCATCGAAATGAATGTCGGTAGGCGCTTTGGCAACCACGCCAAGACTCGTCGCCCAGTCGCGCACGGTGGTGATTTGCGGCGTCGACTTAACTATACCTATCGCCTGCCAAGCCATACGGGCTGTGGATTTGAGCTGTGCGTAGGGGATGAGCCAGACGGCGGGGGATTGTACCGTCATCGCTTTGTGGAAGCTTTCTTTGTCTTCCGCCCCGCCTTCTCCACAGGCAACAAACTAGTCAGCGCCTGATAACGCTCAAACAAAAACGCCACACGCGGCGCGTCATCGAAGCCGCCCTTGTACTTGTACGCCGCGTCCACGGCTTTGTCTAAAGTTTGATGCGCTTTTGTCAAAACTGGCGGCATCGTGTTCGGGTCGTACAGGTCAGCGAGGCTGCTATCAGGATAAGCAGCCCGCGCATCAAGTACCGCTTGGGCTGCGGACTCAATCGCCTGCAAAGCCTTATCCGATATTGCCTCTGGCCAAGGGAAGTTGTTGTAGACGATGGTGTTGGAATAGCTGTAATCGCTTTTTAAACGACCGCAAGTTGTACGCATCCAAGCGTTATGGAATGTAGAAGACAAGACACCAAAATGAAAATTTGTCGCGTTATCCACAAAAAATATCTTGTCGCCGCATATCGTTTTACTTTCCAAAAATCCAATGGGAATAAAAGCTCTTTTCTCTGACGAAACTTTAGGGATTGCTAAATAGGTTTTGAATTTCGGCTGGCGTATTTCACCAAACAATGTGGGGGTGCTTGCAAGTTTTTGCGTTGCTATTTTGGTACTTGCCAAACGCATGGCTTTAACAGCCTCAACTCGCTGACGCACTAATGGTAAAGATCGCAGTTCATTCGGTGCAATATCTTTTAACCACAGGCAGTAGCGCGGAGTTGCATTAATAAATTCATCGCCCATTAAGAACGGCCGTATCCATTTTTTTGCATCAGGCTCTGCCTTGATTAGCTCGCGTCGCTCCTCGTCTGAAAGCAACAAGTTTCCACCTTCTGTAGGTTTACCACCGTTGCCCATCTCTGCCACATTGCTAATGGGCGTTGTCCTTTTTTCAAGCAAAACCGCTGGCGCATCTACCAAATATGGATTGATTTGCTTCGCTTTAATTGTTTCAGGTTCGCCCGCTATGTCCTCTGCATAGTCATACAGGACGGGGCTTGCGGGCTCATCGAGTCCCATGCCCACAATCACGCAGTGGACGGCGGCAACGCCTTTGCCTTCGTTGTTCCATTTAAACGTGCGATGTGCAAAGTGAATGTGTACGCCCAATTGCATGAGCGCTCCCCACAGAATGGCGACTTGTTCGCCTTGCGTAATGCTGTTGGTGGAAACAAAGGCGCAGCGTACCTTGGCATTCACTCGCATGTAGTGCGCAGCCTTGATGTACCAAGCTGCGACATAGTCCAAAACGCCTGCGCCCTTCATGCCCGCAAAGACCAATTCCAAATCCGACTTTTGATCTTTGGTTTGATAGCTGTAACCAATAAACGGCGGGTTGCCCACGATGTAGCTGCACTCGCTTGGCGGCAGTAAATCTTGCCAATCGGCCCTGAGCGCATTGGCTTGCAAGATGTGCGGCGTGGCGCTAATGGGCACGGTTGGGCGGGTCTGTCCGCGAAAGCGTTTGTGCGCTTCAAGGTTCATTTGGTGGTCGGTAATCCACAGCGCAATGCGGGCGATGTGCGCGGCGGAGTCGTCTATCTCGATGCCGTAGAACTGATCGACCTTGGTGCGAATCAAGTGCCGCATATCCAAAAGCTGTGTGTTGCTTTCGCGCAGGTACAGGC
>CANFWH010000012.1 GCA_947450645.1 Comamonadaceae bacterium | reverse complement strand
CATCATGGGCGCCGCCACGCATGGCCTACAAATGCAGCGCTTATTGGCAACCGTGCCGATCAAAGTAGCGATGGACGCGCCGTGTACGGTGATTTTGGTGAAGCAGGCGCTGCCGTTTGAGTTGCTGGGTGGGCAGTAGCGATTGAAGGCATACCCGTAAAAATACCCGATTCCACCCAATGGATAAAACTGGGAATCGGTTATTTGCGGTTACGTTTACGGTTATTTATGGCTATTTGTGGATATTTTCATGGCTAAGTCCGCAGGGGCGATATCCATAAACATATCCATTTATATCCAATTTGGCTTTGTTCTTAACTAACTGATGTCACAGCTAGCCGAGGCTTATTTTGGATGCGTCTTTCCTCTATTCCATAGCGCCTCATGAACTTTGCCTAGCGCCGTTGCTCCAATGCGATTCATGTTCTCGTACCCTTTAGAGCTATGAAGTCGAATGGACTCCGAACTGAGGTTGTCTGCACCTAAGACCTCACGACCGACCATGAAAACATGGCTCATGGCTCCAGTAAGCGTCCGTAGTGGTTGAGCAAGATCCTTTTTGGCAATGAGAGCGTCTTCGAAATCGTGTTGGGCAGCACGATACGCGGTCATCGTTGAATACGCCGCCGCTGGCAAGACAAGCCCCGCGCGCTGCGTTATATCGCGTAGTTGCTCAGCAATACTCTCCCAGACTTGCTCGGCCTCGCTCCCATTCTTGAAAGACATCGTTTCGGTCTTGTAGCCTGCAGCAAGCATCTGAAGCCGCGTTGCGAGAACTACAAATTCCGTCAAATATTCAACCTGCTTCTTATACAGCTCCTGGCGTAGAGGAGAACGCTGCGACTTTTGTGAAAAGTAAAAGCCGATCCCACTTGCTGCTACGGTTGCAGAGAGGCCAGCTAAGCTGATCCAAACGGTTGCTTCCATATTAGTTAATCGCCTTTAACAACCCAGTCGTCGAAGCATCAAGTCCGCTTGCATCCCCACTCACAAGCCGAGGCTCAATATCTTTCGCCAGCACCTTGCCTAGCTCCACGCCAAACTGATCGAAGCTATTGATGCCCCACAGCACGCCGCTTACGAACACGCGGTGCTCGTAGAGCGCGATGAGTGCGCCTAGCGTTTCGGGGGTGAGTGCGTCTAGCATGATGAACGTGCTGGGGCGATTGCCTGCGAAGTTTTTGTGGCCGCCTGCGTCGCAATGCCCAAGCATCAGTGCTTGTGCTTGAGCTAGGGCGTTAGCTAGCAAAGCCTGATGGTGCTTGGCTTGCGAGGCAGTGTTGATATTGCCTGTGTCGTAAGTCGGTGTCTTCACGGCGACGAATTCGACGGGAATCACATCCGTGCCTTGATGCAGCATTTGGAAGAACGCGTGCTGTCCGTTGGTGCCTGCTTCGCCCCACACCACTGGCGATGTCGAGACCGTGAGCGGCTTGCCGTTGCTATCCACGGACTTGCCATTGCTCTCCATCTCTAGCTGCTGCAAGTACGCGGGAAGCCTGCCAAGCGCTGATGAGTAGGGTGCGATGCAGCGGCTCGTCAGCTTTAGATCATTGCGGTAGTACACATCCAACAAGCCCAAACGCACGGGTAGATTTTGCGCGAGCGGCGCGGTTTTGAAGTGCTCGTCCATGGCGTGTGCGCCAGCGAGGAATGCTCTGAAAGCCACGTCCCCTATGGCGATGGCGAGGGACAGCCCTATGGCAGACCAGATGGAATAACGCCCGCCGACCCAATCCCAAAAGCCAAACGTGGTGCTGATGCCGAAGTCTTTGGCGGCGCTGCTGTTCGTCGTGACGGCGCAAAAATGGCGTGATGTATCAAGCGCGCTTGAGCCATCAGTCGTGCCACCATTCGCCACAAACCAAGCGCGAGCGGTCGCGGCGTTCAGCATGGTCTCTGCTGTGGTGAAAGTTTTGGAGGCGATGATGAACAGCGTGCTGGCGGGTTTGCATTGCCGCAGCACGGCGCTCAGTTCATGTCCATCGACGTTGGAGACGAAGTGGTAGCGGATAGGCTTGGAAGCCCCGATCTGCATGGCTTTGCTATAGAGCACAAATTGATCGAGCGCACGTACAGCAAACGCGGGGCCGAGGTCTGAGCCGCCAATACCGATGTTGATGATGTCGGTGATGGCATCATCCGCGCGAATGGTTTCGGCATAGTCGAGGAAGGTATCCAGCACGGGGCGAACTTCGGCATCTTGAGGGTCGCGTAGGCGTATGTGCCCCACCGCGCGGTCTTCGGTGTTGTTGATGGCCTCGCTCTTGAACATCGCGTCCCGCTTGGCCTCGAGGCCAGCGCGTGCCGCTCTGGCAATCAGCGTGAATTCAATTTTTCGGTCGATGAGATTTTTGGAGAGATCGCAAAAAATCGAATGCTGGCCAATTGAAATGCTTTGACTGAAATGCTCAAAGCGCTGCGGGTCAGCGGCAAAAGATTCTTTTAGATGGAGGCTCATATTGCGCGCATGAGTGCTTCTAATTTTTCGGTGTCCGCTGCAAACGCGCGAATACCTTCGGCTAGTTTTTCGGTGGCGCAAGCATTTTGGTTTAGAGCGAATCTAAACGCGGCTTCGTCGTAGTGGATACGCTGCAAGGCCATGCTGGATGCGGCCTGCGGGGCAAGTCTCCGCTCAAGTGGCGCATCAATTGCTGCCAATCCAGCCAGCAGATCGGGTGCAATAGTGAGCAAGTCGCAACCCGCCAGCGCCGTGATCTGCCCCAAGTTTCTAAAGCTTGCGCCCATCACTTCGGTTTGGATGCCAAAGCGTTTGTAGTAATTAAAAATCTCAGTGACGGATTGAACGCCAGGATCGTTTGCCCCGCTGCGCTCAGACTCGTTCCATGCCGCGCCCGCAGCCTTTTTGTGCCAGTCGTAAATGCGTCCGACAAAAGGTGAAATGAGCTTCACGCCCGCATCACCACAAGCAATCGCTTGGCATTTGGCAAACAGCAAGGTAAGGTTGGTGTGAATGCCTTCGCGCTCTAACTCTGCCGCCGCCTGTATGCCTTCCCATGTAGCGGCAATTTTGATAAGTACCCTGCTGGAAGCCACGCCCGCATTGACGTACAGGCCGATCACCCTGCGCGCGCGCATGAGTGTGGCGGCGGTATCGAAGCTGAGCCTTGCATCGACTTCGGTGGACACGCGGCCTGGCACGACGTCCAAAATTTTGCAACCGAATCGCACCAAGAGACGATCCATTTGCTCGTCGATGGATTCGTCGCGGTGCGCGGCGATCACTTCCGTCATGAGCGGCGCGTACTCAGGTTTTTGTACCGCCTTCAAAATTAGCGAGGGGTTGGTGGTCGCGTCGGTTGGTTTGAATTGCGCTAACTGCAAAAAGTCGCCCGTGTCGGCAACGACGGTGGTGTGTTGTTTAAGAGCTTCGAGTTGGTTCATCTTTGCCATTTTAGGAACCGATCAATGTCATCTCGGAGAAGCGCAGCCTCGCCTAAAAAGTTTTTGACGTAGTCGTTCTTGGGTTGTTCAAATACTTCTTGTGGTGTGCCTTGTTGCGCAATGCTGCCTTTGTCCATCACGACGATGTGGTCGGATACGGCTAGCGCCTCCACCAAGTCATGCGTGACGTAGGCGACGGTGAGTTTGAGGCGTTGTTGTAGGTTGCGAATTTCCTCGCGCATGGCACGGCGCAGTTGCGCGTCTAAGTTCGAGAGTGGCTCGTCAAACAACAGCACGGCGGGCTCCAGCACCAAGGCGCGGGCGAGTGCCACGCGCTGCTGCTGACCGCCCGAGAGCTCGCTGGGCAGACGATCATCAAAGCCGACTAAGCCGACATTCTTTAAGGCCTCAATGGCACGATCTCGTGCTTCTAATTTTTTGACACCAATCATCTTGAGACCGTAGCCCACATTGGCGAGCACGTCCATGTGTGGGAAAAGCGCGTAACTTTGAAACACCAAACTCACATTGCGTTCATGCGCGGCGCGCGTGGTGACGTTTTCTACTTGTCCGTTTTTATCCGCCATCCAAATCTCGCCGTTGGCGGGAGACTCTAACCCTGCAATCATGCGAAGCGTGGTGGTTTTGCCGCAACCCGAAGGTCCAAGCAGCGTGGTGAGTGTGCCTGTGGGTACGACGAAGCTGATGCGATCAACTGCCAGTGGATCCTTATCTGACGCGCCATAGCGCTTAGATACGTTTTTAAATTCGATCATGTCATGCCTTTATTCGCAATGAGTTTGTGGACAACCACAGCTTTGGCTTTGCCGCGTCGTCCGAGTTGGCGTTCACCTACCACGGCTTGAATAAGGCCAATGGCCGCGCCCATACACAGCATCAGCACTGTGCAATAGGCCAGCGCCACGCCGTAGTCGCCATTGCCTGCACGGCCAACGATGTAGGTGGTCGCGAGTTCAGTTTCGGCAGTGACTAAAAAGATCACCGCCGAAATAGTCGTCATGCCACGCACAAAACTATAGATGAGTGCGGCCACCAGCGCGGGCTTGAGCAGCGGCAAGATGATGTAGCGCAAGGTCTTGAGCGTATTGCCGCGCAGCACTAGGGACGCTTCATCTAGCGATTTGTCCATCTGAGCAAATGCAGCCGAGCCCGCTTGCACGCCCACAGGCAGATCTCGGCAAATAAAGCACAGCACGATGATGGCAGCTGTGCCTGTTAGCTCAATGGGCGGCACATTAAATGCGACCACATAGCTCACGCCCAGCACCGTGCCAGGAATCGCAAATGCAAACAGCGCAGCGAACTCAAACAGTGACTGCCCTTTGAACGTTGTGCGAGCCAAAAGCCATGCAATGAGCACACCCAGCAAGGCGGTGAGCGGCGCGGCAATGGCAGACAGTTTGACCGTGGTGAACAATGAGTTCCAAGCCGAGCCAGCCCAAACCAAGCCGTACTGTCCCCACTCAAAATCGAAAGCGGTTTTGAAGTGCGCCAGCGTCAGGCTGTAATCGCGTCCCCATGTTTTGACGAAGCCGCCCGCAAAGGCGAAGAGGTAAATGACGATGGTAAAAAGCAGCCACGGCACAGCGAGTGCGAGCACCGTGCGGCGCACGCCAGCAGGCAGCATGACGGGCAGGCCTGCATCACCCTTGCCGCCGACGGTGGTGAATTTTTGGTCGGCTAAAAACACGCGCTGCATTGCAAAGACCAAGAGTGCAAATCCCGTTAAGACCAAAGCCAGCGTGGCCGCGCGGCCTTGGTCGTATTGCGCACCGACGATGGCAAAAAAGATTTCAGTGGATAGCACATTGAACTGTCCGCCCACAATGATGGGGTTGCCAAAGTCAGCCATGCTTTCAATAAAGCCTACCAAAAATGCACTGGCAAGGCCGGGTTTTAACAGCGGCAAGGTAATGGAATAAAACGTCTGGGCAGGATTGGCGCGTAGCGTTTGCGCTGCTTCCTCAAGGCTGGGCGAGACGCCTTGCACTACGCCGCGCATCATCATGTAGGCAATAGGCGTAAAAGCAAACATCTGCGCAATCCAGACGCCAAGGAGGCCGTAAAACCAGCGCGAGGGCTCAATGCCAAAGGCGTATTCTAAAAATTGATTGACAACACCGGCGCGGCCAAATAAGAGGATGAGTCCGAGTCCCACGACAAACGGCGGCGTGATGATGGGCAACATCGACAAGAGGCGCAGCGGCGTTTGCAGTCGGCTGGCTTTGGCTACGTGACGCTCGGCGAGTAACGCCAAAACAGTGCCCATGATGACTGTGCCCGTAGCCGTCATCAAGCTTAAGTACAGTGTGTTCCACGCCACGCCGCAGCGGCCTTGCTCGGCAAGATTTAAGCAACCCAAGCCCCAAATGCGGTCGCTAGCAAAACGCTCAATAAATGCTGCCAGCGAAAAGATGCCGTCTTCGTTGTAAAGCGCATGGAATAAAGATCTTCCTACGGGATAGGCGATAAAAATAAACAAAAATGTCGCAATTCCCAAGACCGAAACGGCGATAAAAATGTCACCCTTAAACCAGCCACGCTTGGCGCACAGCCAAGCTAAAACTAAGACGGCGACGGCAGTAAAAATCAGGAACATCATGACCTAACGCGGTAGCGAATTAACCTCTTTTTCCCATCTTGAAATCAAACGGCGGCGCTCGGCGCTTGCGCCATATTTGGCATAGTCGTAATTGATGAATTTAATTTTTTTGAAATCGGGCACGCGCGCATCCACCTTGGTGGCTTTGTTGGATGGCACTTGAAACTGCTTGGCTGCAGCGCCCAATTCTTGCGCGGCGGGAGTCAGTGCCCATTCATAAAAGCGTTTGGCAGCTTCTAAATTTTTTGCGCCTTTCACGATGCTTATCGACCCAATTTCTGCGCCTGTACCGTCTTTGGGTGTGAGTGCAAGTACAGGGAAGCCTTGCATGGCTTCGCCTGGCGCATCGTGAATAAAGCAAATGGCAATCGTCGTTTCGCCGCGTGCGGCGGCTTTGATCGGCCCTGTACCGCTGCGCGTGTATTGGCTGATGTTTTTGTGCAAGCGCTTCATGTATTCAAACGCTTTGTCTTCGCCCATGAGTTGCACCAAGGTTGCAATCATGGTGTAGGCCGTGCCGCTGGATGCGGGATTGGCAACTTGGATTTCGCCTTTGTAGATCGGCTTGAGCAAATCAGCCCACGTTTGCGGCACGGGCATGTTTTTCTTTTTGAGTAGCTCGGTGTTATAGCCAAAGCCGAGTGGTCCTGAGTAAATGCCTGCGGTTTTGTAACCAGACTGTTTGGCTTGTTCTTGCGCCCAGCTTTGCAACTGCGGCAAGCTAGGCGATTTGTACTCTAAGGTCAAGCCAACCTCGGCAGCTTGTAAATGTGGATCGCCCGTGCCGCCAAACCAGACATCGGTTTTAGGATTTTCACGCTCGGCATTGAGTTGTGCAAATCCTTCGCCCGAGCCCTTGAGGCTCATATTGATTTTTACCCCCGTGGTCTTGGCGTACACGGTAGAAATCAGGTTGCACCACTCGGCTTGTACTGAGCAAATGACGTTGACTGTTTGCGCGGATGCTGGGGTGTGTGCGAAGCTAAAAGCCAGAGCGAGACTGGCGACGATAATTTGTTTTTTCATATTCCTTTTCCTATCAGAGCGAGGATTCCAATGACCGCCCGAGCTTACCCCGAACTCCAGCTCTCACTCCAGTGGGCAAACCCTAAAGCAATGGCGGCGCATCGTGCGCTCTTGCCGCGCCATGTGGTGACAAGAGCGATCAAACATGCGCTAGCGCACCCAATTGCAGGGCGCTCAGCCAAGATGGCCGTGCAGGCCGCTGAAATCACGGTACGTGTGGTGGGTAGCGAGGAAGGGCGAGCCCTCAACCAACAATATCGCGGCAAAGACTACGCCACCAATGTGCTGACGTTTGACTACGCCGTAGCACCTGTGCTCTTGGCTGACCTTGTGCTGTGCGCCCCCGTGCTGGAGCGCGAGGCGGTTGAGCAAAGCAAGGATTTACGGGCGCACTCGATGCATTTACTCGTGCACGGCACGCTGCACGCCATGGGCTATGACCATGAGCACAGCCAGCAAGCTGCGGCGAAGATGGAGGCGCTAGAAGTCCTTATCTTGCAAGGTCTAGGGGTTGCTAACCCTTACGAGGCTTGATTTCACGGGCGTTTCACGAGAGGGCATCGGCTAAGCCTTATTAAATAAAGGGCTGTCTTATGCACACAAAATGGAAAACTCTAAAAAGCTTGTCAAGTCCCTAGTCGAATTTGATTTTGTGTCGAGGGATCCGCTTAAGTTATTGATTTTTATAGGGATAAATTTATTGCTTATTTGCACGGCAATCTAGAGCGTGCCTTGAAATATGGGGCTTGGCGAGGAATGGGGGGTAGTCATTCACAAAGTTATTCACAAAATATGGGGGTCATTTTGGCTCACGATAAATCAAGGACTTAGCGTAGAGAGTGAAGCTTTTTTAACGATTGAAAACGATAAATTGGAAAAAAAATATATAAATCCCCTACTTTTCGCTCAGGCTTTGTTTGGCGTGTCGGTTGTGCTGCCCATGCCTGCGCACAGTCGCCTGCCTGAAGTGCTGAGTTACCGCCACAGCGCCGCGCTGCCGCTGGGAACGCTGGTGCGCGTGCCGCTAGGCAGCAGGGAGTTGCTCGGGGTTGTTTGGATGGATGGGGAGGGTGTAAATGAACCAGAGCTGGCCGCACTAAAGCCAATCACTGCCGTGCTGGATGTGCCGCCACTTGGTAAGGCGTGGGTGGACTTGATTCGCTTTGCCGCTGGCTATTACCAGCGTTTTGCGGGGGAGCTGGCGATGGCGGCGTTGCCTCCGCAGTTGCGCGATTTGGATGGGGCGCAATTTGCGCGGTTGATTAAAAAGCGCGAGAAGAAGTCAAAAATAAGCCTCTCGCAAACCATATCAGATAAGGCTTCCGAGACCCCCTATTCCGCAGACCTTATCCAGTCTAGCTTGCAGGCCAGCCTTGAGCAAGAGCAAGTTTTGGTGCAGTTGCAAAGCGCAGACCCTCGTCCCAAGTTGTTGTTTGGCGCAACAGGCAGCGGCAAGACCGAGGTCTATTTGCGCCGCATTGAGCAAGTGTTAGCGGCGGACGAGTCTGCACAAGCCTTGGTGATGGTGCCCGAGATTAACCTTACGCCTCAAATGGAGGCGCGGTTTCAGCAGCGTATCGAAGCGCGGTTTGGCGTGGGCACGGTCGTGCTGATGCACAGTGGCATGACCCCTGCGCAGCGCACGGCAAGCTGGCTGGCGGCTCATCTGGGGCAAGCACGGCTCGTTTTAGGCACTCGGCTGGCGGTGCTGGCGTCGATGCCACATTTGCACCTGATCGTGGTGGATGAAGAGCACGACCCGAGTTACAAAAGCCAAGACGGCTCGCGCTATTCGGCGCGTGATTTGGCGGTGTACAGAGCCAGCAGCGAAGGCGTGCAAGTGATCTTGGGATCGGCCACGCCGTCAATGGAGACGTGGCATAACGCCAATCCAGTTGGCGATAAGCCCTCTCGCTATCAGCGGCTAGATATGCCCTCCCGCATCCAAGCCGCTGCCATGCCCAAAGTGCGCGTGGTGGATTTACGACTACAGCAAAAAAGCGAGCTCATGGCGGGTGGCCTCGCGCCTGCGCTGATGGTGGCTATCACCGAGCGAGCCGAGCGCGGCGAGCAATCGCTGTTGTTTTTGAACAGGCGCGGCTATGCGCCCGTGCTGCACTGCGGCTCGTGCGAGTGGAAAAGCGCCTGCCCTAATTGCAGCGCAAATCAAGTTTTCCACAAAAAAGATCGGCGTCTGCGCTGCCACCATTGCTCGCTCACCACGGCGGTGCCGCGCCAATGTCCGCTGTGCGGCAATTTGGATATTGGCATGCAGGGGCGCGGGACGGAGCAGCTGGAAGAAATGCTGGTTCAACAATTGGGTGAGAAGTTTCGCGTGCTGCGCTTAGACGCCGACTCGACCAGCGCCAAGGGCAGTTTAGAGGCGCAAATGGCCAGCGTCCATGCAGGCGAGGTCGATGTGCTGGTGGGCACACAAATGGTGACCAAGGGGCACGACTTTCGGCGTATCACGCTAGTGGCAGCGGTGAACCCCGACAGTGCTTTGTTTGCCGCGGACTTTAGAGCGCCCGAGCGTTTGTTCTCCTTGCTCATGCAAGCCGCAGGTCGTGCGGGGCGGGATGCCAGTATGAGCGGGCAAGCGGAGATGTGGCTGCAAACGCAGCATCCGCAGCATCCGCTCTACAAGGCATTGGCAGCGCATGACTACCCTGCGTTTGCGGCAGCGCAGTTGGCGGAGCGGCAAGCCGCTGCTATGCCGCCGTTTAGTTATCAAGCTTTAGTACGCGCCGAGGGGCGAACGCAAGAACTGGCACAAGCGTTTTTGGACAGCGCCGCAGCCGTGGTTGGAGTTGAGTCTGAGTTTGAGCCGTGGCGTGATCCTGCATCCAAAAACTATGTGACGCTCTACCCAGCCGTGCCGATGCCGATGCAGCGTATCGCCAATGTGGAGCGTGCCCAGATGCTGGTGGAAGCCCCGTCCCGTATGGCTTTGCAGCGTATGCTGGCTACTTGGCAACATTATTTGCGCGAGCTAAAGACGCAAGGCGTACTGCGCTGGGCGCTGGATGTGGATCCGCTGACGATTTAGGTCAATAAAGCCACCGCGCCCGAGAAGGTAAAAAATGCCAACGCAGTCGAGACCAAAATAATGCGAGCAATGCGAGCCGTATCGGCTTCAAAGCGTTCGGCTAGCAGCGCCACATTACTGGCGCTGGGCAAGGCTGCAACTAGCACAATGACCTTGAGCGCAAACGGATCAAGCGGCACACCCAGTTGAATAGCACTGATACCAGCAAGCAAAACCAGCAAAGGATGCAAAAATAATTTAAGCAGTGCCACTAGCCAAAAATCGCGCTTGGAGGCCGACCTTGGCAAACGGTGTGCGCGTGCAGTCGAAGGGTTTTGTTCTGCGTGCACACTGCTTCTTGCCAGTACGGCTCCAATGGTAAACAACGCGACAGGTGAAGCGGACAGACCGAGTAACTCGACCGTTTTGCCTACGGATCCTATCAACTCTAGATTGAGCGCGGAAAAAGCAGTGCCCAGCAAAATCGCCCAAGGCATGGGGTTGGAGGCCATACCCCGCAGCGCTTTGCCTAGTGCGACCGCTACGCCGTGTTCGTCTGCGGCGTCTAGCCGTGAGAGTGCTACACACAGCGACGTTGTGATCACCATATCGATGGTGATGGTAATGATGGTAGGACCCGCAACTTTGGCACCGAGTAGCGCCACCAGCATGGGCATTCCCATAAAGCCGGTATTTGGGAAAGCTGCCACCAGCGCGCCCAACGCGGCATTGTTCCAATTGGTTTTGCGCGAGAGCGTGAGTGATATCGTGAGACCAACCATCAAAAGCGCGCAGGGCAAGTACACAATGAAGACGCTAGCGTCTAACAGTTGTGCAATCGGCGTAGATGCGCCAAAACGAAACAACATGCAGGGCAGGGCAAAAAAGAGCACATAAGCGTTTAAGCCAGAAATGGCGGCAATCGGCAAAAGCCGTCGCCTAGCGGCGAGGTAGCCCATTAAGACTAAAGCAAAAAAGGGAAGAGTGATAGAGAAAACGGACAACATAAATAGGAGGGTATGGGCTAGCTTCGATAATACCTGTCATGAGCGACGCGATGGACACTTACAAAGAGATGCAGCTTGCCGCAATCGAAGCGGCTAAGGCTGGCGATTTAACGCTATCGCTTTCGCTATTTGACAAAGTGCTGGAGGCGCAACCTAGGCTGTATCAAGCGTGGTGCAACCGAGCGAATGTGCTCGATGATCTTGGGCGCGAACAAGAGGCGCTCACGAGTTTTGATCGTGCGCTGCAAATTTATCCTGCGTACGAGACAGCACTTGCTAATCGAAAAATTGTGCAAAAAAAAATAACCAATCAGTTGTTTAACCAAGGCCTTGACTTTGATAACGGCAAACAATTAGATGCTGCGCTGGGTCGCTACGAGCAAGCCCTCGCCATCGACCCCATGCATAGCGACGCCAATTTGAATGCCGCTTTGGTGTTGGAGGCATTGGGTCGTTTGGACGAGGCAGCGGCGCGGTTTATTGAGGCCGAACGCATTGAGCCTGGCTATGTTGATGGACTCAACCGTGCGGGCGATATTTTGCGAACTTCGCTGGGCAAGCACCAAGAAGCACTGGCTTGCTATGAACGCTCACTGGCGATTGCCACCGATCAACCGAGTATTCGCCTAAATAGGGGGGGTAGCCTACTTGCCATAGGGCAGTTGGCTGCAGGCTGGGAGGCTTTGGAGTTGAGGGCAACGCATGGCGGTCCTTTCATGGGTTGGTTTGATTTTCCGCAGCCGCAGTGGCGAGGTGAGCCACTTGCAGGCAAGCGCATTTTGCTTTGGTGTGAGCAAGGTTATGGCGATACATTTCAATTTTGCAGGTATGTGCACGATGTGTGTCAATTAGGTGCACAGGTCTACTTATTGGCGCCCCAGGCATTGCAACGACTATTGACGAACTCATTCTTGCCCGCAGGCGTGACGCTTGTACTGGGTAGCGCGCAAGCTGCCCCCTTTGATTTTCATTGCCCTTTGATGAGTTTGCCGCTGGCATTTCATACGTACCGATTGGAGGATATTCCAGTAAAAACCGCCTACCTTTTTGCCAATCAGTCGACTGTTCATGAGTGGCAGGCACGGCTTGCAGCGCATACGGCTAGGGATCAATTACGCATTGGTTTGGTCTGGGCTAGCAGCCAGCGTCCAGAGCTACCCGCTCAGCGTGATGCGCGAGCTTTACCCCTCAGTCAATTCGAGGTGTTAAAGCAGTTCGTGCAGGCCATAGGGGCACAAATTTTTAGCTTGCAGCGCGATCAACCCTTATCGCAACTACATGAACTGGTTGCCGCACATTGGGGCGGCCCAGTTCTTGTTGACTGCTCGTCCGACTTAACCGATTGGGAGGAGACAGCCGCCTGTATTTCTCATCTTGATTTAGTGATTTCTTGCGACACCGCTGTGGCACATTTAGCCGCCGCAATGGGCAAGCCCACTTGGGTGCTGTTGCACGACAGTCCGTGCTGGCGGTGGTTGCAAAATCGTGACGATAGCCCTTGGTATCCCACGGTGCGATTGTTTCGGCAAGCAGAGCGTGGCAATTGGGGAGAGGTGGTTGAGCGAGTGAAGAGCGCACTGGTTCAGTGGGGCGCTATTGAAGCGGCAAAACGGGGTGATTTGACGGACGCGCTGGCGCTATTTGATTTGCAGATCAGCATGCAGCCAGATTCGCATCAAGCTTGGGGAAATCGTGCCAATGTGCTCGATGACCTTGGGCGCGTGCCAGAGGCGCTTGAGAGCTTTGACCGTGCTTTGCAAATTCACCCTACCTATGAAACGGCTATATCTAACCGTCAGGCGGTGCAAAAAAGATTAGCGGATCAATTGTTTAATCGAGGTGTTGTTTTGGATAACGACAAAGAGTTAGACGCTGCACTGGCGTGCTACGAGCGAGCGCTGTCTTTGCATCCCGCGCACAGTGCAGCGAACCTAAACGCAGCATTGATTCTTGAAGAGTTGGGTCGTCTGGAGGAGGCGGTCACGCGGTTCATCGCGTCCGAAAAAATTGAGCCAGGATATGTTGATGGACTCAACCGCGCGGGCGATATTTTGGGAGCTTCCCTGGGTAGGCACAAAGAAGCGTTGGTTTGTTATGAGCGCTCGCTCGCTATGCAGCCCGAGCAAGACGATATCCGCTGGAATACCGCGCACAGCTTGCTTGCGCTAGGTCAATACCAGCAAGGCTGGCGAGCCTATGACCTGCGGACAGCCAATGGTGATAAGGGTTTGGGTTGGATTGACTTTCGCCAACCACGTTGGCGTGGTGAGTCCATAGTGGGAAAACGTTTGCTGCTGTGGTGTGAGCAAGGCTTTGGTGATGTGTTTCAATTTTGTCGCTACGTGCCTATTGTGCGAGATCAGGGTGCGACGGTGTTTTTGTTAGTGCATCCCAACATTGAAAGATTGTTTCGAGCTGTATTTGAAAGTGAAGGCGTCCATGTTGTTTTGGGCAGTGCGCTCGCCTTGCCGTTTGATTATCAGTGCCCGCTTTTGAGTTTGCCATTGGCTTGCAATACCAATAGTGTGGACAAAATCCCTTATCAAAAGCAGGCTTATCTTTGGGCCGATCCCACCAATGTGCAACATTGGCAACAACGCATGGCAAAAAATTTTGGATCAAACAAGCGCCGTATCGGCTTGGTGTGGGCCAGCGGACATCGTCCAGATAGTCCACATTGGGAGATGATGAATTTGCGTTCGCTGCATCTTCGTCAACTAGCGCCGCTCGCCACAATAACGGCAGCCCGCAGTACACAAATCTTGAGCTTGCAAATGGAAGAATCTGCCAAGCAACTAGTCTTGCTGCAAAGGCAAGATTGGGATGGACCAGCCATGATTGACTTGATAAAAGATGTGGGCGACTGGGCTGATACCGCCGCACTCATTGCCAATCTTGATTTGGTAATCTCCACCGATACCGCACTCGCACATTTAGCGGCCAGCATGGGCAAGCCTACGTGGATACTGTTGCACCACGGTCATTGCTGGCGTTGGTTGCAAAATCGTGATGATAGCCCGTGGTATCCAAACGTGAGGCTCTTTCGGCAAACCACGGCGGGCGATTGGGAGGGTGTTGTCCGCCGCGTTGTACTTGCTTTGAATGAGCTTAGCAATTAGGTTCAAAATAGCGCATTCATCAAAAGGAAATTCTATGTCCCAAACTGCAACCGCTAAAACTTTGTCGATGACGCAAGTCTTGTTTTGCGGGGCACTTATCGTCACGCTGGCCATGGGCATTAGGCATGGTTTTGGACTGTGGCTGCAGCCCATTACCCAAGCACAAAACTGGAGTCGCGAAACCTTTTCGTTTGCCATTGCGATTCAAAATTTATCATGGGGATTTTTTGGTATTTTTGCGGGGATGGTGGCCGATAAATTTGGCGCATTTAAAGTGATTGTCCTAGGCGCAGCCCTTTATGCGCTTGGTCTGGCAGGCATGGGTCTGGCAAACACTCCTTTTACTTTTATGCTCTTCGCGGGTGTGCTGATTGGTGCTGCGCAGGCGGGGACGACCTACGCGGTCATCTACGGCATCATTGGTCGCAACGTGAGCGCAGACAAGCGTTCTTGGGCCATGGGCGTGGCGGCGGCGGCGGGATCGTTCGGGCAATTTTTGATGGTGCCGACGGAGAGTTTTCTAATTCAAAATTTTGGTGCAAAAGAGGCGCTACTTATCCTCAGCGTTGCCGTGCTCACCATCATGCCCCTCGCATTGGGCCTGCGCGAACCAGGCTTTGCGAGCGGACAAACGCCTGTGCGTGAGCAGTCGATTTTGCAAGCACTTAAAGAAGCGTTTAAGTACCCCAGCTTCCAACTTTTGATGGCGGGCTATTTTGTCTGCGGCTTTCAGGTGGTGTTTATTGGCGTGCATATGCCCAGCTATCTCAAGGATAAAGGCTTGCCGCCAGAAGTGGCGGCTTATGCACTGGGCTTAATTGGCCTCTTCAATGTGTTTGGCACGTACACGGCGGGCGTGCTGGGGCAGCGAACGCCTAAGCGCTATATCTTGTCGTTTATCTATGGAGCACGCGCGGTAGTGATTACGATTTTTATGCTCGTGCCGCTCTCACCCATGAGCGTCTATGTGTTCGCTGCCGTGATGGGATTTTTGTGGTTATCAACGGTTCCGCCTACCAATGCGGTAGTCGCGCAAATTTTTGGCGTGGCACATTTGTCGATGCTGGGTGGCTTTGTATTTATGAGTCATCAAGTTGGCTCGTTTATGGGGGTGTGGCTGGGCGGTTATTTGTATGACAAAACGGGCAGCTACGACATCGTCTGGCAGCTCGCCATTGCGCTTGGCATTTTTGCAGCGCTGATTAATTTGCCTGTGCGAGAGACGGAGATTCAGCGTGTCCAAGTGGCTTAAACATAACGGCCTTTGGTTAGCGCTCTGCGCTATCTCTAGCCTTGCCTTTTTGACCTATACACGCCCCGACTTTATCGTGAATATGGCCAATCAAGTGTGGCTGTGCTTTTAATGGTTTCAGAATGGGTGAGTCGCTGGGCGCATCGAGCGGCACACGGCCAAGCCATACTGGATGTGGCCTGCGGGACAGGCCGGCATGTAAAGCTCTTTGTAGATATGGGTTGCACAGTGACGGCACTGGATATTTCTAGTGAGGCCTTGCAGACGGTAGCCACGCATTCGCCAAATGCACGCAGGGTGCAAGCAGATATCGAAAATGCGCCTTGGCCATTAGACGGCGAGACCTTTGATGTGGTGGTGGTGACCAACTATCTGTGGCGTCCCTTGTTTCCAAAGCTGCTAGCCAGCTTGAAGGAGGGCGGTGTCTTGATTTACGAGACCTTTGCCGTGGGTAACGAGACGGTGGGCAAACCCTCGCGTTCAGACTTTTTGCTAAAAAGTAAAGAATTGTTATCGCTATGCATGGGGTTGCATATTATTGCCTATGAAGAAGGGTTTTTGACAGCGCCAGATCGCTTTGTAGAGCGTATTGCCGCAACTAGGCTGGCAGGTAAAATGAGCGCTTCAGTTCAACCACCTAAATTTCATTTATGACATCTCTCTCGCCGCTTACGGGCAGTATCGTTGCGCTTATTACCCCCATGCTGGAAGATGGTAGTGTGGACTACGCGGGTCTGCGCAGGTTGGTCGATTGGCATATTGCTGAAGGCACAGATTGTATCGGCGTGGTCGGCACGACGGGCGAGTCCCCGACAGTGAATGTCGAAGAACACTGTGAGATTATTCGCGTCGCGGTCGAACAAGCGGCCAAACACACCGAGTGCTTTGTGCCCATCATGGCAGGCTGCGGTGCTAATTCAACCGCCGAGGCAATTGAGCTGGCACGTTACGCCCAAAAGGTCGGTGCACACTCACAATTGCAAGTGGTTCCGTACTACAACCGCCCGACGCAAGAAGGTCAGTATTTGCATTTTAAAAAAATCATCGAGAGCGTGGATTTGCCGATGTATCTCTACAACGTGCCAGGCCGCACGGTTGCGGATATGGCACACGATACAGTGATGCGCCTTGCTGAAGTGGATGGCATTGTGGGCATCAAAGAAGCAACAGGAAACATCGAGCGTGCGCAGTGGCTGATTAAATCCGTGCGCGAACGGGGACTCAAGAGTTTTGGCATTTATTCGGGCGATGATCCGACAGCTGTGGCACTCATGCTGTGCGGCGGACAAGGCAATATCAGCGTAACGGCTAACATTGCACCGCGCAAAATGCATGAGCTTTGTATAGCCGCTGTGAGCGGGGACGTAGCAACCGCAATGCGCTTGCAGTTTGAACTGATGCCGCTGCATAAGCATTTATTTGTTGAGGCTAATCCAATTCCAGTGAAATGGGCGGTGGCTCGTATGGGGCTTTGCGGAGGTGCAATGCGCTTGCCAATGACAGCGCTCACACCTGCGGCGCAAGTGCTGGTTGAACAAGCTATGCGTACTTGCGGCGTTTTGAAAGACAAATGATGAAAACGATTTTTTGGATGCTGGTGACAGCAATTGCCTTATCTGCCTGCTCCACCACATTTGATGGTAATAAAGTGGATTACAAATCTCAAGGTAAACAGACACCTACGCTAGAGGTGCCACCTGACCTCAGCCTTCTTACAAAAAATTCGCAAGCATCCGTCCCTGTGGGTGGTTCAGCCAATGCCAGTGCACTTCAAGCCACGGCGGCGGCGGTCTCTACGGCTACGGCGAATGCCACAGCAGCTAATGCACTGGGTGATGTGCGTGTGGTGCGTGATGGTACGCAGCGCTGGTTAGTGACGGAGCGTCCACCAGAAAAATTATGGGAGGAGATTAAAAAGTTTTGGACCGATAACGGGCTCACCATCATCATCGATCAGCCAAACTTGGGCATCATGGAGACGGAATGGAACGAGAATCGCGCCAAGTTGCCGCAAGATGGGATTCGCAAATATCTGGGCAAGGTGTTGGATGGTCTTTATTCAACCAATGAGCGTGATAAATACCGTACGCGACTAGAGCGTCTCGCGACGGGAGGGACAGAAATTTACATTAGCCACCGCGGCATGATGGAAGATTACGCCAATAACGATCGTACGACCCTGGTGTGGAAGCCACGCCCTTCGGATCCCGAGCTTGAGATTGAATTTTTGAAGCGTTTAATGGTTCGGCTAGGCGGCGCGCAAGAAGCAGCTAATGCGGCGCTGGATCAACCAAAGAGTGCAGCTGCCCCTGCACCAGTGCTCTTGCGAGCTAACATTGAACAAGACGCGACGCAGACTAGCCTTGCCCTTCTCGATGCCTTCGATCAGGCGTGGCGGCGCGTGGGTCAAAGCCTTGATCGCACCAACTTTACGGTGGAAGATCGAGATCGCAGCAAAGGCCTTTATTACGTGCGTTATGTTGAGCCTGACGCGGAAAAAAATGCACCTGGATTTTTTGCGCGTATGTTTGGTGCGAAGACCAAAGACTCCTTGCAAAAATATCAAATCATGGTGGCAGCAGACGCGAACAAAACTCGCGTGCGTGTGGCGGACACCAGCGGTAAGATTCTGAATACCGTCGAGGCTAAAAGCATTCTCAAAGTCTTGCAAGACGACTTGCGGTAAGCGCGGCCAGTCTCTGTGCGATTTTGCTCTTTAGGCAGTGGTAGCGCGGGCAACGCTACCTTAATCGAAAGCAGCCGCGGTACGAGTCGCACGCGACTACTTATTGATTGCGGAATGCCCTATAAACAACTCGGCGAGCGCTTACTGAGGCGAGGCCTCGGCTTCCAAGACATTGATGCACTTTTTGTCACGCACGAGCATAGCGATCATGTGGGCTGTGCGCGCCAAATAGTGGCGCAAGAGGGCATACCTGTTTGGATGAGTCGCGGAACATACAGCGCGATGGGTAGTCCTGATATGGGCGAGTCCATTCGCTTTGCCGTTGATGGCGAAATCATTGCCATGCAGGATTTTGAGCTACGTCCTTTTACTGTCGCGCACGATGCGAAAGAACCACTACAGCTGACGGTAACGACGGGGAATAAACGGTTTGGGTTACTCACAGACCTAGGCCACGCGACCCCCTATGTGACTGAACAGCTGCAAAACTTGGATGCCATGGTGCTTGAATTCAATCATGACGAAGAGATGTTGCGTGCCAGCAAATATCCGTCATTTTTAAAGCAACGTATCGCGGGTAGTTATGGACATCTCAGTAATGTGCAAGCAGCACACCTCTTACAGGCCATATCGCATAAGGGTTTGCGACATGTGGTGGCTGCGCACTTGAGTGAACAAAATAATCATCCCGAATTGGTTCAACGTGTGATTGAAGTTGCGATTGACGAGCGTAGTTTTGTATTGACCATTGCAAATGCAGACTCGGGTTTTGACTGGATTGATGTGTAGTTTGATTGATTGTGACGAAAAAAAACCACCCATGCGGGTGGTTTTTTATAAGCCGCGAAGAATTACTTCTTCATTGCGTCTTTAGCAGCGCTTTTAGCGGCGTCCATGACGGCTGGGGCGGCGGCTTTAGCCGCATCCATTGCAGCAGGAACAGCAGCTTTGGCGGCGTCCATTGCAGCGGCAGCTGGAGCAGCGGCAGCTGGAGCAGAAGCGTCAGCAGCTGGAGCAGCAGCAGGAGCTGGAGCAGCAGGGGCATCAGCTTTTTTGCCGCAAGCGGCGAGAGCGGCGGCAGCAATCAAAGCGGCCAAAACGAGTGACTTGTTCATGTCAGTATCCTTGTAAATAAGAGGTTAAACAATTTTCCGGAAAATTGATCGCTTACGCAACCAATCGAGCATTATAACGATCTTGCGCGGAGCTGACGACGACCGCAAGCTGGGGGCTTGCCAACTTGGCGACATCGCCAATCACCATGATGAGCGGGCTGCAAAGTGCTTCTTGCTCAATGGTTCTCGTGAGTTGATCGAGTTGCGTGATGGCGTGCCGTGCTTGCGCTGTACTCGCGTTTTGAATTAAAGCCACTGGCATGTTTGATGGGCAATGCATTTGCAAGCCTTTCTGGATAAGGCTTGCGTGGCTCACGCCCATGTAAATGACTAACGTCAATTTGAGTTGATTTGCCATTAAGCCTAGCGCTGCCCAGTCGGTCTCTGCGCCGTCAGGTGCGGCATGACCCGTGACAAACACCACACCATGCGCGTGATCGCGGTGCGTCAGCGGAATGCTAAGCCCAGTCGCCGCCGCCAGTCCTGACGTGATGCCATTGACAACACTACAAGGTACATTCGCTGTAGTGAGCGCCGCTAACTCTTCGCCCGCGCGACCAAAGATCATTGGATCCCCGCCCTTGAGTCGCACCACTGCTTCACCTTTTTTGTATTCGGCAATCATCATCTTCTCGATAAAAGCTTGCGGCGTCGATTTGCAGCCACCACGTTTACCGACATACACGATGCGCGCATTTGGATTGGCGTGAGACAAAACTTCGTCGTTCACCAAGTCGTCTATCAAGATAACCGTCGCACTGGCTATGACTTTGGCAGCCTTAATCGTGAGCAAGTCAGGATCGCCAGGACCCGCGCCCACTAGCGTGACTGAGCCCTTGGTTGTGTTGTATGGATGAGATGAGACGTTCATAAGAGTTTCAAAATATGCTGAACCTGCAAAGCAATCGGTGCTGGAACGGATTCGGTACCTGCCAATACTGATTGAATGTATACCGCTGTGAGGCTTGCATCAACCGTTGTAGGTAGCTGTGGCAGCTCGTTTAATGTGCCGTGCTGTGCACCTTGCAAAACCACAGCCTTGCCAGCGCGAAGCCCCGTCATCACTGGCGTGCGGCGCGGGTCGGCCACCGCTTCGCCTTCTGTGCCGCGTAGCAAAAGCGCCGTCGCTTGCATGCCCGCCAATGTCTCGCTCATAGACGCAGCGTATTCGGGATGCGTATAGCTAGTCACTAAAACCGACTTTGTATTGGATGGCACGCGATACGGATTAATGAGTTTCACGACGCTGTGCGCGCTGTTACGCAGACCGACAACCTTGCGCACGTCAAGTAGTTTTTTAAGTGGCGGTGAAAGTTTTGAAATTGAGATGTATTGGACGTGAGAGCTAGCCTTTGCATCCAATGCGAGTTGATTAAAAATCTCGGCACTCGTCACGCGCTGCACACCTGAAGCGGCTTTGAGTCCCTCGTCCATGCCGTGTACCAAGACGGATAAACCTTCGCGCTCCAGTAGCAAAGCAAGCAAAGGCGTGAGTAGCGGCAATTTGCGCGCGCCGTTGTAGCTTGGAATCACCACAACGGGTCTCGTAGAGGCCTTATTCCATGTGGCTTGCAGAGCATTTACGTTGATTCGTGCTTCAGCCGCATCAATAAACCCCCTGAGCTCTAGAGGCGTTTCGCCTTTGATCCGCATAGAGAGACAAAACGCGCCAATTTCTAAATCGCTCACCGCACCATCTAACACCAAGCCAAACAAATCGGCTGCTTGCGCACGCGTGAGCGACCGAGCGCCTTCTTTGCCGCGGCCGATTTCTTTGATGTAGTGTGCAATGCTCATGCTGCAATTGTCGTCGTCTCTCGAATCATGCGCTTGAGCGTCGGCACGCACGAGCCGCACTGCGTCCCGCATTTAAGCTCGCTCTGCAATTGCTCAAGGCGGGTGCCTTCGTTGCCAGTAGAGCGCATCAAACAAGCCGTAATCTTGTCTGTACTCACGTTCAAGCAGCTGCACACTTGCGCGGCTTTGGCGGGCGCGCCTGCTGGGGCTTCGGGACTGGGTAGTAAGAGCCGACGACGAAACGCCTGCGCACTTAAATCTTCTTGCAACAGCGTTTGCATCCACGCACCAGAGGAAGCATCGCCTGCGAGTAAAAAGCCTCGGATCTGCTCGCCTTGCATCAAAGCCACACGGTACTGATCGTTTTTCTTATCGCGGTAACGCAGTGCTTGCGGGGTGCCCAGTTGCAAGATGGATTCAATTTTTTCTAGCAATTCAAACGCGGGGGCGTATTGGCTAGAGGCGCGAAAGAGCAGGCCGCTGCGTCCCTTGGTTGGATCGTCGTCAATCCCTTCTTGTCCAAACGGAACGAGACTGGCAAAGTCAAAATCGCCCATTAACTTTTGCAGTGCTGCGCGAGCGTGGTGCGTCACATCAACGGGCAACCAAGCTACAGCCAGTAAGGCCTGTGGCAGTTCCGCTTTTAACACTTTGACGGCCGCGTGTTTCAACTCAGGCTGTTTGGAGTCAGGACAAAACGCAGAGGTCGTCAGCGCATTCACACCCCAAAGCGGCTCGCCCGTACTTGATTTGCCACTCAAAAATTGACCACCCCAATGCATGGCAATAAAAGCTTGGCTCATGCCGATTTCTTTCGATGCTTGCACGGGCAGCACGACCGAGCCGCGCTTCGATGTGACGTGGACGAGTTCGCCCGCTTTGAAGCCGCGGCGCACCATGTCTTGCTCGTTCATTTGCACCACAGGCTCAGGCACGTGACCGAACAAACGCCCAAGCGTTCCTGTGCGGCTCATACCGTGCCATTGGTCGCGCAGACGGCCGGTGGTCAGGCTAAATGGAAAACGAGATTCGCGCACGTCAAAAGTGAGCTTGTAGGCTTTAGAGATGAAACGTGCTTTGCCGTCAGGCGTAGGGAATATGTCGTTTTCATAGAGTCTCGCTAGGCCAGACGTGCTGGACTCTGCAAAAGGCCATTGATGGGGAGCCACATCCAGCATGGCATACGAGAGACCCGTGATATCTAAATCGCGCCCACGTGTGGATTCGCGGTGCTCCAGCCAAATTTCTTCGGGTGATGCGTAGGCCATGTGGATGGGGTGATTTGTGCTCTTCAGCTTGGCCGCAAAGTCACACACGATTTGCCAGTCATGCCGCGCTTCACCAGGTGGCGGTACAGCCGAGCGCACACGCGTGATGCGCCGCTCGCTATTGGTCACTGTGCCGTGCTTTTCGCCCCATGTCGTTGCAGGCAACAGCAAATCGGCAAACGCGGCGGTTTCGGTGGTCGCAAAGGCTTCTTGCAGCACCACAAATTCGGCGCGCTCCAGCGCACGGCGCACAGTTTTGACGTCAGGCATCGACTGCATGGGGTTGGTGCAAGCAATCCAGAGCGCTTTGACTTGCCCGTCTGCGGCTGCCTCAAACAGTTCAACGGCGGAGAGGCCGGGCTTAGAAGGCACGTCCGCAATACCCCACAGCGCAGCGACTTCGGCGCGGTGCGCAGGATTAGCCATGTCACGATGCGCTGAGAGTAAATTGGACAAGCCGCCCACTTCGCGTCCGCCCATGGCATTGGGCTGACCCGTCAGCGAAAACGGACCTGCACCCGCTTTGCCAATCTGCTTGGTTGCCAAATGCAAATTGATTAGCGCCGTGTTTTTTGCCGTACCGCTGGTCGATTGATTCAATCCTTGGCAATACAGCGAGAGTGTGGCTTTGGAAGTAGCAAACCACTTCGCAGCGGTGAATAAATCGTCTTTGTTGATACCGCAGGTTTGTGCCACCAGCTCGGGTGTGCAATCCCGCACTAGCGCTTTTAAATCGTCAAAGCCATTAGTACGCGTATCAATGAAAGCCTTATCCAGCCAGCCTTCCCAGAGCATGATGTGCAGCATGCCGTTAAACAGCATCACGTCGGTGCCGGGTTGAATCGGCAGATACAAATCAGCTAGCTCGGCGGTATCGGTACGGCGCGGATCGCAAAAAATAATTTTGAGATCCGGATTCGCGGTCTTCGCATCCTCGATGCGTCTAAACAAAACTGGATGCGCAAACGCGGTGTTCGATCCGACAATAAAAATGCAGTCCGCATGATTCACATCGTCATAGCAAGTTGGGGGCGCATCGGCGCCGAGGCTTTGCTTGTAGCCTGCCACGGCCGAGCTCATACACAGACGCGAATTGGTGTCGATGTTGTTCGTGCCAATCAAACCCTTAGCGAGTTTGTTAAAGACGTAATAGTCTTCAGTTAGCAGTTGCCCCGAAATGTAGAAGCCCACAGCGTCCGCGCCGTGCGCGGCAATGATGCTCGCAAAGCGCCTACTGGCATGGCCTAGCGCAGTGTCCCACGTGACGCGCTGATGCTCTGTGCGAGCTTGCACAGTGTCGCGAGACTCACGCAGCATCGGGTACAGCAAACGCGTTTGCGCGTTGACGGCTGGGCTTGCCGTTAGGTGTAGCGTTGATCCCTTGCTGCACAGTCGCCCAAAATTGGCGGGATGATCTGGGTCGCCTCTAACCCCTGTGATTTGGGAGTCTTGCGTTTCAATAATGACACCACAACCAACCCCGCAGTATGGACAGGTCGACTTAGTTTCAGAGCGCAACGTGGACATAACCGTCCTCTATCTTCACATCGAAACGTTTGGTACAGCCCACATCGGGTGCTTGCGCTTCGCCGTCAGCGAGACCAATTTTCCACGAGTGAAGCGGACAAGTCACGCTCTCGCCATGCACGATGCCTTGACTGAGCGGTCCACCTTTATGTGGGCAGCTATCTAAGACCGCAAAGACTTTGTCTTGGTCGTTTCTAAAAATAGCGATGTCGGTTTGACCTGTCCGCTTGACGACGCGTGCGCCGAGCACGGGGATGTCGGTGACTTGACAAATGCGGTGAAAGGTTGTCATAAATTAACCAATTTTGGAATAAAGATTAGTGATGTTATCCATCACTTGCAAGATGCGTTCGCTGGTTTGAAACACATCACTCATGCGTACTTGGCTAGCATGTCCGATTTGCAAATTTTGCAAGGCAGCTTGAAAAAAAACAAACTGCTGCTGGGCGAGCACCAGTTCGCCAATAATGCGTTCCGTATTCTCGGGAGCTTTGCTCAAAATGTCGTGCGCCAGCAAAAACTCATCCTGCGCTTTCAGCATTTCTGCTTTGGCGCTGGCCGCTTGAACATTCCAGCTCGCTGCCAGATAGTGCGCGGCCATGCGCTGCGAGAGCATGCGCTGACGACCTGCGATGTTGACCAATTTGCCCACAGGTTTGCTGGATGTCTTTTCTAATTGCACCGTGCCTTGATTGGCTAAAGCAAGCACTGCGTTGCTGAGCGACATCACGCTGACCGCGCCTTGCGCGTCTGGCTTTGCACCCACCAGCGCGCCCTTGTAATCGCTCCATTTGGACTCCAACTGCTGGTAGGTTGTTTTGATCTCAGGTGTGGGGGCAAAGGCTTTGAGTTCGACGAGCTGACGATCAAACAACGCCATTGAAGTTGCCAGTGCTTTTTCAGCATCAGTTGGAAGCACGCCCTGCCCAAGCGCCATATAACCCTTCGCCATGCGCTGCGACAACATGCGCTGCCGACCTGCCTTGTTAATGGCGTCGTTTAGGTTGGCGACCTGCGCCAAGCCAATACCAGAGAGGCCTACAGCCGCACTGGCTAATAAAACGTCGCGGCGTTTCATGCTAGCGCGAGCGGTTCGAACTGACGAATATCCACAGCCGCTTTGTTGTGTTCAAACCAAGGATCAGGTTCGCCGTCCAGTGCAAATTGCAGGCGCTCCCACAGCGCTTTGCGGCCCTCAGCATCCTCTAAGATTTTTTTCTTCACGTAGTCCATGCCAACACGTCCGACGTAATGCACGGTGCGCTCCAAATACCAACCTTCCTCGCGATAAAGCTGCATAAACGCGCCCGTGTACTCCAGCACTTCCTCGGATGTTTTGAGCTTGGTAAAGAACTGCGCGACTTCGGTTTTGATGCCGCCATTTCCCGCAATGACCATTTCCCAGCCGCTATCCACGCCGATGATGCCTACGTCTTTAATCCCCGCTTCGGCGCAATTACGCGGGCAACCACTGACCGCAAATTTGACCTTGTGCGGCGCGTACATGCGCCACATGGCACGCTCTAAGTCTTTGCCCATTTGTGTGGAGTCTTGCGTGCCAAAGCGGCACCACTCGCTACCGACGCAGGTTTTGACCGTGCGCAGCGCCTTGGCATACGCATGACCGCTTGGCATACCGATGTCTTGCCAAACCGCAGGTAAGTCTTCTTTTTTGACACCCAGCAAATCAATACGCTGTCCGCCCGTCACTTTGACAGTCGGGATTTGGTACTTGTCCACCACGTCTGCAATACGGCGCAACTCAGAAGCTGTCGTCTCGCCCGCCCACATGCGCGGAATGACCGAGTACGTGCCGTCTTTTTGGATGTTGGCGTGAGCGCGTTCGTTGATGTAGCGGCTTTGTGGATCGTCTTTTGCATCCTTGGGCCACGAGCTAATCAGGTAGTAGTTGACCGCAGGGCGGCAAGACGCGCAGCCATTCGGTGTGCGCCATTCCATGAACTGGTAGACGGCAGGTATGGAGAGTAATTTGTTTTTGACAATGGCATCGCGCACCGCTTGATGACCATGATCGGTACAGCCGCACATGGCTTTGAGTTTTGGCGTGGCCGAGTAATCGCCACCCGCGGTAAACATCAAAATTTGCTCAACTAAGCCCGTGCACGAACCGCACGAGGCGCTGGCCTTGGTGTGCTTACGTACTTCGTCCAGTGTGAAGAGGCCTTTTTCTTTGATCGCTTTGCAAATCGTGCCCTTGCTCACGCCGTTACAGCCGCACACCTCTTGCGAGTCGGGCATAGACGCGGCAGACGTTGCACCTGCGTGTCCTACATCGCCAATGTTGGATTCGCCAAACATGAGCTTGTCGCGGATGTCGGATACATCGCGCCCATCGCGGAGCAGTTTGAAATACCAAGAGCCATCGACCGTATCGCCGTAGAGGCACGCGCCAATGAGTTTGTTGTCTTTGATGACTAACTTTTTGTACACGCCGTCGCCCGGGTCGGACATGACGATTTCTTCGGTGCTCTCGTCCCCCGTGAAGTCGCCTGCGCTAAACAAATCAATGCCGGTCACTTTGAGCTTGGTCGATGTCATCGAACCTGTATAGCGGCCAATGCCCATTTCTGCTAGGTGATTAGCCGCCACCCGCGCTTGTTCAAACAACGGGGCGACTAGGCCATACGCAATGCCGCGATGCGCCGCGCATTCACCGACCGAGTAGATGCGGGCATCAGTGATGGTTTGCATGGTGTCGGTCACCACAATACCGCGATTGCAGTGGATGTTCATTGACTCGGCCAGCTCGGTGTTCGGGCGAATACCCACCGCCATCACCACCAAATCAGTATCCAGCTCAGTACCGTCTTTGAAGGTGATTTTTGACACGCGACCCGCATCATTACCAATCAAGGCTTGCGTATTCGCACCAAGCATGAATTTAAGTCCGCGCTTCTCTAACGAGCCACGCAACAGTCCTGCCGCTACTTCATCTAATTGACGTTCCATGATCCACGGCAGCACATGCACCACGGTGACTTCCATTCCGCGCAGCATGAGGCCGTTAGCCGCCTCTAAACCCAGCAAACCGCCGCCAATCACGACGGCTTTTTTGTATTTTTTGGCCGACTCAATCATGGCGTTGGTATCCGCAATATCGCGATAAGCCAGCACGCCCTCTAAATCTTTGCCAGGAATTGGAAGCATGAACGGATTCGAGCCCGTACAGAGCAGCAAGCGGTCATATGGCGCTTCGATTACGCCGCCTTTGCCATCATCCGCAATCACGACACGGCGCACGCGGTCTACCTTCGTGACCTTTTTGCCAGCGTGTAGCGTGATGTTGTTCTCGGTGTACCACTCAAAGGTGTTGAGGATGATCTCGTCCACCGTTTGTTCACCCGCCAGCACGGGGCTGAGCAAAATACGGTTGTAGTTGGGGTGTGGCTCGGAGCCAAAGACCGTAATGTCATATTTGTTTGCGTCTAACTTGAGGACTTCCTCGATGGTGCGCACACCTGCCATGCCGTTACCCACTAAAACTAGCTTCTGCTTCTTGTTCATGCTTATGTTCCTTTGCACAAAGAATGAAGCAATCTTTGTGCCACGTCACAGTAATGGGGCAATGGAGCGTGAGAGAGATGCCTATTTGGCGTATAAAAAATCAATCACCGATTTGCGGGCTTTTTGGTAATACGGATCGCCCGCCAAATGCACGCGGTCGCGAGGCCGCGGTAGGTTGACTTCCAAAATCTTACCAATGGTGGCCGCTTGCGCAGGTGCGTGCTCGGTCGCTGCAGTGGGGGTGGTCAGCATCACAATGCGGTCGGACAGCAAAACTGCCTCGTCCACATCGTGCGTCACCATCACCACCGTGCTGCCTGTTGCCTCCACAATGGTAAGCAGCTCGTCTTGCAGCTTGGCGCGAGTGAGTGCATCGAGTGCACCAAAAGGTTCGTCCATGAGCAGCACTTGCGGCTCCATTGCCAAAGCCCTCGCAATTCCGACACGCTGCTTCATGCCGCCTGAGATTTCGTGTGGGCGCTTATCCCTTGCATGTTGGAGGCCCACCATGGCGAGAGCGGCCTCGGTGCGCGCAATAAGGCTTGCTTTGCTTTCGCCCTTCGTGCCTGTTTCACGGCGGCTGACTAATGAGGTTGCACCAAAAACACGCTCCACGCCCAAATGGATGTTTTCAAAGCAAGTCAGCCACGGTAGCAGAGAGTGATTTTGGAAGACGACAGCGCGCTCAGGCCCGGGCCTGGAGATTTCACGGTTGGCGCATAGCAAGCCGCCGCGTGCAGGTAGCGTGAGACCTGCGATCAAATTGAGGAGTGTGGATTTGCCGCAGCCCGAGTGTCCAATGAGGCTAATGAACTCTCCTTTTGCAACGGAAAGACTCACGTTTTGCAAAGCTGTAAAAGGCCCCTTGTTTGTGGGGAAAATTTGCCAGACGTGCTGAATGTCAAGGAACTTTTCGTTCCGCAGATCGTAGGTTGTCTTCATGCAGCTGTTTCCTCGTAGGTAAATGCGCTTGCTAATTTGATGAGCAAAAACTCAAGAAGCAAACCGACCACGCCAATGGTGACGATGGCGATGATGATGTGGCGCACATTTAAATTGTTCCACTCATCCCACAGCCAAAAGCCAATGCCTACGCCGCCTGTGAGCATTTCTGCCGCCACGATCACGAGCCACGCCGTGCCGACAGCCAAGCGTACGCCTGTCAACATGTAGGGTAAGGTTGAAGGTAGCAAAACGGTTTTAAAAATTTTCCATTCGGATAAATCTAGCACCTTGGCCACGTTTAAATAATCGCTAGGGATGCGCTGCACGCCGATGGCGGTGTTAATAACCATGGGCCAAATCGAACAAATAAAAATAGTCCAAATGGCGGCGGGATTCGCGCCTTTAAAAACGAGTAATCCAATGGGAAGCCACGCCAGTGGTGACACGGGGCGTAAGAGTCCGATGATGGGGTTGAACATGCGCCCCATGAATTGAAAACGTCCAATCGCAAACCCGAGCGGAATACCCACCAAGGCCGCCAATCCAAAACCGAGCCCCACACGGCGAAGGCTAGAGAGCACATTCCAGCCAATGCCTTGATCATTAATCGACTTGCGATAAAACGGGTCACCAAAAACGTTGATCGCCTCTTGCAGCGTGGCGTAGGGCGTGGGGAAAGTACCGCTGCTTTGGCTAGCAATGATTTGCCACACTAGCGCGAGTAAGCCAAAGCCCAGTAGCGGCGGGAATAGCGCTTGAATAATCGCTTTGGTTTTTATTTGTGCAGGGGTCATGCGAATGGCTCCCTACATTACGCTCTAATCTTGAAACTATCCGCATATTTGCGCGGGTCTTTGCCGTCCCACACCACACCGTCCATGAGCTTGGATGTGCGCATGACCTCTTTGGGTATGCTGACTTTGGCGGCGGTGGCGGCAGATTTGTAGAGCTCGATTTGGTTGATCTCTTTGGCGACTTTCAAATAGTCGGGATGATCTTTGATCAAGCCCCAGCGCTTGTGCTGCGTGAGGAACCACATGCCATCGGACAGGTAAGGAAAATTTACGGCGCCGTCGTTGTAAAACTTCATGTAATTGGCGTCGTCCCATGTTTTGCCAAGGCCGTTTTGGTAACGCCCCAAAATGCGTTGGTTAATCACGTCTACGCTGGTGTTGACATAGGACTTATCGGCAATGGTTTCTGCCATTTTGTTTTTATTGGCAAGGCTGGCATCGATCCATTTGCTAGCTTCCAAAACGGCAGCAATGGCCGCACGGCAAGTGTTGGGGTACTTCTTGGCATAGTCACCTTGGCAGCCAAGCACCTTCTCAGGATGATCGCGCCAAATGTCTTGGCTAGTAATCGCCGTAATGCCAATGCCATCTGCAATCGCGCGATGATTCCAAGGCTCGCCTACGCAGAATCCATCCATATTACCCACGCGCATATTGGCCACCATTTGTGGCGGCGGCACGGTGATGTTTTTGACGTCTTTGATGGGGTCAATGCCACTCGCTGCAAGCCAATAGTTCAGCCACATGGCGTGTGTACCTGTGGGGAAAGTTTGAGCGAATGTGTAATCGCGTTTGTCTGTTTTCATCAGCTTGGCAAGCGATGCGCCGTCAATGGCGCCCTTTTCTGCCAGTTTTTTGGACAAGCTAATAGCTTGGCCATTGTTGTTGATGGTCATCAAAACAGCCATGTCTTTTTTGGTGCTACCAATGCCCAAATGCGTGCCATAAACGAGGCCATAAAGTACGTGCGCCATGTCTAATTCCCCAGAGATGAGCTTGTCGCGCACACCTGCCCACGAAGCTTGCTTTTCAATCACGAACTTCACGCCGTGTTTAACGTCTAAACCTAAAACCGAAGCCATCACGACACTGGCGCAGTCGGTCAACGGAATAAAGCCGATGCGAATTTCTTTTTTCTCTGGTGCATCCGAGCCTTGCGCATAAACAAAGCTGCTGAGCAAAGGTGATGCCCCAAGAGCCACGCCAGCTATGGTCTGCGAGCCTTTTGCCAAGAGCGAGCGGCGAGAGAGAGTGATATTGCTAGATAAATTCATGTCGATTCCTTATGTACAAAGTGCTATTTACATTTGTTTACATGCAACCGCCGTGCCAGTTAAAAATTTGTGGCGCGATAGTTGCTTGATTTGGTGCATACATCGTTAAAAAGGATCGACACTATGGCTGGCTTTAAGGCATTTCTCAAATCGGGGCACGCGCCCACGCTCTTTGCGGCATTCTTTTACTTCACGTACTCATTTTTTATTTGGGTTCTAAATGGTGCGATGGCGCCGTTCATTTCTGAGGATTTTCATCTTACGCCTGCACAAAAAGGCTTGATGCTGTCGATCCCTATTTTTGCGGGTGCTTTGATGCGTTTTCCACTGGGTCTGTTGGCGCAATACATTGGCCGTAAAAAGGCGACTCTTGTAGAGATGGCGATGATTGCCGTGGCGATGGCATACGGCTATTTTGCTGTCAAAAATTACAACGATTTGCTCGCAATGGGCGTGTTGCTTGGAGTAGCGGGCGCAAGCTTTGGTGTGGCGATGTCGCTGGGTTCTGGCTCATTCCCTGCAAAAAGCAAAGGCTTTGCGATGGGGATTGTGGGCGCTGGAAACATCGGTACCGCCGTTTGTGTGTTGGTTGCGCCTCCATTAGCACTAGCTTATGGCTGGACAACGGTGTATGGCATGGCCGCACTGTTCGTTGCAGTGCCGATGGTAGTCATGATTGTCTTCGCTCAAGAACCTGATGATTTAGACAAGCACGCCACGTTTCGCCAGCACATTGCTTGCTTGTTTGAAAAAGATGGTTGGGCTTTTAGCTTGATCTATGTGGTGACCTTTGGTGGATTTATTGGTCTCGCATCCTTTTTGCCAACTTACTACTACGACCAATTTGGTGTGAGCAAAGTGCAAGCAGGGCAACTGACCATGCTGGCAGCCTTTATGGGCGCGGTTTTGCGCGTATTTGGCGGTTGGATTTCTGACCGCTTTGGTGGTATCAATACGCTGAATGTGGTGCTCATTACAGTGGCAACGACGCTGGTACTTTGTAGCCTCTCCACAAGCTCCTTGCCTGCAACCACACTGTTGGTGATGCTTTGCTTTGCAGCGCTAGGGGCTGGTAATGGCGCACTGTTTCAGCTTGTGCCACTGCGTTGGCCAACGACGACGGCAGTCGCGGGTTCGATGATTGGCGAAATTGGGGCACTGGGTGGAAGCCTTGTGCCAACGTCAATGGGCTTTTCCAAGCAAATGATTGGCACGTATGCCTATGGTTTTGTCTTCTTTGCGGTGCTGGCAATTGTCATGTTCTTTATGCTGCGCGTGATGCAACTCCGCTGGACACGGACTTGGGCAGAAAAGGGCGGCAGAGCGAGGGGTTAAGTCGGCAAAAACAGCAACCAATAGACCAGCATCAAGTTGAAGAGCAAGGAGATGGCTAGCCCAAGTTTCCAGCCTGCTGTTGGGTCACGAGCCAATAATGACGTGGCCTGTGGGGCAGTAAGTGGCCTGGACGCGCCGCGCTCAAGTGCTAACAAAAACTCTTCGGCGGTTTCAAAGCGCAAACGTTTATCGCGTGCGACAGCTTTCAGTACGACGTGTTCCAGCCACATCGGAATGGTGGGATTGTGACGACTGGGCGGTGTGGGATCGCGGTAGTAGCGGCCCGCCTGATACGGCAGTACGTCGCCGTAGGGCAATTTGCTTGTGAGTATTTGGTATAGCGTTACGCCCAGTGCAAACAAGTCGCTCATGCTGTCTGGCAGTTCTTCTACAGGCGTGGTAATGCTGCCCGCACTGCGCTTGCCGTCGGCTCTTGCGTCTAGTCCCCATTGCTCGGGGTTGATGTAGCTGGGTGTGCCCGCGTGTAGCTTGCGCATGGACGAGGGTTCTTTGCCGCTCAGTGCCACGCCAAGATCAAGTACGCGCAGCACGCCATCGTCACCCATGTGCAAATTGGCGGGTTTGATATCGCGGTGGATGATGCCTTGGCGGTGCAGCACGCCAAGCGCTTTGAGTGCTTGCATGGCGGCTGGAACAGCTTGCCCTGCCTCGAGCTGATGTTTTTTATCGATGATTTGTTGCAAAGTTTCGCCGCCATGCCAGTCGTACAGCAAATAAAAACTGCTGCGCTCAACTTGTCCTTCAGCTTGAACATGGATGCGCACCAAATGCTCGGCTTGCCGCGTGTTTTTGGCCAGCCAGCCTTCGTGTGACAACATGGCGCGTTCGTCTTTGTCGTGGGCACGGGCTGGATGCAAGGTTTTGAGCGCGTAGAGTTTGCCAGTTGGGCTTCTGACTTGATACAACACATTGATACCGTTATCGGCCACGGGCGCGGTCACGACAAGGCCATCTATGCTGTTGCCTACTTTGAGTAGCGGCGGAATCGGCAGGTGATTGCTCGTACGGCTATCGTCATCTAAGGTTGCATCCAGTAAGCCCAGCACGCGCACGATGAGGGCTGTTACGTTATCCTGGCTACCCAAGCGCAAGGCCTCATCTACTATTGCTTTCGAGGCGGTTTCGCTATCCCACGGCTCGGTTAAAAGCTCTAGAAGCTGACGTTTGCGCAATGTGCCGTGCACGCCGTCTGTGAGCAGTAAAAATGCATCGCCGATTTGCAGGTCGCCTTGCACATAGTCCACCACGATGCGATCTTCTGCCCCCACGGCTCGCAGCAGTTGATGCCGCATATCAGGGTGATTGAGCACATGGTCGTGCGTGAGTTGCTTGAGCTGACCGCCACGCAGCAAGTACGCCCGCGAGTCACCCACATGCGCCAGCGTATAGGCGTGACCGCGCAGTACGAGCGCTGTGAGCGTTGTCAATCCCATCGCTGGCAAGCGGCGCTGATTCACGCCTGCCAGCCACGTGTTTTGCGCACCAATGATGCGGTCAAGTGCCACTGTAGCATCCCATTTTTTAGGGGTGCCAAAGTAGTCGCGCAGCACACTCACCAGTGTGGTTTGTGCTGCCTCTTTGCCCATACCGCCACTGCTTACACCATCAGCCACCGCTGCGACGGCGCCCATGTCTTCTTGCCCTGCATCGGGCAGCATCGCGCCGCAAAAGTCTTCGTTAATGGCTTTGGTGCCAGCTAGGCTCGCGTAGCCTGTGTCAATTTGAAATGCCATAAAAAAATCCTTGCGTAGATGGGTAAGGATAAGCAAGTTTGATGCCGCCTAAAATCCAACACTATGCCGATGATCTCCTATACCCGTAATTTTGAAGACGTGATGTTGGTACGGGCGCTGCGTCATATTGCGGACGGCTTTTATGTTGATATTGGCGCATCCCATCCCGTGTCAGATAGCAACACCTTTGCGCTATATGGCTTGGGTTGGCGTGGCGTGGCGATTGAGCCGCAGACGATTTTTAATGACGAGTGGTCCAAGCAGCGGCCTGAAGACTTGCTGGTTAATGCCGTGATTGCGCAAACGGACGGTGAAGTGACGCTTTTTAAGCCTGTGGATTACGGCCAAGGTGCAACAATCAATGCCGACTACGTGCGGGACTACATGCAGCGTGGCTTGGCGATGAGTGAGCACATTGTGCCCATGCATACTTTGACAGCGGTGCTAGATCATTTGGCGTTGGCTGGACGAGCAGCGAGCGATATTCATTTGCTGAGCATTGATGTGGAGGGTGCCGAAAAGGACGTGCTGCGCGGCTTGGATTGGACGCGCTATCACCCGTGGCTAGTTGTGCTGGAGAAGTACAGTGCCTGGTGTGCCGACGCCGAACTACGAGGCTTGGGAGCCATATTTGTTGGCGCAAGGTTACGAGTTTGTTTACTCCGATGCTGTGAATCGCTTTTATGTTTCCAATGAACATGCCGAGCTTAAGGTGCACTTTAGTTATCCACCTTGTGTATGGGATGACTTTGTTGGGTACGAGCTGCAATTTTTGCGTGAGCGCGTGCAAACGGCCGCGCAGTGGATGATGGCTTCGGCGATGCGCTTTAAAGACATGGGTGACACGCCAGCGTTTGAAGCTTTGATGTGGCGTATTTTTGAGCTAGCGCCCACCTATGAAGAGGTGTACTGGCCGCTAGGTGCGTGGCTGACAGGGCAGGGCCGCCGTGCGGAAGCATTGGCCTTTTACCTACGGACGGTGCAGTACGCCCCTCATAATTTTTATAGTCACCACAACATTGGGATGCTCATGCGCTGGGAAAAGCGTTTTGAAGAGTCTGAAGCGGCATTCAAGCGCATGATGGTAATTAACCCCGGCTTTAGCGAAGGGCGCATGAACTACGGCGCGCTGCTGCTTGCACTGGGGCGATACGAGGAAGGTTGGGCGCTGTTTGAGTCGCGCTACTTAGTAAGCGAAGGTGAGCCGCTTCGCATGTCGCACAATGCGCCGTTCCCAAGGTGGGCAGGGGAGTCGCTAGAAGGTAAGTCGATCATCATCTTTCGCGAACAAGGTTATGGTGACGAGATCATGTTTGCCCGATTCGCAGCCACATTAAAAGCACGCGGCGCGTCGCGTGTCGCCATCTTGTGTCAGCCTGCTGTTAAAACACTTTTGCAAACCGTGCCTGGTGTGGACGATGTGATGTCTGTGGACGATATGAATGACGTCTGGCCGCTGCACGACTATTGGTGCTATGGGCAAAGCTTGCCAAGCGCACTGGGCATTAGGCTAAATAATTTGCCTGCACCAATTCCATATATTGCCCCGCAGGCCATATCCCGCATGGCTTGGCGAGCACGCATCGCGACTGAATTGCCCGCACAAACGCTCAAAATTGGTATCGCGTGGCGTGGTAGTCCTGAGCACGGCAACGATCACAATCGCTCGCTAAAAAATCTCGCTGTGCTGCGCCCGTTGTGGGATGTGCAGGGCGTGAGCTTTATCAGCTTGCAAACGGGTGAGGCGGCGCTAGAGGCACAAAACCCGCCTGCCGATCAACCGATAGTGGAATGGGGCTCGCAGCTGGTGGATTTTGCGGATGGTGCAGCGCTGGTGAGCGAACTCGATCTCATCATCAGCGTAGATACAGCCATCGTGCATGTGGCTGGGGCGCTTGGCGTGCCTTGCTGGGTGATGATTCCACGCATCGAGACCGATTGGCGTTGGCTAAACGATAGAGACGACTCGCCGTGGTATCCAAAGGGGATGCGACTCTTCAGGCAAACTACCGATAGCGACTGGGATGATGTGTTGATTGATCTAAAAGATGCCCTACAAGCCTTATCCAGCATGGCCTGCACCAGTGCCAATGTAGATGAAACATGCTAATTCTCGGTATCGAATCCTCTTGCGATGAAACAGGCGTGGCGTTGGTCGAAGTGCTGGGCGATGCACCGCCCGTATTGCTGGCGGATGAACTGCATAGCCAAATCAAAATGCACCAGCCTTATGGTGGCGTGGTGCCCGAGCTGGCGAGCCGTGACCACATTAGGCGTGTTTTGCCACTGCTGCAGGCCACGCTGGATAAGGCTTGCAGGCCGCTCTCTAGCGTGGACGTGGTGGCGTTTACGCAAGGACCAGGTCTCGCGGGGGCGCTACTGGTGGGCGCTGGCGCGGCCTGTGCTCTGGGAGCCGCGCTGGACGTGCCCGTGCTGGGCGTGCACCACTTAGAAGGCCACTTGCTAAGTCCGTTTTTAAGCGCTGACCCACCAAAGTTTCCCTTCATCGCGCTCTTGGTCTCGGGTGGCCACACGCAGCTGATGCAGGTCGATAGCGTTGGCAGTTACAAAATCTTAGGCGAAACCATTGACGACGCAGCGGGCGAAGCATTCGATAAATCCGCCAAATTGCTAGGACTCGACTACCCTGGCGGGCCGATGCTGGCAAGGCTTGCCGAGCAAGGCGATCCCAAGGCCTATAAGTTGCCGCGTCCGTTGTTGCATAGCGGCAATCTCGATTTTTCGTTTGCTGGATTGAAGACGGCGGTGTTGACGCAAGTTAAAAAAATTAAGGATGCGAATGTACTGGCTGGGCAGTCGCAAGAGCTAACCGAAACACAAATTGTTGATGTGGCGGCATCAACGCAAGCGGCGATTGTCGAGTGCTTGGTCAAAAAATCGCTCGCAGCCCTTGTTGGATCTGGTCTGCGGCGGTTAGTGGTGGCAGGCGGCGTAGGTGCCAATCAGCATTTGCGCGAGTCGTTAAACGCCGAGTGCGCCAAGCGCAACATCCGCGTTCACTATCCCGAGCTGAGGCTTTGCACTGACAACGGCGCCATGATTGCGCTGGCGGCGGCGCTCCGAATCCAAGCGGGCGTCGCAAAACCATCCAAGGATTACTCCTTTGCTGTCAAGCCGCGCTGGGAGCTTGCCGCTTAATCAGCCCCGTTGCCAGCGCCGTCCCTAGCGCAATGATGGCCGCGCACATCAGCATCCACGGCGTGAGATGCTCATCTAAAAACAGCACGCCATAAATCACAGCAAACACAGGAATCAGGTACGTCACGCTCATGGTCTTAGTCGCGTCGGCGCGCTGCATCAACTCAAAGTAAAGCATAAACGCAATCGCGCTGCACAGCACGCCGACGATGGTCATTGCGCCCCACGCCTTGGCGCTTGGCATCGTCGCTGGCATTGTCAGCAAACTTGGCACGGCTAGCCACAAAGCCGCGCCCAGCATCGTTCCGCCAGCAATGACCCACGGATGTAAGTGCGAGAGCCGCTCCTTAATGGCGTTACCCGAAACGCCGTAGCACAGCGCCGCCAGCAAGCAAGCCAAGATCGACAAAACCGATAGCCACAGCGCGTCTCCTCGTAGGCCAGCCTGCCCTCCAACTAAGAGCGCAATGCCTGCAAAGCCAAGCGCGACGCCAATCACGCGCAGAAGACTCAGGCGCTGCCCCAGCCATAGCCATGCAACCAAAGCGGAAAACATGGGCACGGTCGCATTCAAAATAGCGGCCAGTCCAGTTGTGATGTGCAGCACAGCGAACGAATAGCAGGCAAAGGGCATAGCCGCATTGACAAGGCTGACCAGAAAAATAGGCTTCCAATTGGCAAAAAACTGACCTAAGAGACCACGCCCCGCCAATAGTGGCAGCATCACCAGCGCCCCAATAGTCATACGTAAACATGCGCTTGGGAAGACGCCAAACTCCAGCCCCGCAACGCGCATAAACAAAAAGGAACTGCCCCAAATGGCAGCAATGGTGACAAAAAGCAGTAACCAAGGCTTGGGCACGGCGGTGTTGGAGTGGTTCATGCGCTAACTGTAACGGGCTGACCGAATCGCGGCGGCTAGAATCGGACACCCATGTTTGAAAGTGGGGCCGTTAGCTCAGTTGGTTAGAGCAGAGGACTCATAATCCTTTGGTCGTAGGTTCGAGTCCTACACGGCCCACCACGTCCAGTAAGGGTTTGCAAGAGATTGCAAACCCTTACTCCTTTGTCAGCGTAGCTGGATCGTAGCAGTGGACAGAATTCCATCAATTCTTCCAGCAGCTATTGATAGATGATCTGGAGCAATGTGAGCATAACGTTCAACCATTGCACCAGTCCTCCAGCCACCTAGTCGCTGTAGCTCATGCGTAGGTGTTCCAGCTTGTCGCTGCCATGTTGCCCAAGTGTGTCGTAAATCATGCCAGCGGAATCCCGTAATTTCTGCGCGGTTAAGTGCACGTTTCCAGGCTTTTGTATTTGCATTGGCTATGGGTTTACCCCGATACGTGAATACTCGAGTTGCGTGCTTGCCTTTTTGTCGAATCAACACTTCCACTGCCATTTCATTTAATGGCACAGCGATAGGTTTTCCGTTTTTGGAGCTAATACCTGGCACCCATGCATGCCGTCGTAATAGATCAACTTTTGACCACTCTAGCTTTAGTATGTTGCTTTGCCGCAAGCCCGTCGCCAAAGCAAAAAGCACAGTTTCATGTTGATGAGTTGGGAGCTCACTTAGTAAACGCTGAGCCTGCTCTGCAGTTAATGCGTGCTCTTTGTCTGCCGTTTCTTTAAAAAGTTTTATCTTTGGAACTTTGTCAACCCACTCCCATTCGTCGCGAGCTTTACGCAAAATAGATCGCACCAATGCCAAATAACGGTTCACGGTTGGCTTCTTTACTTCTTTGAGTTTTGCCGATCTTATTGAGTCAATCACCGCAAGATTGATATCGTCCAATTTGAGATGGCCAAGAAATGGATCTAACCAACGCAACTTGGCGAGATCTCCTTCATGCGTCACTTTGTCATTGGTTTCTTGAATCCATCGCAGCACTACTTCGTGCCAAGTGCGTGAGGGTTTGATGCCTAGTCGATGTTGATCCCACAACATTGCTTTAAGTTTGTCGTGAAACTCTTTTGCCTTTAATTTTTCGGTAGTCGCAGTGCTTTGCTGTACGCACTGACCATTTGGGGCTGTGATTTTGATCCACCAGTTTGGGGAATCTTTGCGTTTAAAAATTGACATGATGTTTGCTCCTGAAGTTGATTGATGATTGATTGAGGGTGGTACTTAGATTTGATAAAAGTAATGAGATCGGCTTTTAAAAATACCCAACACCGTCCAACTTTTGCACCAGGCACCACTCCGCTGGATGCCAAAATAGAAAGAGTGACATAGTGAATTTTGAGAAACGAAGCCGCCTCTTTACAAGTTAAAGTTTCCATAGCTTTTCCTATCGCGTGATTGGTTTTCTGGCCTCTCCAATTTGTTTTTGCCGCTCCAATGCGCACCACAATGCGCTAGCTTTTTTCCACATGAGCGGTGTGGGGCTGTTATCGTTGGAGGCGATTTAAAAACTAAAACTTCGCCCGTGTTCCAAAGAGCAGAGAAAGCGTTTGTCTGGTGCTTTTCAAAACTCACCCAAGTAGTTTGAATGGTTAAAAAGCATGTCAAGCAGCACTAGTTGAAATGAAAATTTCCGACTGCCGCGCAGGGATCAATGAACTGATCTGTGTTTAATGACACTATTCAAGTCAAAAATTGATATCGCAATACAAAGCGCTTCGGGTTTGATTGATAAAACGTTTGAATTATTTTGTCTATCAGCGACGCGCAGAAATGCGCGAACGAAGATGAAAAATGTATTGCGAGACTAGCAAAGCAAAAAAAGATTGCTTGGAACTTGAGCGGCGGCATACCGTCATTTTGTTTGATGCCTCTATGTGAGGCTTGCACCCGAGGTGCGGTAAGAAGTACTTATTATCGCCACGGAAAACTTAAAAGTAAATTAAAAATTTGTGAGGCGCAAACTTTTATAAATTTTGTTGTTGCTTAACAACAGTTAAGAATTTGAATTTTGAAAATATGCAATTTATAAAAAACATGGTTAATATCGAGGCTTCTTACCGCACCACTGGTGCAATTTTTAAACATGATTTTTCGTGTTGTAGCGCTTGGAAAAGCGAATAATTATTGAATGATCTAATGGCTTATCAGCCTATCGAAAATCCTGCGATCACTTTGTGATTCAAGGTGAGGGTATGGTCATTAGAAAAAATATAAGTCAAAACAATAACTTATCAAACTGGTGTGTGCATACACGCTGTGATTCACGATGGTGAATACATTTGTAACGTGTACATCACGTCAAAAAATGCGGTAGCGAAGGTCGCGTTGATGCTTTTAAGAGTCGATAAATCGACGCACAAAAAAGCCCATAGCTCATAAACAAAAAGCTCCGTTCCGCCTAGCCGCGGCCACGTCAAATGTCCTCCGATACACCGCGAGGACCATGCACGTGGAGGAGATAAATCGCACACTGGTAGCACACCAGTCAGCTGCGTCGCGCAGAGCCTGCGAAAAGGCTAGAGATAACACGTCACCACATAAATGGATCTGATGTGCCCACGCAAGTGGGGCACTTGATTGGTCAAAGTCAAGGGTGTATCTCAAAGAAAACTCTGAAGGAATCGACCCCCAAGCTGCCTGGGTTAAAGCAGTACACCGAGGCCGTGCAACCTCAACCCAAACTTCACCCGCATTGGCGTAGCACTGCTGCGCCCGAAAGGAAAAAAATGAGCAACGACCACAACTGGAGTAAAGATATCGATCGCGCTGGACTTCGAGCAACACGAGTTGGCGCGCAGCTAATTGAACTCTTCAAAAAGAAACTGAGCGCACCGACATCTTCAAGCCGAACGACAGATTCTCCACTGTCGTACAAAACGCAAGGATCAAAATGCAGAGCCATCATCAACTTGGTGATAGCACTGCGCGAATTGCCAGACTCGGCAATTAAAAGTCTATGGCATATCGAGACCAAGCAAATCGAAATTCTTTGCGCGCAGTGGCGAAGCGCCGGTAACACTATTGGCGCTATCGAAAATAAGCTGTCACATTTGCGATCACTTTCAAAATGGATTGGCAAACCAAAACTTGTACCTTCGACAGATTCCATCGTTGCGTTGAGTGGGATGACGCGAAGGAGCAGCGTTGCTACTGAAGACAAAAGTTGGAGTGGCAACAATGTCGACGCAGGCGCCGTTATCGAAAAAGCGTTCATGCTTGATCCTTATTTTGGCGTGCAGCTGTTGCTTCAACAGGCATTTGGGCTTCGCGCTCAAGAATCCTTCTTGCTCAAACCACGTAAAGGTTTTGTAGGCATAGAAGAAATGCTTTGGCTCAGAGTTCAAGATGGTACGAAGGCGAAGCGGTCGCGTGTTTCACCAGTCTTGGACGACCATCAAAAGGCCGTTCTCGATTTGGCCGCGCGCTACGCCAATCAAAAAAGTGGCAGCACCATACCAGTCCAGTACAGCTTAGAGCAATGGCGAAACCATTACTACTACGTTTGCAAGCGCGTTGGCTTAACAAAAGGCGAGCTTGGCGTGACCAGTCATGGCCTGCGTCACCAGGCATTGCAAAATCTTTATCAATACGCCAGTGGAGAGCAGGCTCCTATTAAGCTTGTCAAGCAAATCGGCGAGGCTAAAGAATATGCGCGCCGTGCAAAAGACAAAACAGAGGTTCAAAAATTGGCTGAAATTATTGTTGCTGAAGCTGCGGGCCATAGCAAAGTACAAAAGGCCGGCGCCTACATCGGCAGTTACTCAAAGCCACGAGTTGTCTCAGCGAGCAAGATGCATTTGGTAACTGATGAAATGATTAAGGCGGCCATGCTTGGTGCCAAGGGTAACAAAGCGGCGGCAGCTAAAAATATTGATATTAGTCGCACGTACCTCTACAAGAGGTTGGTGTTGATTTTAAAAGAGGATGAATTGGTCGACACAATTAAGCGCCCTCATGAACGTCAAAATCCAAGTGCGGACCAATAATCAAAGGGTGTTGAAAATCCCCGCCGCGAGGCGGGGATCACTCCCATTTACTCATTCATCATTTTGATGTTTGGAATTGACGTGTCACTCGATATGGCTTCTGAACTGCCAAATTTTCCCCTTTCGTTTTAAGTAAAGGGCACGGCGTACACTCAACCCGTGCAACTCCGAAACATTTAATCGTCTTTAAATTTGGGAATGTTTTACCGTGTTGTCTAATTAATTGCCCATGAAGCTTTACTACGCACATTCCAGCCTTTCGCCTGACAAGTTGAATTGGCAGCCGCTTAGCGAGCATTTAAATAATGTAGGAGCAATTGCCGCCTCATGTGCAGCTCATTTTTCAGCGAGTGAGATTGCGCAAGTTGCAGGTTTGTTGCACGATTTAGGCAAATACAGCGCCGAGTTTCAGGCGCGTTTAGAAGGCAATCCAGCGCGTGCCGATCACGCTACAGCTGGGGCGCAACAAGCTGTAAAGCGTTATGGATTAATTGGCAAACTCATTGCTTATGCCATTGCAGGGCATCACGCTGGCTTGGCCAATGGAATAGATGATGGCGAGGCTCGTTCGACATTAGAGGTAAGGCTCAAACTTAAGCCTGGCGAAGATATACCCAGTACCAATAGCATTTGGGAGTCGGAAATAACCTTGCCGATATCCATTGCAATGCCACAGTTGAAACCTCAGGCCACACAAGCGGGTTTTCAGCTTGCATTTTTTGTACGCATGATTTTTTCATGTCTGATTGATGCTGATAGAACCGATACACAGCGCTACATGCAGTCCTTAGAAAACAAGCCATTTTTTAAAACAGCTCATCCAGCGCTCGACGCTTTGCGAGACAAATTAGATGCGCATTTGAGCAAGATGGTTTTAAAGGCCGCCCCCAACGAACTCAATGTCTTACGTGCTCACATATTGGGGCACAGCAGAAAGCAAGCCGCACTACCACCAGGTTTGTTTTCTATGACCGTGCCTACGGGCGGTGGGAAGACGCTCACGTCAATGGCGTTTGCTTTAGACCATGCGCTGCAATACGGGCAGCGGCGCGTGATTTATGTGATTCCGTTCACCAGCATTATTGAACAAAATGCACGTGTGTTTAAAGAGGCTTTTGGCGATCTATCGAACGGCGTTATCGAGCACCACAGCGCGTTTGATCGTGAGGCCGATCTAAAGCTGGGTAAGTCAAATAGCAAAGCGCATTACAGCGACAAACTACGTACTGCAATGGAGAGCTGGGATGCGCCCGTTATCGTGACAACAGCAGTGCAATTTTTTGAGTCGCTCTTTGCTGACCGTCCTTCGCAGTGCCGAAAACTGCACAACATCGCCAATAGCGTGATTGTTTTGGACGAAGCGCAAACGCTACCGCTCAAACTGTTGCGTCCCGTGATGGCCGCGATAGACGAATTGGCTAGAAATTACAAATGCACTATCGTGCTGTGTACTGCTACACAGCCTGCGCTGCGCGAGGATCAAGGATTTTTTAACGGCTTTCAAAATGTGCGCGAAATTGCACCTGAACCAGAAAAATTGTTTGAGCAACTTAAACGCACGCAAGTTCACGCTATTGGCCCGCAAACCGACGAGCAGTTGGTGGATTGCCTGCGCAATCATCAGCAAGTGCTGATAATTGTGAACAATCGCCGCCATGCGCGCAGTCTCTACGACGCTATCAAAGACGAGCCTGGGGCTTACCACCTCAGTACTTTGATGATGGCTAAACATCGAAGCTCGGTGTTAGACGTAGTGCGGCAAAAACTGTCGTCAGGCGAGCCCTGCAAGCTAATTTCAACCTCGCTGATTGAGGCGGGTGTCGATGTGGACTTCCCGGTGCTCTACAGAGCCGAAGCAGGTCTTGACTCCATTGCACAAGCTGCAGGTCGGTGCAACCGAGAGGGCAAAAGGCCGCTTGGCGAGAGCATCGTTTCCGTATTCCAAAGTGACGATTGGTCGGCACCGCCCGAGCTTGCGCAGTTGGCTGGCAATATGCGGATGGTGATGCGTAATCATGCGTGTGATGTGTTAGCGCCTGAGGCTATGAGCTTGTACTTCAAGCATGTGTACTCTGGACGCGGCACGGAGCTAGACGCTAAAAATTTGCTAGCCATGCATAACAACCACGCCCCCAATTTGAGCTTCCCTTTTCAAAACATAGCCAAAGCCTTCAGCATGATCGAGAGCCATTTGCAGCCTGTGATCGTGCCGCTGGACAGAAACGCCAAAGGTTTAGTGCAGTCGCTGCGCATTGCCGAAAAAGTGGGCGGTATCGCTCGGCAACTGCAGCCCTACTTAGTGCAAGTTCCAAAGACTGGTTTTGAAGCGTTACGCAAAGCAGGTGCTATTTCGGTCATAGCATCCGAAAAATTTGGAGATCAATTCTGGATGCTGGAGAACATGGATTTGTACACCGAGGATGCTGGATTGAGTTGGGAGAATCCAACTTTTATCGATGCTGAAAAGACTGTGCTATAAACGCAAAAATCGGACAAACTGGATAAATATACAGATATGAGCTACGGAATAAAACTGCACATTTGGGGTGACTACGCTTGCTTTACTCGGCCTGAGATGAAAGTGGAGCGTGTGTCTTATGACGTCATTACGCCTTCGGCTGCGCGGGGTATTTTGGAGGCTATCCACTGGAAACCTGCTATCGCGTGGCGGGTGGACAAAATCCATGTTCTCAAGCCGATTCGGTTTGAATCGTTGCGCCGTAATGAACTGGGCAGCAAAATATCTGCCAGCAAGGCTGGCACAGCGATGAAAAACAAAACCACCGAAGGTTTGTACAGTTTGATTGAGGAAGATCGCCAACAGCGGGCGACGACCTTGCTGCGTGACGTTGCTTATGTGATTGAGGCGCATTTTGAGCTCACGGCTAAAGCAAGCGCTGACGACAATGTCGGCAAACACTTAGACCAATTCAATCGTCGCGCCCGCAAAGGCCAATGCTTCCATCAGCCTTGCATGGGTACGAGGGAGTTCCCTGCACACTTTGCTTTGATCGAGCCAGATGCGCCGTTGCCAATGACGGAATTGACACTTGAGGAGCAAAACCGCGATTTAGGGTGGATGCTGCACGATATTGATTTTGCTAATCAAAATACACCGCATTTTTTTAAAGCGCAGATGCAAGGCGGCGCGATTGAAGTCCCGCCCTTCCATAGCGAGCAGGTGAAGTCATGATTTTGACGGCACTTAATGATTACTACCAGCGGCTTCTTGCCAATCCAGATCCTGTGACGGGTTTGGCAAAAGTGCCGCCATATGGGTTTAGTGAGCAACAAATTAGCTACTGCTTGGTGTTGTCGAAGGAGGGAGTGCTGGTCGATATCGAAGATGTGCGTGACGCAAGTGATAAAAAACCTAGACCAAAACTGCTTAGTGTTCCAAGACCTGAAAAGCGCACCTCAGGTGTCAAGTCGAATTTTCTGTGGGATAAAACTGCCTATGTGCTCGGAATTGAAGGCAATAAGGACAAAGCAGCCGTCGCTGTGAATCCGTGGTTGGCAGCCGAAAAAACATTAGCCGCATTCAAGGCTTTGCATGAACTGGCACTAGCGGCGACCGAGGACGCAGGACTATTGGCTGTGAAGCAATTTTTGATGCGCTGGAGTTCCGAGCAATTCCGACTATTGCCGTTTACTGTCGCTCACATTGATGCCAATCTTGTCTTCAAGCTTGACGGTGATTTGTGTTTTGTCCACGAACGTCCTGCCGCTCAGGCACTTTGGCTGAAGCTGATGCAGCCAGATGTGGGTGAGGTTGTTAATAAGGGTGATTGTTTGGTAACGGGGCAGCACAGCGCATTGGCAAGGTTGCATCCAGCCATCAAGGGCGTTTATGGCGGGCAGTCCGCAGGCGGATCAATTGTTTCCTTCAACGCCGAGTCTTACACCTCGTATGGCAAAGAGCAAGGCGATAACGCGCCCATTTCCGAATCTGCAGCCTTTGGTTACACAACCGCGCTGAACTACTTGCTTAGGCGCAGCAATGGACAGTGCATATCCATTGGCGATACCAGTACCGTTTTTTGGGCTGAGGCAGCCGATGCAGCAAAAGCCAGCGAAGCTGAAAGTTTGTTTGGTTTGATGCTCAATATGCCTGCGGATGATGGAAGTCAGGTGGCGCAACTAAAACCCGTTTTAGAAAAAATCGCACAAGGTAAACCGCTCGCAGAAATTGCGCCAGATTTAGCCGAAGGCACACGGTTTTATGTATTGGGGCTTGCACCCAATGCTTCGCGTTTGTCGATTCGCTATTGGCTAGATACCAGCTTTGGTGAACTGGCAAAACACGTGGCGCAGCATTTCAAAGACTTGGCGCTTAATCCATTGCCTTGGCGCGAACCACCTTCTGTTTGGCGCTTGCTGATTCAAACGGCCTCTCAAGGAAAATCAGAAAACATATCCCCGCAATTAGCGGGAGAGTTACTCAGAAGCATCATCACGGGGCAACGATACCCGCGCATGTTGCTTGCGCAATTGGTGCAGCGCATTCGCGCTGACGGCGATTTAAACGGTTTACGCGCTGCACTGCTTAAGGCTGTGCTGGTGCGTGACTATCGCAAGGGTTTTATTAAAGAGGAGATACCTATGGGGCTAGATGAACAAAATATGCTGCCAGCATATCGACTGGGCAGGCTATTCGCAGTGTTAGAGCGAATTCAAGAGGGCGCGCTTGGCAAAGACGTGAACGCCACCATTGCCGACAGATACTACGGGACAGCTTCGTCAGTGCCGTACTCTGTATTTCCTCGCTTACTGGCAGGTTGCAAAAATCACCTATCAAAAATTCGCAAAGACAAGCCAGGTTACGCGGTGAATTTGAATAAAGACTTAGCCAGCGTGATCGAAGGGTTATCTAGCGAATTCCCCAAGCACTTCTCAATTGAGCAGCAAGGACAGTTCGCCATTGGTTACTACCACGAAAAACAAAGTTACTTCGCTAAGAAAACTGATGCCATAGCCGAATCCGACAACACATCAACATTAGGAGACTAAAACATGACCACCGCTATCCAGAACCGCTACGAATTTGTCTATTTATTCGACGTTACCAACGGAAACCCGAATGGTGATCCAGACGCGGGCAATATGCCACGCCTAGACCCAGAGTCAAGTAAAGGATTGGTCACTGATGTTTGCTTGAAACGCAAAATCCGAAACTTCATTGAAATGACGGAATCTGAGCAGGCTGGTTTTGACATTTACGTTAAAGAGAAAAGTATTTTGAATTTGCAAAATAAAAGAGCCTATGACGCTTTAGAAATTAAATCTGAGTCTAAAAAACTGCCCAAAGATGAAGCGAAAGCACGCGAAGTCACTGCTTGGATGTGTAAAAACTTCTTCGATGTGCGAACTTTTGGCGCGGTCATGACGACGGAGGTCAATAGCGGTCAAGTCCGCGGCCCCGTGCAGTTTGCCTTTGGGAAATCAATTGATCCCATCGTACCGTTAGAGGTTTCTATCACGCGCATGGCTGTGACCAGCGAGAAAGAGTCTGAAGCGCAAGGCGGCGGCAATCGCACCATGGGGCGCAAGCACATCGTGCCTTATGGCTTATATCGCGCCCACGGTTTTGTGTCTGCAAAGTTAGCCGAAAAAACAGGTTTTTCAGATGCGGATTTAGACAAGCTTTGGCGCTCGCTTGCCATGATGTTTGATCACGATCGTTCTGCTGCGAGGGGGGAAATGGCCGCCCGTAAGTTGGTGGTGTTCAAGCACAATGACGCACTGGGCAATGCGCCAGCTCATATGCTGTTTGAGCGCGTCACGGTTGATCGCGTGAACGGAGAATCAGGGTCTCCTGCGGCACAATTCAGTGATTACAAAGTCCACGTTAACTCGAATGGTTTGAGTGAAATGGGCGTCGCTGTGATTGAGAAACTCTAAGGCATTTCTTGCGTGGATGTGCTTTTGTCCGAAGCTGGGGCTTCAACACCAGATGAGCCACTCTCACTCTCTGCATTACAGCACTACGCTTACTGCCCGCGTCAGTTTGCGCTTATTCATACCGAGCAGGTTTGGGCGGACAACTTTTTTACGGCGCAGGGAAATGTGCTGCATGCTCGTGTAGACAGCGGATTGCCCGAACAGCGCGGCAATGTGCGTAGTGAGCGGGCAGTGGATGTGTCGTCGCCTACGCATGGCATCAAAGGCAAGATGGATTTGCTAGAGATCGAAACCTTGCAGGGCGGTGCTAAGCGTTACTTTCCTGTGGAATACAAACGAGGTAAACCTAAATTGGCAGACTGGGATCGGATTCAGCTCTGTGCGCAAGCGTTGTGCTTAGAGGATATGCATGGCGTGCCAGTGACCGAGGGCGCGATTTGGTATTGGGAGGTGCGGCGACGCGAGCCTGTTGCAATCGATGCAGTGTTGCGGCAAGTGACGGTGGGCGTGATTGCTGATGCGCGGGTGCTGCTGCTAAGTCAAAAAACGCCGCCGCCAACAAGGGAAAAAACGCTCTGCAAGGCGTGCTCGCTGCGTGACCTGTGTATGCCAGACTCTTTCCGTGCTGATAAAAGTCAGCGCTATGTGTCGGATATGTTGGCAGGGCAAACATGAAAAAATTGCTCAACACGATTTACGTTACGCGGCAGGAAAGCTATCTGCATAAAGAGCGGGAGACTATCGTCATCAAGAATGGCGATGAAAAGCTAGGGCAGTTTCCTGCGTTGGCCGTCAGTAATATCGTGTGCTTTGGCAATATTTCGGTCAGTCCGTTTTTAATGGGGTATTGCGGCGAACAAGGCATTGGCCTGAGTTTTCATACTGAATACGGCAAGTTTTTGGCGCGCGTGGTGGGGCAGCAATCGGGCAATGTGCTCCTGCGACGAACGCAATATCGCTGGGCAGATGATGCAGCGCGTAGCTTGTCAATTGCGCAATCCTTTGTTGGTGCAAAAATTGCTAATGCGCGAGCAGTGCTACAGAGAGAGCTACGGAATCACTCTGATAACGCCCAGCATGACGAGGTGGATCAGGTGATTGAACATTTAGGCTGGAGTGTGCGCCATATTGAAAGTGCACAAGACGTATCCGCAATTCGAGGGATTGAAGGCGATGCGGCGGCGAGCTACTTTTCAGTATTCAACAGTTTGATTCGTACGGCGGGCTTTGTGTTTGATGGGCGAGTCAGAAGGCCTGCTACAGACCCTGTGAATGCGCTGATGTCTTTTGTCTATAGTCTCATCACAAGCGAGTGTTCGTCGGCGCTACAGTCGATTGGCCTCGATCCGCAAGTTGGATTTTTGCATACCGACAGACCAGGCCGATTAAGCTTGGCGTTGGATATGCTGGAGGAGTTTCGCGCGGCAATAGCGGATCGGCTGGTGCTGACCTTAATCAACCGCAAGCAAGTCGTTCTCAGTGATTTTGTAACAGAGGCTAGCGGTGCAATTCGTCTGAAAGACGAGGCGCGTAAAGCGGTTCTGGTGGCGTATCAAAATAGAAAACAAGAAGAAATCATGCATCCGTATTTGGAAGAAGCGATATCTATCGGCTTATTGCCACATTGCCAAGCTATGTTGTTAGCTCGGCACCTGCGCGGCGATACGACGCACTATCCTCCCTATCTGCTGAAGTAGTCATCATGCTCGTATTAATTACCTACGATGTCAGCGTTTTAACCAGCGAGGGGCGGCGTCGCTTGAGGCACATAGCCAAAGTGTGTTTAGATCATGGCATGCGTGTGCAGAATTCGGTTTTCGAGTGCGAAGTCGACCCTAGCCAATGGGTGGCGTGCAAAGACCAACTGCTAGAGATTTATGAGCCGCAAGAAGACAGTTTGCGCTTTTACATGCTGGGAAGTAAAGGGCGTGGCAAGATTGAGCATTACGGTGCAAAAGTTGGCTTAGACATTTCCAAAGATGCGATTGTGATTTAGCCGCTAACCTTTCGCTCTCATGCGTTCCATATAAGGTTAGCGATTCAGCTAACTTGTTCTTTAAAAACATGTTTTTAGCGCAACCTTAATAAAGCGTTTGGAGTGCACGCGCCAGTGTGCTTGCGTTAGCGCTAGCGGCTCTGCAAGGCTTTCCTCTATTGACCTTATGATTCGACGGTCGCCCCCCGCGTGGGGGCGTGGATTGAAACTTCCTGAGATACCGATAGGAAGCTCTCGCGCTGGGTCGCCCCCCGCGTGGGGGCGTGGATTGAAACCAACGATAGTGCAGCAAACGGAAGCCAAGCCAACGTCGCCCCCCGCGTGGGGGCGTGGATTGAAACAATCAAATTAGATCCAGATACCGTAGGGTTCTTGTCGCCCCCCGCGTGGGGGCGTGGATTGAAACTCGCAATTTAGAATACTTCTCTTCCTCTGCCGCGGTCGCCCCCCGCGTGGGGGCGTGGATTGAAACTGTCTTTTGGTGTCAGCCTTAGCGCTTTGGGTTAGTCGCCCCCCGCGTGGGGGCGTGGATTGAAACAATAGGGCTTAAAAGCTGGCTTCCAAAATTAGAAGGTCGCCCCCCGCGTGGGGGCGTGGATTGAAACTTCCACCATGCCGCCTGTAGATGCAACGCCTCCAGGTCGCCCCCCGCGTGGGGGCGTGGATTGAAACCCATTAATTCAAAGTGTGTCGCTAAATGCAGCAGGTCGCCCCCCGCGTGGGGGCGTGGATTGAAACTACCTTGATTTAATAGATATTTAAAAGGATAATGTCGCCCCCCGCGTGGGGGCGTGGATTGAAACCTGGGTCAATGATTGTAAAAGCATCATCGGCTTTGTCGCCCCCCGCGTGGGGGCGTGGATTGAAACAACATCAACGCGGCCTATGGCGAAATAGACCCTGGTCGCCCCCCGCGTGGGGGCGTGGATTGAAACCAACTCATTGATTGCGTCAGAAAGCATGTCT
>CANFWH010000011.1 GCA_947450645.1 Comamonadaceae bacterium | reverse complement strand
TTCGCATTTTTAAAATTGTCTGCTGTTTGGTGGTGCTTTGGTTTTTTTATGTTTGCTACGATGACGCTCGCAGTGGTGCAAAGTTATTCGATTTCGATTTTGCAAAGAGTGCACGATGTATCGCTCTATGCAGCTAACGTGACATTGACGGCGTACATGCTTTGCGCTGCGGCAGGCATGATGGTGGGCGGCTGGGTGGCGGCAAAGTTTCCCGATCAAAGTGACCGCGTGGTGGCTCGTGCAATGACGACCGCCGCGGGCATCCTTGTGCTGGCTGCAACGGGTGTGCTAGGTGCAATGGGCACTTGTGCCTTGATTGCCAGCACAGGTTTTGCTATTGGCGTAGGCGGCCCTAGTCGCGACATGATGATTAAACGAGCCACACCTGTGGGTGCAACAGGGCGCGTGTACGGCCTTGTCTATTCAGGCATGGATGTTGGCTTCGCGATTGCACCTGCGTTTTTCGGCATGTTTATGGATAGAGGCTATTACGCCAGCGTGCTGGTGGGTGCAGGCGTGACGCTGATGATTGCGGTGTTTTTGGCGCTAGGTGTGGGACGTAGAACAGCGACGGTTGCAGTATGAAATTAGCTGGCCATCTTTTAATTGATTGTTTGATTGAACAAGGCGTGACGCATGTATTTGGCGTCCCGGGCGAGAGTTTTTTGGCTTGTTTAGATGGCATTCATGATCGTGCGGAAAAAATTCAATTTATTAATTGCCGTCAAGAAGGCGGCGCGGCATATATGGCCGAGGCGGTGGGTAAGCTGACGGGACGTCCAGGCGTGTGTTTTGTGACGCGCGGACCTGGTGCAACTAATGCATCGATTGGCGTGCACACTGCGTTTCAAGACTCAACGCCAATGCTGCTCTTGGTGGGTGATGTGGCAAGCGAAACACGCGACAGAGAGGCATTCCAAGAGGTGAACTACCTCAGTTTTTTTGAATCGATGGCTAAGCGTGTCGAGCGCGTGGATGACCCAAACCGCGTGCCCGAGTACATTGCTCGTGCGTTCGCTACTGCCATGAATGGTCGCCCAGGACCCGTGGTGTTGGTGCTGCCAGAGGATATGCAAACCAAGGATGTGAATACGGCTAAGTACCCTGTGCTGACGCGTGTTGAGCCCGCACGTGCGGGCATGGATGCGGTGGCACTACAAACGTTTGAAATGATGCTGCTCGCTAGTCAACGTCCATTCGTCATTGCAGGAGGTGCAGGCTGGAATGCCACGTCCGCCAAAGCTTTGCAGGCGTTCGTTGAAAAATTTAATTTGCCCGTGGGCAATGCGTTCAGATTTCAAGATACTTTTGACAACCATCACCCCAATTACGCGGGTGATGTGGGCATTGGCATTAATCCTAAGCTTGCCGCGCACATCAAAGAAAGTGATCTCATCATTGCGTTTGGCCCTCGTTTGGGCGAAATGACAACAGGTGGCTACGCCATGCTGACTGCGCCCAAACTCGCTGGAAATAATGGCACGCAAAAGCTCGTTCACATTCACGCAAGTGCTGAAGAGCTGAATCGTGTCTATCAAGCCGATCTTGCCATTAACGCCAGTATGAGTGCTGCTACAGAGGCATTCTGTGCCCTGAAAGCCCCATCCAGTAAGGCTTGGATGGCATCCACGGCTGCATGGACGGCGCGTGTTCACTCCACGTATGAAGCAAACTTAGTACCACAATTAATTGTGGACGAAGCAAATAAAGTCGTCGGATTGATTGATATGCCCGCCATCGTGACCCTTTTGCAAAAGCATTTGCCACTGGATGCAGTACTTACCAATGGCGCAGGAAATTTTGCAAGCTGGGTGCACCGTTATTTCAAGCATCACGGGTTGGTCAAAGGGCATAAGACACAGCTTGCGCCTACATCTGGCTCTATGGGCTATGGAGTACCTGCGGGTATTGCCGCCGCTATTACCACAGGCCGATTGGCGCTGACGATGGCCGGCGACGGTGATTTTTTAATGAATGGACAAGAGCTGGCAACAGCCGTGCAATATGGCGCGAAGAGCATCATCGTGCTGCTCAACAACGGTATCTACGGCACGATACGCATGCACCAAGAGCGCGAGTACCCAACACGCGTGAGCGGCTCTAGCATGGTGAATCAAAGCTTTGCAGCGCTTGGCGCAGCTTATGGCTACGTGGGCGTGCGGATCACACGTACGGAGGAGTTTGAAGCAGAGCTTTTAGCGGCGCTGGCTAGGCCTGAGGGGACGTTGATTGAGGTGATGCTCGATGCCGAGTACTTGACGACGCGCGGTACGCTTTCGGCTATCCGAGAAGCGGCACTACGGACATAAAAAATGCCACTCAATCGAGTGGCATTTTTTTCTGAGCAATGCTCGCTTATGTCGCGTGCTTGCCGATCAGACCAGCCAATTGGAACATCGACACTTGTGCGGCACCAGCAAACAGCACTTTTAGTTTCGCATCAGCATTAATCATGCGCTTGTTTTTGCTGTCTTGCAGGCCATGCTTCTTGATGTAGACCCACAATTGCTTGACGATTTCTGTGCGTGGCACAGGCGTTGCGCCAATTACTGCAGCCAAGGCCGCATCAGGAGTCATGGGTTTCATGAATGCCGCATTCGGGGTGCGCTTTTTAGCAGGAGCCTTTTTAACGGCTACTTTTTTAGCGGCTACTTTTTTTGCTGGAGCAGCCTTTTTAGCGGCTACTTTTTTAGCGGGAGCTTTCTTTGCGGCAGTTGCCATGATGTTTCCTTAAAGGTTGTTATTGGAACCGCCAATCCTACTGGGAAAATCGTACTTCTTAGCTAGTTTTTTCCCTATAGAAAATAATTTATTTAGAGCTCGTTGCGCTCACGCGACAATGCCTTAGCGCACGCCGTCACTAGGCTAGGACCTTGGTAGATCAATCCTGTGTAAATTTGTACGGCGTTTGCACCTGCTTCAATTTTGCTTTGCGCATCCTTTGCACTCATGATGCCGCCTACGCCAATGATGGGGTAACTAGGCCCGTAAGCCACGTCCAGCTTGGCTCGTAGCAGTGCAATGACGCGGTTGCTGACCGCTAAGATAGGTGCGCCACTGAGGCCGCCCACCTCGTTTGCATACGGAAGACCTTGCACGGTATTCCGCGCAAGAGTGGTGTTGGTCGCAATGACACCGTCCATTTGATGCTTGACTAAAGCGCTTGCAATAAAGTCGATTTGTGTCTCGTCCAAGTCGGGGGCAATCTTCACAAAGATCGGAACGCGCCTGCCGTACTTATCGGCAAGTGCATTGCGATGTGTAGCAAGTGCAGCCAGCAAGGCTTCTAAAGCATCATCGCTTTGCAAGGCACGCAGGTTCTGTGTGTTGGGGCTAGAGATATTGACCGTGACGTAATCGGCATGCGGGTAGACGCCAGAGAGTGCAATTAAATAATCGTCTGCTGCACGTTCAATTGGCGTTACGGCATTTTTACCAATATTAAGGCCAAGTATCTTGCCGCTGCTACGAAATGTTGACTGCTGCACGTTGCGAACAAAAGCATCCAAACCTTCATTGTTAAAGCCCAGTCGGTTGATAAGCGCATGGGCTTCGGGCAGACGAAACATACGCGGCTTGGCGTTGCCGCTCTGCGCTAGCGGCGTCACCGTGCCGACTTCAACAAAGCCAAATCCCATCGCACCAAGGCCATCAATGACGCGTGCATTTTTATCGAGCCCAGCCGCCAGGCCGATGCGGTTGGGAAAGCGAAGTCCTGCAATTGTGATGGGATCCGATATAAAGGACTGTCGGTACAAGCAATCGAGCGGCGTGCGCTGAGTGCAAGCCAGCATGTTCATTGTGACTTCATGCGCATATTCGGGATCGAGTTTGAACAGAGCAGTGCGGGAAAAGGAGTAGGGGATGAGTGACATGGGTACAATTTTCCCATGACTCAAGACGAACTCAAAACACAAGTCGGCATTGCCGCTCTCAAATATGTCCAAAACGGCGAAATTGTTGGCGTGGGCACAGGCTCGACAGTGAACAAATTTATAGATGCGCTAGCCAGCGCGATTGCTGCGGGCGAGATCAAGATTACGGGCACGGTCTCAAGCTCAGTGGCATCAACTGAAAAGCTCAGAAGCTACGGCATTCCTGTGTTTGAAGCGAATGAGGTCACGCGCCTTGGCGTTTATATCGACGGTGCAGACGAGATTGATGGTGAGGGTTACATGGTCAAAGGCGGCGGAGCGGCACTCACACGCGAAAAGATTGTGGCTAGCCTTGCTGAGCGCTTTATATGCATTGCAGATGAATCAAAGTTGGTGAAGACATTGGGTGCTTTTCCGTTGCCTGTCGAGGTGATCCCCATGGCAGCAGGCCAGATCCAGCGGCGCTTTGTAGCCAAAGGCGGCGTTGCAACGTTGCGATTAAAAGAGGGGCAACCACTTGTTACCGACAACGGCCAGCACATCTTGGACGTCACGGGTCTTTCAATTAGGGAGCCTCTCGCATTTGAGCTCGGTGTTAATCAGTGGGCAGGAGTCGTTACGGTAGGCGTGTTTGCCCAGCAAAAAGCTAGCGTGTGTTTGCTGGGAACGAGCACTGGCGTAAAGACGATGGTATTTTAATTTTGCATAAGCGATAGACGTAAAAAAACCAGCTCTTGAGCTGGTTTTTTGGGGACAAAAATTTCGATTAGAAATTGGCACGAAGACCTATGGAAAGTAAACTCATCGACGCAGTGGTTGTTGTCGTTGCAGATTGAGCGAGCTTGCCAGGAGATAGATCGTAATCCATCGTTAAAGCTACTGATTTATTAAAGTTATAAGAAAGGCCGCCGCTCACAGCTGCTTGCCATGAAGAAGTGGTTGGCGCAGCAGTGATACTTGGGGACTGAACCTTGTTCCGTGCCAAGCCACCTGCAACGCGATAGCCGAACTGGTCATTGAAATTGCCTAAGTAAGCAACGTTCCCGCCATAGCCAGTTCCTGTGACGTCTTGGAAGGCCGAGCTTGTGATTTTTCCGTAATTGATGATTTGACCTTCATAAGACAGACCAGTTCCTGTGTTATATCCCATAAGGAATTTATTCCCAGAATTGCTCTTTACACAAACATTTGTTCCGCAGTCAAAACTCATCGTGCCTTTGCCAGCAGAACCTTGGATATAAATTTGGGCATACGACCCAATCGCAGAAACTGTAAGCGTCAAAGCGATTAGTGATTTTTTAAACATATGATTTCTCCTTAAAAAGTTAAATATGGACAGGATCCGAGTTTAAAGCTAGCAGAACATTTCTTTACATTTTTTTTATAAAAACAGGCTTAATTTTTAAGAATTCATGGCTTGGTGTCGTAAAAGCGCATCAATTTGAGGTAGTCGGCCCCTGAAGGCCATGAATGATTCAATAGCTGGGCGGCTGCCACCTACTTGCAAAATCTCTTTTAAATAACGTGCCCCTGTGGCTTCGACGGCATCTGCGCCTAGCAATGCGGACTCTTCAAACGCGGCGTAGCAGTCGGCGCTTAGCACCTCTGCCCACTTGTAGCTGTAGTAGCCTGCCGCGTAGCCACCTGCAAAGATGTGACTAAAGCTGTGTGGCGTGCGGCTGTAGCTGGGCGTAGGCAGCACGGCGGTGTCCGCGCGGATCTCGGCGAGCAGCGCTAGTGGCTCAGTAACCGCGTTGGACTGGCTGTGCAGGAGTATGTCAAATAACGAAAACTCAACTTGGCGCAGGGTCGCAAGGCCAGACTGGTAGTTCTTTGCAGTCAACATCTTTTGGAACAGCACGGCTGGCATGGCTTCCCCACTATCGATGTGCGCAGATATGCCTTTGACGACTTCCCACTCCCAGCAAAAGTTTTCCATAAACTGGCTGGGCAGTTCAACTGCATCCCACTCAACGCCGCTGATGCCTGCGACATCGCGTTCGTTCACGCGGGTCAGCATGTGATGCAGGCCGTGACCAAATTCGTGGAACAGCGTAATCACATCGTCGTGCGTGAGTAATGCAGGCTTGCCACTAGCGCCATCGGCAAAGTTGCACACCAGATGCGCCACGGGGGTTTGCAGCTCTTTCGTATCGGGACGCATCCAACGGCCACGGGCATCGTCCATCCAAGCTCCGCCGCGCTTGCCGTCGCGAGCAGCAGTGTCTAAATAAAACTGCGCCAGTAACCGTCCATTCTGGGAGATTCGATAAAACCGAACCTTCTCGTTCCAAGCTGGCGCTGTGTCTAAAACGATTTGTACATCAAACAAAGCTTCTATCTTGGCAAATAGGCCGTCCAGCACTTTTGGCAATTGGAAGTAGTTTTTAACGTCCGACTCTGAATACGCATAACGCGCTTCTTTGAGTCTCTCGGAGATGAATGTCCAATCCCATGGCTGTGGGTCAGTGAGTCCAAGTTCAGTTTTTGCAAACTCGCGCATTTCAGCCACATCCTTTAATGCATAAGGCTTGGCGCGGGATGCGAGATCTTTGAGGAACATAATAACCTCATCCGATGAGCTTGCCATTTTTGGCGCAAGCGAGACTTCGGCGTGGTGTTTGAAGCCGAGTAACAAAGCTTGCTCATGCTTGAGTGCGAGCAGCTCGGTGATGATGGCGCTGTTGTCACGAAGTTGCGCGTCCGATCCCTCGGATACGTCGCTAGCCCTTGTCGCATAAGCCTTGTAGAGCTTTTCTCGAAGCTCGGAGCTTTTCGCAAACTGCATCACAGGCATGTAGCACGGCGCTTTGAGTGTGAGGACGTAGCCGCTTTGCAAGCCTTGCTTATCAGTTAACGCATCAAACCGCGCTTTAGCCGCAAGCCTTACGTCGTCTGGTACGCCAGCCATCTCAGCCTCGGAAGCCACATAGGAAAAGGCTTCGGTCGAATCGAGTACGTTTTCGCTAAACTTTTGCGAGAGCGCGGAGAGTCGCTCGTCAATCTGGGCATAGCGCTCTTTGGCAGTGCCCACTAAATCCGCGCCGCCAAGCTGGAAGCTACGCAGCGCGTTTTTGTGCGCTTGCGTTTGCTCAGGTGTCAGGCTGGCGGGATCAATCGCTTTGTATTTGGCATACAGCCGCTCGTCAGAACCTAGAGAGGTAAAGAACTGCGTGACTTTGGGTAGCGCCTCGTTGTAGGCGGCTCGCAGCTCGGGGGTATCTGCGACACCGTTTAGGTGACTGATGGCACCCCACGCGACGCCAAAGCGCTCAGTCGCAACGTCAAGGGTGAGGCTCAAATCTTGCCATGTGGCGGGAATGGCACTGCTACAAGCCTTATCCAGTATGGCCTCTGAGGCATTGAGTAGTTCATCAACGGCAGGTTGGATGTGCTCTGGGCGGATGGCCGCAAAGTCTGTGAGCGCGTTGGGATTAGGGCGATAGAGGAGGGGATTAGTTGCGGTAGTCATCGATTGCAGATGATACCGATCACTTAAAAATCAACCGAGGCAATCATCCCAATTGCGATTTCTTCACACTTTTCTTTTTAGGCTGAATCCGTTTGACCTTGCCACCAAACGTCAGGCGCTCGTTGCCTAACACGCGTAGCGTACGCACTTCGGGGCGCTGACCACCGCGTTTGCTGTACTTCATGACCTTCATGTCACGGGGGCCGGGCATGCGGTCTTCGTTGATCGGTTTTTCAACCACGGGTTTTTCACGCCACAAAACGAGTAGTTTGCCGATGTGCTGAATCGGTGCGGCGTTAAATTCTTCGGAGAGCTCTACCAGCATGGCTTCGCGAGTATTTCTGTCGTCTGAAAAAACGCGCACTTTGATGAGTCCGTGGGCATTCAGTGCCGCGTTCACTTCGTGCTTCACGGCAACGGTGAGTCCGTCATTCCCGATCATGACGACGGGATTGAGGTGGTGTGCATCAGCGCGAAGCTGTTTGCGATCTTGTACGTTTAATTTAATGGCAGTCATGCCTCAATTATCGTTTACATGTCCATTTTGGGAAACCAACGAGAATTGGGGCTATGAAAGTACAAAAACAAAGTGGCAAAAAGGGTAAAAAACTCAATAAAGCGTGGCTCAACGACCATTTGAACGATCCTTACGTCAAGATGGCGCAGCGCGATGGTTATCGTGCCCGCGCCGCCTACAAACTCAAAGAAATGGACGAGACGCTTGGCCTGATCAAACCTGGCATGACTTTGGTGGATTTGGGCTCAGCGCCTGGCGCTTGGAGTCAATATCTGCGTCGCAAACTGGGCGGCACCGAGGGCGCAAATATGACTGGATCTAACCGCGTCATCGCCCCGAATGCCAAGACAGGCGTGGCTTCGGGTGAGATCAATGGCCGCATTGTGGCGCTAGATATTTTGCCGATGCCGCCAGTGGAGGATGTCACTTTCCTATTGGGCGACTTCCGCGAAGAGTCAGTGCTCGCGCAGCTGCACGAAACTTTGGGCGGTGCAGCAAGCTTTAACAAAGTGGATTGCGTGGTCTCGGACATGGCTCCCAACTTGTCTGGTGTTGAGTCAGCCGATGCAGCGCGGATGTGTCATTTAGTTGAGATTGCTGTGGAGTTTGCCAAGACGCATTTAACGCCTGAAGGCGCACTAGTTGTGAAAGTCTTTCACGGCAGCGGCTACAGCCAGTTGGTCAAGCTGTTTAAAGAGACCTTCGAGGTCGTCAAACCCATGAAGCCAAAGGCTTCGCGCGATAAATCTGCTGAGAATTTTATTGTTGGCATTCGCTTGAAAACCGCTTAATGTGGTAACTACGTAAGTGGTTTTACATGCGCCAGTAAAGGGAATGTCCTAGCCATCAATGATCTAAATCTTGACGTTGGTCAACTCAGTTGTGTCGCTCCTTTGGAGAATGAGAACTTCAATTATTTTGGAGTATGAACGACATGACACAGTCACAAGCGATGGGTGCGACGCAAGGCAATTCTGCTGGTTTTTCGGGACGATGGGTGCAACTTATTTTTGGCATTATCTGTATGGCCATGGTTGCCAATTTGCAATATGGTTGGACCTTGTTTGTGAATCCCATTGAGGCTAAAAATCATTTGGGTTTGCCTGTGATTCAATTTGCGTTTTCCATTTTTGTGGTGGTTGAGACTTGGCTCGTACCCATTGAGGGTTGGTTGGTGGATAAATACGGCCCACGTCCCGTCATTGCAGGCGGCGCGCTCCTAGCAGCGCTGGGTTGGGTGATGAACTCGTACGCCAGTACCGAGTTTGCTTTTTATGCGGCAGCGGTTATTTCAGGCGTAGGCGCAGGCTGCGTGTATGGTACTTGCGTGGGCAATGCTCTTAAGTGGTTCCCCGACAAGCGAGGATTGGCTGCAGGTCTTACGGCTGCAGGCTTTGGCGCAGGCGCGGCCGTTACGGTGATTCCCATTGCCAACATGATTCAGGCCTCGGGTTACGAGCAAACATTCTTCTTTTTTGGCCTCTTGCAAGGCGCGGTGATTTTTGCAATTGCTATGTTTATGGTACGTCCAACCGCGCCCAAAGGTGTGGCACCTGCTCCGCGTATTGTGATGACTAAAGTGGACTACACCACAGGTCAAATGATTCGTACGCCAGTGTTTTGGCTGACTTATGTTTTGTTTGTGGCGGTTGCTGCGGGTGGTCTTATGGCAACGGCGCAAATTGGCCCGATTGCCAAAGATTTTGGCTTCACAAAACTTCCAGTGAGCTTGTTGGGTTTCACGTTACCTTTGCTGACAATGGCTCTAACAATTGATAACTTGGTCAATGGCTTTACGCGTCCACTATGCGGCTTTATTTCCGATCGTTTGGGGCGCGAAAACACCATGGTGGTGGTCTTTGTGGGCGAAGGTTTGGCGATGCTGGGTTTAATGACTTACGGCCACAACCCATATGCGTTTATGGCATTTGCTGCAATGGTGTTTTTGTGCTGGGGCGAAATTTTTTCCATCTTCCCAGCGTTGTGCGCTGATACCTTTGGTGTGAAGAATGCTGCAGCGAACGCTGGGACGCTTTACACGGCCAAGGGAACGGCGGCATTGCTCGTACCCGTGGCATCCATTTTGTCTGCGGGCGGGAATTGGGATCGTGTATTTATGTTCTCCGCTGCGATTTCTATTGTTGCAGGATTGCTTGCCAAGCTGGTACTTGCGCCAATGCGTACCAAAACCATTGAAGCGGCTAATGCAGCTGTAGAAGCTTAAATTTTGCCGCGTTGCTTAAGACGGCTTAATGTTTCAGCCGAGAGGTTGAGATAAGCCGCCAGCTCTTTTTTGGGGATGCGATCAAATAGCTCGGGTTGTTTGCGCAAAAAGCGCTGAACGCGGCCTGTGGCGTCCAGCAAATGCAGTGTAATCGTATGCGCCATGATGTCGCTCATGGAACTCATCACGTGATGTTCAAAAGCTTGTTTCACTTTCGGATGACGCTCAATAAAGCTCACCCATTGCTCCAGCGGCATCTTGGCAACTCGCGCCTTGGTCAGGCAAACAATGCTGTAGGGGGCAGGCTTTTTTAAACACCATGCAGCGTAGCTGGTTTCCACGTCGCGTTCAGCTGCAAACCGCAAAATCATCTCTTTGGCTTCAGGGTTGGACACCACACGCTTCAAAATTCCGTCCAAAATGAAATACTGCTCCATGTCATGGACGCCTTGATGCAACAAAAAATCACCTTTTCCGCCATCAACAATGGTGAGATAGCTCTCTAATTCCGACGTCTGCTCGTCCGTGAGTTCGTGCAACAGCGCATTTTGCTTGAGCTGCACACGGATGACATTTTTATCGGGATGTTGCGAGACGGATGGCATAGGTCGTTGAAAGATATAGCAGAAATTGACCCAGATCAAGGCTGGTCTGGTCAGTGATTCCTATGATAACTGCTTGAACTACCAAGGAGCTATTGCGCTATGACAACAGAGACACAAGCCACCCCTATGACTGACGGTTTTCACCTCGTCATCGATGCACTCAAACTCAACGGCATTGACACCGTTTATGGCTTGCCAGGCATCCCCATTACCGATCTGACACGAAAAATGCAAGCTGAAGGTATGCGCGTCATTTCTTTTCGTCACGAACAGCACGCTGGCAACGCAGCAGCAGCAGCAGGTTTTTTGACGGGTAAGCCTGGCATTTGCCTCACCGTGTCTGCGCCTGGTTTTTTGAATGGCCTCACCGCTCTCACCAACGCCACTACCAATTGCTTCCCCATGATTTTGATCAGTGGCTCGTCTGAGCGCGAAATCGTGGACTTGCAGCAGGGTGACTACGAAGAGATGGATCAATTGGCGATTGCCAAGCCACTGTGCAAAGCCGCTTTCCGCGTGCTGCACGCAGCCGACATTGGTGTGGGTATTGCCCGCGCCATTCGCTCTGCCGTGTCGGGTCGTCCAGGCGGCGTGTACCTTGACTTGCCAGCCAAGTTGTTCTCGCAGGTGATGGACGCGGCTGCGGGCAAAGCATCTTTGATTGAAGTGGTCGATGCAGCGCCAGCGCAAATCCCAGGCTCTGTGGCTGTGGCACGTGCGATTGAGCTGCTAAAAAACGCCAAGCGTCCACTGATTCTGCTTGGCAAAGGCGCTGCGTATGCAGGTGCGGCTAATCCAGAGTCAGACAACGCGATCAAGGCGATGATCGAAACTAGCGGCATTCCGTATTTGCCTATGTCGATGGCGAAGGGCTTACTGCCTGATACCCACGCCCAATGCGCTTCAGCAGCCCGTTCGTACGTGCTGGCTGAGGCCGATGTGGTGATGCTGGTCGGTGCGCGTCTCAATTGGCTTTTGTCGCACGGCAAGGGTAAAACATGGGGCGGCGATAAAGCAGCCTCACGTCAATTCATTCAAATCGATATCTCCCCAACCGAAGCTGATAGTAATGTCGCCATTGCTGCGCCGTTGGTCGGTGACATTGCGTCGGTTGTTGGCGAAATCAACAAAGCCATGGCCGCTGCGAAGTTGCCAAAAGCCAACGCTGAGTGGACGAAGACCGTGTTTGACAAGCGTGATGCGAACGTCGCCAAAATGGCAATCACATTGCAAGCTAATCCAAGCCCGATGAACTTCCATAGCGCTTTGAACGTCATCAAAAATACGATCAAAACCAACCCAGACGCGATCTTGGTGAACGAAGGCGCAAACACGCTGGACTTCACACGTTCCATCGTCGATATGTACAAGCCGCGCAAGCGCTTGGATGTGGGCACATGGGGCATCATGGGTATCGGCATGGGCTTTGCGGTTGCGGCTGCAGTGACCACTAATCACCCCGTCATTGCGGTTGAAGGCGATAGCGCTTTTGGCTTTAGCGGCATGGAGCTGGAGACGATTTGCCGTTACAACTTACCCGTGTGTGTGGTTGTGTTTAACAACAACGGCATCTACAAAGGCACGGATCAAAACCAATCGGGCGGCAAGGGCGCTGGCGGCAAAGACGTTGCGCCAACGGTGTTTGTGAAGAATGCACGCTACGACTTGATGATGCAAGCTTTTGGTGGCGATGGCATCACAGCAAATACACCCGCCGAGCTAGAGAAAGCTTTGAACGCGGCGGTGGCTTCTGGTCGTCCCACGCTGATTAACGCCGTCATTGACGAGACTGCTGGCACTGAGAGCGGGCGTATTACCAGCTTGAATCCAACCGCTGGCAAGAAATAATTTCAATTTTCATTTATATTTTTAGGAGCATTTCATGAGCGACAAACCATTAGCAGGCATCAAAATTATCGACTTCACCCACGTGCAAGCAGGCCCTGCCTGTACGCAAATGCTGGCGTGGTTCGGTGCGGACGTCATCAAGGTCGAGCGTCCAGGCTCTGGCGACGTGACACGTGGCCAGCTGCGCGACATGCCAGATGCAGATGCGCTGTATTTCACGATGTTGAACTCCAACAAGCGTGGCTTGACCCTAGACACCAAGCAGGCGGCGGGCAAAGAAGTGCTGGAGCGCTTGATCAAAGAATCCGACGTGATGGTTGAAAACTTTGGCCCAGGCGCGCTCGACCGCATGGGCTTTACGTGGGAGCACATCCAGTCGCTCAACCCGGGCATGATTTTGGCTTCTGTCAAAGGTTTCTCGGATGGACATCACTATGAGGACTTGAAGGTCTACGAAAACGTGGCGCAGTGCGCTGGCGGTGCGGCATCCACGACAGGTTACTGGAAAGGCGAGAACTCTGGCCCAACCATTTCTTCGGCAGCACTCGGTGATTCCAATACGGGTATGCATCTTGCCATCGGTATCTTGACGGCTTACATTGGCAAGCAAAAAACGGGCAAAGGCCAAAAGGTTGCTGTGTCTATGCAGGACGCTGTGCTGAATCTGTGTCGCGTCAAAATGCGTGACCAACTGCGTTTGGACAAAGTGGGCTACTTGGAAGAGTACCCACAGTACCCGCATGAAATGGAAGCCTTCAAAGACGGCGTTGTGCCACGCGGTGCGAACGCTGGCGGCGGTGGTCAGCCAGGCTGGATCTTGAAGTGCAAAGGCTGGGAGACTGACCCGAACGCGTACATTTATTTCACCGTGCAAGGCCACGCTTGGGGTCCTATTTGCGACGCTTTGGGCAAACCAGAGTGGAAAGATGACCCAGCGTACAACACGCCGCGTGGTCGCCAGCCGCACATCATGGATATCTTCGCAACAATTGAAGATTACATCAAAGACAAGACGAAGTTTGAAGCCGTAGACATCTTCCGTAAGTTTGACATCCCGTGTGCACCCGTGCAGTCGATGAAAGAGCTCTTGCACGACAAATCGCTCATCGCCAGCGGCACCATCGTCGAAGTTCCGCACAAAGTGCGCGGTAGCTACACAACCTTGGGCAGCCCGATCAAATACAGTGGCTTCAAGCCTGAAGTTACCGCATCGCCGATTTTGGGTGAGCACACCGATGCAGTGTTGGCAGAACTGGGTTACAGCGCGACAGACATTGCTGCGATGCACGCCTCCAAGGCTGTCTAAGCTAAGCAGCCTTACGCTTAAATAAGCCGCTTTGGTCTGAGACAATCTCTCAGATTAAAGCGGTTTTTTTAACGCCTTCTTTTTGCCCTTTTCTGAACTTCTTATGGCTTCAAACTTTGACCACCAACAACTTGTCGAAAGCGCTGCAGATGCCATCATGGCCTGCGATGCAGCAGGAAAAATTACACTGTGGAACGCGGCATCGACGCGCATGTTTGGCTTCACGGAGCTAGAGGCGATGGGGCAGTCGCTCGATATCATCATCCCGCAAAGGCAGCAAGCACGGCACTGGGAGGGTTATCACGTCACCATGGCCAGCGGTATCACTAAATACGGCGCATCCGTGCTGCGCGTGCCTGCGGTGCATAAAGATGGGCATACGCTATCAATTGCATTCACGGTATCCTTGATGCACGACGCAGAAGGAAAAGTTGCAGCAATCGTTGCTATTGTTCGAGATGAATCGGTGAAATTTGCAGAGGAACGGGCACTGCGCAAGCGCATTATCGAGCTTGAAATTGACCTAGGTCAAAAACCGCCAAATTAAACTCTAATGTCTTATATAAGACATTAGAGTTTTCGATACAATGGATGAATGACATCTCATCGCGCATTCAACATCCTGATTTTGGGAGCCTCTTACGGCTCATTGCTTGGCATTAAATTCTTAGCTGCCGGCCACCATGTCACGATGACGTGCCGCACGGCAACGGCAACATTAATCAATGAGCAGGGTATCCGTGTTCGTTTGCCCATCAAAGGCCGCAAAGACATTGGCGCAGGCGGCTTGCTTGAGGTTGATTCACGCACTTTGAGGGGCAAGTTAAGCGCTTGTACGCCGCAGTTGGTGGGCGATCTTGTTCGATTTGATTTAGTCGTGTTAGCGATGCAAGAACCGCAGTACAGGCAAGAGGGCATCCGCGAGTTGATGTTCAAAGTTGCGGAGTCGAAGTTGCCGTGCATGCCCATCATGAATATGCCGCCACTGCCATATATTGCAAGGCTTAAGGCGCGCAACCCCGCACTCAACATAGATAGTTGCCGTGCAGCCTATACCGACACTGCGATTTGGGAGGCGTTTGATCCAGCTTTGATGACGCTTTCAAGTCCAGACCCGCAAGCGTTTCGTCCAGTCGATGAGCCAGTCAATGTGCTGCAAGTAGCGCTGCCGACCAACTTTAAAGTTGCAGCGTTTGAGTCGGATGCGCATACGCAAATGCTCCGCGATTTGGAAGCGGATATAGAAGCTGTTCGCGTGCAAGTGAGCGGCGAGAGCGTCGAGTTGCCTGTCAAGCTCAAGGTCTTTGATTCGCTCTTTGTGCCGCTAGCCAAATGGAGCATGCTGCTTACAGGCAATTACCGCTGCATTCAGGCGGATGGTATGCGGCCGATTCGTGAAGCGATTTTGCAAGATTTATTCGCCTCACAAGACATTTACGAATGGGTCGCTAAGCTCTGCGTGGCCTTGGGTGCAGCCGCAGATGATTTGGTTCCATTTGAGAAATACGCTGCTGCCGCTAACGGACTGGCAAAGCCATCTTCTGCCGCGCGTGCCTTGGCGGCAGGCGCGGTCAACATTGAGCGGGTTGATTTGATTGTGCAGGCATTAGCGGCGCAGCTTGGCATGTCGCACCCCAGCGTTGACCAAACGGTCGCTTTGGTGAATGGCTGGCTGGCAAAAAACCGAAGCGCAGCGGCCTGATGGCACGATAATTAGCATCTATATTTTGGAGTTTTCATGAGTCAAGCATCTTCTCAAGCGTTGTCAGGCGTTCGCATTCTCGACTTTACCCACGTGCAATCAGGCCCCACTTGCACGCAGCTTTTGGCATGGTTTGGCGCGGATGTGATTAAGCTGGAGCGTGCAGGCGAGGGTGATGCCACGCGGGGTCAATTGCGCGATGTGGCTGATGCCGATAGCCTCTATTTCACGATGTTGAATCACAACAAGCGCTCGATCACAGTCAACACAAAAAACCCTGCGGGTAAAGCAGTCGTTGAAAAATTGATTCAAACTTGTGATGTGCTTGTTGAAAACTTTGCGCCAGGTGCGTTAGACCGTATGGGGTTTACATGGGAGCGCATTCAAGAGCTCAATCCACGCATGGTGATGGCAAGTATCAAAGGCTTTGGCCCTGGTCCTTACGAAGACTGCAAGGTCTACGAAAACGTGGCGCAATGCGCGGGTGGCGCGGCTTCCACCACAGGTTTTGATGATGGCCCGCCGATGGTGACAGGCGCACAAATTGGCGACTCGGGATCTGGCTTGCATTTGGCGCTAGGCATTGTCACGGCGCTCTTCCAGCGCACGACCACTGGCAAGGGGCAAAAAGTTTCGGTGGCCATGCAGGACGGCGTTTTGAATCTGTGCCGCGTCAAGCTGCGCGACCAGCAGCGCCTTGAGCTACGTGGCGTGATGGAGGAATATCCACAATACCCAGATGGCCATTTTGGTGATGCTGTGCCCCGTGCAGGTAACGCATCGGGCGGTGGCCAGCCTGGCTCGATTTTGAAGTGCAAGGGATGGGAAACCGATCCGAATGCTTACATTTATTTCATCACTCAGGCACCTGTTTGGGGTTCGATTTGCGATGTGATTGGCAAGCCCAATTGGAAAACGGATGAAGCCTACGCCACGCCCAAAGCACGGCTCTTGCATCTCAAGTCCATCTTCAACACAATTGAAAAATGGACGATGACCAAGACCAAGTTTGAGGCGATGGACATCTTGAATAAGTACGACATTCCATGCGGCCCTATTTTGTCGATGAAAGAAATCGCCGCCGATCAGTCGCTATACGAGACAGGCACGCTGGTGAAGGTCGATCACCCTGTGCGCGGTGAATACATTACGGTGGGGAATCCGATCAAGCTCTCAGATAGCGCGACGGTCGTTACGCGCTCTCCATTACTCGGCGAGCACACGGACGAAGTGCTTGCGCAATTGGGGTATGGTGCGGATGCTCTCGCGGCTTTGCGAGCTGAAAAAGTCATTTAAAACGAAATTGGCACTCGTGAAGGCCATATCCAGTAAGGCTTAGCGAGCACCCTCTAGCACTGCGAGTTCTGCCAACGTATTAGCATTTGCAAACGCTAGAGGATCATCAAGCGGTTCATCAAAATTCACAACGACAGTTTTATGAAGCGCTGTCCACGCATCAATTTTGCGCTTGCCGCTTGCCATAAACACATTCAAACTAGGCAGCAATTCACACCGCATTAAGCAAAAGACGGGCTGTGTCCAACCGCCTTGCGCGGCCATCGCTATATCAAATCCGCCCTCGTGCAGGCCAAGCGCCATATGGCTTGCGAGCCGATTAGCAAGATCAACTGGAAAGCGTGGCGAGTCGCATGGTACGGTCAGTAAATAGGGTGTTTGGCAAGCAGAAAGACCTGCGGCAAAGCCTGAGAGCGGACCTGCAAATTCCGAATCAGCATCTGGGGCAACTTGAAATTCTTGCCCGAATTCATCGCCAAAATTTTGGTAAACTTTCAAGTTACGATTGGCGTTTACTATGACACGACCCACTTGCAAAGCCACGCGGTGCATGGCTTGCAGTGCAAGTGGTTGGCCGTTAAATAGTTGCAATCCTTTGTCAACGCCGCCCATGCGGCTACCGCGTCCGCCCGCTAAAACGATGGCGGTGATGTCGTTTTTATCAATCACTTAACCACCGATGTAGCTCATCTCAACACGCTTGATGTTGATGGTTTTTGGTGCAAGACCACTGGCGCGAAGTTCAGAGTAGTTGTCGCTGCGACCTTGCCAGATATTTTGAACTGCTGTTGATATCGCCTCGTCGCTAGAGCCGTTCCGCAGCAAGCCCCGTAGGTCGTGGCCTTGCGTGGCGAAGAGGCACAAATAGAGCTGTCCTTCCGTCGAGAGCCGTGCACGGTTGCAGTCCGCGCAAAACGCCTGTGTGACGCTGCTGATCACGCCGATCTCTCCTGAGCCATCTGCATAGCCCCAGCGCTCTGCCGTTTCGCCAAGGATTGTGGGATTAAGCTGTACCAGCGGCATTTCCGAATGAATGTGTGTAACAACCTCTTTGGACGGCATAACCTCACGCATATCCCAGCCATTGGTCGAACCTACGTCCATGTATTCGATAAAGCGCAGCACCACGCCAGAACCTTTAAAGTGCCGCGCCATAGGCAAAATTTGATCGTCGTTTGTCCCGCGCTTTACGACCATATTTACTTTGATTGGTGAATGGATTCCTAACCCAGCCGCCTTTGCCGCCGCAATGCCATCCAGTACGTCCTGCACAGGGAACTCCACATCGTTCATGCGCTTAAACACCGCGTCGTCTATGCCATCCAAACTGACCGTGACGCGCGCGAGGCCAGCATCCACAAGGCTTTGCGATTTTTTCTTAAGTAGCGAGCCGTTGGTGGTCAGTGTGATATCGAGTGGCTTGCCGTCCAGCGTTTTAATTTTTGCCAACATCGCAATTAGCACCTCAATGTTTTTGCGCAGAAGCGGCTCGCCACCCGTAAGTCTAATTTTTTGTACGCCTTGGGCTACAAAAATCTTCGCCAACCTAGTAATCTCTTCAAACGATAAGAGGCTGGTTTGCGGGAGATAGACATAGTCTTTGTCGAAGACCGATTTGGGCATGCAATAGCTGCATCTAAAGTTGCAGCGATCCGTGATGCTGATGCGTAAATCGCGCAAAGGACGCTGGCGTTGATCGCGCAAAGTAGTAAGTGCGGCAGGCGTATTCGAGAAGGTCATAGTTGGATTTTGCCTGAGTCGCACATACCAAAGCTTATAGGTGTAAACCACATGTAAGTTTCAATCAAATTCGGAAACAATAGCAGCTTCTTCTTTGTTTGGAGTTTGTATGAATATCAAAAGTCAGAAAGACTTTTTTGCGGGACTCATGTTCCTGGTGGTGGGCGCGCTTTTTGCGATTGGCTCGACTAACTACAACGTCGGGAATGCCGCACGCATGGGACCAGGTTACTTCCCCATGCTACTTGGTATTTTATTAGCCGTGCTGGGTGTTGCCATTATTTTGTACTCCATGGTGCATAACCCCGCGCATGGAATCGAGGGTGACAAAGTGGGCAGTTGGGCCTGGAAGCCAGTTGTCTTTGTTTTGGGCGCCAATTTATTATTTGGCGCAGCCCTAGGCGGATTGCCAAGCGTGAAGTTTCCTGCGCTCGGACTGGTGATTGCCATTTTCTTGTTGGTTGCTATCAGCGCACTGGCAGATGCATCGAATCAGCCTAAAGCAATGCTGAAGGCATTTTTTATTGCCATACCCATCACGGCGGTTGGACTCACGCTAGGCGCTATCTTTCCAAAATTTTTAGGTTGGATCGGGGTTATTCCTTTCCTTGTGCTTTGTGTCTTTTTGACGGTTGCGTTTACCTACGGATTTTTTGAGTTCTTACTGCCAACTGTTTTCATGCGTTTGAACGGCAGCCAAAAATTTCAAAATGTGATGAAGGGATATGCAGCAGTTGCCTTTGCATACGGCCTCTATCTCATCTTCACGAGTGCAAATCAAACGCAATTGGCGGATGGTCTGGGCTTTCTAGCTGAAATCGAATTTAAGGTCATTCTGGCAGTTACGCTCATTGTTTTGACTCCTAAACTGGCAGCAAAAATTGGTTTCACTGACCATAATGCGGTTCAGTTGTCATTACTCATTTCCAGCATGTGCTTCTTGTCTGTGTGGGCGTTTATTGACGGCTTGCGGTTGCAAATTCAAATGTGGCCTACTTTTATTACAGGCTAAGGAGAAAAAAATGGAATTATTAGATCACTTAGCTCTTGGTTTTGGCGTCGCATTTACGGCGCAAAACTTACTCTACGCTTTTATTGGCTGCATATTAGGGACGCTGATTGGGGTGCTCCCAGGTATTGGTCCTGTGGCGACCATTGCGATGCTGTTGCCTGCAACTTATGCGCTACCTCCAATTGCTGCGCTCATTATGCTGGCGGGTATTTATTATGGTGCCCAATACGGGGGTTCTACAACGGCCATCTTGGTGAACTTACCGGGAGAGTCCTCGTCAGTCGTGACCTGTATTGACGGTTATCAGATGGCAAGGCAAGGCAGAGCAGGGCCTGCGCTAGCAGCAGCTGGTTTAGGCTCTTTCTTTGCGGGTTGTGTTGGGACCATTATTTTGGCTGCTTTTGCACCGCCACTTACTGAGCTAGCCTTTAAATTTGGACCTGCCGAGTACTTCTCGCTCATGATTTTGGGCTTGATTGGCGCTGTGGTTTTAGCTTCTGGTTCATTGCTTAAAGCGATCGCCATGATTGTTCTCGGTTTGCTCATGGGCTTAGTGGGCACTGACGTGAACTCGGGCGTCGCACGCTTTAGCTTCGATATTCCAGAGCTGACAGATGGCATTGGCTTTGTGGTGGTGGCGATGGGCGTGTTCGGATATGGCGAGATCATTACCAATTTAGCCCAGCCCGACGAGGATCGAGAAGTTTTTACTTCTGAAGTGAAGGGCTTGTTCCCTACGCTGCAAGATTTCAAACATATGCTACCTGCAGTCTTGCGTGGTACAGCGCTGGGATCGCTTCTTGGCGTGTTACCAGGCGGCGGTGCACTTTTAGCGGCGTTTGCGGCTTATACACTTGAGAAAAAAATCAAACTTAAGCCAGGTGAAATCGCATTTGGTAAAGGAAATATTCGTGGCGTTGCTAGCCCTGAATCAGCCAACAACGCTGGCGCACAAACATCATTTATTCCGCTGCTTACGCTTGGCATTCCACCGAACGCTGTGATGGCGCTGATGGTGGGCGCAATGACGATTCACAATATCCAGCCTGGTCCTCAGGTGATGACGAGCAATCCAGAGCTCTTTTGGGGTTTGATTGCTTCGATGTGGATTGGTAATTTGATGCTCGTCATTTTGAACTTACCCATGATTGGTATGTGGATCAAATTGCTAACCGTTCCTTATCGCTTCTTGTTCCCATCCATCGTTTTATTCTGTGCTGTGGGCGTGTACTCAACCAATAACAATACGTTTGATATTTGGATGGTGGCTGCGTTTGGCTTTATTGGTTATGTGTTTGCCAAGCTTAAAGTGGAGCCTGCGCCGTTGTTGCTCGGTTTCATCTTAGGCCCCATGATGGAAGAAAATCTACGCCGCGCGCTGCTCTTGTCGCGTGGTGATTGGACCGTGTTCGTGACACGTCCTTTGTCGGCAGGATTGTTAGTTGCAGCCGCATTGCTCTTGGCAATTGTGTTATCACCAGCGATTAGCAAGAAGCGTGAAGAGGCTTTTGTAGAAGAGTAATTTTTCTTAAGATGAGTTACAAAAAGGCACTTTCGAGTGCCTTTTTTTATGACTTTGCAAACGTATTGATATTGTCAAACGCCGTGCCGTAATAAGCTTCATAGTTGTCGTGCTCTACAAAACCAATATGCGGAGAGCACAGGCAATTGGGTAGGTCTTGTAGCGGATGGCGGATGCCAATCAGAGGCTCTTCCTCGTAGACGTCCACAGCCGCGAAACCTGGGTGACCGAGCTTGAGCGCGTTGTAGAGAGCGCCTTCTTCCACGAGTTCGGCACGGCTGGTGTTGACAAAAATAGCGTCGGGTTTCATCAGCGCCAAATCAGCTGCGGTGACGTAATTTTGTGTCTCTTTGCTAAGACGCAATTGCACACTGATGATGTCGCAAGTTTTAAAAAAAGCTTCGCGTGACTCGGCAACCGCAAAGCCTTTGCCCGCGGCCTTGGAGACGCTGCTGGGGCGACCCCACACCAGGGGTTTTGCACCAAAGGCAAGACCTAACTGGCAGATCTGCTCGCCAATACGACCAAAGCCTAAAACGCCCAAAGTTTTGCCTTGTAGTTGCCTGCCCACAAAGCCTTGCCACTGGCCGTTTTTCATGCGCTCGATTTCGTCGGTAAATCTACGCAAACTGGACAAAATCAGCAGCATCCCAAGCTCAGCCGTAGCTGCCCCAGAGCCGCTGCCTTCCATCACGGTCACGCCGTGCTTTTTGCAGGCTTCCATATCGATGTGATTGGCGACTTTTCCCGTTTGTGAAATCAGTTTGAGTTTGGGCAGTTGCGCCAGCAATTCGTCGGTGATGCGCGTTCGTTCTCGCGTTAAAACAATCGCATGAGCATCTTTGAATCGAGCCACCAAATCGGTCGTGCTGCGAGCGGTGTCGTTGTAAACGGTGACTTGGTGGTTGGCTAATTTTTGATAGCAAGCCAAGCTTGTCACGCAGTTTTGATAGTCATCAGGAATTACGATATTCATGCGCGATATTTTGCATCATGCGCCTCACCCTCTGAAATCAATTGTCCGCAGTAATTTAGCCGTCTCATGCTGCAACCGATTCATGGGGCCTGAGGTGGGGATAGCCAGTACCAACGTATTCCACATGGTGGGTGGACCAATATGGGCAAAGTTGATTTTTGTTTTTGCCGTGCCGCTGTGCGCAATGGCGCTTTCAGGCAGGATGGAGCAGCCCACGCCGTGCGTCACCAATTGCAGTGCAGAGTTGACGGCACCCACTTCCGCAATCACATTCAGCTCGATTTTTTTTGGCAATAACACAGCATCGACCAAACTGCGAATAGGGTTTGGCGCGGCTGGCAGGATCATGGGGAATTGCGTCAAATCTGAGAGACTGACTTGTTTTTTGAGCGTGAATGATTGGGGTGTCACTAGCAATAATTGCTCGCGCATCAAAGGTTCATAGGTGAGTAGGGGCGTGGGGGCTGGATCGAAGAGCAATCCCATGTCGATGCGGCCAGCAATCAATCCTTCGCGAACGGAGAGGCTGAGTCCCTCCACAACCGAAATCATGGCTCTGGGTAATTGCTTGCGAAACGCCGCAATCAAAGGGACGCACAGGCTGGACGCAACTCGGTGCGGCAGTCCTAAAACAATTTTCCCTGTGGGCTCGGTACTCATTTCTTTGATTTGAAATTTGGCTTGCGCTGCCGAATCAATCATGACCCGCGCGTGGCCGAGCAGCGCCAATCCCGCCTCGGTTGCTGTCACACCTCGACCTGTGCGCTCCAGTAGTCGTTGCCCCAGCTCTTGCTCCAAAAGCGCAATTTGACGGCTCACGCTGGGTTGCGCAAGATTGAGCGCGATGGCGGCTCGGCTAAAGCTGCCTTTTTCAACGACAGCCACGTAGTATTCGAGTTGTTTTAAATCCATAGATAAAAAGCATAGCTGATATAGATGCCATGCAGTTTACATGAGTGCCGAAGTTAGCAACACTGCCCTGTATGAACTTCAACCTCACCTCTGATCAAATCGCTTTTGCGGATAGCGTTGATCGGCTCGCCCGCACCGAACTAGCACCCAGCGCCCTAGCGCGTGCGCATAGCCACGAGTATCCGTGGGATGTTGCTAAGTTATTTGCCGACAACGGCTTATTGGGCATCACCATGTCTGAGACCGACGGTGGGCAAGGCGGCACGCTGATGGATGCGGTCATCGCGATTCAAACCATTGCCAAGCACTGTCCAAAAAGTGCTGACATTGTGCAAGCGGGCAACTTTGGCCCCATTCGAACATTTGCGGAATATGCGAGTCCAAGGCTTAAAGAAAAATACCTGCGTGATTTGCTGGCAGGCCGCACGCTGATTGGGCTGGGCATGAGCGAGCCAGGCGCGGGATCGGCCGTAACCGAGCTTGCGACGACGGCTACCAAAGTCGAAGGGGGTTACCGCATCAACGGCACAAAAGTGTTTTCAACCCACAGCCCAACGGCCACTGCGTTTTTGGTCTATGTCCGATTCGGAGAAGGAGACGCGGCGAAGGGCGTGGGTGCGATTGGCTCTGTCGTGGTAGACCGTGATGCGCCTGGCCTCAGCATTGGACAACCGTCTAGTTTTATGAGCGGCGAAGAGTGGTCGCAGCTCTACTTTGACGATTGCTTTGTGCCCGACGAAAACCTGTTACTCGGAGCGGGCGGCTTCAAAAAACAAATTGCTGGCTTTAACGTGGAACGACTCGGCAATTCGTCCCGCGCCTTGGCGCTTGGGAGGTTTGCCTTTGAACGCGCCAAAATTTATGCGTTAGATCGCAAGCAGTTTGGCAAACGCATTGCGGACTTCCAAGGCATTCAGTGGAAGTTTGCCGAAATCGCAACCAAGCTGGATGCTGCGCAACTCCTGCTGTATCGTGCGGCCACCAATGCCGACGAATCTGAGTCGGGTTTGCCATCCGCATACGAGACGGCAATCGCCAAATACATGTGCAATACAGCAGGTTTTGAAGTCGCCAATGAAGCTTTGCAAGTGATGGGCGCATCGGGCTATAGTCAAATGGAACTTGTTGAATACTGCCTGCGTCGCACACGCGGTTGGATGATTGCAGGCGGTTCGTTAGAAGTTCTTAAAAATCGAATCGCCGAAGAAGTGCTAGAGACCAAATTTGATCAAAGGAAATAACGCTATGAAACTTAAAAAATGGATGCGCCATTTAGCAAACCTTATATTCATTGGCTTTGTGGGCATCAGCGCCTTATCGCAAGCGCAAAGCATCGATAAGTATCCTGAAAAACCTATTCGATTCATCGTGTCCTTTACCGCAGGCGGTACGACGGACATCTTGGCACGCGAGGTCGCCGCGCAGCTCACCACCAAGTGGAATGCTGTTGTTGTCGTAGAAAACAAATCTGGTGGCGCGGGCAATATCGGAACTGAATATGTGGGGCACTCTGCGCCCGATGGCTATACGATTTTGATTAATTCGTTTGGCCCAATTGCGATTAATCCAACGCTGTTTCCCAAGCTAGCTGTCAATCCACAAAAGGAGTTGCAGCCCATTGCTTTGCTGGCCGAAGTGCCGACCGTGCTGGTCGTTCCCACCATCGCCAGTGCGCCTGTGATTAACTCTATCGCCGACTTAACCAAATTTGCTAAAGCCAATCCAGACAAGGTGAGCTACGGTTCAACGGGCATCGGCACAGCCGCGCACATGACGGGTTATTTGTATAGCGCACGCACGGGTATGAATGCGCTGCACATCCCGTACAAAGGCGCGGAAGCCACGCGGGACTTGGTCGCGGGGCGTTTGCAATATATGTTTGCAACTGTGCCATCGGTGACGCAACTCATCAAAGGTGGGCAATTACGGCCACTCGCCGTGTCTACCAAAATTCGCTCGCGCAGCTTGCCCGATGTGCCGACGCTCAAAGAGCTCGGCGTCGATATGGCAACAGGCTCTTGGTTTGGATTTTTTGCCCCCAAGGGCACGCCGATAGCGATTGTGCAAAAACTCAATAAGGCGTTCAACGAGATTTTGCAAACCCCTGAAGTCAACGCCAGACTAGTCGCGCAAGGCGCAGAGCCGATTCCGATGAGCGTGGAGGAATTCTCCAAATTTGTCCGCACGGAATATGAGACCTGGGCGCCCATCGTTAAAGCTTCGGGAGCGAAGCCCGAATGACGATGCGGACGACGACGCTATTGCAAAGCTACGGCCATTACGCCTCCAGCCAAGCGCAGCAGGCCCTGCCAGTAGGTGTCCAGCATCACGCCAAACGTGCGCTACTCGATTGGATGGGTGCTTTGATTGCGGGTAGCGATCTGCCCGCGGCCGATTTATTGCGCAAAGCTTATGCCGACGAGTTGGTGGATGAACCCGCCTTGCACGCACCTTGCAGCATTGCAGGCACAGCATCAAAAGCCAAGCTGCGAGCGGCGGCATTTTTAAACGGGACGCTCTCGCACTTGGCCGAATACGACGACATCTACCGCGACGGCGCGTATCACCCCGCAAGCCCGACGATCTCGCCTGCGTTTGCACTCGCCGAAGCGCGTGGGATTGGCCGCGATGCGCTGCTGCGTGCCATCGTTACGGGCTACGAAGTCTCCACGCGCATCGCAACGGTGATTCAACCCAGCCACTACAAATACTTTCATACCACGGGCACAGCGGGCGTATTTGGCGCTGCCGCCGCGTGTTCCGCCCTCGTGCAGGCCAATGCTGGTATGGCTTGCCATGCGATGGCGACCGCAGGCACGTTCGCTAGCGGCTTGCAACAAGCCTTCCGCTCGGACGCCATGACCAAGCCCATGCACGGCGGTCATGCGGCTGAAGTGGGACTCTCCGCCGCGCTCGCTGCTGCGGCGGGCATGACGGGTACGCCCGATTTGCTGGAAGGCGAGGCAGGCTTTGGTGCGGCCATGAGCGACGGTGCACGTTGGGACGAGGCGCTCATCGGTTTAGGAGTTGACTTCAACATCACGCGCATGACGTTTAAAAATCACGGCTGCTGCGGTCATACCTTTCCTGCGATTGATGGCGCAGCGGCGTTGCAAGCGCTGCACAACATCCCCCCCGAGTCCATCAAAGCGATTCGCATCGGCGCGTACAAAGCAGGCGTGGATGTCTGTGCGTACCGACATCCCAAAAGTAGCTTCGAAGCCAAGTTCAGCCTCTCCTACACCGTCGCTGCGCGTTTGGTTTTAGGCCGTGTGCGCGAGCAAGCTTTCATGCCAGCGGCGCTGAACAATCAAAAAATTCATGCGCTAGAAGAAAAGATTTCAGTGAGTGAAGATGTTGCCTGCACGGAAAATTTTCCTAAAAATCGCAGCTGCCATATCGAAATCGAACTCTTAAATGGCGAGATTTTTTCGCGCCATCAAGCCACGCGTCATGGTGACCCGGATGATCCGCTCACGGACGAAGAATTGCTCGATAAATTTATGGAACTCACCGTACCGCGTATTGGCCAGGCTAATGCTGACAGGCTCTCCCAGGCGATTTTGGGTGATGTGGATGTGTCCGTTGCAAAGCTTGCCCATTGCTGGAGGGTGACGTGAGTCTGCCCATTTTGAATATCTTGATGTCGCAAAAAGGCATAGCCGATCACGGCGCAGCCATTGAAAAAGTCGCCGCTGTCAAATGGTGGACGCTGGAATCCAAGCCAAGCGCTGATGGCACGTATCCGATTGATGTTTCGCTCACCACACGCGACATCACGGGGCTATCGACCAAAACGAATGTGTTGCCGCCGCTCGCACGCTATTACGACATCTTGCGAGCCTCCCCAAAGCTTGCTTGGATTCAAGCCCATTCGGCTGGCGCAGATCGTCCAATTTATGCAGAGCTACTCGCTCGCGGTGTGCGCGTGACCACTTCCTCGGGCGCCAACGCAGCGCCCGTGGCGCATACCGCCGTCGCGGCTGTGCTGGCGCTGGGGCGACAGTTCCCCGTGCAAATTGCGGCGCAGCACAAGTGCGAGTACACGCCTATGACGAATCACCCCAAGCTGGATGACCTCACGGGACAAACCTCGCTGGTATTGGGCTTGGGGGCGATTGGCTCCTTGATTGCCAAATATCTAACCGCTTTGGATATCAAAGTCATTGGCATCACGCGCAGTAATTTTGATGAGTTAAGTCGCTACTTGCCAAACGTAGATTTTTTGGTTTTGGCGTGTCCCTTGACGGTGCAAACCAAGGGCTTGGTGGATGCCCAATTGCTCTCCAAAATGAAAGCGGGTAGCTACTTAGTCAACGTGGCACGCGGCGAGGTTTGCGTGGAGGCGGATGTGATTTCGGCATTGCAATCGGGGCAACTCGGTGGCGCATTTTTAGATGGCTTTGAAGTCGAACCTTTGAACGCTGATTCGCCGTTGTGGTCACTACCCAACGTGATGTTGTCGGCACACACAGCAGGCCATTTCACGGGGCACAGCGATAACGTTGCCAAGATTTTTATCGACAATCTTGCCCGTTTCGTGCAGGGCAGAGAACTATTAAATGAAGTGAGGACAAGCACATGAGCACCAACACCATTAACGGACGACTACAACTGGCGTCCTTAAAAAATCAAGTTACACCAGAGGAATGGCAAGCCCGTATTGACCTCGCGGCTTGTTACCGCTTGGTCGCGCATTACGGCATGTCTGACATGATGGCGAATCACGTCACGCTGCGTGTGCCGGGCGAGCCCGAGGCCTTTCTCACCAACCCCTACGGCATGATGTACGAGGAAATGACCGCATCGTGTTTGGTCAAGATCGACCACAAAGGCAAGCTGCTCTACAAGCCCGACTTTGGCGAGCTGGACTACACCATCAATATCCCAGGCTTCATCTTGCACAGCGCCGTGCATGAAGCGCGGCCCGAGATTAATTGCGTCATTCACACGCATACAGCAGCGGGCATGGCCATATCCAGCTTGGCCTGCGGACTTTTGCCGATTAATCAAACCTCGATGCGGTTTTTAAAGATTGCGTACCACGACTACTGCGGCGTGGTGCTCGACATGACCGAGCAAGCCTCGCTTGTTAAAGATTTGGGCAATTCTGAGGCGATGATTTTGCGCAACCACGGACTCTTGACAGTAGGCCGCACGATTGGCGAAGCGTTCAATTGGATGCACAGACTAGAGCTGTCATGCCGCGCGCAAGTCATGGCGATGGGCTGCAACGCCCCATTCCAAGCGGTCTCTCAAGCTGTGCTGGACGAAACGTATATGAACTACCAACCGCAAAAGCGCAGACCTTACGGCGTAATGGAGTGGCCTGCGCTGCTGCGCATGTTAGATCGTATGGAGCCTAGTTTTAGAGAGTGAGTGGCATCATGATGAATCGTATTTTTTTATCAATCGTGCTGCAAACCATACTGGCTGTGACTTGCGCACATGCATTCCCCGACAAGCCCATCCGCATCGTCGTGCCTTTCGCACCAGGCGGAGGCACAGATTTAATTGCCCGCACGCTGGGGCAGGTGATGTCTCAAGAGCTGGGACAAGCCGTCATCATCGACAACAAAGCGGGCGGCGGCACCGTGATTGGCACGGACGCGGTGGCCAAAAGCCCAGCGGACGGCTACACCTTGGTCATGGCGACGTTTGCCAATGCGGTGAATCCTAGTTTGCTCGCCAAAATGCCCTATGCCTACGACAAAGCCTTTGCGCCTGTCATGCTGGTGGGCTTATCACCCAACGTGTTGGTGGTTCGCGCGGATAGTCCTTTTAAGTCCGTGCAAGACATCGTGAACGCTGCCCGCGCCAATCCTGGCAAGCTGTCGTTTGCCTCGCAAGGTGCGGGCACATCAGCGCATTTGGCGGGTGAGTTGTTTAAGTCGCTGACTAAAACCTTCATGATTCACATCCCGTATCGCGGCGCAGGGCCTGCGCTGACTGATTTGCTGGGTGGCCAAGTGGACATGATGTTTGCGACAGCATCTGCGGTGGGCGGCTTTATCGAGAGCGGGAAGCTGCGCGCTTTGGCCGTGACTACCAAAGAGCGCTCGCCTGTCGCAAGGTTAGCTCACGTGCCAAGCCTTGCTGGCTCTGGCGTGCCAGAGCTTCGTACGTACGCGGCAGATAGTTGGTACGGCCTCTTTGTACCTGTAGGCACGCCGCCTGATGTGATTGCGAAACTCAACACGGCTGCTAAACGTGCGGCCAATTCGGACATCTTTAAAAAGCGCGTCGCCGACGAAGGCTTGGTGGTCAGCGCAGGCTCGCCGCAAGAGCTGGATAGCTACTTCAAAGGCGAAGTCGTTCGCTGGCGCAAGCTCATTCAAACCGCCAACATCAAAGCCGAATAAATTACAGCTGAATAAATAGAACCTAAACGGAAATAAACCATGACTGACTCACTCGTACTTCTTAGCGTCGATAGCCACGGCATCGCCACCATCAGCCTCAATCGCCCCGATAAACGTAACGCCATGAACGACGCGATGCGTGCTGAATTTGTCGTTGCACTGAACCGTGTGGCATCCGACAAATCGATTCGCGCCTTGGTGCTCACAGGCGCAGGCAAAGGCTTTTGTGCGGGCGGTGACATTGCAGGGATGGAAAAAAGGATGAGCGCTCCGACAGGCGAGATCGCCTTTAACGGCTGGTCGCGCCAGCAAGGCGTGCACCATGTGCAAAGCCTCTTGCACACCATGCCTAAACCCACCATTGCGGCTGTCAACGGCGTTGCGTCTGGCCTGGGAGCCGATACGGCTATGGCCTGCGACTTCATCATGGTGAGTGAACACGCCAGTTTTACGTGGTCGTACATCCACCGAGGCATCATTCCCGATGGCGGGGGCATGTACTTTTTACCGCGCCGCGTGGGCCTGCCCAAAGCGAAGGAACTCATCTTCTCTGGACGCAAGGTGGATAGCACGGAAGCCCTATCCATGGGCATTGCAGACCGAACGTCGCCTGCAGACCAACTGGTATCTGATGCGCAGGCTTGGGCTGCTGAACTCTCCAAAGGCTCTGCAACTGCGCTGGCACTCGGCAAAACAATTTTGAATCAGACTTTTGAATTGCCATCGGAGCAAATTTTTGCGCAAGGCAGCCAAGCCCAAGGCATTTGCTACACCAGCACCGAGCACCGCGAAGCTGTGATGGCGTTTTTGAATAAGACTGCCGCGCAATGAACTCTTTGGATTTGTTATTCAAACCGCGCTCGGTCGCGGTGATTGGCGCATCAGCCGACGCCAACAAAACATCGGGTCGCCCGATTGCCCTGTTGCAAAAACAAGGATTCACGGGTGCGATTTATCCCGTTAATCCGCGTGTATCCGAAATCAATGGTTTGACTTGTTACGCATCGATTGCCGACTTGCCCGCCGTACCCGATGTGGCGATGGTGCTACTCGGCGCAGAGCGAGCAGAAGCTGCTGTGCGCGAGCTCGCAGCACTTGGCGTCTCTTATTGCATCGTGCTCGCCAGTGGATACACCGAGACGGGCGAGGCAGGCGCAGCGCGGCAGGCGGGACTGATTCAGGCGGCTGGCAAGATGCGAATCCTAGGCCCCAACACCATTGGCCTCGTTAATTTGACCGATGGCATCGTGCTCTCGCCCAGCGGCGCCATGGATATGGCGCACTTCGAGCGCGGCTCAATCAGCGTCGTCTCGCAAAGCGGCGGCATCTTGGGCTCGCTCTTGTCACGTGCATCGGCACGCGGCGTGGGACTCTCCAAATTGATTGCCACTAGCAACGAAGTGGACATTGATTTAGCCGATTGTGTGGACTACTTAGCGAACGATCCTGCGACCCAAGTTATCGTGCTCTATATTGAAACAGTTCGTAACGTGGAACGCTTCAAAGCCTCATGCAGCAAGGCTCGCGCAGCAAATGGCGGGGCAGGCAAGCCCATCGTCGCTTTCAAAATTGGTCGCTCCGAAGCAGGCGCTGCGGCTGCAGTTTCGCACACAGGCGCGATGGCAGGCTCAGACCGCATGTATGACGCGCTGTTTAAAGCTTGTGGCGTGATTCGGGCCGAGACGTTTAGCGATTTATTGGATATGCCGCTTGCACTGGCGACTGGCAAAAAGCTGTCAGGTAAGCGCGTTGCCATCCTCACATCGACTGGCGGTGCGGGCACGCTGGTGTCTGACAGTCTTGGACTCGCGGGTTTTGAAACACCTGCGCCCGATAGCGAGACAGCACTCAAACTACGTGCCACGCAAACAGGTGATCACGCCGTGTTTGATAAAAATCCGATTGACGTGACGCTGGCTGGTTTGCAGCCGGCCGTGTTGCGCGGTGCCGTGGCGGCGTTGCTTGCTAGCCCCAGTTACGACGCGCTTATTGTGATCGTCGGTTCGTCTGGCGTGGCGCAGCCTCGCTTGATGGCGGATGCGATTGCGGGCGCGATGTTGGATGCGCCTGCGTTTGCTAGTAAGCCTGTGCTGGCGTATGTCAGCCCTCATGCGCCAGAGGCTGCTGCTGTGTTGTCGTCGCTTGGCGTGCCTGCTTTTACTGCGCCTGAGAGTTGTGCGCAGGCTTTGTTGGCTATGCGACATCAGGCGGTAGGGCAGACTCAGCGCGAACAAGTTGAAACAAAAAACCAACCCGTTCGCGCTGAGCCCACCCTACCGCCCGTCCTAGTTTCTGCATCACTCACTGGCTCGCTTAACGAATTTGAAGCCAAAAAAATCTTTGCTTCTTTTGGCCTTACCGCCTCTCGTGAATGTGTGGTCACTTCGAGTAGCGATGCCCTGCAAGCCGCATCTAGTATGGCTTCCCACGGAGTTAATAAATTCGTTTTGAAGATTTTGTCGAACACCATCACACATAAAAGCGATGTGGGCGGCGTGGCGGTCAACCTTGCTGTTGGTCAAATCGGTGAGTGTTTAACGCAGATGCAAACTGTCGTGAAGGCTAATACGGGTGTGACTTGTGAGCAATTCCTCTTGCAAGAAATGGTGACGGGTGGGGTGGAGATGATTCTTGGAATGCACACGGATCCAACAGACAGCGCGATTCTTTTGGGCATGGGCGGCGTGACGGCGGAGTTGCTGGAAGACACTGTTCTGCGTATGTGTCCCGTCGATAAGGCCGGCGCACGCGAGATGATGGAATCATTAAAAACGTGGCCGCTCTTAAACGGCTACCGTGGTCGTCCGCTTGCTGACGTGGATGCGCTAGCGGATGCCGTTGTCGCGTTTTCAACTATGGTGGACAGCCTTGGCGAGCGGCTCGTTACAGCCGAAATTAATCCACTGTTTGTTTTGCCGAAGGGCAAGGGCGTTGTGGCGGCAGATGCCGTGATGGTGCTGCTTTGAGCATTGCATGGCACGAGTGGGGTAGCCCACAAGCCACGCCAGTCGTGCTTTTGCACGGTGGTCATGGCTCGCACGCGCACTGGGTTCGCAATGTGGATGCGCTTGCCAAACATGACCGCGTGCTCGTCCCCGATCTGCCAGGCTATGGCGCGTCAAGCACGCCGCCCGAGCCAACGATGGCATCTTTGGTGGCGACCATGCGCATGGCTTTGGACGAGCGCATTGGTGCGCAAACGTCTGTGCGGTTGGTCGGTTTTTCTTTTGGCGGTTTAGTCGCTGCAAAGATGGCGGCGCAGCGTCCAAACGTCACGCATCTCGCCTTGCTGGGTGCGGCAGGTCACGGTACCACGCGTCGTCCTAAAGGCAAACTCCTCAATTGGAAGGATGCCCAGGAGGCCAATGACGACGTGGCTTTGCGAAGCGTGATGCGGCATAACTTGCTGCTGCACATGTTGGCGCATGACGCTGCCATCAATGACGAAGCGCTGGATATTCACACCAACGCTTGCCTGCAAACGCGCTTTCACAGCAAGAAAATTTCGCACGCTGGTGGCCTGATCGATGCGTTAGCTATGGCTCGGCAAGCCAATCCAGATATGGCTTTGAGTGCGGCTTGGGGCGAACATGACGTGACTTGCACACCAGCCTCAGTTCTCGAATTACTTGAATCTCATGGAGCGCTCAGTCAAAGTCAAATCGTCCAAGGCGCAGGCCACTGGGTTCAGTATGAAGCCGCTGATCTGATGAATTCATTTTTATTAAAAGCACTTCGCTAGACCATGAGCATTGACCTCGCTACCCCCATCCTCACCTACAACCCCCATACAGCAAGGCCTGCGCTCAAGTTGCCTGCCAACGCCTGCGACAGTCATGTGCATATTTTTGGCCCAGCGCACGAGTTTCCGTATGCCGCCACGCGCAACTTTACGCCAGTCGATGCGGGCAAAGAAACGCTATTCGCGCTGCATAAGACGCTTGGCATTTCGCGCTGCGTGATTGTGCAATCCATCGTTCACGGATTTGATAATTCGGCTGTGGAAGATGCCATTGCACATGGCGAGGGGCGCTATCTTGGCGTGGTACTTGTGCCCACGTCGGTGAGTGATACCGAGCTGCAGCGCTTATCCAGCAAGGGCTTCAGAGGTGTTCGCTTTCACTTTATGAACCATTTGGCAGTAGGCAACACGATTGACGAGATCGTGCAATTCACACATCGTTTAAAGGCGGTGGGTATGCATTTGCAAGTGCATTTCGAGTCCAGCATGATTCATCATATCGCTGCGCCTTTGTCTAAGAGCGCCGTCCCCGTGGTGATAGATCACATGGGGCGCGTCGATAGCCTGCTCGGGCGAGAGCACGCCGATTTCGCGGCGCTGTTTGAGCTGCTTAAAAATCCGCTTTTCCACGTCAAAGTCAGCGGGATTGATCGCATTGATTCAACGCCTAGTCATGCGCCCGAGTACGTGGCTGGCGTGACATTGGCGCGGGTGTTGGTGGAGGCGTATCCCGATCAATGTGTCTGGGGCACGGACTTCCCACATCCCAATCACACGCATGTACCAAGCGATTCGGCACTCGTGGAAGCCATATCCCGTATGGCCTGCACGCCGTATTTAATGGAAAAATTACTTGTCACCAACCCTGAGCGACTCTACGGATTTACATCATGACAACATCACGCTCTTCGACTGCACCTTTATCTATGAGCCCTGCTGGGCGATTGGCTGGCAAGGTCGTCTTTATCACGGGCGCTGGTTCGGTCGGCACGGGCTGGGGTAATGGCCGCGCGATGGCTGTGCGTTTTGCATTAGAGGGCGCGAAGGTTTATGGCGTGGACAAGGACCTTGAGCGCATGACCGAGACGGCGAAACTGATTGCAAACGCGGGCGGTGTGTTTGTGGGCGCGGTGTGCGATGTCACGAATAGCGATTCGGGCGATGAGTCGATTGCACAAAACGTAGCGGCGTGCGTGGCGATGTTTGGCCGTATCGATGTGCTCGTCAACAACGTGGGCGGCTCGGCCAAAGGCGGCCCAGTTGAGATGAGCGAAGCCGTGTTTGATGCGCAAATTGACCATAACCTCAAGAGCGTTTTTCTCACCTGCAAGCACGTGATTCCGCATATGTTGGCACAGCGAGAAGCCATGCTGGATAAGGCTTTCGAGGCAAGTTTTGCCATTGTCAATATCGCGTCCACCTCGGGCACGCGCTGGACGGGGTCGGCGCAAATCGCCTACGCAGCCACCAAGGCGGGCGTGATTCAATTTTCTAAAGTGCTGGCGGTGCAATACGCAAAGCAAGGCATTCGCGTCAACACCGTCGTGCCGGGTCAGTTGCACACGCCGATGGTGGAGGTGCGCCTTGCGGGACAACGCGCGGGTGGTGACGTAGCAGCGCTACTGGCGCAGCGTGCAGCAAGGATTCCGCTGGCCGTGGAAGGCGATGGGCGCGATACGGCAAACGCCGCGCTATTCCTCGCATCTGATGAAGCACGCTTTGTGACGGGAACAGAAATCGTGGTTGACGGCGGCATGTCCGCGCGGTGTGATTAAAAGGAAATTTTATGAATCAATTTTTCAAATCGGCACTCGTGCAAGCCACACTGGCTGTGGCTTGCGGAGCATCTATGCTTACTATAAACGCCCATGCACAAACATCGGCGAGCAATAAAATCACGCGCATCATCGTCGCGTTTCCGCCTGGCGGCCCTGTGGATTTTGTGGCTCGTACCATGAGCGAGCAACTCTCCAAAGAATTGGGACATCAGGTCATCGTAGAAAACAAAGCAGGCGCAAATGGCGCGATTGCTGCGGAGTTCGTCTCGCGAAGCAGTCCCGATGCGTCTGTTCTGTGGCTCACCAGCGTCGGCGCGGTGGCGATCAATCCTGCGCTCTACGACAAGCTGCCCTACGACCCGAAACTTGATCTCACGCCTGTGTCGCTCGTCGTCAATAACGTGGAAGTGTTGGTGGTGGGCGAACGCGCGCCCTACAACACGGGCGCAGAGTTTGTGACAACTGCTCGCAAAGCCATGCAGGATAAGGCTTCGCCTTTGACTATGGCATCGTCGGGTACGGGGAGCGTGCCGCACTTGGCGATGGAACTTTTGAATGATGCCGCCAAAATAAATCTCATACACGTCCCCTACAAAGGCGCTGCGCCTGCCATCAACGATGTGCTGGCGGGTCACGTCAATGGATTCTTTGGCGACATTCCTGGGCTGATTTCATTTATCAAATCTGGCAAGCTCAAAGCGATTGGTATCGCTGCACCCAAGCGACATCCTTTGTTGCCAGACGTCAAAACTTTTGCCGAAATGGGCGTTGCGGGCGTTGACTCGGACAACTGGTATGCGCTGTTTGCCGCGAAGGGAACAACAGTGGCGGACATCGACCGCGTGAATGCAGCGGTGCGCCGCACACTCGCCAACGATGCGGTAAAAACCAAGCTCATGCAATCGGGTGCAGAGCCCGCCGCGTCAAGCCCAGCGGAGCTTGTCAAGCTTTTGGCGAGTGATACGGCAAAGTGGACGCGCGTGGTCAAAGCCAAAAACATCAAAGCGGATTAGCCAAAAAACATCATGCGCATCACACCTATCACCCCTGGCACCAAGCCCGAACTTGCTGCACAAGAAGCGCAAATTTTGCAAGCGCGTGGACGCATTTCAGACTTGTACCGCGTACTACTCAATAGCCCGCCTATCGCTCATGGTTGGGAGCAGATGCTGTCTGCGGTGCGCAACAAAAGCAGCTTGCCAGCGGGTCTGCGCGAGCTAGTCATCATTCGCGTGGCGGTGCTCAACAAGGCCGATTTTGAATATCAAGCGCATGTGCCGATTGCATTGAAAGAGGGCGTGACGCAGGCGGTGATTGATGCGGTGACTGAAGCTGCTTACCCGATAAGCCATATCCAGCAAGGCTGGCAAGCGAGTATGGCGGGCAATGTGCAAGTTGCACTGGCGCTGACCGATGCGATGACTCGCGCGATTGATGTGCCCGATAGTCTGTTCGAACAAGTCAAAAAACACTTCGATGCGCAAGGTCAAATCGATTTAGTGGCCACGATTGCGGCGTACAACATGGTGTCGCGGTTTTTGACGGCCTTCCATATTGGGCATTGAGCCGTTCATGCCAACCGATTTTTTGCTCTTTCAAATGGATGGCAATGAGGAGCCAGCGGCAAACTTAGCGGCAAGCTTTCGTCAGTTTTGCGCAGAGCATTTAGCGGGTGTCACGGTTCACCGAATCGCCTATTCGACCGAGCAAAAAACGCTTTACTGCTACGCCAAGTTTGCCGTGCAGAAAAACATCACATTGAATCAGATCGATGCGCTGCAGGCCATATGGAATAAGGCTTTCAAGAGCCAAGCTCGTGTGAGCCGCTTGCAGCTTGGCCTACAGCCACACTGCCCATCTAAAAATGAAACGCCACTCTTTCACTACGTCGTTGAAACCGATACGGACACAGGTTGGTGGGACGAGATCATGCGCTGGTATGACACCGAGCACATGCTTGGACTTGCGCGTGTGCCAGGCTGCGTGAGCGCGATGCGACTCATCAATTTGGATGCAAGGTGCGAGGCGAATGACAACCGTCCGCGCTCGTTTGCTTGCTATGACCTCACGAGTCCTGATGTGCTCACATCTGCGCCGTGGCTGGCGGTGCGGCACACCGCTTGGAGCGATGTCGCGCGGCCGCATTTCACGAACACACTGCGTACCATGATGACGATAATTGAGTCATGATTAACAAAATTTCTTCATCAGTATCGGATGCTCTGCAAGGTATACAGGACGGGGCTTCCATCATGATTGGCGGCTTTGGCACGGCGGGCATTCCGAACGAACTCATTGATGGTCTCATTGCCCACGGCGCAAAAGATCTCACGATCATCAACAACAACGCGGGCAATGGCGACACAGGGCTGGCGGCGCTCTTGGCGGCTGAACGCGTGCGAAAAATCGTGTGCAGCTTTCCGCGTCAGGTCGATAGCCATCATTTCGATCGCTTGTACCGTGCGGGAAAATTGGAATTGGAGCTTGTCCCGCAAGGCACGCTCTCCGAACGCATCCGCGCGGCGGGTGCTGGTATCGGCGCTTTCTTTGTGCAGACCGCCTACGGTACGGAGCTGGCAAAAAATCCTGATGGCACGCCTAAAGAAACACGGCTGATTGACGGCAAGCACTATGTGCTGGAAGCCCCGCTCCATGCGGACTTCGCGCTGATTAAGGCGGAGGCGGGTGACCGCTGGGGCAATCTCGTTTATCGCAAAACGGCGCGCTGCTTTGGTCCTGTGATGGCAATGGCGGCACGGGTCACGATTGCCACCGTGCACGAGATTGTGGAACTGGGCAGCTTCGACCCTGAGACCGTGGTGACTCCTGGCATTTTTGTCTCGAAGGTTGTGAAAGTGGAACGCACGATCACGCAAGGCGGAGGCTTCAAAGCATGAGCGATTCAACAAAATACGTGCGCCGCACCAAAGACCAAATCGCAGCGCTGATTGCGAAGGACATTCCTGATGGCGCTGTTGTCAACCTTGGCATTGGGATGCCGACCTTGGTGGCAAACCACATTCCCGCTAATCGCGAAGTCTTGCTGCACAGCGAAAACGGCATTCTTGGTATGGGCCCTGCGCCTGCCAAAGAAGATGAAGATTTTGATCTCATCAACGCAGGCAAGCAACCAGTGACTTTGCTCAAAGGCGGTTCGTACTTCCACCATAACGATGCATTTGCAATGATGCGCGGCGGGCATTTAGACATTTGCGTGTTGGGTGCTTTTCAAGTCAGCAGCACGGGCGACCTTGCCAACTGGAGCACTGGCGAGGCGGGCGCGATTCCAGCCGTGGGCGGCGCGATGGATTTAGCCGTGGGCGCCAAGCAAGCGTGGGTAATGATGGATTTGCTTACAAAACAGGGCGAGTCGAAATTGGTGAAGCAGTGCAGCTATCCACTCACAGGCATTGGCTGCATCAAACGCGTGTACACCGACCTTGCCACGTTCGATGTGACACCACAAGGCTTCGCAGTAGTCGATGCCGTAGAAGGCTTATCCCATCAGGCTTTGGAGGCTTTGGTTGGGATGAATCTTCAGGGGTAAAAGTAGCATAGTGCTGGTTAAAATATAGACATATGAAATACGCCGGCATTCAAGAAGAAGAATTAAAAAACAAAATTGCCGCAGATTATTTTGGGCATTTAGATTGCACAAGAATTATCGGGAAGATAGATTTTTGTGTTTGCTTGCCCCAAAATGCTGACGGTCTGTTTGAGCCAGAGTCGCTTTTATGGGCTGAGGCAAAACGTGGCGCAGCAGATATTTACACGTCTATCGTCCAACTTATTTTGACAATTGGCAAGGCTAGAACTTTTGACAAGTGCCTACCGCCACCGCTGCTCGGTGCGCTTGATGGAGAAAAAATAGCATTTGTTCCATATAACGAAGTGCATGATATTTTTTATCAAAACGACTTCAATTGGAATGTGACACCCTCTGACTACAGCACTAAAGAATTTAAACAAATTCACGCCAAGGTCAAAACAACGATAGAGACAAAATCGCTATTGTTTGATTACGGCCGAGACAACAAAGAGCTGGCAGGTTTTATTAAAACTAACTTTGTGACGGGCAAGCTAGGGATTAGTAAAACCAAAATTGACAAAAATAACTTCATGGTTATTTATAACAAGTGGCTGCAAACCGTCAAGTCCACCATTGCCGTGGACTGGAGTGTGGCAAAAAAGGCAGGCATTATTGATGGTGATTTTTATCTGGCAGATTTGCTCTCGCAAGAAAATAATACCCTCAAAGAAAAGCTATTCGTACTACTGAAGCACGACCATTACGAGCTAGACCGCAAGATTGACGAGGCAGGAATGTTTAGCCACAGCGCGGCAACATTTAACGACAAGCAAACGGCTCATACGCAATTTTGGAACAGGTACGACAGGCCGCCCAAAGAAGAGTATTGGGACTACATCGTAGAGCGCAGAGATTTGCTTGTGCCACAAGATGTACGTGAGCGAAAAGGAAGTTTTTTTACACCGCAAATTTGGGTCGAGTTATCGCAAAAATACTTAACTGATGTGCTGGGCGAGAACTGGCAAGACGAGTACACCATCTGGGACTGCGCAGCGGGGACGGGCAACTTGCTAAATGGGCTGACCAACAAGTACAACATCTGGGCTTCAACGCTTGATAGGCAAGATGTAGAGGTGATGAAAGACCGCATCAAAAACGGCGCAAACTTATTAGAGGATCATGTATTCCAGTTTGATTTTTTGAACGATGAATTTACCAAGTTGCCCGCAGCGCTGCAAAAAATAATCAACGACCCTCTAAAGCGCAAAAAGTTGGTGCTGTATATCAATCCGCCGTATGCGGAGGCTTCGTCTTATGGTGAAAGCAGTATCCCGCAAGTTGCCAATGATACAAAAACCTTCCATAAATATAAGAGCGAAGCCTCTGCTGAGGCGTTAAATGAATTATTCGCACAATTTTTCATCAGAATATATAAAGAAATTCCAAACGCAAAACTGGCTGCTTTTAGTACGCCAAAGTTTATAACTTCTGAAAAATTTGATAAATTTCGATCTAAATTTAAGGCGAAATTTGAAGCTGGATTTATTTGTCCATCCTATACTTTTGATAATGTATCGGGTAAATTTCCAATCAGTTTTTTAATCTGGGATTTGTCGATTTCAAAAGAAATTAAAAATGCAAATACCGATATTTATTTAAGTAATAAAAATAATGATGCCTACGAACTTAATGGCATTAAAAAATTTAGCAAAATAGCTGGCAAATCAATTGGCGCTTGGCGCTCGGAGTTTTATTCATTTAAATCCAATCCAATCGGAAGCATGATTATTGTTGGTCCGAGTATGCAGAGTAACAACAATACATTTATCACCAGTAATCCTGCAAAAAGCTACATAAAAAAGGGAATGGTCGCAAATATTGACGGCACGAATTTGATTGAAATGTCGATTTATTTGGCGATACGTCACACCATCGAAGCCACATGGCTTAACGATCGCGATCAGTTCCTGTACCCTAACGACGGATGGAAAAGGGATACGGAGTTTCAAAACGATTGCTTAGCGTTTACCTTGTTTTGTAGTCAAAACGGTGTTTCAAGCAAAGATGGCGCCAATCATTGGATACCTTTTACCGAGCAAGAGGTCAATGCACGTGAGAAGTTTGACAGCAACTTTATGACGCAGTTCATTCAGGGCAAGCTCAAACAGGATGCAAATACGACGTTATTTGGAGAGCCAGAACCGCGAGCGACACCACTCGTCTTTTCAAGTCAAGCCAAGGCGGTATTTGATGCGGGCAGAGCGCTTTGGACGCACTATCACCAGCAGCCCCAGTGCAATGTCAATGCCAGTTTGTATGACATACGCGAGCACTTTCAGGGCAGAAACGACAAGGGCAAGATGAACAATAAAAGCAATGATGAGACATACACCGATTTGATTAAAAACCTGCGCGATGAACTCAAACTGCTTGAAAAATCGATTGAACCCAAAATCTATGAACATGGATTTTTAAAAGAATAGCTTTCAACCCGCGCAAGCCAATTGGGGTCAGACCCCTTTGCGCTGTTGTTTGCGTTTTGCGAAGCGTTTCTGGTTTGTGGGGTCAGACCCCAATTGTTTGCGCTAATCAAAATTTGTTCAAGCATGAGTGGATGCCGTAGAAGGCTTATCCCACAAGGCTTTGGAGGCCTTGGTGGGTCTTTCGCTTGAGTTGCAGCCTCCTAATTAACGTAGCACCGCGCTCGCCTTAGCCGCTTCAATTAATGCGGTGGCATCGACAGGCAGCAAAAAGCCTGCATCGATAGCGCGGACAGTCGCCTTGGTCACTGCAGCCACATAGCCGTCGTGCGAGCTGTAGCGCTCTTCTAGCGAGAGGCGTGGATCGTTTGCCGCCTTACGCTCGGCCGCTGTTTTAGCAAATGGAATCATGCCGCCCGCGTAATCGCAAATTTGATCTTGATGGAAGGGTCTAGCACCGCCAGCCGTGACGTTCCAGCCCAAATAGGTGCCTAGCGGCGCATCCAGCAGCACCACGGGAACGCCGCCGAGTTCATTGCCATCAGCATCAACTTTTGGAGCCAACATCTTGAGCACTTGTTTAATTTTTGGTGGCACGTTCGAGACTTTTCCAGAACCGTCCGCGTAATTAAATTTAGCACCTAAATCGTAGTCCAGCACGGGCATGATGAAGTCTGCTTCTGGAATAGTAGGACGCAGCATAGGTAGCGTTGGAAAACCAATGCCCTCCTTGGAGGCCACAGCCAGCATGCCTTCCCGAAGGGTAGGGTAGCGACTCGCTGGTGGCGTCGTTCCCGCCATGACCCAATTGCGGAAATGAACTCTGATCGCGCTGATGGTCTGTGTATGCGGCACAGGATTAGCAGGTAGCACACCTTGTCCAAAATTATTGCCTGGGCACATAACACCCGCTTTAGGCAAACCCACGCCTGGCAAACTGCTATCAAAACCGCCCGCACCGCCGTTATGGTTGGAGCTGGCAATGTAGTAGCGGCGTACGTTATCGGGTAGCGGTAAATCTGCTTTCGCATCTGTGCCCACCCACTCGGGCGTCAGCTTGAGTGCCCACACTTCAGCAGAACCAAAGTGCTCGATGATTTTTGGACAAGTCTTGGTCACTGTGCAGCGATCCAAGATGCCTGCGGCTTTGCCCGTCGGGTCGCGCACGGGGTCACGCGCAGGCAACCACCACTGCGGACCTTCGCTACCCAGCTGATACAGTTCCAGTACGCCATCAGGCTGCGCAAAGCGCGTGTTGAGCGAAATCCGCCGTCCTGCAATGATGGGCCACATGCCGTCGTGTACCGCTTTGCCGTTTTCGGCTTGGTTAAAGCCAAGGTGCAACCAGCCGCGCAAGAAGTTCCCCGACTGCGACACGCCGCGGCCAATGCTGTACTTGATGCTGTCTGCCAGCGGATTCGCCGTCCCTTGATCATCTGCCTTGGCTGTTTTAAAAAACTCACCTACATCGCGCCATGCTGCAAAGCCCATGCCTAGCACATACGCGCCACTGGCGGTGTAGCTGACTTGGTAGAGTAGCTTGGCATCAAAGCCATTTTTTAAGCAAATCTGCGCGGGATCGGGCGTACCTGGGAATGGATTTTTGGCATCGCACTTCGCCCACGCCCAATCACCAGAGGCAATCGTTTTTACACCCACAACCTTACCGCGTGTGCTTTCGGATTCACGCGACGTCAATCGCGATTTGTTTGTATCCAAACTCACGGGTTGATATGGCATAGGATTGCTTTGTATCCACAGTCCTTGCGAGTCGCCGCCTGAGCGATTCACGATGCGCCCCATCACGCGACCCACGACTGGTTTTCCACTTCGATCTTTCGCGACAGGCAATTGCAAAAATTGCCTACCAGCTACGGTGGCCGTAGGTCTTACCGCCGTCCAGCCACTGTTGTCGCCCTGCCAAGCGCTTGCTAGCATGATGTCGCCAAAAGCAAACTCCTCTGGTGCGGTGGCGTAGACGTTGCCGCGATTGGGCACCTCGTGCCACATCAGGCCGCTGGCCTTACTCATGTCCTTGGGTTTACGGATCACAAACGATGCGACGTAACGTGCCTTGCCGTCTTTATCAAGTCCGAGCTTGATGTCTTGAATGATGGCATTTTGTTTGACGTTTGGATCAAGCTCACCAAACGCACGGCCCGCCACTTCTTCGTAGGCAGAGTTGCTGGCAGATGGCAGCGTTTCGTCGATCACGATCTTCGTGACACGGGCAGCAGATGGGGCGGCGCTTACCAGCAAGGCAAGCCCGAAAGCCGCACTGGATATGGCTTGGTGGGTAGATAGCAGTCTCATTCTGGTTTTACTCCTATGGTTTTAATTAATTTCGTCCAGCGTTCCACGTCACGACGAACCAGCGCTTTGGCCTCGTCTAATTTCAGTGCCAGCGGCCTTCCGCCTGCTTTGGTAAAGAGGCTTGCGGTCTCGGGCGAATCAATGACTTTAGCGAGCTCGCTGCGCAATTTATCTTGAACTTCAGTTGGTGTTTTGCTTGGCACAAATAGCCCAAACCAGGATTCCAACTCTAACGCCGCAGTGCCCGTCACGCCAGTTTCAATCAAAGTCGGTACGTCAGGGTGCATAGGGTTTCGCGCTGCGCCCGATGTCGCTAGCGCTCGCACATTGCCCGCATCCACTTGCACACGCGCTGTTGGCGCAAGATCAAAAAACACATCGACGCGTCCGCCGAGCAAATCTTGATACGCCGCCTGTGCGCCGCGGTACGGCACATGAATCAGCTCCACGCCTGCCAAATGCCACAGCGCTGCAGCCAGCACGTGCTGCCCCGAGCCATTGCCAGCCGAGGCATAGCTAAGTTTGCCTGGATTAGTTTTGGCGTAAGCGACCAAGTCACGCAAATCTTTAAACGGTAAATCTTTGCGCGCCATCAAGGTGTAGCTGTAGCTACTGGCCAAACCCAGCAGCTCAAAATCGTGCAGACTGTCATAAGGCAAGTTCGCGTACAAGCCCATATTGAGTGCGAGATTGGAGACCGATCCGACGAGGAGCGTGTAACCATCGGGCGCAGCCTTTGCGACAAAATCAGTGCCCACCAAGGTGCCCGAGCCAGGCTTGTTTTCTACGACGATACTTTGCCCAAGCTGCTTACCAAGGCGCTCCGCTAAAACACGCCCCACAAAATCAAAGCCTCCGCCTGGCGGTTGGGGGACGATGATTTTGAGTGGCTTGTTTGGGAAGGCAGTTTGCGCGAATGCAAAAGGAATGGCACACGTAGAGGCCATACTGGCTATGGCTTGGCGGCGGGTTTGGTAATTCTTCACCGCACCAACTCCCCGCCCGCCAACCACGCCGCGCCGCGTTGGTATAGGCTTTGCACCGCATCGCCCTTCAGCATCGGCATGTCCATTTTCACGGTGTAACCGATATGGGTTTGGATGTAGGCGAGATGCCGATAGCCTTCCGGGAAGGTGGCTAGTTTTTCTTTATCAAGTTTGACGATGGCGCTTGAATCAACAGGATCAATGCGATCTTTTTCATAAATCGGTTGGCGGTGCAACAGCTTCCATTCACCTTTTTCTTTCATGACAAAATCATAGAAGCGACCTGTGCAGACCACGTCGCATAAGACTTGCCCGTCCTGTCCTTCCACCATGCCGCGCTGCGAAATGGTCATCTTGGTTTGCGAGATAGCGCGCGAGCCATCAGCGGAAATATCGACGGCTGAGCCGCCTAAAAAATGCAGGATGCTCACGCCCTTGGCCCAGCCCTCTTGCGTTACGCGAATGAAGTCTTTGAAGGGGCCTTGAAACCACGTCGCCATCATCACGCCATCTTTGTGCCACACGGTTGCAAAGCGCTCCCAGTCGCCCGCATCGCGCCACACAGCCCAGCGCTCGACCATTTGGCGGATGAGGAGTTCGTCTTGAAGATTGGTATTCATGTGCGGCCTTATTTTTTAGTAATCGGGTTGAGTACAAAGTCGTAATTCATTTTGTAGCTGCCATCCGCCTGCTTGGGCCAATCGGCAATCAAGGTTTGACGCACGCCGAACACGGCATCGGAATCTAGATATTGGTCGCCCTCGCGGAAGACATGCGTGATGAGTCGTTCGTAGCCGGGCGCTTCCACCATAAAGTGCAAGTGCGCAGGTCGCCATGGGTGGCGCTTGGTTGCCGTGAGCAGTTCGCCCACGGGACCATCGACAGGAATGGGGTAAGCCTCGGCCACAATGGTTTTGAAGTGATAGTTGCCATTGGCGTCGCTGTGCAAAATGCCGCGTGCTTGGATGCGCTCTTCGTTCATGTACTGCACGTCATAGAGGCCGTCTTCGTCCGCCTGCCAGACATTGATGGTTGCATTGGGAATGGGTTCACCTGTCAAACTGAGGATGCGTCCACTCACCAAACAGGGATCACCTTTGGCACCATTCGCCACGTCCGCACCTAGTTCGTAGTGCGGCGCTTCTTCTAAAAAGAAAGGACCAAATACGGTCGGCTCAGTACAGCCCGCAGGCTTGTCTTGATTCAGTGCAATCGTCAGCATGGACAAGCCCAGCACGTCGGACAGCAAAATATATTCTTGCCGCTTGGCATCGCATTTTTGTCCCGTAGCGGTCAGGAATTGAATGCCCTTCATCCATTCGTCTTCGGTCAGCTTCACGTCACGCGCAAAGTCGTGCAGATGCGTGACCAAGCTGTTCACTATTTCTTTGAGCCTTGGATTGGGCGTGGCAGCAAAGCGTGCGAGTACAGCCTCTGTAATAGTGTCTTGATTTAGATTACACATGGTTTGTCTCCTGTGGGTCAAAGTTAGGGTATGCACGAACGCATAAAACGTCTCTGTTGTGCCATGATTTCTATCGTAACTAAAAAAGCAACTGGAGAAATAGATGAAGTCACTTACCCGCAAGTTATCCCTCGCGCTTGCAGCTTGCTTGATGACGGTGGCAGCAGCGCAAACCACCTCAACCGCGCCTGTGCGCATTGGCAGCACGCTGGCGCTCACAGGGCCGCTGTCGTCAACGGCACTCACGCACAAGTTGGTGGGCGAAATTTATATTGAGCAACTGAACGCCCGCGGTGGCCTCTTGGGTCGCAAGGTCGAATGGGTGTTGAAAGACGATCAGTCCAAGCCCGAGCTGGCGCGGACGATGTACGAGCAACTCATTACATCCGACAAAGTTGATTTGCTGATGGGACCCTACGCCACAGGCGCAATTTTGTCGGCCATGGGCGTGGCGCAGCGCTACGACAAGGTCTTGGTGCATCACACGTTTGGCATCCCCTCGCTGTCCAAATATGACTATGCGTTTCCTGCTTGGTCGCTGGGCCCCGATCCTGCCAATACGGTGCCGAATACCGTGTTTGCTGCGCTAGCCGCTTCGCCTAAGCCGCCTAAAACGGTGGCGTTTGTCACCAGCAAATTTCCATCGATTCATTTTTTAACTTTGGGTGCGCGTGAAGTGGCGAAGAAACGCGGCCTCAAAGAAGTGCTGTTTTTGGAATGGGAATTTGGCAATCGCGACTTTGGCCCCATCGCAGCACGCATCAAAGATGCGAAGCCCGATTTGGTGTGGATGGGCGATATTGCACTTGAGGGCAATATGCTTTTAGATGCGATGAAAAAAATTGACTATAAGCCACCACTTCACTTTCATATCTACCCTGCGCCAGGTCCTATGACGCAGACGTTAGATGGCGATCATGCGCTATCGCTGACTATTTTTGAAGAGCATGCGCCGTTCACAACCTACCCTGGTGCAGCCGAGTTTATTAAAGTCTTTAAAGACCGCGCGACCAAGGCAGGCCTGCCTTATACGGGTGTGGAGGTGCAAGCTGCCGCATCGTATTCCGCATGGCAAATGTTGGAAGCGGGCGTGAAGGGCGCGAACAGTTTGGAAGACCGCAAGATTGGACTTTGGCTTAAGAAAAACAAAGTACAAACCATTCACGGCTTGCTGCGCTTTAACGAGCTTGGAAACTATGGCGACGATTTGATGAAGGTCAAGCAAGTTCAAAACGGCAAATGGGTTGTGGTGTGGCCTAAGCAGTATGCAGCACCAGGTGCGAAATTGCTCGTGAACTGATGAGTCGATCAACGGATGAGTTTTCCTAGTTTCAATCTACTCGCACAGTCGATACTTTCGGGCATTTTTATCGGTAGTTTGTATGGTTTGATTGGCCTTGGATTGGGCCTTACTTGGGGACTCTTGCGTCAAATTAATTTGGCGCATTTTGGCTGGGTGTTTCTATCCGCTTACCTCAGCTACCACATGGCAAGCGTCATAGGCATTGATCCGCTGCTCACCTTGCTTGTCTTGCCACCGCTGTTCTTTTTGGTGGGGGCAGCGATGCAGTGGGTGCTGGCTAAATTTGCGATCACGCCGTTCAATTCGCTGCTCGTCACCTTTGGTATCACCATCATCATCGAGAGCGGTATTCAAGCCATTTGGACAGCGGATTTCAGGCGGTTAGAGTCACATTACAACGACATGAAGTTCACCATCGCAGGACTCTATTTCCCTGTGCCAGAGCTCATCACGCTAACGCTCTCCGTCAGCATCGCGTTGTCGATTTGGGCGCTTTTGCGCTACACAGATTGGGGCAAGGCTCTGAGAGCCATGAGCGAGGATGCGGCTGTGGCAAGCGCGTTTGGTATTAACCAAAAAGCGCTCTCGCTCTTGCTAGCTGGACTTTGCGCGGCATTGGCAGCAGTGGCGGGCGTGTGTTTGGCGCTCACGTTTACGCTCACGCCATCGCAAATTTTCTTGTGGGTCGGCGTGGTGTTTGCTTGCGTCATGCTGGGCGGCCTAGGTAGTGCCATCGGGCCGCTGATTGCAGGCATCATCATTGGTGTGAGCGAAGCTATCACGATGGCGGTGGCCTCGCCTTCGTGGGCGCCGATTGTGTCGTTTTCGCTGTTGATTGTGATGTTGCTGTTTAGGCCAGGCAAAGCATGATGAAGCGCATTTTGCTTGTTGGGGTATTGCTTGCGACCGTACCGTGGCTGGGCTTGCCCGCGTTTTACGAATCGTTTTTGTACTTGCTGTGTTACTGGACGATCCTTGCACTGTCGTGGAATATCTTGTCGGGTTACTCGGGTTATTTTTCGTTCGGGCATGGCGCATTCTTTGGTGTCGGTATGTACACCACGGCGGTGCTATCTAGCAAATTCGATTGGCCATTTTTAGCCACACTGCCCATAGCGGCACTGCTGTCGGCCTTACTGGGCGTGGCTTTGGGGGCGATTGTGTTTAGAGTCAAGGGCGTGCGTGGCGAGTTGTTTGCACTCCTCACGCTCGCTATTACGTTTGTCGTAGGCACGATTGTTTTGAATACACCCATTGACGGCGGACCTGGGATTGCGCTCTCGGGCGTTGCTATTCCAAAATTGGCACCGACTGCATCAGGCTCGATTTATTTACTGGCATTGGCTGCTGCCGTGCTGACAATGGCGCTGTCGTACAAAATTCAAAAATCGAAGTTAGGTTTGGGCTTGTTTGCGATTCACGATGATGAAGATGTAGCTGAGGTGATGGGCGTGCCGACGTTGCGCTACAAGCTCGTTGCGTTTGGTGTGTCGTGCGCGCTGGCAGGATTGGCAGGCGGCATCCATGCGCTTTTTGTGAACTACGTGACGGCAGGGGAGACCTTCACCATCACCGTGCCGCTAACCGTGGTGTTGATGAGCGTACTAGGCGGCACGCGCCACTGGGCGGGGCCTGCGCTGGGTGCAGTGGTCATTACCTGCTTGCTGTATTTCCTCACGGCGGGCAATAGTCCACTGCTGGGAAAAGCGATGGTGGGCTTGATTTTGGTGGTGGTGATTTTGTTTATGCCTGATGGGATTTTGGGATTTTGGCTCAAACGCAAAACCAAAAATGCATCAACATCCATCAATGATAAAAACCAAGAACTGCCCGCTAAGCCACAACCAGTAAGGCTTGCGCGAGTGCCAATTCCCAATAAATTATTGCTTAGCGTGCTCAATTTATCCAAAGCTTTCAAAGGTGTGCAGGCGCTGGACGGCGTTACGTTCGATGTGCGCGAGGGCGAAATCCTAGGTTTGCTCGGCCCCAATGGCTCGGGCAAGTCCACGTTTATCAATGTGGTCAGCGGGCACTACCCCAAGAGCGGCGGACAAATCATGTTCGCTGACCGCGATATTTCGCATCTTGCACCGCACCGCGTGGCGCAATCGGGCATTGCCCGCACCTACCAAATTCCGCGTCCGTTTGCACATCTCTCGGTGCTGCAAAACGTGTCCTTGGTCGCCATGTTTGGTGCCAAGCAAAACCAAACCTTGGCGACGGAGCAAGCGTGGCAATGGCTTGAATTTACGGGCTTACAAAGTAAAGCATATTTGCTGCCTAACGACCTTAATCTGCACGAGCGAAAATTTTTAGAGCTCGCACGGGCATTGGCCGCCAAGCCACGATTGGTCTTGCTTGACGAGGTACTGTCGGGACTCACGCCTAGCGAAATCAATGAGGCGATTGAGCTCATCCGCCGCATCCGCGCACAGGGCTCCACCATTGTGTTTGTCGAGCACGTGATGCACGCGGTGATGGCGCTGGCCGACCGCGTGGCGGTGCTCAATCACGGTAAGTTGATTGCACTGGGTTTGCCGAATGATGTGATGGCAAATCCTGAAGTGGTGAGCGCTTATCTTGGCACCGCAGAAGCGGTGAATGTGGAAGAGGTAAGCCATGCTTGAGATTAAAAATCTCGGCGTGAACTACGGCGCAGCGCCCGCGCTGTGGGATGTGTCGCTGCGTGTGGCTGCTGGCGAGTTGGTGTGCGTGGTGGGCCCGAACGGTGCTGGTAAAACGACGCTGGTCAATGCGATTGCAGGTGTGCACCGAGCAAGCCTTGGCAGTATTTATTTGAACGCACGCGATATTACGCAGCTACCCGCGCATCGTTTTTGCGAAGCGGGCATTGCCATCGTGCCCGAAGGGCGCAGGCTCTTCACGGGCATGACGGTGCTGGAAAATTTAGAGCTTGGCAGCTTTATCGCACCAGCCAAGGCGCAGCGCCAAGCCACGCTTTCTAAGGTCTTGACGCTGTTTCCTGCGCTCAAAATCAAGTTGCATACAGCGGCAGGATTGCTCTCGGGTGGTCAACAGCAAATGGTCGCTATTGGCCGTGCGCTGATGGCAAAACCCAAGCTCTTACTGCTGGATGAGCCCTCGCTGGGTCTTGCTCCCGCCATCGTGCAAGACATGTTTCGCGCGATTGAAAAGATTAACGCAGAGGGCACAGCCGTCCTGTTAATTGAACAAAACGTCGCGATGGCCATGGCGATTGCCAAACGCGCCTACGTGCTAGAAGAAGGCCGCATTGCGTTAGAAGGCGAAGCTCGCGAACTGCTCACGCGTCCCGAGGTACGCAAGGCATATCTTGGGGTTTAGCGGACGCTTTAAGCTTTCCACTGCGGCATCAAGCGCGCGGCGTTATCACGCTCAATGGCGCGCAGGTCGCTGGCTGAAAAGCCATAGTCAATAAGGCCTGTGACGTTATCGACGCCCGTGCGGTACGGGTAATCGGAGGCCATCAAAATTTGCGAAACATTGACAAGTTTGGTGAGCGACGCCAGCGCGCCTGGATGTGCCGACCATGCCGTGTCGTAGAAAAAGCGCCTGAGTTCAAACAGCACGCCACGAGGAACACGAGATGCGAGTTTGGGGTCTTGAATCGGTAGCTTGGTGAGGCGCTCGACTATGAATGGAATCAAACCGCCTGCGTGCGCAAAAATAAATTGGACGTCAGGGCAGCGTGCGGCCGTGCCCGAAAACAACAGATTGGTAATGGCACGCGTGGTGTCGGTTTGAAACTCGATCACAGTGGGCGGAATTTCGGGCGTGAGAATATTGCGGCAGCATTCCCCAGGACTTGGATGCGTAAATAAAATCACTTTCCTGCGATTGAGCTCATCCATCACGGGGGCATAGTTGGCGTGGCCTAGCCACTTGTCGTTGTAACTTGACATGAGTCCAATGCCATCGGCTTTGAGAACATCGAGTGCGTATTCCAACTCGTGTAGCGCATCCCCCATGTTTTGCATCGGCAGCATCGCAAACGAGCCAAATTTTCCTTTGTACTCGCTTCCTAATTTCGCAATCCATTCGTTGTGCTCACGCGCCACGCTCTTAGCTTTTTCACGGTTCAAAAAAGTGACTTGTGGCGTAGTGACCGAGAGAATAGCTGTGCCCACGCCCGCCTTCGCCATGTCGTCCAATGTTTTAGCGAGAGACCAGTTCTTCACAATTGGCGGAGCTTGTCCCGCTTTGTCCAACTCCGCAACGTAAGCAGGCGAGAAAGCATGGTGGTGAATGTCGATGCGGTCAGCGCGGGAAGCCGCGGTGGGCGTGACGCAGCCAGAGAGCAGAGTGGATGCGCCAGTAGCGAGTAAGCCACTTAAAAAACCTCGACGCGGCAAATTGCAAGAGCAAGAATTGAGTGTATTCATTCCTATATTTTGCTGTCATCCACGCGTCACACCACCCTATAAACCCTGATGCCAAGCACCTTGGCGACAGCCACAATGGGCACTTCATTTTTATTGGAGTCACATCATGCAACGCAATCACTTCATCAAAACGATTGGAGCATTAACCGCTGCCGCCTTGCTCGCAGGCCTTGCTAGCATTAGTTTCGCGCAGGGTACAGGAAAGACCGAGCTGCTTTGGCTAGGTCAAGCCAGCTTTCGCATCACGACGCCAGGTGGCAAGATCATCATTGTTGATCCTTGGATTACAGGCGGGCCTAAAGCACCCGCCGAGTACAAAGCCGATCTCTCAAAGCTAGGAAAAGTTGATGCCGTGTTTGTGACGCATGCCCACGTCGATCATTTGGGTGATGCACCCGCCATTTCCAAGATGAACAACGCCATGTTCTATGGCCCTGCTGACATGATGACCCCGCTTGTCACGCTGGGCGTGATGCCCGCTAATTTGACACATCGCTTTAATAAATCGGGCTATGTAATGCCCGTTCCCAACGTCAAAGTGACGGCGGTGGCGGCAGAACACTCATCGCTGTTAGTTTGGAAGAATCCAACCACTGACAAACTGGAATCGCATCCTGCGGGCGAACCCGTGGGCTATATTTTCCAAATGGAAAATGGCTTCAAGATTTGGCACATGGGCGATACAGGACTCTTTGGCGATATGAAGTTCATTGCCGACTATTACAAGCCTGATCTAGTCCTGATTCCTATTGGCGGTAACTTTACGATGGGACCCGAGGAAGCAGCCTTCGCTATCAAAACGTGGATTAAGCCAAAGATGGTGATGCCGATTCATTACAACTCCAACCCGATTGCCAAAGGCACGTTGGCTGAGTTTGTTGCTGCGATGAACGCCAATGGCGGAATGGGTGACATCAAAATCATTGCGCCAAAAGAAGGCGAGACATCGAAGTTTTAAGCTGATAGCGTAGCGCAGAAATCCTCTGCACTCATTGTCATCGCCTGCGCAAAACCAGCTACAAATCGTGCAGATGTAGGCGCAATCGCAAACAGCGAAAAGTCCGCAAAGCCAAACAAATCAAGGCTTTGCGGGAAGCGAAGGGTGTACACCGCTTTCGCTTCGTCATATTCGTTAGTGGCTTTATCTAACTGCACCGCCACACCTTGAATCGTCACACGCGGCGTAGCCTGCGCGGGCACACCGGGCGAGGGCGCTGCCATCACCATCAAACTCACGCGAGAGTTCTCCTGCATATGCTTGGTGTGCACCGCGAGCGTGCTCACGTGGATGATGAGCTTGCCGCCGTTAGGCTCAATCGCAAAAGGCACCATCGACACAAACGGCTCACCACCTTGCACCGTGCCCAGCGCGGCGAGGGGCTGCGCGGTGATGAGGGTGCGGAGGGATTGGGTTTGGTCGAAAGTCATGCGGGTATTTCGGATCGATGAAAGTGACTTATTTTCCAGTTTGATTCGTGTTGTGTGATGACGAAGCTGACACGTCCAAAATGGGTTTTTGTTTCATCTTTTGTAGTCATTACTAGTTTGTCAAGTGCAGCGACTACCACGACTGATTCGGACAGAACAGTGGCGCACATGTCGGTGAACGAAGCAACAAACTTACGATCACCAAGAAGTGCTGTTTCAAAATATGCGCGGATATCAGCAGGCTTTGTCACAATGGATTTGCTTCCTGTGCCAATGAAAATAGCGTCGCAGGCGTAGAGTTCAACAATTGCATCAACATCCGCCTTGATAAATGCGTGCACCCAACATGTGAGCACTTGGAGCGCTTCTTTTTCGATTTGATTTTTACTCATTGAGATAGCTACCTCGGCCTAACACCTTCAAACGCATCCTGAAACAAAGCCCTCAGCGCCACTCGCTCCAGCGGTCTTGGATTCGCGTATTGGTTTTGCATGGCAATATCGCAGGCTTTATCTAAGTCGCTCTCTTGCAAGCCAATCGCAGCAAGGCTTGTGGGGGCACCGTTGCTGTAGGTCAAGTCCCATGTGGCTTGCGCGGAAGTGGTGCTTTGGGATTCACTCACACCCAGCGCTTTGGCGATCTTTTGCATGGCTTCTGGCGCAGCTGCTTGGTTGTATGCCAGCGCGTGGGGTAGCACGATGGTGTGGACTTCTGCGTGTGGCAAGTTGAAGCTGCCACCCAATGTGTGGCACAGCTTGTGGTGCAGCGCCATGCCGACGTTGCCTAGCACTGTGCCGCAAAGCCATGCCCCATATAGCGCGTCGGCTCTTGCCGTTTTATCGCTTGCGTTTTTATAAATGGCGGGCAGCGCCCTTGCCAATGCCGCGATGCCCTCGCACGCCATCAAGTCCATGATGGGATTGTTATCTAGGGCATAGAGTCCTTCGGCTGCGTGGGCGATGGCGTTGATGCCGCTGGTGATGCTCAAGGCCACGGGCAAGCTCATGCTCAGGTCGGGGTCGTAAATGGTGGTACGCGGCAGCACACGCGCATCTTTGCCTGTCTTTTTGAGACCGCCTTCGGTAATGCCATAAATCGGCGTCATCTCCGAACCTGCGTAAGTAGTAGGGATGGCGAGGATGGGCAGTCCGCTATCCAGCGCAATCGCTTTACCAAGCCCTGTGGTGGAGCCGCCGCCAATGGCGATGGCGCAATCAGCTCCGAGCAGCAGAGCCATCTGACGTGCCTCGCGAGCGGTTTCTATGGGCACGTGCATCACGGCACGGTCGAACACGCCAGCAGCTTTATTGCCCAGCAAGTCAGCAATCATTTCGGCAGACACACGCTGCTCGGGTGTGGATAGAACCAGAGCTCGCTTAGCGCCCAAGAGGTCAATCTCACGCGCCAAATGTTGCAAGCTACCCGCGCCAAAAATGACACGTGAAGGTTGACCGTTGTAGGTGAATTCCATGATGGATATCGTTACTGTGCTTTTAGATTAGCTGCTTTTGCCACACGCGCCGCTGTGTCCATCTCGGTTTTGATATATGCATTAAATGCGTCTGAACCCATAGGAAATGGATCGGCCCCTAGCTTAGTAAACCGCTCTTTCAAGTCGCTGCTTGCCAGCGCTTTGATTGCTTCGTCGTGCAGCCGCTTTTGAATCGCCGCCGGCGTGCCACTCGCCACAATCATGCCAATCCACAACGTGTAATCGGAGTTCGGCACGCCTGCTTCAATGCTGGTGGGCACGTTTGGCAGTGTGCTCGCTCGTGCCTTGGTACTGACTGACAGTGCCTGCAGCTTGCCGCCTTGAATGAGGGGCAGGGCTGCCGCAAGTGGCGCAAAGAACCAATCGTTCGCGCCGCCAATCACGTTGGTCATGGCAGGTGGCGTGCCGCTGTAGGGCACATGCAGCGCGTCGATGCCTGTTTGCAGGCGGAAAATTTCGGCGTTCATGTGCGTGCCGCTGCCAATGCCCGCGCTGGCGTAGTTAAACGTGCCGGGTTTGGCTTTAACCGCCGCAATCAAATCGGCCTGAGTCTTCCAGCCCTTGCTGGGATTGACCACCAGCACATTTGGAATGGCAGCTAGCGTGGTGATGCCCGTCAAATCTTTAAGCGTGTCATAGCCCAAATTGGGATAGAGCGCTGGGTTGAGCACATGCCCTGAAGAGTGCACCAGCACGGTGTAGCCATCCGCATCGGCCTTGGCGACTTGCGCCGTGGCAATCGTGCCGCCCGCACCGATTTTGTTTTCGATCACGATGGGCTGCCCCATGCTCTTGCCCATGGCTTCTGCCACGGTGCGCGCCACGATGTCGGTGGCGCTGCCTGCGGTGAATGGCACGATAAATTTGATGGATTTGCTCGGGTAGGTTTGTGCCGATAGGCCAATAGACATAAGGCTTGTGAGCAATCCGCATAGTGTGAGTTGAAATATTTTTTTCATTCTGTTCTCCAATTTATAAATTTAAAGCAGCCACAATTTTTTCGCCTGATGCCTTGAGTTTTGCTAGCTTTGGCGCAAGATCAACATTCACAAGTTGTCCACTGCGCTTCTTCCATTCACCCGCCACCATCACGCTGTCAATGTTGGCAAGCGATGTTTGCATCACCACGCTGCTGACGGCATCATGCACGGGCTGCATATTCAAATCGCTGGCTCGAATCATGACCAAGTCGGCTTGCTTGCCCGCTTTGAGTGTGCCGATGCGATCTAACTGCCCCAGCATCCGTGCGCCTTCTACTGTGACCCACGACAAGGCTTCGCGTGTGGTGATGGTGCTGGTGGGCGGGATAGTCCCGTGTTCGGCTCGGTAAGCCACGTTGTCAAGGCTGCGCTGCACGCCAAGCGCGACTCTAGCTTGCGAGAGCATGTCGCCGCTCATGACTGACTCCAAATCCACACCCAGCGAAGGCGCAGCGCCCAGTTTGCGCAAGCGTCCTGTGATGGGGTGACCATGCCCTTGGCTCATTTCGCTTTCAGCCGCCGCAGAAAAGCTCATGCCCAAATCGACAAAGCGTTTGAGTTGTTCGTCTGAGAGCGCATGACCGTGCACGATGTTGATGTGTGATCCGAGCAAGCCTTCTCGCTCAAGCACATCCCAACCATCGGGCGTGCGTGCTGCGCCGCCGCCTTGATGCAGTGATGCGATGAGTCCTAGCTCTTTGGCGGCGCGGAAGTCATGCAAAGCCACATCGAGTGTTGAGTAGTGAGGCCCAAGCACTGCCATGTGAACGTCGAGCAAAGGCTTGCCAGCGTGAAGCTTCAAGAGGCGCTCCACTTCGGCACGTGGATGCGGCACTTCCCAAAATGGCGTTTGTCCAGGCTTGGGATCGGGTTTGGGCGTGCCGTGGAAAAACGCAGCGCGGATGCCGCTCTCCAAGAGTCCGCTAATCGCGGCATCGTTGTGCGCGGGCGTAGGGTTGTTGTGACACCAATCACCTAGAGTTGTCGTGCCGCAGTTCAGTTGATTGAGCGAACCGACCAAGGTCGCAATGTGCAAATCTTCTGGCGTAAAAACGGTCGCCAATCCTGCATGCATTTTTTGAAAATATTCCAGCAGCGTCCAATTGGCTGCCACGCCGCGCAGCGCTGTTTGCCATGTGTGCATGTGGGCATTGATGAGACCTGGGATCACGATGTAGCCCGCACCATGAATCACTTGCAGGCCTTGGATGTCATCGTCATCCATTTCAATGTGCGCCGCGATTTTGGTGATGCGCTCGCCTTCAATCAAAATATCGCCAACGGGCAGATCGCCTTGCCCACCCGCGCCATCCTCCATCGTGATGATGGACGCACCTTTGATCAAAATAGACATATGAAATACTCCCTTTGAACGCCGTTCGGGCTGAGCCTGCCCTAGCCTTACTTCGCTTGCAACCCGTCGTCAATGACCTTGTTTTCGCTCACCAAATTCATGCCCGCATCTTTGGCGGTCTCTAACAACAAGATGGAAAAATCGACATCTTCGTGACCATGACCGACCATACGCGCCACTGATTCGCGCGTCGCAGCAGCCGCAGGCATGGCCACACCGTAAGTCTTGGCGGACGCCATGCCCAAATCCATGTCTTTGAGTAACAGCTTGGGCGTGAACGTGACGTGATCGAAATCCAAATTGGTGAGCACAGGTGTTTTGTAGCGCGTGTACATGCTGCCCAGCACCGAGTCGTTGATGGACTCCAAAAACACGTGGCGCGGGATGCCTGCTTTTTCTGCCATCACGGTGATTTCGCACAGGTTTTGAATCACCACGCCAAACATCACGTTGTGCGCGATTTTCCA
>CANFWH010000010.1 GCA_947450645.1 Comamonadaceae bacterium | reverse complement strand
GCTGTTGTAGAGCTCACAAGCAATTAAGCTGCGAGTGCGAAACGTTCGTCGTTTGCAGTTAGTTTTTTGAATCGATTTTTACGAGCGTGAATCAAGCTCGACATGCCCTGCTGCGCGTCCGTACCCACGTCGAAACCAGTGCAGCCCCAAGGTTTCTATTCTAAGGGCTGCATGGGATTTTTCAAGGGCTAGGCTTTGAGTGCTGCATTAAACGTCGCGCTTGGGCGCATGATCGCAGCCATCTTGACAGGATCTGGCATGTAGTAGCCACCAATATCGGCAGGTTTGCCTTGTACGGCGTTTAGCTCATCGACAATTTTTTTCTCGTTCGCTGTTAAGGTTTTGGCAAGCGGCGCAAAGTGCGCTTGCAACTCTTTGTCTTCCGTTTGCGCAGCCAAGGCTTCGGCCCAATACATCGCAAGGTAGAAGTGGCTGCCGCGGTTGTCCAATTGGCCTGTACGCGTTTTTGGCCCTTTGTCGAGATCGAGCAATTTGCCTGTCGCCATATCCAAGGTTTTAGCCAAGATGACGGCTTTGGCGTTGCCCGTTTTGATGCCCAAATCTTCCATGCTGACTGCTAGTGCCAAGAACTCACCTAAGCTGTCCCAGCGCAAGTGATTCTCTTCCACCAACTGTTGCACATGCTTAGGCGCAGAGCCGCCCGCCCCCGTTTCGTACATGCCGCCGCCTGCCATGAGTGGCACCACGGAGAGCATCTTGGCGCTGGTGCCCAGTTCCATGATGGGGAACAGGTCGGTGAGGTAGTCGCGCAAGATGTTGCCTGTGGCCGAAATCGTATCTAGGCCACGAACCACACGCTCTAGGGTGAAGCGCATCGCACGAACTTGGGACATGATTTGAATGTCGAGTCCTGCTGTGTTGTGTTCGTGCAGATACATTTTGACCTTTGTAATCAGCTGCGCTTCGTGCGGGCGGAATTGGTCTAGCCAGAACACGACGGGCATACCCGAGTTGCGTGCGCGAGTGACCGCCAGCTTGACCCAGTCGCGAATCGCCGCGTCTTTGACTTGGCACATGCGCCAGATATCACCTGCTTCCACGTTTTCAGAAAGCAAAACTTCGCCAGAAGCGATGTCCACAATGTTCGCCACTCCGCCTTCGGTGAGTTCAAACGTTTTGTCGTGCGAGCCGTATTCTTCGGCTTGCTGCGCCATCAGACCCACGTTGGGCACGGTGCCCATGGTCTTAGGATCGAATGCGCCATGCCATTTACAAAAATTGATGATCTCTTGGTAGATGCGGGCAAAAGTGGATTCAGGCATCACGGCTTTCACGTCTTTCAAGCGACCGTCTGCTCCCCACATTTTGCCGCCGTTCCTAATCATGGCTGGCATCGAAGCATCCACGATCACATCGTTTGGTGAATGGAAGTTGGTAATGCCTTTGGCCGAGTCCACCATAGCGAGCTCTGGGCGACCTTCGTGGCAGGCGTGAATGTCGCGCTTGATTTCGTCTTGCTTAGACTGCGGCAACGTTGCAATTTTTTCGTAGAGATTGGCCATGCCATTGTTGACATTCACGCCAAGTTCATCAAACAGCTTGCCATGCTTGGCGAAAGCATCTTTGTAAAAAATCTTGACGCAGTGGCCAAACACAATGGGGTGCGAGACCTTCATCATGGTGGCTTTGACGTGCAATGAGAACATCACGCCTGTTTTGAATGCATCGTCAATTTCTTTTTCGTAGAACTCAACTAGAGCCTTTTTACTCATAAACATACTGTCGATGATTTCGCGGTCTAAGAGAGACACTTTTTCTTTCAATACGATAGTCTTGCCACTAGTCGTGACAAGCTCCATCCGAACATCGCGGGCACGGTCTAGCGTCATGGATTTTTCGCCGTGATAGAAATCGCCCGCGTGCATGTGCGAGACGTGCGAGCGCGAAGCTTGACTCCACTCGGCCATGCTGTGCGGATGTTTGCGTGCGTATTCTTTGACGGCTTTGGGCGCGCGGCGATCCGAATTGCCCTCGCGTAGCACAGGATTGACGGCGCTGCCGATGCAGCGGTTGTACTTGGCTCGAATGGCTTTTTCTTCTTCAGTTTTAGGCGCTTCGGGATAGTCAGGGATCGCATAACCTTTGGATTGCAGCTCCTTGATGGCGCTAATCAATTGCCCAACCGATGCGCTGATGTTGGGTAGTTTGATGATGTTCGTGCTAGCGACATGAGTCAGGCGTCCTAGCTCGGCCAAAGTGTCGGGCACTTGTTGCTCGGGCTTGAGGCACTCAGGAAACTGCGACAGTGCACGCGCCGCCACTGAGATGTCGCTCTCGGCCACTTCGATACCAGCGGGCGCAGTAAATGTGCGAATGATGGGCAAGAGCGAACTAGTGGCCAGCAAAGGCGCTTCGTCTGTGAGGGTATAGATGATTTTTGATTTGCTGGCAGCCATGGTGATCCTGTGATGGTGTGGTTGAGGAGTTTTTGATGCGAACAAGAGAGCTGCGATTGTGTCGCTCGCCCAATTGAGACGCCCTATTTTATCTGTTCTAGCGACTAGACTCCTCTATATGACAACTGACTTACAAGCCAAATCCCTACGCGCTGCGGTGATCTTTGCGGCGGCTGTCGCCGTTGTCAATGGATTTGGACGCTTTGCCTACGCGCTACTGTTGCCCGTGATGCGGACTGACTTGCACTGGGACTACGCGCTGTCGGGTTGGCTCAACACTGCTAACTCGGCGGGATATGGAATTGGCGCCTTCCTTGGCATGATGCTGCTCGCGCGCACCAAGCCAGCGATTTTGTTTGTCTGGGGATTGGCGATTGCCGTGGCGACGTTGCTTCTGTGTGGCATTACTCGCGATTTGCCGTTGATGTTGTTTTTGCGTTTTATTTGCGGTATCGGCTCGGCATGGGTGTTTGCGTGCGGCGGCGCACTAATTGCGGCCAAATACAGCCACGCGCCTGCCAAGTCGGCATCAGCAATTGCGATTTATTACGCGGGTGGTGGACTGGGAATTGCGACCAGTGGTCTCTTGATTTATCCCGTGTTGAACCAAGATTGGACGTGGTCTGCGGGCTGGTTGCTTCTTGGCGCGGCTGGCTTATTGCTATCGCTTTGGCCTGCAAAATTAGCGCTGCAAATTGGTGGATCAGCAAGCATTAAAAATAACAAACCTATGCCGTGGCGCAGATTTCAAACCATTACTTGGGCGTATCTGCTCTACGGTGTGGGCTACATCGTCTACCTAACCTTTGTGATTGCCTGGCTGCGTGAAATGCGTCTTGGTACGGCGGCTGCAACGACTGTGTGGCTAGTGCTAGGCGTGGCCTCAATGGCTTCAGGCTATGTGTGGAAGGGCGTGATGGCGCGTTGGCAGCCCACCTCCACATTTGCCGCCGCGACTTTATGCACGGCGCTTGGGACTGCGCTGCCATTGGCCTCCCAGACATTCCCCGTGCTGCTCGTCTCCGCCGTTTTGGTAGGCGGCTCGTTCTTCATGGTGCCAGGCGCAATGATGGCACTGGCTAGAAAAACCTTGCCGCAAACGCTGTGGGCAAAAGCCATGAACTTCTTCACGATGATTTTTGCTATCGGTCAAGCTGCAGGGCCTGTGCTGGCGGGGTGGATTGCTGACACCTATGGGATGAATGCTGCCATGACGATGGGGGCAAGCGTGCTAGTCTTGGCAGCAGGATTGGCTTTATTACAAAGAGGGAATGACAATGACTAAGACAATAAAATTTTTTAGGGTAATCATTCTGCAAGCCTTATGTGGCATGGCTTTGCTTGGGAATGCGTGGGCGCAATCGGGTGACTATCCTATTAAGCCTATTCGTCTTGTCGTGCCCTATCCACCTGCAGGTGCGACCGACGTGATTGGCCGCGTCATGGCGCAAAAACTCTCGGCAGCGCTGGGGCAACCCGTCGTAGTGGACAACAAGGCGGGCGCGGCAGGCAATCTTGGTGCGGCGGTGGTTGCCAGTAGTGCACCCGACGGCTACACGCTCTTGATGGGGGCGATGACGAGTCATGCCATCAATGCGACGCTAAATAAAAAAACGATTCAGTTCGATTTAGAAAAAAACTTTGTGCCCATTGCCATGGTGGGTTCTGTGCCGTTGGTGTTTGTGGTGCATCCGTCGGTGAAGGCGAACACGCTTTCAGAATTTATTGCGCTGGCCAAATCAAAGCCAGGGCAGATCAGTATTGCCTCGTCGGGTAATGGGTCGCCGCAGCACTTGGCGGCAGAAATGTTTATGCGCACGGTGGGCGTGCAGCTTATCCATGTGCCTTACAAAGGCAGTGGCCCCGCCATGAACGATTTAATTGGCGGTCAAGTTCAAAGCATGATTGAGACCGCGCCCTCGGCGCAAAGTCAAATCAAAGCGGGCAAGATACGTGCGCTGGCCGCCACAACAGGACAGCGCATTCCAACATTGCTTGAAGTGCCAACCGTTGCCGAAGCTGGTTTGGCAGGTTTTGAGGTCAGCTCCATGTTTGGCTTAGCTGCGCCAGCAGGTACGCCCGTGGCGATTGTCAACAAGATCAATGCGGCGCTTAAAGTGATTTTGAGTCAGCAAGATACTAAGGACTCGATGCTCGGTCAAGGCGTGATTGCGATGTACACCACGCCGCAAGAGGCGAGCATCATGCTGACCAAAGAAATTCTCAAATGGGGCAAGGTCATCCGCGAGGGGAATATCCAGCCTGAATAGCGTCTAGTCGAGCAAAGTCAATAACTCTGTGGGCTTATGCAGCACGTGGTCTGCGCCCCAAGTCGCGAGCGCATGTTCACCCTCATAGCCCCAAGTCACGGCAATGGTCGTCATGCCAGCGGCGTGGCCTGCATCGATGTCGCGTTTGTCGTCGCCTAAATACCAATACCGCGCAGGATCAATGGGTGCTAGGCCACGTGCTGATTGGCTCGCCAGCCTACAGGCTTCCAAAAGCGGCGCTGGATGTGGCTTTGAGTGAGGCGTGCTATCGCCGCTGACCACCGCGCAAGCGCCATGTAGCACAGGCAAGGCGGCGACCAATGGATCGGTAAAACGCTTCGATTTGTTGGTCACGATACCCCAAGCAAAGCCACGTGCTTCAAGACCGCGCAGCATTTCGTTGATTCCTGAAAATGCAAAGGTTCGAGCGCTAGGATCGCCCACAGCTAGTGCGGTGATGGACGCGGCGTAGTTGGCAAAAAACTCTTCGCGATACGCCAAAAAAAGAGCGTGTTCGGGCGACATATCAAACGCAACTTTGAGCATCCCACGTGCGCCTGCGCCAGCCATGGGGCGATAGAGATCCTGTGGCAAAGACGGCAAACCACGATCTACTCGCATTTTGTCGGCAGCAAGGCCAAGGTCGGGTGCGCTGTCGATGAGTGTGCCGTCTAAATCAAAAAAAATCGTAATGGATTTAGAGAGTAGCTGGCTTGAATTCATAGCTTCTGCATCGCGATCATGTAGTTGACGCGAGTGTCTGAATTTAAGGTGTAACGCTGAGTGATCGGGCTGTAACCGAATCCCCGCATGGCTTGCGGGGCAAGACGGCAATTGCGTGCCCAGCGCATCAACTCGGCTGGCTGGATAAATTTGGCGTACTCGTGTGTGCCGCGTGGGATAAGTGCAAGTATGTATTCTGCGCCGACGATGGCGTTTAAAAATGATTGAAAATTTCGATTGATAGTGGAAAAAAATACCCATCCATTGGGTTTAACGAGCGCCGCGCAGGCTTGCACAATGGCTGCGGCGTCGGGCACGTGCTCCAGCATTTCCATGCAGGTGACCACGTCAAACGAGGCAGGTGATTCGATGGTCAAAGTCTCGGCGCTCACCTCACGATAGGTGATGTTTGGTGCACTTGCTTCTAGTGCGTGTAATTGAGCCACTTGCAGTGATTCACGACCCAAGTCAATACCTAAGACCGTGCCATTGGCCATATCCTTGCAAGCCAAGTTGGCCATGCTTTCGGCGAGAATGCCTCCGCCGCATCCCACGTCCAGTATGCGTTTTCCAAGTAGCGGCACGGTGGAGTTAATCCAATCTAAGCGTAGCGGATTAATCTTGTGCAGTGCCCCGAAAGAGCGGCTGGTGGTGTCCCACCACTCGTGCGCGATGTCGGTGAATTTGGCTAACTCGGCAGTGTCGAAGTTCTGATTAGCGTGTTCGTTCATGCTGTAATTGTCTCTTATGACGCAAACTCAAAATCTCACTAAGGCTGCTGTAAAAAAAGTAGCCATTATCGGTAGCGGCATTGCAGGACTGTCTGCTGCTTGGCATTTGTCTGAGGACCCGCGTGCGCACGTCACGCTGTTTGAATCCGAGTCACGCCCAGGCGGTCATGCACATACGGTGGACGTGACGGTTGGCGGCAAAACCTTTGGTGTGGACACGGGATTTTTGGTCTTCAATCACAAAACTTATCCAGGCCTCACACCATTTTTTGAGCAACACGGCGTGGTGACAGCGCCATCCGATATGGGATTTTCGGTACAAGTTGGCACTCGTACAAGCCACAGTCAGTATGGCTTGCAAGCCAATTTAGAGTGGGCTGGCAATAGCTTGTCGAGTGTTTTTACCCAGCGGAAAAACTTGTTGAGTCCCCGCTTTTGGCGGATGCTGAAGGACATGCTGCGCTTCAATAAAGCAGCGACTCGCTTTGCGCTTCAGCCGCCAAACACCACGCAAACGCTGGGTGAATATTTGGTTGCCAATCGTTATTCGAACGCGCTGCGCGACTGGTATTTGATTCCGATGGCTGCTGCCATTTGGAGTTGCCCGACCCAGACAATGCTGGCGTATCCCATGGCGACGTTTTCGCGCTTTTGTCATAACCACGGACTCTTGCAAATTACGAATCGTCCGCAGTGGTACACGGTGCAGGGCGGCTCACGAAATTACGTCAGAAAAGTGCTGGAGGCCTTATCCAGTAAGGGCTGCGAGATACGCCTTGGACAAGCGGTGACAAAGATAGAGCGTGCGGATGACAGTGGTGACGGTGGCGTCACCTTGCACACAGCGGCGGGAGCAGAGCACTTTGATGCGGTGGTGGTCGCCACGCATTCGGATCAAGCGCTGCGCTTGCTGGATGCACCCACAGCGGATGAGCAGCGCGTACTTGGCGCGATTCGGTACCAGCCCAATCTTGCGGTGCTGCATACCGATAGCTCTGTGCTGCCTAGCCACCAGCGAGCATGGGCGGCTTGGAATTACGAAACGCAATCTAGTAACGCTAATCCAAACCATCAGCGTGTCTGCTTGCACTATTTGCTCAACAAACTACAGCCATTGCCCGTGGGCATGGGCACGCCCGTGCTGGTGAGTTTGAATCCTCTCGGCAAGATCGACCCTGCCAAAGTAATCCAAACGTTTGACTATGACCACCCCGTGTTTGATACCGCGGCAATCCTTGCCCAGCAAGGATTGCCGAGCATCCAAGGTCAGCAAGGCGTGTGGTTTGCGGGCGCTTGGGCGAACTATGGATTCCATGAAGATGGCTTTCAGTCGGGCAAGGCGGCCGCCCAAGGGGTGTTGGCTGGATTGAAATGAAGCACTCATCAAAGCCTGATGTTCTACTCGAATTTGGCTTTGGCGTGACGCGCCACAAAAGGCTGTGGCCGAAAGAAAACAGCTTCGAGGTGGGCAGCGTGTTCGTGCGCCTTCCGATGCGGGCTATTGCTTCGCAGCCCTCATCCAGATTGGCTTACGGCCTATTTGGCTTGAACAAGCCCAGCCCGCTTGGCTTTGCGGATAGTGACCATTTTGAACGCAGCAAAACGCACGGCAGCGCATTGGCCGCACTCGATAAATTATTGGTGGAGCAGGGCATCACGTCGTGCAGTGGCGAGCAGGCGGGCGCGGTGTGGCTGCAGACGTTCCCGCGTGTGCTGGGCTATGCGTTTAAGCCTGTGAGCTTTTGGTTTTGCCATGACAACGCTCACGTACTCCGCGCCCTCGTGGTCGAGGTGCACAACACCTTTGGCGAGCAGCATTGTTATTTGCTGCATCACCAGGACGGGTCACCGCTAGTGGATGGGCAAGAGATGATGGCGCAAAAGGTGTTTCATGTCAGCCCGTTTTTCCCTGTGCGCGGCGAATACCGCTTTAAGTGGCACATCACGCCCACTGCTTTGAATCCAAACCGCTCGGTGGTGCGTATTGACTATATGGACGCGCACCATCATCCCGAACAGCCACATGACATCACGCTGTCGACCAGTATTTCTGGACGGCATGTGCCCGTGACCGTTTTGAGTAGCTTGCGCGTCTTGTTCGGGTATCCCCTTCACGCCTTGATGGTAGTCTGGCGGATACATTTTCAAGCGCTCAAGCTGTGGTGCAAGGGTGCGCGCTTTTATCGTTTGCCCAATAAACTTTCTAACGATGTCACGCACAGTCAATGAACACATTATTTTTGGAATGTTGGAGAAACTCCAGCACGGCACATTAACGCTCACAACGCCAAGTGGTGAAGTGCGCGAATTTGGCACTTGTAGAGGCCAAGCGCCATATGGCCTGGCGGCCGATTTATGCATCTTAGATACGCAGGTCTATAGCGAAATTTTGCGAGGCGGTGATATCGCGTTTGCCGAAATGTTTATGCACGGCAAAGTGACAACGACGGATTTGCCGCAGCTACTCAAACTCTTTGCAAAAAATCGCCAAGCGATTGAAGCGGCGCTGCATGGCAGTTGGTGGGGCGTGCTGCTGGATCGCTTGATCCACTTGTTTAGGCGTAACACGAAACGCCAAGCACGTAAAAACATCGAAGCGCATTACGACCTTGGCAACGACTTTTACAAGCTGTGGCTAGACCCCAGCATGACCTATAGCAGCGCTTTGTTTGCGGGCGCCGCCGCTGACAGCGAGGCCTCCCTGCCAGCGGCGCAGGAAGCCAAATACCAACGCGTGCTGGGGCAGCTAGGCAATGCTAAAAATATCTTAGAGATTGGCTGCGGTTGGGGCGGTTTTGCCGAAATGGCAAGCAAAGCAGGACGGCAGGTGACGGGGCTGACGCTCTCTAGCGAGCAGTTGATTTATGCCAAGGAGCGGCTCGCCAAAGTGGGATGCACGGAAGCTGCTGATTTGAAGTTGCAGGACTATCGGGATGAGGCCAAACAATACGATGGAGTGGCCAGCATCGAAATGTTTGAAGCTGTGGGCGAGTCCTATTGGCCGTCGTACTTTGAATGCATTTCGCGTAACTTAAAAGCAGGCGGGAAGGCGTGCATTCAAAGCATCGTCATCAAAGACGAGCTGTTTGATCGCTATCGCTCGGGAACGGATTTTATCCAGCGCTATATTTTCCCAGGTGGGATGTTGCCAAGTCCTGCCGCCTTCGCAGAGGCCGCGTCAAGCAAGGGTTTGCGCATCGTCGATCACTTTTCGTTTGGGCAAGATTACGCACGGACGCTAGCCATGTGGCGCAGCAACTTTATAGCCAAATTGTCCGAGGTACGCGCACTGGGTTATCCAGAAAAATTTATCCGTATGTGGGATTTTTATTTGGCGTACTGCGAAGCGGGGTTTGAGTCGGGTGACACCAGTGTCATGCATTTCACATTAGAAAAAGCGTGATGATCGAGCCATGAGCTTCAATCCCAAAATCACAGTAGCCGATTGGCAAGGCAAAAGCGTCTGGGTGATTGGTGCGTCCACGGGCATTGGCGAGGCGTTGGCGCGACGGCTCACTAGCCTTGGTGCGTATGTCATTTTGAGTGCGAGGAATGCGGCGCGTTTGGCAGCGCTCTCGCTAGAGCTACCTCGCTCCAGCGCATTGGCGATGGACTTCACCAATGACAAGGACGTGGAAGCCATATGGCATAAGGCTTGCGAGGCATCAGCCCCGAGCAGCATGCCCGATATGGTGATTGTGAACGCGGGAAGCTACGAGCCGATGCTAGCGCAGGATTTTGACCTTGGCCGTGCCAAGCAGCAGTTTCTAGTGAACGTGGGCGGCCCACTCAATGTGCTGGCGCAGGTGTTGCCTGCCTACACTGCCGCCAAGCGCGGGCACGTGGTGCTGGTCTCTAGCGTGGCGGGTTACCGTGCGCTGCCCAAAGCCTTGGTGTACGGTGCGAGTAAATCGGCGCTGAGCTACATGGCGGAGACGCTGTATTTGGAGCTGGCAAACAAGGGCGTCGCCGTGACGTTGGTGTGCCCAGGGTTTGTCAAAACGCCGCTGACGGCTGACAACGATTTCGAGATGCCCGCGCTGATTTCGGCGGAGGAAGCAGCAGAGAACATCGTGCATGGACTGGCCAAAGGCGAGTTTGAAATCCATTTCCCTAAGCGGTTTACGCGCTTTTTAAAAGTGCTGGGTTGGCTACCGCGCAGTCTTTATTTCAAGCTGGTGAGGAATTTTTTATGAGCACAACTTTGGATATCGACACTGCTGCAAGCCATATCCAGCAAGGCTTTGAAGGGCTTACGCTTGGTGGCGTGGATGCACTTGCGCGGCTGTATGCGGTGGATGCAAGGTTTAAAGATCCGTTTAACGATGTGCAAGGACGTGGTGCGATTGCGCACATCTTTAGTCACATGTTTAGCCAAGTGGATGCCCCCCAATTTGTGGTGACAGCCTTGATTGCCAAAGCAGGCGCAGCGGACGTGTGCCCACAAATTTTTATGCGCTGGGATTTTTCGTTTGTGACGCGCGGCAAAGCGCAAATGATTCACGGGACGACGTATTTTGAATTGAACGCGGCAAAATTGATTACGCTACACCGTGACTATTGGGATGCTGCCGAAGAGCTGTACGAAAAGATTCCCGTGCTGGGTACTTTGGTGCGCTGGCTGAAGTCAAAACTCAAAGCATAAATTGCGGGCATAAAAAACCCCGCTCGACTGAGCGGGGTTTTTTAACAGATTGGAATCTGATTAGTTGGAACGTGTGCCCACAACTTCGATTTCGACGCGGCGATTTTTAGCTTTGCCTTCTTTGGTCTTGTTGTCAGCCACTGGCTGAGTCAGGCCTTTGCCTTCGGTATAAACGCGGTTTTTCTCAATGCCTTTAGACACCAAGTAAGCCTTCACGGCTTCAGCGCGGCGAACCGACAACGCTTGGTTGTAGGCAGCAGAGCCTTCTGAGTCAGTGTGACCCACAGCGATGATGACTTCCAAGTTGATGCCTTTAACTTTGCTAGTCAAATCGTCAAGCTTGGCTTTGCCGTCAGCTTTAATGACCGATTTGTTGGTGTCAAAGAATGCGTCAGCAGCGTAAGTTACTTTGACAGCTGCAGGAGGTGCTACGGGCGTTGCTGCTTTCGGAGCTGGCATTGCTTCTGGCATTGCTGCAGGCATTGGTGCTGGAGCAGGCGAAGCCGAAGGAGAGGTTGCGATTGAACCATCGCAACCTTTGACCGCAGTCGCAGGTGTCCATGTACCGCTTCTCCAGCACAAACCTGTACCACTCACCCAAGGCAGTGAATCTGCACCACTGCGCCAGTTTTGAACGTCTTGCGCACTAGCGGCAGTCGCGAGTGCAAGGGTTGCGAAAAGCATTGCTACTTTATTGAGTTTCATTGTAAAAATCCTCTTGAAATATGAATGCAGCAATGCTGCGATAAAACTAACCAGCGGCGGTTTTTAACCGCACGGAGCGTATGGTACATCAAAACCATCACTATTCAGGCTTTCGATGTCCTCTAAAATCTGACGTTTACATAAATACAACAACTGAGAAGCCATCGCCTCATGCAATTCGCTAAAGAAACACTCCCTGTTAGTCTAGAGGAGGAAATGCGCCGCAGCTACCTCGACTACGCCATGAGCGTAATTGTGGGGCGTGCGCTTCCCGATGCACGAGATGGACTCAAGCCTGTTCATCGCCGTGCTTTGTTTGCCATGCACGAGCAAAATAACGACTGGAATCGACCGTTTAAAAAGTCCGCTCGTATTGTGGGTGACGTGATGGGTAAATACCATCCACATGGCGACACGGCGATTTACGACACCATTGTGCGGATGGCGCAACCTTTTTCGCTTAGGCATATGCTGGTAGATGGTCAAGGTAACTTTGGCTCGGTGGACGGGGATAACCCAGCCGCGATGCGCTACACCGAGATTCGCCTCACCAAAATTGCGCATGAAATGCTGGCGGATATTGATAAAGAAACGGTTGATTTCGGCCCCAACTACGACGGCTCTGAGCGTGAGCCGTTGGTGTTGCCTAGTCGTATTCCTAATTTGCTGATTAATGGCTCGTCGGGTATTGCCGTGGGTATGGCAACCAATATTCCGCCACATAATTTAAACGAAGTAGTTGATGCTTGCTTGCATATGCTGCGCAATCCAGAGGCGTCTATTGACGATTTGATGGAGATCATTCCTGCGCCAGATTTCCCCACCGCTGGCATTATTTATGGCATGTCGGGCGTGAAGGATGGTTACCGCACGGGTCGTGGCCGCGTCATCATGCGTGCCAAAGTGCATTTTGAAGATATTGATAAGGGCCAGCGCCAATCCATCATCGTGGATGAGTTGCCGTATCAGGTTAATAAAAAGACCTTGCAAGAGCGGATTGCCGAATTGGTCAATGAGAAAAAAATCGAGGGTATCTCGCATATTCAAGATGAGTCCGACAAGAGCGGTATGCGCTTGGTCATTGAACTCAAACGAGGTGAAGTGCCCGAGGTGGTGCTGAACAATTTGTACAAACAAACGCAGTTGCAAGATTCGTTTGGCATGAATATGGTGGCCTTGATTGATGGCCAACCCAAGCTGTGTAATCTCAAGGACTTGATCAGCGTTTTCTTACTGCATCGCCGTGAAGTGGTGACGCGTCGTACGGTCTTCACGCTCAAAAAGGCGCGTGATCGTGGTCATGTTTTAGAGGGTCTTGCAGTTGCACTCGCCAATATCGATGACTTTATTGCACTGATCCGTAGCGCGCCTACGCCGCCAGTGGCTAAAGCGGCGCTCATGGGAAAAACATGGGACAGCGCCATCGTGCGTCAAATGCTGACACGTGCTCGCGATGATGGATCGGTGGTGAACGCTGACGACTATCGTCCGAGTGGGCTAGAGGCCTTGTTTGGGCTGCAAAGCGACGGTCAATATCGTTTGTCGGAGACGCAGGCGCAAGAGATTTTGCAGATGCGCCTACAGCGTTTGACAGGTCTTGAGCAGGACAAGATCGTCTCTGAATACAAAGAAGTGATGAGCGAGATTGAAGACTTGCTCGACATTCTCGCCAAACCCGAGCGCGTATCCATCATCATTAGCGATGAGCTCACTGCCGTGCGTACCGAATTCGGCCAGACCAAGCTGGGCTTGCGTCGCAGCGTGATTGAGCACTCAGCCTTTGATCTTTCAACCGAAGACTTGATTACACCAACGGATATGGTGGTGACGATGAGCCACAGCGGTTACATCAAGAGCCAGCCGCTTTCCGAGTACCGTGCGCAAAAGCGCGGCGGTCGTGGCAAGCAAGCAACGGCTACCAAAGAAGACGACTGGATCGAGCAACTTTTTATCGCCAATACACATGACTACATCCTGTGCTTTAGCAATCGCGGCCGTATGTACTGGCTCAAAGTGTGGGAAGTGCCAGCAGGCTCGCGCGGCTCGCGCGGCCGTCCGATTGTCAATATGTTTCCCTTGCAGGAAGGCGAAAAAATTACGGTCGTGCTACCCGTGACGGGCGACAATCGCACCTTCCCAGCTGACCGTTACATTTTTATGGCAACTAGTATGGGCACGGTCAAAAAGACTCCGCTCGATGATTTCTCCAACCCGCGCAAAGCAGGCATTATTGCCGTCGATTTGGATGAAGACGACTTCTTAATTGGCGCGGCATTGACCGATGGCAAGCACGATGTGATGCTGTTCTCGGATGGCGGCAAGGCTGTGCGTTTCGATGAAAACGACGTGCGTCCCACGGGCCGTAATTCACGTGGTGTACGCGGCATGATGCTGGATGAGGGAATTAACGTCATCGCTATGTTGGTGGCTGAAGACGAGCAGCAATCGGTGCTAACGGCGACAGAAAACGGCTACGGTAAACGCACATCTATTGGTGAATACACGCGTCATGGACGCGGCACTAAAGGCATGATTGCGATCCAGCAATCCGAACGCAATGGCAAAGTTGTGGCAGCAACGTTGGCGCACAGCGAAGACGAAGTGATGCTGATTACTGACAAAGGCGTTTTGGTTAGAACGCGCGTCAGCGAAATCCGCGAAATGGGTCGTGCCACGCAAGGTGTGACCCTGATGTCGCTTGACGATGGCAGCAAACTGAGCGGCCTACAGCGTATTATGGAAAATGATGCGGCTGGCGATGCCACAGATGAAGGCGTGTCCGAGTGAAAACGCTGACACAGCTTCGTGTAGAAATTGATGCGATTGATCAGCAGCTATTAGCGCTACTGAACGCGCGTGCAGGTCTTGCGCACGAAGTGGGCGTTGTCAAGCGATTAGATGGCTCGCCTGTTTTTCGCCCAGATCGCGAAGCGCAAGTGATTGCCAAAATGCAGGGCGCTGGAGCGGCGTTAAAACCAGAAGGCATCGGCGCGATTTGGCGCGAAATTATGTCGGCATGCCGCGCATTAGAAGAGCCGCAGCGCGTGGCATTTTTAGGTCCTAAAGGTACGTACAGCGAAGAAGCTGCCATCGAATTTTTTGGCTCATCTATGGGTTCACTTCCTTGCCAATCGATTGATGAAGTGTTTCGTGCGACGAGCGGCGGCGCTGCCGAATTTGGCGTTGTTCCGATTGAAAACTCGACCGAAGGCGTAATTGCTCGCACGATGGATTTGCTCTTGGCATCGAACGTTCACATTGTTGGAAATGTGAGTTTGGCCGTGCGCCATAACTTGCTGAGGCAAAGTGAGTCGATGGACGGAATTCAAGTGGTCTACGGTCATCCACAAGCGCTGGCGCAGTGCCAAGCATGGTTGTCGATCAATTTACCCAAAGCCGAGCGTCGTGCTGCATCTAGTAATGCCGAAGGTGCTCGTCAAGCCATGCTGGATAAGGCTTGTGCAGCTATTGCTAGTAGCCGAGCCGGTGTTGAATTTGGTCTCCAAACGGTCGCTAAAGCCATTCAAGACGAGGCGCATAACCGCACGCGATTTGCGGTGATCTGTCGCCCTGAAGTATTGCCACTACCTGGGCGCACGGGCAAGGATGCGGTGAGTTTGGTGGTGTCGGTTAAGAACCAACCAGGCGCTTTGCACGACTTGATTGTTCCTATGAAAAAGCATGGGGTCTCCATGACGCGTTTTGAATCGCGTCCTGCTCGCTCAGCTCAATGGGACTACAACTTTTACATCGATTTAGCGGGACATGTGAGTGATGTGCCAGTTGCGGCGGCGCTTGCCGAACTGCAAGCCTTGTGCTCTTTTTATAAAGTGCTGGGCTGCTATCCTGCTTAAGCTTACGCCATGAAAAAATTCAAACAACTGGGGCTTATTGGCTGCGGCATGATGGGCGGTTCGTTCGCCTTGGCACTCAAGCGGGCGGGGTTGGTTGAGCGTGTGGTGGGCTATAACAAATCACCAAACAAGGCGGAATTAGCTAAACGGATGGGCGTGATTGATGATGCCGCCGCCTCTATTTTGCAAGCAGTGATGGGCGCTGATTTAGTCTTAATTTCTGTACCTGTAGCGGCGACTTTTGATGTGCTGAAAGCCGTGCAGTTTGGCTTGCATAAAGATGCGCTCATTTTGGATGTCGGATCCACCAAACAAAGCGTGATTGACGCTGCGGAGGGCGTCTTCGGCATGTTTCCGCCCAACTTTGTACCGTCTCACCCTATTGCTGGTAAAGAGCAAGCAGGGATCGAGGCCGCCGACGCAGATTTATATGTTGGCAAGCGTGTTATTTTAACGCCAACGCAACGTACAGAAGACGCGGCATTGGTGAATGCTGAGACTGTTTGGAGATCACTTGGCATGACTATTTCGCGCATGACGCCGAGTGAGCACGATGCGGTCTTTGCTGCCGTGAGCCATTTGCCGCATTTGCTAGGGTTTGCTTATATGAATGGCATTGCTGGGCAAAGCGAAGCACAGCAATTTTTACAAATGGCAGGCCCTGGTTTTCAAGACTTTACTCGCATTGCCGCAGGTGATCCTGAGTTATGGAGTGACATATTCTTGGCTAACAGCAAAGAAATATCGAAGCAATCGACGGCTATGTTGATGAGCTTGAAAAAACTAGAAGACGCGATGCGTTCTGGTAGTTCGCAGACTTTGAGAGATCTGATTTCTACGGCCAGTGCGCTTCGTAGTGGGTGGACACTCAATAAAAAAGTGTCGGTTGATGATGAATAATAAGCCTGTGGTGACGCGAGATGTTTGATAGCGTGTTTTTAGATTTACCTCCTTTGCAATCAGCTACAGGAGTTGTGCAGTTGCCTGGCTCCAAAAGTATCTCGAATCGGGTGCTACTGCTTTCTGCTCTTTGTCAGGGCACGACCGTTGTACATGATTTGCTCGATTCGGACGACACCCGTGTCATGCTCACAGCGCTCAGACAATTGGGCTGTGGGGTCGATGTGCAAGGCACAACCGTCACCATGGTAGGTTTGGGTGGGCAACTCAAACAGCATGATGCGCTTGAGTTTTTTATGGGCAATGCGGGAACAGCCATGCGGCCACTCACCGCAGCGCTGGCCGTGCTGGGTGGGGACTTTACGCTAAAAGGCGTGCCGCGTATGCATGAGCGCCCAATTGGGGATCTTGTGCAAGCCTTACGCAGCTTGGGCTGCAGCGTCGATTACTTAGCGAATGAGGGCTTTCCACCCCTCAAAATTGGCAAGCCAAATTTAAAAATGGACGCGCCGATACAAGTGCGCGGCGATGTGTCGAGTCAATTTTTAACCGCGCTGCTTTTGGCCTTGCCGCTGGTTGCGACTAAGGACATTCACGTCGATGTGGTGGGTGAGTTGATCTCAAAGCCCTATATTGATATCACGCTTAAATTGCTCTCGCGTTTTGGTGTGCAGGTGCAGCAGCAAGGCTGGAGCAGGTTCACGATTCCAGCAGGCTCGAAGTACCTATCCCCCAAAGACATTTATGTGGAAGCGGATGCATCATCGGCTAGCTATTTTGTCGCGCTCGGTGGCCTTGCTGCCACGGTTGATAAGCCTTTGCGTATTCTGGGCGTCGGCGCAGCTTCGATCCAAGGTGACATTAAATTTATAGATGCCGCTGCGCAAATGGGTGTGCAGATTCGCGCTGAGCCCAACGCACTGACCGTGTGGCGTGGCAATTGGGAAGTTCAAACGGCTTTCCTTAAAGCCATCGATCTCGATTGCAATCACATCCCCGATGCCGCCATGACCTTGGCCGTGATGGCGCTCTATGCCCATGGAACGACAAGGTTGCGCAATATAGCGAGCTGGCGCGTGAAAGAAACTGACCGCATTGCAGCGATGGCGACCGAGTTGCGCAAGCTGGGCGCAAAAGTGCAAGAGGGAGTGGACTTTATCCGAATTACACCGCCAACCCACAACTCGCCAAGCCATACAGGATGGCGCTTTGCGAGTATCCATACCTACGATGACCACCGCATGGCGATGTGCGCGTCGCTGGCCGCATTCAATCCTGCGGGGTTACCCGTGCGCATTGAAGACCCCCAATGCGTGGCTAAAACTTTCCCTGATTATTTTGAGGCACTGTTTTCGGTGGCCAAAGCGGACACGGTAAACATTCCTGTCATTTGTATTGACGGCCCAACCGCATCAGGCAAGGGAACACTCGCGTCCATGATCGCGAAGCAATTGGGCTACCACTACCTAGATTCAGGCGCGCTGTATCGGCTGGTCGGTTTTGCCGCATCACAGGTGGGTGTGGACTTGGATGACGAAGCGGCGGTTGCCACAATCGCTTTACAAATGAAGATCGGTTTTGATCGTGATCGTGTAAGCCTTAATGGCATTGACGTAGCGGACAACATTCGCTCGGAAGCCTCTGGAATGCTGGCATCCAAGGTTTCTAGCTATCCGGCCGTGCGCCAAGCTTTGTTTGATTTGCAACTCGGTTTTCGCAAGCTGCCAGGTCTTGTTGCCGATGGTCGCGACATGGGGACGGTGATTTTTCCAGATGCGCCGCTCAAGGTGTTTTTGACGGCAAGTGCGGCTACGCGTGCCGAACGCCGTTACAAGCAGTTGATTTCTAAAGGAATTTCTGCTAAGATCGACAGCCTTCGTGCAGACCTTGAGGCACGCGACGCTAGGGATCAATCCCGTAGCGCCGCTCCACTTGTTGCTGCCAAAGACGCGTTGATGCTAGACAACTCCAATCTCACGATTGAAGCCTCCGTCACTCAAGTTCTTGAGTGGTGGGATAAGAAATTTAGCCGCTTCGCACCCAGTCAGCTTTAGTCGCCTCCATAAACGCATTTATATTGAATGCGTACGAGTACCGATTTCCAACAAGCTTGACTAAGAAAGAAAAAACATGTCTGAATCTTTTGCCGATCTATTTGCAGAATCTCTAACCCGCAGTGAAATGCGCACAGGCGAAGTCATTACCGCCGAAGTGGTGCGTGTTGACCATAACCACGTTGTTGTGAATGCAGGCCTCAAGTCTGAGTCGTTCATCGACATCAATGAATTTAAAAACGATCAAGGTGTTCTCGAGGTCAACGTTGGCGACTTCGTGTCTGTTGCCATTGACTCCATCGAAAACGGCTTTGGCGATACGATGTTGTCGCGCGATAAAGCCAAGCGTCTAGCAAGCTGGATGAGCCTTGAGAAAGCGCTCGAGTCTGGCGAATTTGTCACGGGTCAAACCAGTGGCAAAGTCAAAGGCGGCCTCATGGTGCTGGTCAACGGCATTCGCGCCTTCTTGCCAGGTTCGCTCATCGAGTCACGTCCTATCAAAGATTTGTCTCCGTACGAGAATAAAACTTTGGAATTCAAAGTGATCAAGCTCGATCGCAAGCGTAACAATGTGGTGCTCTCGCACCGTGCTGTTCGTGATGTCACGATGGGCGAAGAGCGCGCTAAAGCGATGGAAGGCCTCAAAGAAGGTTCTATCGTTACGGGTATTGTTAAGAACATCACAGAGTACGGCGCGTTTGTTGACCTCGGCGGTATTGACGGTCTCTTGCACATTACCGACATGGCATGGCGCCGCGTGCGTCACCCATCCGAGGTGGTGCAACCTGGTCAAGAAATTAGCGCCAAGATTCTCAAATTTGACACCGAGAAAAACCGCGTGTCCTTGGGCATCAAACAAATGGGCGACGATCCATGGATGGGCGTGAACCGCCGCTATCCACAGGGTACGCGTATGCACGGCAAGATCACCAACATCGCTGATTACGGCGCATTTGTGGAAATCGAACCAGGCATTGAAGGCCTCGTGCACGTGTCTGAAATGGACTGGACGAACAAAAATGTCGCACCAAGCAAATTGGTTGCACTGGGTGACGAAGTTGAAGTCATGGTCCTTGAGATCGACGAAGACAAGCGCCGTATCAGCCTTGGCATGAAACAGTGCAAGGTTAATCCTTGGAACGAATTTGCTGCCAACAACAAGCGCGGCGACAAAGTTAAAGGTCCTATCAAATCCATTACCGACTTCGGCGTGTTTGTTGGTTTGGCCACTGGCATCGACGGATTGGTTCACTTATCTGATCTGTCATGGACAGAAACAGGTGAAGCAGCAGTGAAGAGCTTCAAAAAGGGTCAAGAAGTTGAAGCCATTATTTTGGCCATCGACATCGAGCGCGAGCGTATCAGCTTGGGCATCAAGCAATTGGACGCTGATAGCTTCACCACCTTCACGTCGATCAACGACAAAGGTTCTACCGTCACAGGTAAGGTCAAAACCGTTGACGCTAAAGGCGCTGAAATTGATCTGGGCGACGACGTGACGGGCTATTTGCGCGTCTCTGAAATCAGCCAAGACCGTGTTGAAGATGCACGTTCGGCTTTGAAAGAAGGCGACGAAGTGACAGCTGTGATCGTGAACATCGATCGCAAGTCACGCGGTATCCAGCTGTCAATCAAAGCAAAAGACAATGCGGATCAGCAAGAGGCCATGGCAACTTTGAGCAGCCAATCTTCTAAAGAAAACGCTGGCACAACGAGCCTTGGTGCGCTGTTGCGTGCCAAATTGGACGCATAATTTTCTTGAGATAAAGCGGTAGAACCACTCACTTGGATGTGAATCAAGATGACCAGATCTGAGTTAGTGGAACGTTTGGCCGCGCGCATGGGACAACTCACGCTGCGCGATGCCGAGCAAGCCGTCAAGACCATTTTTGATGCGATGTCCGCCAGCCTTGGCAAAGGGCATCGCATTGAGATACGTGGTTTTGGCAGCTTTACAGTCAATCACCGCCGTCCGCGTGTGGGTCGCAACCCGCGCTCAGGCGAATCGGTTTTAGTGCCTGAAAAACGCGTGGCACATTTCAAGCCAGGCAAGATTTTGCGCGCAGCGGTTGAGACCATCCCGCCTGAGAGCATCGCCCACGAAGCCATATCAGATAAGGCTTTGCAAGCATGACCCTCGCCATCGATTGGATTTGGTTGCTGCTTGCACTGCCAGTCGCTTTTGGTTTAGGTTGGTTTTTTTCTCGTCTCGACGTGTGGCACTGGAAGATGGAGTCACGCCATCAGCCGCGCGCTTATTTCAAAGGGCTCAACTATTTGCTGAGTGGTCAGCAAGATGCCGCTATAGATAGCTTTATCGAAGCCGTGCAAAACGATCCTGACACCTCAGAACTTCACTTCACGCTGGGCAATTTATTTCGTCGCCGCGGCGAATACGACCGCGCCGTGCGGGTGCACGAGCACCTGCTGGCACGTGCCGATTTATCGCAGGCGGATCGCCAGCGTGCGCAGTTTGCGCTAGCACAAGACTACGCCAAAGCGGGGCTGCTAGACCGCGCTGAGGCGGCGATCAAAGGGACAAACCTTGTCCTTGCTGAGCTGCAAAGCAAAGAGGCGCAGCAGTTACTACTCTCTATTTACGAGCGTGGTCGCGACTGGGCGGGCGCTGCTTTGATGGCTGAGCACCTGGAAGCATCGGGTGCGGGCAACTACACCAAACGCCGTGCGCATTACCTGTGCGAGCAGCAATTGTTTGAGGTAGCTATCGCTTTGTCACCCACGTCGCCGCGTGCGTATATGGAGTTGGCTCGTAAGCATGCGGACGCAGGTGACTTTGCTGCAAGCAACGACCTGCTTGCCTTGGCGGCAAGACATGCCCCGCAAGCCTTACCTCTATTGGCTTCCCAGCTTTTGGCGTCAGCAAAAACAGACGAGCAACAACAAGCCGCAATTCAAACCTTAGCGGCTGCGTATCAGGATACGCATAGCCTTGGTGTGTTGGAAGCCTTAATTGGCGTAGGCTGGATGGACGCACGTACCGCATACGTGGCGCATCTCACTAAAGAGCCATCCCTGATTGCAGCTAGTCATTTGATTGAGTCACCTCAATTGGTAGAGGTGCAAGCGGCGCTGCAAAAAGCGACTGAACCCTTGAAGCGCTATCGCTGTGCGGCATGCGGCTTTGAGGCTAAGCAATACTTTTGGCAATGCCCTGGCTGCCAAGCGTGGGATAGCTATCCATTTAAGCGTGTTGAAGAGCTCTAAGGTCTCAGGCAATCAACTGCCTCAAATGCGCGCGGCGCTGATGTTCGTGGCGTTTGCGGCGGCGTACTTTATTTCGGCTAGTCTACGCACGGTCACTGCCACACTCGCACCTGCACTCACACAAGAATTCTCGTTACAAGCCAGAGATTTGGGTCTGCTCTCTGGGGGTTATTTTTTAGGCTTTGCTGCGCTGCAAATTCCACTCGGTGTCTGGCTGGATCGCTTTGGTCCTAGGCGCGTCATTCTCCTCATGCTATCGATTGCCGTGCTGGGCTGCGCGGTGTTTGCGCTCTCGCACAACTTCCTTGGCTTGCTACTAGCCCGTGTGCTGTGCGGCCTTGGCGTGAGTGTGTGCTTAATGGCGCCGCTGACTGCCTACCGTCGTTGGTTCAATCCAGAGACGCAACTGCGCGCCAATTCTTGGATGCTGATGTCGGGCGCACTCGGAATGCTTTGTGCGACGCTGCCTGTGCAAGCCGCCATACCCGTATTGGGCTGGCGTGGCATTTTTTGGACGCTAGCGCTATTCGTGATTGCTGCCATGATTTTGATCGCGGTGTGCGCACCCGATTGGCACAAAGCCATATCAGAAAAGCCTTCACAGCCATCAATGGCCGCTAAGCCTTACCCCACTTGGCCTGCGAAGGATGCGCTTGCACCCATTTCGATTTGGGGACATCCCGCTTTTGTACGTGTGGTTCCGATTGGATTTTTTATCTATGGCGGCATGATCGCGATTCAGACGCTGTGGGTGGGGCCTTGGATGACCCGCATCGCGGGCTATAGCGCTGAACAAGCAGCAGGCGGCTTGTTCGCTATCAACCTCGCTATGCTCGTCAACTATTGGGTGTGGGGCTGGATCAATCCTAGATTGGCCAGTCGCGGCTGGGACGCGGTTCGGCTGATGCGCGTGGGGCTGCCGTTTAGCTTGTTGGCGTTGCCGTTGGCTGTTTTGGTGGCGACCGATATCACTTTCACGGCAGGTATGATTTTGCCGATTTGGTTGATGTGGATTTTTTATTTTGTCAGTAGCGCTTTCGTGTCTTTAGCGCAGCCGGCAGTTGGCATGGCTTTTGAGAGTCATATGGCGGGCAGAGCACTGACGGCTTATAACTTGGTGATTTTTATGGGCGTGTTTATCGTGCAATGGGGCATTGGTCTTGGCATCGACTTTTTCCGATGGCTAGGATTTTTGGAGACGCAGGCGTACATGGCAGCGTTTGCTGTATTTTGGCTTTGCTGCGTCGCTTCTTACGCGCATTTTCACCACCACACTCGGGGATAATTACCACATGGACTTGAACCTCAAACCTAATCTCAGTCAGGCCAAAGTGCTTGTTGTGGGCGACGCCATGCTAGACCGCTATTGGTATGGCGCGGTAGAGCGTATTAGCCCCGAAGCTCCCGTGCCCGTTGTCAAAATTAATAAGCGCGAAGACCGTGTCGGCGGCGCAGCCAATGTGGCCTATAACGCGGCGATCTTGGGTGCAAAGACTTCATTTTTAAGCGTAGTGGGCGATGACGATGCAGGTCGCGAATTAGAAGTTTTGATGCGCAGCACTGGCATTGCCACGCATCTCACACGCGATTCAAAACTCGAGACCACGGTCAAGCTGCGCGTGATTGGACGTGCGCAGCAATTGATTAGGCTTGATTTTGAAAATACGCCCGAGCACGATGTGCTTGCTGCGCAAACAGACGCTTTTAAGCGATTGGTGAGCGGGCATGATGCGATTTTGTTTTCCGATTATGCTAAGGGTGGACTTGCGCATGTGGCCGAAATGATTGCGCTAGCGCGTGCTGCTGGCAAACCTGTGTTAGTTGACCCGAAAGGTTCTGACTATGTCCACTATCAAGGCGCGACGGTGATTACGCCCAACCGCAGTGAGCTACAGCAAGTTATTGGTAGTTGGCGCGATGAAGATGAGCTGCGAATCAAAGCACAAAACTTGCGCGAATCTTTAAAGCTGGAGACGCTACTTTTTACGCGCAGCGAAGACGGCATGAGTTTGTATGACGCGGCGGGCGATTTGCATGTTCGCGCTTCGGCTCATGAAGTGTTTGACGTCACAGGCGCAGGCGATACGGTCATTGCCACGCTGGCATCTTTGGTTGCATCGGGTATGAGTTTGCGCGAAGCTATGCCCCATGCCAATCGCGCGGGCGGCATTGTCGTGGGCAAATTTGGTACGGCGACGGTGAGCTATGAGGAGTTATTTCAATGAGCACAAATAAGCGCATCGTCGTGACGGGTGCAGCAGGATTTATCGGTAGCAATATCGTGCAAGGCCTTAACCAGCGTGGATTTAAAGACATTATTGCGGTCGACGATTTGACCGAAGGCGATAAATTTCGCAACCTAGCCGATTTGCAAATTAGCGACTACGTGGATGCCGACGATTTTTACGATCGATTGAGCAATGGCGCTTATGGCAAAGTAGAAGCCATTTTCCACGAAGGTGCTTGCAGTGACACTATGGAGAGCGATGGCGCTTACATGATGCGCAATAACTTTGGCGTGTCGTGTCAGTTGTTCGAGGCTTGCCAAGCCCAAGGGACGCGGCTGTTGTACGCATCTTCCGCAGCGGTTTACGGTGGTTCGGATACGTTTAAAGAATTGCCGCAGTATGAGAAGCCACTGAACGTCTACGGCTATAGCAAACTGCTGTTCGATCAGTGGGTGAGGCGAAAAACGACAATGTTCACGACTCAAACGAGCCAAGTGACAGGCTTTCGTTATTTCAATGTTTATGGCCCACGCGAACAGCACAAAGGGCGCATGGCCAGCGTGGCGTTTCATCAGTTCAATCAATTTAAAGCGGATGGTGTGGTCAAGTTATTTGGTGGCTACGACGGTTACGCAGAAGGCGAGCAAAAGCGCGACTTCGTCTATGTCGATGATGTGGTCGCGGTGAATCTGTGGTTCTTCGATCACCCAGAGCAATCAGGCGTGTTTAACTTGGGCACAGGCCGTGCGCAACCCTTTAATGACGTGGCTTTGGCGGTAGTGCAGGGGATGACGGAGCAGGGTGCCAGTCTTGCGCAAATTGTGGAAAACGAAGTGATCCAGTACATCGATTTCCCCGATGCACTCAAGGGCAAATATCAAAGCTATACGCAGGCTGATTTATCGGCGCTAAGGCACGCAGGTTGCGATCATGTATTTGCTGATGTTGCGCAAGGTGTTGGTCGATATTTGAAATGGCTGTCAACCTAGTACACTAGCACTCGTTTATTACATACGTGCTCAGTCGTTTACTGAGTTTGTTTTCCCTCCCTTTACTTTAGGAGTTTTTATGATGAAGAAACTAATTGCAGCCGTGACTATGTTTGCAGCCATGCTCTATGCCGCAGCAAGCTTTGCAGCCGTGGATGTGAATAGCGCCACAGCCGCTGAATTAGATGCCGTTAAAGGCATTGGCCCCTCTATTTCTGCAAAAATTGTCGAAGCGCGCAAAGCGGGCAATTTCAAAGATTGGGCTGATTTAGAAAGTCGTGTTAGTGGTATTAAAGATAAAAAATCCGCTGCGTTATCTACCGCTGGTTTGACCGTCAATGGCGCAGCGTATGCTGGTGCACCTGCCGCAAAGCCCGCAGCTAAAGCCGCTCCAGCGGCCACTACAGCAGCTGCACCCGCTGCTAAAGCGGATCCAAAGGCTGACGCCAAAGCCAAAGCTGCCGCTGACAAGCAAGCTAAGGCCGATGCCAAAGCAAAAGCCAAGGCAGACAAGGCTGCTGCTAAAGCCGCCGCTGCACCTGCTGCAAAATAATTCAGCGAAGTTTTGCTTCAAAAACCTCGTCATTCTGGCGAGGTTTTTTTACGTCGGTCGCTTTTGATTTCTACGGATAATTGCAGCATGATTTTTTTACTTTCCCCCGCCAAATCACTGGACTACGACACACCTGTGCCAGTTGATCTGCCCAGCACCAAGCCAATGTTTATGAGGGATGCTGGCGAATTGATCGATATCTTGAAGGACAAAGCACCTGTACAAATTGCCACGTTGATGGACTTGAGCGACAAGCTTTCTAGCCTTAATGTGGCGCGTTACCAAGCTTGGCGGCCACGCGCAACAAGCAAAAATGCCAAGCAAGCGGTACTGGCTTTTAATGGCGATGTGTACGAGGGCTTAGACGCAGTGTCGTTATCCAACGAGCAATTGCTGTGGGCGCAAGAACATGTGCTGAGTTTGAGTGGCCTTTATGGCGCGCTACGCCCACTCGATTTGTTGCAGCCGTATCGACTTGAGATGGGCATACCACTTGTCAATGCGCGTGGTAAAAACTTGTACCAATTTTGGGGAACAACGATTGCTGAGTATTTGAATCGGCAGCTCAAAAAGGACAAAGCGCCTGTGGTGGTGAATTTAGCGTCACAAGAGTATTTCAAAGCCGTTGATATCAAACATTTGAAGGCGCGTGTGGTGGAGTGCGTATTTGAGGAATATAGAAACGGCAGGCACAAAGTCATCAGCTTTTTTGCTAAACGGGCACGGGGATTGATGGCACGTTATGCGATTCAAAAACGCATTACACAAGTTGAAAAATTGCAAGCGTTTAAGGCTGATGGGTATGCGTTTGACGCAAATGCATCAAACATAGAGCGTTATGTTTTTCGTAGGAATGTTGTGTGAGCGATCATCCACCATCTCTCTCGAAAGCCCCATTGGGTAAGGCTTCCAGCTATGTCGATCAATACGATGCATCGCTATTATTTCCTATTGCCCGCATTGATAAGCGTATGGAAATTGGCGTGCCAGAAGGCGCAGCCCCATTCTTTGGTGCAGATATGTGGACCGCGTTTGAAGTCTCATGGCTCAACACTCGCGGCAAGCCGCAGTTGGCAATCGCTCATATCACGGTGCCGTGTGAAAGTCCCAACATCATCGAGAGTAAATCATTCAAGCTCTATCTCAATAGCTTTAACAACACGGTGTTTGCCGATTTTGATGGCGTAACTTCTGCTTTGAAGCGTGACCTCAGCACAGCCGCGTGGAAGGGCCACGCCGTGATCGGTATGGTAGGTGTGCGATTGATTCAGCCGCAGCTGTTTGATGCACAGCCGATCCATGAGTTAGATGGACTGAGCCTAGACAGGCTCGATATTGACTGCTCATGCTATACGCCTGCACCTGATTTGCTGCACACTGAAACAGGCGGAGTGCCCGTATCTGAAGTACTGGTGAGCAACTTACTAAAGAGTAATTGCTTGGTCACAGGACAGCCCGATTGGGGGTCTGTGCAAATCAGCTACAGCGGTCAGGCCATTAACCAAGAGACGCTTCTGCAATACATCGTAAGTTTTCGAAATCACAACGAATTCCATGAGCAATGCGTCGAGCGTATCTTTATGGATATTTGGACGCGCTGCAAACCCAGCAAGTTGACGGTCTATGCGCGCTATACACGGCGCGGTGGCTTAGACATCAATCCGTATCGAACCAGTCATCCAGCGGCATTGCCAGCGAACATTCGCACGGCTAGGCAATAAGCTCGTCCACACCATATAGCTTAGCTAATTGCGTGAGTCGTACGGGTGCGTTGTGAATGATTAATTCCGTGTTGGCTGCAACCGCACCGCGTCGTAAATCGAGTAATAAAGCGAGCGCTGATGAGTCGAAATTTTGTAGCGCAGTGGCATCCACTTGCCAATCGGCTGCGCTTGCTTGTTTTAACCAAGTGCCAGCACCAGTTCGGTCGGAAGCCTTATTGGATGTGGCCTGTGAGTGATTGAGGGTAGCTGGCAGGGAGAGCATGGCAGTCATGATGCGGGCTTATTTTTTAACGCTTTTGTTTTTTTCTGAAAGCAATTTAATCAATCCATCAATGCCATTCGCATTGATCTCTTGTGCAAACTGACCACGGTAAGTCTCCACCAACCACACCCCAAGTACATTGATATCGTAGATTTTCCAAGCAGTGCCGCTGGCATCTGTGAGTTTGCCAACACGGTAGTCGAGCTGGATGGGGTCATTTTTTCCACGCACTTCGGAGCGAACGATTACAGCCGTATCGTCTGCTGCCATACGCAAAGGTTTGACAATCACGGTTTGGTCTTTAACTTCTTTCACTGCGCCTGCATAGGTACGGATCAAGAGTGTTTTGAATTCTTCTTGCAAGCGTTTTTGTTGATCCGATGTGGCGCTGCGCCATGTGGGGCCCACGCTGGAGGCCGTCATGCGCGGGAAGTTGATAAATGGAATGATCTTGGTGTCAATAAGCGTGGCAACTTTGTCTGCGTCACCTGCGGCTAAACCCTTGTCGGCTTTAACGGCATCGGTAATGTCTTTGGCTAGCCGTGCAACAAGGGCATCGGGTGCTTCAATGGGTGCGGTAGGCGCGGTCTGTGCAAGGCCAGATGCTGCAAGTCCTGCGAGCAGGAGGCTTAAAAAAATACGTTTGATGGCCATAAAATTTCCTTGATTTTTAATTAACGAAGAAAGGATCATTCGGTGCACAACTACTATTTCAAAATAATAGATGGGATAGGAATAGTTGGCAACCTAGGCAACGATTGGTCAGGGCCAGATTTTGTGGAATCTTCTGCCGAATAATCAATGTCGTCATCATTTGCAGGTTTTTCAGCTTTAATCATATTTTGCCGACGCTTGAGATAAATATCACGAATAAAAGTATATTTATCGAGCGCAATCGCATCAACTGCATCGGTGGCATTGAGGAGTTGCGTGCGAATGTCTACAAGACGAGTCACAGTGAGTACGTTACGGGTGGCATTGTCTGGAACGCTATTCACAGGGTCGTAGTAAGTAGCGGTGATCGTGCCTGTGCCATCGCGTACAGATGAGGGCCCCAAGATGGGAATCACCACATAAGGGCCGCTTGGCACGCCCCATTTACCCAGGGTTTGCCCAAGATCAGCCTTTGGCGCTGTGATGCCCGCATCGGTGGCAAGATCAAATAAACCACCGATCCCAAAAAAGGTATTGATACCTAACCTAGCAGCCGTTTTACCTGCATTGGCAAATTCAAATTGCAGCACGTGGTTGAACATTGACCATACGTCACCAATGTTGCTAAAGAAATTAGTCACACCTTGGCGAACGGGAGAGGGTACGACAGCTTTGTAACCATTGGCCATCGGTTTGAGGATCGCGCCATCAACAGCATCATTGAATTTGTAAATGCTGCGATTCATGGGTTCAAGCGGATCCGTTGGGTTGGCGTTTGGCCCAGTGGCGCAGCCAGTCACTAAAGTCAGCATCAGCGCAGCGAATAAGAGGAACAAGTCACGTGGCATCATTTTGCTTTGCTGTCGGAGTTATCGGCAGCCTTGCTATACAAAAATTTGCTGATTAAATCTTCCAAAACAATAGCCGATTGCGTGCTACTCACAGCATCGCCATTGGCCAAATTTTTATCATCTGCACCTGCTGAAATCCCAATGTACTGTTCGCCCAAGAGGCCACTGGTCAAAATTTTGAGTGAACTGTCTTTAGGGAATGCAAATTTGTTTTGCATGGACATCGTCACGCGCGCTTGAAAGCTTTTGTCGTCAAAGGTGATGGATTCAATACGTCCCACGACAACGCCCGCACTCTTCACTGCGGCTTTTGGTTTGAGTCCTCCAATGTTGTCAAACTTAGCGGTGACCTTGTAGTTGGAGTCAAAACTGAGCGAGAGCAAGTTAGCCGATTGCAGTGCAAGAAATAAAATGGCGGCAAAGCCAATGACTACAAAAAGTCCCACCCAAATATCATTTTTAGAACGTGTCATTTTTAACTCCGAATATGTATTGTCATCAAATGCTGAACATCAGTGCGGTTAAGATGAAATCGAGTCCCAGTACGGCTAGCGACCCCATTACCACCGTGCGAGTTGTGGCTCGCGATACGCCTTCTGGCGTGGGTTCGGCAAGGTAGCCCTGCAAGAGCGCCACAAAAGTCACGGTCACGCCAAAGACCAAGCTCTTGACCACGCCATTGCCCACGTCTGTCCACCAATCAACACCACCTTGCATTTGGCTCCAAAACGAGCCACCATCAATCCCGATCATTAGCACGCCTACCGCCCAGCCGCCGATGATGCCGACCGCGCTAAACACTGCCGCTAGCATGGGCATAGCAATCACGCCGCCCCAAAAGCGCGGCGCAAGAATGCGCTTTACTGGGTCAACCGCCATCATCTCCATAGCGGATAACTGCTCGCCCGCTTTCATAAGGCCAATTTCGGCGGTCAGCGACGTACCTGCACGCCCCGCAAACAAAAGCGCTGTGACGACTGGGCCAAGCTCTCGTACCAAGCTAAGCGCAACCAGCAAGCCTAGCGCGTCTGCCGAGCCATAGCGCTGCAAAGTGTAGTAGCCCTGAAGCGCTAGTACAAAGCCAACAAACAAGCCCGAAATCGCAATGATGGAGAGTGAATAATTGCCAAGAAAGTGCACCTGATCGCGCACGAGACCAAAGCGCTTTAAGCAGGCGCCGCCGTAAGCAAATAGTTTTGTGAAGAGCGCCGCGCCATAGCCAATTTCCGCTAGTTTTCCGCGAACGCCCGAGCCAATGTGTTCTAAAAATTGAGAGACCTTATTCATGCGGCATCTCCCTGCGTTGCAAAATCTTCAAGAATCGTTTTGGCAGGATAGTGAAAGCGAACAGGGCCATCTGGCAAGGCATTGACAAACTGATGTACCAGTGGATCGGTACTGTTTTTCACCATGTCTGGCGTGCCATCAGCGGCAATTTTTCCATTCGCCAGCACGATCACTTGATCGGCAATGTGGAAGGTTTCTTCAAGATCGTGCGAGACGATGACGCTGGTAATGCCAAGCGAATCGTTCAAAGTGCGAATCAGTCTTGCCGCCGTGCCAAGTGAGATGGGATCAAGTCCCGCAAAGGGCTCGTCGTACATGATGAGATCAGGGTCAAGGGCAATCGCTCTGGCCAGTGCCACGCGGCGTGCCATACCGCCAGAAATCTCAGAGGGCATCAAATCCCGCGCACCGCGCAGGCCCACGGCGTTGAGCTTCATCAGCACGATGTCGCGAATCATGGCTTCGGATAACTGGGTGTGCTCGCGTAGTGGGAACGCCACGTTGTCGAACACGGTGGAATCGGTAAACAGCGCACCGAATTGAAACAGCATGCCCATACGGCGGCGCATGGCGTAGAGCGCGTCTTGATCCATCTTGCCCACGTCCGCGCCATCAAAATCGACAAGTCCGCTATTGGCGGTGTATTGCCCAGCAATGAGACGCATCACAGTGGTTTTGCCGCCGCCAGACGCGCCCATGATGGCCGTGACTTTACCGCGAGGAATCGCTAGGCTGATGTTGTCCAGAATCACGCGATCAGACCTCGCACCTGGATAAGAGAACGTGAGGTTTTTGCAGGTGACTAAGTTGTCGATCATCTTGCTATTCTGCCATGCGTTTGTGAGGATGCGTAAACAAGCCTGACGGTTAGCGAGGCAAGTCTGTTGCGCCCATCAAAAACTCATCCACAGCTCGCGCAGCTTGACGACCTTCGCGGATTGCCCAGACGACTAAACTTTGACCACGACGCATATCGCCGGCTGCAAACACGCCTGCGACGTTGGTTTTGTAGCCACCATCAAACTCAGTCGATGCCTTGGCGTTGCCGCGAGCGTCTTTGTCCACGCCAAAGGCTTCCAGCACAGTCGCAACTGGATTCGTAAATCCCATCGCTAGCAGAACCAAATCAGCCTTGTGGGTTTGCTCAGATCCCGCCACTTCCACCATCTTGCCGTCTTTCATCTCGATGCGAACAGTGGTGAGCTCCGTTACTTTGCCGTCCTTGCCGCTGAAAGACTTGGTAGAAATCGCAAACTCGCGATCAAGTAAGCCCTTCTCTGTACCTTCGTCATGGCTAGAGCTGGTACGCAGTTTGAGCGGCCAGTAAGGCCACGTCATTGGGCGGTTTTCTTCTACTGGCGGCTCAGGCATCACTTCAAATTGCGTGACGCTTGCTGCGCCGTGTCGAATACTCGTGCCCACGCAGTCGCTGCCCGTATCGCCGCCGCCAATCACAATGACGTGTTTGCCATCGGCGCGGAATTGATCCTTTAGCTTGTCGCCCGCATTGATCTTGTTTTGCAACGGCAGAAATTCCATCGCAAAGTGAATGCCAGCGTTTTCGCGCCCAGGCACAGGCAGGTCGCGCGATTGCTCGGAGCCACCTGTCAGCAGCACGGCATCAAAGTCTTTTTTCAGCTGCTCGGCGGAAATCGTTTCTTTTGCCCAGTTGGTGACTTTGGAGTCTTTTGGGAAGCTACCGATCAAAACGCTGGTGCGAATCGTCACGCCCTCAGCATTCATCTGTTCTACGCGGCGGTCGATATGTGACTTTTCCATTTTGAAATCAGGAATGCCGTAGCGCAGTAACCCGCCCACGCGGTCGTTCTTTTCAAACAACGTCACATCGTGTCCAGCACGTGCCAACTGCTGCGCTGCGGCCATGCCGGCTGGCCCAGAGCCCACGACGGCTATGCGTTTGCCCGTCTTGTGTTTCGCTAAAACGGGCGTGACCCAGCCCTCTTGCCAAGCCTTGTCGATGATGGCGTGCTCAATCGACTTGATGCCCACCGCGTCGTCATTGACGTTCAGTGTGCAAGCCGCTTCGCATGGCGCAGGGCAGATGCGCCCCGTGAACTCGGGGAAGTTGTTCGTGCTGTGCAAAACCGTAATCGCGTTCTTCCAATCGCCTGAGTAAACAAGCTCATTGAAGTCAGGGATGATGTTGTTGACAGGACAGCCGTTGTTGCAAAACGGCGTGCCGCAATCCATACAGCGTGCGGCTTGCAGCTTCGATCCTGAATCGTCGAGGCCAATGACAAACTCTTTGTAATTCTTCAAACGCGAGGCGACAGGCTGGTAGCCTTCTTCTAAGCGATCAATTTCCATGAATCCTGTGATTTTTCCCATAATGTGTGACTCCGATTCTTCGTTCGATTAAGCAGTTAGCGCGGCTTTGGTTGATTTAGCTTTAGCAGGAGTAGCTAGCGCCTTTGCCTTAGCCGCCGCCATCTCTCCCAGTGCCCGCTTGTATTCGTTCGGGAACACTTTGACGAACTTGGCACGCGACGCACCCCAGTTATCCAAGAGTTCGCGTGCACGCTTGCTACCCGTCCAGCGGTGGTGATCTTCCAGTAGCATTTTGAGCTGGGATTCATCGCTGCAGCCCTTATGCCATATGGCTTTGTCCTGTGCCGTTTCTTGCTCTTTAGTAGTGAGTACGCGTTCCATGCTCACCATCGCGGTGTTGCAACGCTCAGCAAACGTACCGTCTTCATCGTAGACGTAGGCGATGCCACCGCTCATGCCTGCCGCAAAGTTGCGACCTGTCTTGCCAAGCACTGCAACCGTGCCGCCTGTCATGTATTCGCAGCCGTGGTCGCCTGTGCCTTCCACAACTGCCGTCGCGCCTGATAAACGTACCGCAAAGCGCTCGCCCGCTACGCCGCTAAAGAACGCTTCGCCGCTGGTTGCGCCGTAAAGCGCTGTGTTGCCTGTCGTGATGTTTTTGGTAGGGTCGCCTCTAAAGTCGATGCTAGGGCGCACCACCACGCGTCCGCCCGACAAGCCCTTGCCTGTGTAGTCATTCGCATCGCCAATCAAATACAGCGTAATGCCCTTGGCCAAGAATGCGCCAAACGATTGACCGCCTGTGCCTTCTAACTGGATGTGGATCGTGTCATCAGGCAAACCTTCGGGGCGTGCTTTGGTCAGAGCGCCCGACAGCATCGCACCAACGGAGCGGTTGACGTTACGCGTTTGCTCGATGAACTTTACCTTCTCGCCACGCTCAATGGCTGGTTTTGATTTTTCAATCAAGATGTTGTCGAGTGCTTTCTCTAAGCCGTGGTTTTGATTCTCAATGTGGAACTTCGCAACGGTCACAGCAACATTGGGCACTGCCAAGAGGCGCGAGAAGTCCAGCCCTTGTGCCTTCCAGTGCGAAATGCCTTTTTGTGTATCCAGCAAATCAGCGCGACCAATGAGATCATCAAATTTACGGATGCCCAATTGAGCCATGATTTGACGAGCCTCTTCCGCAATGAAGAAGAAGTAATTAACGACATGCTCAGGCTTGCCAGAAAACTTTTTGCGTAGCACGGGGTCTTGTGTCGCGACGCCCACAGGGCACGTGTTCAAGTGGCACTTGCGCATCATGATGCAGCCCTCCACCACTAGCGGTGCGGTTGCAAAACCGAACTCATCTGCGCCGAGTAACGCACCAATCACCACGTCGCGCCCGGTCTTCATTTGACCGTCAGCTTGCACGCGGATGCGGCTTCGCAGGCCATTCAGCACAAGGGTTTGCTGTGTTTCGGCAAGGCCAATTTCCCACGGACTGCCCGCGTGTTTGATGGATGACCAAGGTGATGCGCCTGTGCCGCCGTCGTGACCTGCAATCACCACGTGATCGGCTTTGCACTTGGCAACGCCTGCGGCAATGGTACCTACGCCAATCTCACTGACCAGCTTGACGCTGACAGAGGCGTGCGGCGCAACGTTCTTCAAATCATGAATGAGCTGCGCCAAATCTTCAATCGAATAAATATCGTGATGCGGAGGAGGAGAAATCAAGCCCACGCCTGGCACAGAGTGACGCAGTTTGCCGATGTATTCGGACACTTTGCCTCCTGGCAATTGACCGCCTTCACCTGGCTTGGCACCTTGCGCCATCTTGATTTGAATTTGATCGGCGCTAGCCAAATACTCCGCCGTCACGCCAAAGCGGCCCGACGCGACTTGCTTAATTTTGGAGCGCATGGAGTCGCCCGCGTTAAGCGCGTAATCGACTTCAAACACGTCTTTGCCCAAGAGGTCAGACATCATTTGACCTTGCTTGATGGGGATGCCTTTGAGCTCTTGACGATAACGCGCAGGGTCTTCGCCACCTTCGCCTGTGTTGCTCTTGCCGCCAATACGGTTCATAGCAACGGCAAGCGTGGCGTGGGCTTCCGTGGAGATGGAGCCCAGCGACATAGCGCCTGATGCGAAGCGCTTGACGATGTCTTTAGCCGACTCCACTTCGTCCACCGAGATAGCTTTAGATGGATCGACTTTGAACTCAAACAAACCGCGCAGCGTCATGTGGCGCTTGCTTTGATCGTTGATGATTTGTGCGTATTCTTTGTACGTGTTCCAGTTGTTGGCACGTGTGGAATGCTGCAACTTGGCAATCGCATCAGGCGTCCACATGTGCTCTTCACCGCGAGCGCGCCAAGCGTATTCGCCGCCCGTCTCCAGCATGGAGGCCAGCACAGGGTCGTCGCTGAACGCGGCTTTGTGCGTGCGAATGGCTTCTTCGGCAATTTCAAAAATGCCAATGCCTTCTACACGAGTTGGCGTGCCTGTGAAGTATTTGGCAACAGTCTCTGTGTTGATACCAATTGCCTCAAACAGCTGCGCGCCGCAATAACTCATGTAGGTGGAGACACCCATCTTCGACATAATCTTTGACAGACCTTTGCCGATGGCTTTGACGTAGTTGTAGATGGCTTTGTCGGCAGATAAATCACCGTTTTGACCCTTTTGCAGCTCGACCAAAGTCTCCATTGCAAGGTACGGATGGATGGCTTCGGCGCCGTACCCCGCCAGCACACCAAAGTGATGCACTTCGCGTGCTGTGCCTGTCTCGACAACAAGGCCAGCCGTGGTGCGCAGACCTTCGCGGACTAAGTGCTGGTGAATCGCGGACAGCGCCAACAACGCTGGAATCGCGATCTGCGAAGCGCTCAAAGCGCGATCGCTGATGATCAGAATGTTGCTGCCAGATTTGATCGCATCGACTGCTTCAGCGCACAGCGAGGCCAGCTTGGCTTCCACGCCCTCGTGCCCCCAAGCCAATGGATATGTGATGTCTAGCGTTGAGCTCTTGAACTTGCCTTGTGTGTGCGCAGCAACATCTCGCAGCTTTGCCATGTCGGCAAAATCGAGAATTGGTTGGCTGACTTCCAAGCGCATCGGAGGATTGACTTGGTTGATATCCAGCAAGTTTGGCTTAGGGCCAATGAAGCTGACCAGCGACATCACAATTGCTTCGCGAATCGGGTCGATTGGCGGATTCGTCACCTGCGCGAATAGCTGTTTGAAGTAGCTATAGAGCGGTTTGTTTTTGTCGGAGAGCACAGCCAGTGGGCTGTCGTTGCCCATCGAGCCAATGCCTTCTTCGCCATTGGCGGCCATCGGTGCCATCAGGAATTTGATGTCTTCTTGCGTGAAGCCAAAGGCTTGCTGGCGGTCAAGGAGCGTGGCGTTAGATGCTTGCGCTGGCGCAGATGTCGGATCAGATACGTCATCGAGTTTGATGCGCAAATTCTCAATCCACTGCTTGTACGGCTTGCTATTGGCGAGATTGGATTTGAGCTCTTCGTCGTCAATCATGCGGCCTTGCTCTAGATCGATCAAAAACATTTTGCCAGGTTGCAAACGCCATTTACGGACGATCTTGCTCTCGGGAACGGGCAGCACACCTGACTCTGAGCCCATGATGACGAGATCGTCATCGGTGATGCAGTAACGGCTTGGGCGCAAGCCATTGCGGTCAAGGGTTGCGCCAATTTGACGACCATCAGTAAACACAATAGAAGCTGGGCCATCCCACGGCTCCATCATGGCAGCGTGGTATTCGTAAAACGCTTTGCGGCGCTCGTCCATGGTGGTGTGCTGCTCCCACGGCTCGGGGATCATCATCATCACGGCTTGAGCCAGCGGATAGCCCGCCATAGTCAGCAGCTCTAGGCAGTTGTCAAAGGTTGCGGTATCGGATTGGTCGGCAAAGCTAATTGGGTACAGCTTTTGCAAGTCGGCTTGCAGTACGGGGCTGGACATCACGCCTTCACGCGCTTTCATCCAGTTGTAGTTGCCCTTGACGGTATTGATCTCGCCGTTGTGCGCCACGTAGCGATACGGGTGCGCCAGTGGCCATTCAGGGAAGGTGTTGGTGGAGAAGCGTTGGTGTACCAGGCCTAGTGCTGAGACGCAACGCGGGTCTTTCAAGTCCAAGTAGTAGGTTCCCACTTGATCGGCCAGCAAGAGACCTTTGTAGATCACAGTGCGGCTGGACATGCTAGGCACGTAATACTCGTGACTGTGTTTGAGCTGCAAGTTTTGAATCGCAGCGCTGGCGGTTTTGCGGATCACGTACAGCTTGCGCTCTAGCGCATCTTGCACGATCACATCGTTGCCACGGCCAATAAACACTTGGCGCAGGATCGGTTCTTTTTCGCGCACGGTGGGCGACATCGGCATGTCACGATCTACTGGCACATCGCGCCAACCCAAAAAGACTTGCCCTTCGGCTTTGATGGCGCGCTCCATCTCTTGCTCACAAGCCATGCGGCTGGCGTGCTCTTTAGGCAAAAACACCATGCCCATGCCGTATTCGCCTGCGGCCGGCAGTGTGACGCCTTGCTTGGCCATATCTTCGCGGTAAAGCGCATCCGGTAGCTGAATCAAAATGCCAGCGCCGTCGCCCATCAGCTTATCGGCACCCACTGCACCCCGATGGTCGAGGTTCTCCAAAATCTTGAGCGCATTGTTCACAATCGCGTGCGACTTTTGCCCCTTGATATGCGCCACAAAGCCCACGCCGCAGGCGTCGTGCTCGTTGGCTGGATCGTAAAGACCAGGTTGGTTAAAGGTTATGTCAGACATGGTACGGCTCCTTAGCAAAATCAGTAATTACCAAGGATAAGCAGTTTTGATGGTATTAAATTAGGATCTGACCCTAATTAATTAGGGTCAGATCCTAATTTAATTTAAATAGGGACAGGTTTATTTGACCCTCTGCCAACTTTCATTTTTGAGGTGCGACGCAGAGTGAGGGCTTGCAGTTCGGAGATAAACGATTCATCGCCAAGCGCCCAGCCTTTGAACGCAGAGTCCGTGAGCGCTGCTTGATACTGCGCGTTTAATCCACTGGCCACTAGTTTTGAGTACGCCGTTTCGCGCGCAAACGGCGTATTGCCTAGTGTCCACAGCAGCGGATGGGGTGTGATGAAGGGTATGACTTGTTGCCCGATATAGCTTTTGTGGCTGGACCACTGAAACTCAGCAGGCGCTAGAGCCATGCCAGCACGCACAGGATTGAGGTCAATATAAGCCATGCAAGTAAGCAAATACTTGTCGTCTTGAATCAGCGTAGACTTATAGCGCCCCTCCCACAGCGTACCCGTGCGCTTGTGAAAATGATTGAAGCTTTGTGCATAACGCTTGCCCAGTGCTTGCATCAGATTAGGCACGCCCGAGTTATCTTGCGGCGTTAGCAGCAGATGCGTATGGTTATCCATCAGCACGAAAGCATGGACGGCCACATCAAACTTGTCTGCATACTCGGAAAGCCACGCCAGATATGCCTTTCGATCATCATCCGAGTAAAAAATGGCTTGGCGATTATTCCCACGTTGAATCACATGATGCGGGTATCCAGCCAAAGAGAGTCGGGGTTGCCTTGCCATTCCTAGATTTTAATTAGGATCTGACCCTAATTGATTTGAAGCGCTGCAATTACCAATTCATTGGGCACTGCCTGCACCTTGGCGTGTCCAGGTTTGTCGATAACCACGAATTTGATTTGCCCGCCTTCTGCTTTTTTGTCCACGCTCATATGGTGGAGGTACTCTTCACTTGAAATTGAACTAGGCCCGTCGACAGGCAATCCTGCACGAATCAAGAGTTTTGTTATCCGTTCTACAAATGCCGTATCGACGTAGCCAAGGCTTTGCGACAAACGCGCTGCCATCACCATGCCGCAGGCCACCGCTTCGCCGTGCAGCCAAACGCCAAACCCCAGTCCTGCCTCGATGGCATGACCAAAAGTGTGTCCGAAGTTCAAGGTGGCGCGAATACCGCTAGAGCCCTCGCGCTCATCAGCACTCACTACACGCGCTTTGATTTCGCAGCTAAGCCTTACTGCATAGGCCATAGCGGACACATCGCCCTGCAAGAGCTTATCCATATTGACTTCCAGCCATTCGAAGTAAGTCCAATCTGCCATTACGCCATGTTTAATGACTTCGGCCAGACCCGCACTCAGTTCGCGATTTGGTAGCGTCGATAGCGTGGAAATATCAGAGACAACAAGTGCGGGTTGATAAAACGCGCCAATCATGTTTTTACCAATGGGGTGATTGATAGCAGTTTTGCCGCCCACGGATGAATCGACCTGCGAGAGCAGGGTGGTTGGTACTTGTACAAAGGGCACGCCGCGCATATAGGCGCTAGCCGCAAAGCCCGTCATGTCGCCCACCACGCCGCCGCCCAGTGCAAACAAAACGGTTTTACGGTCACAGCCATTTTGCAATAACGCATCAAAAATCAGATTCAGCGTTTGCCAGTCTTTATAAGTCTCGCCATCAGGAAGAATGACCTGCAAGACCCGCTGGTATTGGCCTGCAAGGGCGAGTGCAAGGTGCTTGGCATAGAGCGGCGCAACAGCAGTGTTGGTCACAATCATCGCCGTGTTGGCTTTTGGCAACCGCGCATAAGTGGCTGGATTGTCAAGTAGACCAATGCCAATCAAGATGTCGTAGCTGCGCTCGCCCATATCAATGCGAACGGTTTGATGCTTGTTAGATGACACCAGATATCTCCAATTGACGCTGAATGTTATTGACCAAATGGCTCATCGACGGGCGAGAAGTCTCAAATGTTTGATGTGCAGTCTCTACGTAGTGTGGATGCCGCGCGGCATACAAGTCGCGCAGCTTCGCCAGCGGATCATTCACCTGTAGAAGTGGCCGAGTGCCGTCATGCCGTATACGCCTGTAGAGCTCATCTGGCGTGGCTTTGAGGTAAATGACATACGAGCGCGTATTCAAATGCTCGCGGTTCGCAAGGCGGCCACATGCTCCACCACCCGTTGACAAAACCGCATTGTTTTTAAGTGTAAGTTCTTCAATGATAGATTGCTCTAAATCGCGAAAGCGTTGTTCGCCTTCTTGTTCAAAAAAGGTTCGCAATGAATAGCCCAACCGCTCTTCGATCACGTGATCGGTGTCAAAAAAATCGAGATGCAAACGACGCGCCAAAGCCCGACCCACGGTCGTCTTACCACTCCCCATAAGACCGATGAAAGAAATAAGCACAGGAAAAATCAAAATCAAAACGCGCAAAATTGCGCGTTAATTATCCCAGCTTAAAAAAGCCACGCTCCCGCGCAGTTGGCATTGTTATTTGTCGACCATACATAACTCGTCACGCCTGATGTAGTTGATGAGCTTGTGCAATTGGCCGTAGTATCCGCAGAATCGGTCGTGCTTTGTCTAAAGAGTCCCGAGTGCGGAAAACCATCATCCGCTTTTTGATCGACTTGCTGCAAGATAGCGGCTGTGACTTTAGAGCCTGTACTCAAGATGTTTTTAGCGGGCATGAGTGTGGGATTGGGATCTAACCAATAGCCGCCCCCCGATAAATTGCTGGCGGATGTAAGACCAAATCGATACGATTGGCTATAAGAGTTTATGTAAGTGTTGGCTGTGGTGGCATCAACATTTGGCGCAGAAGCCCGTACGTTCATGCAGTTCGCACACGACAATAAATTGACGGCAGTTAAATTTTGAAAAACAAGCACTGATTCTGGATTGTTAGCACACGTTGCAGAAGCATCAAAATTTATAACGCCATCGCCAGCGCAAGTGGCACCGGAAGGTATAACAATGTTATTGGCGACATAGCTTGCCTGCGCGGTGGTTAAATCGCCTGCGGTCAACTTATACCGATTCGAGAAAGCAATAAAGGCCGTTTGAAAGCTACTTTTTTGATCGATTAAATTACGCGCTTTGGCGGAATTAATTAACTCTTGCCCACGCAAAACACCCGTGATGACTAAGGTGAATATGACCAAGATGATGGCAATTTCTACCAAGTTAAAGCCACGCGAAATAGGTTTTTTTATCATTTGCATTTAAGGGTAAAGGCCAGCGTTCATAAGTCTAGCGGTTAATTTAGCTCTAGGCATAAAACTTAATAAATCGTCAAATTCGCCAGATAGACTCGTCGATTCGGTTCTATCTCTTGTGACATATTGCCTACGCGACAAAATTGCGGCAGCATTAGTCCCAGCCTCTGTCTCTGGTGCGTTAGCGGCTTCGTCAGGAGCAAAAGACAGTTGCGCGGCAGTAAAAGGTTTCTTGATGGATAGGCTTGAGATGCTGGTTGAGCCCCAGCCATTTGCGCCCATTGAATAGACGACAAAAGCGACATCACTGCTAACTGAATATCCAGGACTAATGCATCCTGGCGCTACGGCACCAGTGGCGTTTTGACCACGGCAATAGACGAGCAGGCTATCGCCAGATGTGCCAATACTGTTGATAAGGTTAGGGCTGCTAGTGGGAGGCAGCGCAAAATAAGTTACGACTGCATAACGCAATCGGTTATTCCACGCGTCGGAGTTGTAGGGAGCGGCTAGGCCTAATGTTTTCCAAGGCAAATCTCCCCAGCTAGCACCTCCTACGGTTGAATCTGAAGACCGCGTGAAATCAAAAGCTCCCGTATTGGCGCCAAGCGCACAAGTAATCGGCGATCCCGGGAGAGGGTCTTCAACACCATCTCTGTTGTCGGTCACTGTGGTGGATATATCTGGGCATGGTAAGCGTTGATTGAGTAGCGCATAACCAACTAATGCCTCCATTGCCTTATCAATACTGGCTTGCGTTTGTGCGTACTGTTGCTCCGTTAAGCGCTTACTCAATGGCACAGATAACCCGCCAACCAACAACGTCACTATGGTAAGTGCAATGGCTAACTCGATTAAGGTAAATCCGTGTTTGACCTTCATCATGGCCAAACCCCGGCGTTTGATAACTTGGCTGCTAGGGTAGTGGCGGACATAAAACTGACGACGTCGTCGAAGGCGCCAGACGTGCTGGTATTGTCAGTTCTTGAGCGAGCGACAAACTGCCGACGCGATGCGCTTGCCAATGGCTGGGTCAATGCACTATCTAGTTCGGGTGCATTGGCCGCTTCATCAGGAAGTTGGGTAATTAGGGTAGAGGTGAATGCCATAGAAGCTTGGGAAGCAAGGTTAACCATGCTTGTGGATCCCCATCCGTTTGCGCCCATTGAATAGACGACCAAGACAGCGCTTTGGGTTACTTGATATGGCGCTGCCGCTGGTGTAGCGAGGCAGCCCAGTGCTGGCGTGGCCGGGGGCGCTGCGGGGCTGGCACATCGGATATCGATTTGACCACCACCAGCAATCGTTGTATTGGCAATGGCAGTATTGCAGCCAAGATTTTGAAAACCAATCCCAATGGCAGGCGCGGTCGGCAAGTTGGAGCATGTAACCGTAGGAGTAACTTGCGTCACAAGTGGCGTAAACACAGCATAGCGCAAGCGGTTATTCCATGCATCGACGTTATTGGGGGCTGCTAAACCCAGTGTCTGCCAGGGCAAGTCGCCCCAACTCACGCCATCGGGGTCAGAATGATAGTTAACTGTGTTTGAGACCGTGCCCGCAACGCCAATGGAGCATCCAGTAATTGCGCCTGCTGTTCCTGCTATATCCTCAAAACCATCCCTGGTATCGGCCGCTCCAGACGCAGTATCGACATCGGGGCAAGGTAGTCTGCGATTTTGGATGGCGAATCCAACCAAAGCGTCCATTGCTTTATCGATATTGGCTTGGGTGTCTGTGTATTGTTGCTCCGCAATACGCTTGCTCATGGGTACAGCCAAGCCGCCTATGACTAAGGCAACAATGGTTAGCACGACTGCTAACTCAATAAGCGTAAAACCCTGAGAGGATGTTTTTTGCAATTTCATACCCATACTTTTTAATTGATCGTCAATTGAACCATGTAATCGTTACTGCCAGAAACTTGAGGCACTCGGTATGACACAGTATTGATTGCTGTAGGTGAAGACTTGGGGGCAGTAAATGCAAGGGATACTGTCGCTTTATTTGTCGGATCTTCAAGACACAACGATACATTACTGGTTGCAGGTGTCCCGTTGTATATGAGACAAGGTGTGGAGCCAGTAAGTTGGCTTGGCAGTGCGCGGCCACGCATCAAAATAATGGCTGCAGGCCCCGTTATATTTGTGCCTAAGTTAATGCGGTCCGTTCCTGTGCAAGGGTGCGTGGTTGTGCCGCCGCTGCCCACGACTGGGTAGTCTTGCCCAGAAAATCTTTTTGCAGAGCTAGTACTTGGAATGCAATTTTTAGAGACCGCGTAATGGGCTTGGCCTGCCCAGTTATCAGTATCCGAGGCAAAATTCCCTGAGCCAAAAGCTAAGACGAAAGTGGGATTATTGTCGTTGCTTGCATTAGTTGGCACAACATCACAAGAGTAAGGAATAAATCCTTGTAAGAGTCCTTTTATGCATGAGCCCCCAGGTGAGCTAGCGGCCCAAGGATAAAAGCCAGTTTGAGCGACATAGCTATTAATTTGGTTAGCGTAGAGTTGGGCTACTCTTTTGGTCGTTGCGCTTGCCACCTCATCTGCAGTTATCCAAATCACTTGGTCGTTCAGTTGCTCTTGCCCCACGTCGGCGGTAACGAAAGTGATTAAAGCGCCTGCGGGAGTTGCTGTTGGGTTTGCTACATTTTTAACTGGCGTACCGCTAGCGGGAATAAGTGATTGATTCGAAATGTTGGGTTGACTCCCTGCTGCCGCCTGATAGTATTTAAGAAAGTCTGGCGCAGAGGCTTCAGCATTCGGTATGCCACTAACGGCGCGCGTCAACCCACAAGCGTAGGCGCTTCCTCCAACGGAGGTTTGCGCTTGCGTGCCGCCCGCGGAGCCAGCCGCAATAATGACAGCAACTACGCGATTGGGCGAGCTGCCAACGGTTGTTAAATCGCCTGCCAGCAATTGTGTCGGCCATGTGGAGGTGAGTAAAGCGGGATTCGTAGGCTTAACGGGTTGAACGACAGAAAAGCTACCATAGGAGTCTGAATTGACAGGACTTGAATTACTGCTTACTTTATAAAGCCCATCGACTGCATACCAAAGACATTGACGCGATGCGTCGCGAATAACAGGGGAATTAATCGTTGCCCATGGAAGCAATCCTAAGCTATGGTATCCAGCGGCTAGGTAGGCCGTACCTGTACCGCAAGTAGATACGCTGACACCATTGCCATCTTGGTTGGGGCATGGCAGTCTACCTAGAACGCTAGTTCCAAACGGATCATTGATGCCACCTGAGACCGCACCCACCACTAAATAATCCAACAACGCTGCCTTTGCTTGCCGCAGTGCCTCTTGATTCACTTTTTGCTGATAAGTTTTAGAGTCTTCGCCCCAAATGTTTTTGCTAAACACAGCCACAGCCATCACGGCAATCGTGACGAGCAGCAAGATGCCGATTAAACCGCGTTGGCGTTTGGCGACTGGATGTTGGGTGGGCAAGCGGCTCATGGTTGCTCGGCTGGCTTTTTGGGCGGCACAGCCGCAAGCTCTATGGCCTGGGCTTCCGCAGGGGTTTGGGGTCTGGTGATGTCGTCGCCTATTTTGGCAAATTCGGTTTTGCCTTTGCTAACAACGGAGTTCATGCCTGCGACTTCGCCTTGGGTGTTTCGCACAATGGTGAGTCCATAGGGCAACTCGTTTTCGGCATAGACCCTGCCATTAATCCACACGCTGGTACGCTGCCCGACAGGCCTATCGGGGCGCTGGGTAATGCCGTCTAGGTGCAAGAGTTTTGGACCTTCATCGACCTCTTCTTTAGCGGCTTTGACTTGCTCGACCACATTGAAGCGCAGATCATCAATCTTGGTGCGCTCACGTTCAGAAGTCAGTAGTCTGCCTAGCCCTGTGCCATATCTTGTTTGGCCTAAGTTTCTTGTTTGTGCTGCGTTGGGGCTCGGTTGTTCGGCTGTTTGGCCAAAGGCGCTCAGCATCAATCCCAGCCCAAGCATTAGTTCAAGTGGCAGGGCAATCAACAAAGAGCGGGCGAGTGTGAAGCGCTTCATGGTGTATAGGCGCTCATGCTAATCCAATTAAGCAAACAGTCAACTGTGAGAGGCGCTCCAAAGTCGCCCCCCGAGTCGTTTTGAGTGCCATTGTCGGGGCGTCTGAGGCTGCATTTTTTGACTGTAAACAGTCCTAATTTTGCAGCTTTGAGCTCATCAAATATCGCTAATGCATCGCCCTCATGCAGCAGCTGTAGGGTGAGCTTCATGTCGGTGCTAAACACGCCGAATTGTTTGACGGGATCTCCGTTTGGCAACTTGGCACCAGCAGGTATGGGCTGCACGATGCCATTGCTGCCTTCTTTGGGGACTAATCTTTGCGGCGAGATGTCGTATTTGATGGCAATGCCAGGCCAACGTTTTTCGATGGTGCGTAATTGCTCGACCCATTCAAGCCGTTTTTCTTCACCAAAAATACCGCGCTCTTCTAGCTCGCGTAGCACGGGCAAATACTTAACGATGGTGTCGCGTTCTTGTCCGCTTTCGCGCAGTTTGGCTTGTGAGAGCGATTTACCACCAGCGCTGGCATCAAGTTTTTCTGTGAACTCTTTATCTTGTCCTTGTAAAAACAGAATAACTGCCACCATAGCCGCCAGCACACCCGCGCTAATGGCGACGGCACGGCGCAGATTCTTGGGCCAAGTTTTCCAGCTCCAACCTAGCTCTTGGGGCAGCGCAGAGGCACCTGCCCCCTCGTCGTCGTCATCGTCGTAGCCAACGGCCTGAGCGTTTAACGTTGCCATAGTTTGATCTCAAAACTTAGCTCGGAAGATTCCTGTTTGCCAGAGCCAGAGAGTGAAGCTTTAGTGCTCAGGTCCAGCGGTTTTTTGGTGACTTCGGCGCGAATGTCGGAGTTTCGATTGAAGTCTAACATGAGCTTAGCCAGTGCATCGCGCGTACCGCGCAAGTCGTCGCTGGCAATACCGCGGATATTGCCGCTGAGTACGAGAGTAGCGACTTCTTTTTTTTCTTTCGATACGGGTGGTGGCAAACCTAGAACTGCACCAGGCGCGGGCGGCTTGCTAGGCACTTCGCCCACCCATTCCATTTTTTCAATAATCATTCCAGGATGTCGAGTCAGTGTTTGGCCAGCAATCACCAAAATGTCGCGCATACTGGGCGATGTGGCTGCCTTGATCGTGTCCCAGCGATTACTCAAGTCGATCAACTGCTGAGCGGTTAGCGGTGTGGGCGGAAAATTTTTCGCAATCGCTTGGTATTGCTTGGATGCGGCGCTGGAGGCTTCTTGCGCCGCATCAATATCGAGCTGTTTTTGCCAAAGCTGTGCAACGGAATAGGAGGCATAAGCAATAGCAGCAGCTGTAATGACAGCAGTGACGATATAAATTACCTGCGTGATACGCATACTTAAATCACGCTTGCTATAAAACAAAGGCGCTAATTGCGCTAATGGTTGGTTCTTGGCTAAAGCGGCCACGTAGACCAAATCCGCTAGGGCGCTCTCAACCCAGCGGTAATGATCTCGGGTGTGCACAATCGCAGAGGTCTTGTTGGCTTTTGCATCTACTGCGGGGGGAAGTACAACATACAACTGCATACCCGCACGGTCGCTTTTGAGTAAGCCACTGCCGATGAGGTATTCGCGTAGCCTCGCCGTTTCGCTATAGACGGTTTCAAACCATTCTGCGCCGCTGGTAAAGGGATGTAGTGCCAAGCGTGAAAAACGAACCCGGCCTGCCACCAAAACCGATTGACGCAAACCATCGGCATGAGGCGTAACAAGTACGCCAATGTCGTCTTCGTTTTTGAGAGGTTTGATTTTGAGGAGTGTCAACGCTGTGGGCGTCAGCATGACCGGCGAGTACACGCCTCGGATACGGGCATCACAGCCTTGCAGCGCATCGAGCCAAGGCGTCAAGCCTTCGGGCCTGCCCAGCGTATAGCCCAGCACACGAAGCTTGTCGGGCTGCGAGCGACTTTTGCCTTGCAGTTCAGACCAGCGGTAGAGGCTCTCAGAGCCGGATTGCGCTGACATGCGTTCAATCCAAGCCGTCTTGGCTGCGCCGCGCATAACGGGCATAACGCCCCCCCAAAAAGTCTCTTCACTTTGGTCGACCAAGATCACCCAGGGTACGTTTGGCCATTGCGCGGCAAAGAGTGCTAGATCCGACGCATGTTCCAGCCCACTAGGCGGCTCAACCAATGTTGCGCCCTTCGATTTTGCAAAATAGATCTGCGCTTTGCCAGATGATAGATGCAGGATGTAGAGCGGCTTGGAGCTCTTGACGAGGTCGAGCGTGCTAGACATTAAAACTTACCTCCTCCAATCACGTTGATGTAGAGTGGTCCCAGCGTAAAGACAATAATGATTGCCATCATCCCACCCAAAACAATGGTCATGATGGGTTGCAAGCTGGCCTGTAGATTTTCAACGGCATCGCGCGCTTCACGGGTGTACATGTAGCTGACATTTTTGAGCGATTTATCTAGCGAACCCGTGGCCTCGCCCACGCGAAGCATGCTCACCACCATAGGCGGAAATAAATCGTTCCCAGTAAATGCTGCTGACAAACTTTTACCCTTTCCAATTTGTATGCGTGCGCTCTTCACGGCTTCGGCCATGGCTTTGTTACCGACTGCTTTTTCGACGACTTTTAATGCATCGGTGACGGTAACCCCCGCAGCGTACAGCATAGCCAGCACATAAGAAAAACGCGCTAATGAAATGCGAGACAGCACTTTGCCAATGATGGGAATGCTTAGTTTTAATCGATCAACCCTTCCTTGCATAGGGCCTGGAATTTTTGCAAAAAAGACGCTAAAAATAACCAGTGCAGCGACGATTAAACCCATGAGCTTCCAATGGTTAACCACACCATCTGATAACCACATGAGCACTTTAGTCTGCCAAGGTAATTCAATTTGAAGTGTTTTAAGAAGTTGCGTGATTTGTGGCACCACATAACCTAGCATAAACAGCATCACGCCTGTAATGACCACCGTCACAATGATGGGGTAGGTGAGTGCTTTTTTGGTTTGACTTGCCATTTCATGCTGCCACTTGAGCGTCTCAGTTAAATCTTCCAGCACCTCGGTCAATTGTCCTGTTTGTTCGCCCGCTTGAATTAAGTTGAGATACACCTCATCAAAAATTTTAGGCTGTGCGGCCATAGCTTGCGACAGTGTTTTACCTGCGGACAACCCCTCGACCAAATTGCCGATAACCTCGCGCATCGCACTGTTGCCTTCGCCTTCGGATACATCGCGTAGGGCATCCAAGATGGTCACACCAGCACGCATCATCATGCTGAGTTGGAAACTGAAATTGAGTAATTGCTCGCGCCCTACTTTTTGTTTACCAAAAGAAATACCTGGTTTGACTAGGGTAGCTTTTAAAAGCAGCTGTCCCGATTGTTCTAGGTGGGAGGCCAGTGTATTGGCATCAGCGGCCTGGCTTTTTCCGTTGATGGTTTTACCTTCAGTGTTAATGGCTTTCCAAGCGTAGACGGGCATGGCAGAACTCGATGAGATTAACGTTCGGCAAAGCTAACCACACGGCTTGCCGCTTCGATGGTGGTGTCGCCAATAAGGACGCGGCGAATGGCATCGTCGCGCAGTGTCAAAAAGCCATTGCTACGGGCATAACGTGCCAGCTCAGGTGGGCTGGCATTCGTGGCAATCAGCTCGTCCATCTTTTCATCAAAGAGCAGCACTTCCATCAGCACAAATCGACCACGGTAACCCGACTGTGCGCAGTGTTCGCAGCCTACGGCCTTATAGATACGGGTATTGGCGACATCGCTATCTGCAACGCCCAATAATTTTTGATCGTTTGGCGTGAGATGGGTCGGAACTTTGCATTGCGTGCAAAGCTTGCGCGCCAAGCGCTGACCAATTACGCCAATCATGTTACCTGCCAAAATTTCGGGACTGACGCCAATATCGCGCAGGCGCTGCACAGCTGCCAGCGCCGAATTGGTATGCAGTGTGGCAAACACTTGGTGACCTGTCATGGCGGCGCGAAAGGCCATCTCTGCGGTCTCTTGATCGCGGATCTCTCCCACCAAAATGACATCAGGATCTTGGCGCATCAAGGCACGAACGCCATCAGCAAAAGTAAGCTTTTCAGTAATTTGTGTTTGACGAATCAGCGGGAGTGGATATTCAATTGGATCTTCCAGCGTCATCACGTTGACGTCTTCGGTGCTAACGGATGAGAGCACCGAGTACAGCGTTGTCGTCTTGCCGCTACCCGTAGGGCCAGTGACAAGCACAATGCCCTCGGGCTTTGCAACAGCCGTGTTGATACAGCGTCGCGCGTGATCACTGATATCGACGCGTTTAAACGGCACGATATTTTTGTTTTTATCTAACAAACGCAAAACAATATTTTCGCCATGTGCTGTGGGTAAGCAAGCTGCGCGAAAATCGATATCGTTAATGCCTAGCTTCATACCAAAGCGACCATCTTGCGGTAGGCGATTTTCGGCAATGTTCATGCCAGCTAAAACTTTTAATTTGACTGCTAGACCAGACCAAATGGATGAATGCAGTAGGTGCGTTTGCTTAAGAACACCATCAATGCGCAGCCGAACGCGTAGAAAGTATTCATCGGGTTCAAAGTGAACATCAGATGCCTCTTGGTCATATGCTTGTTGCAAAATGGCTTCAACAATTTTATCGACAGGCGGCTCCCTGCCGCCCGTGGCCAATATGCTTTCCACCGACACGCGCTCACCAAAAACACGATCAATTTCGCGCAGTAGTTCAGCGTCTGCTGCCAAACCCAGTTTGACTTGCAAAATTCCTTGTCCGCGTAAATATGCGGTGACTTGGTCAATGCCAATCAAATCACTGGGGTCGGTCACTGCCAGCAGCACATGCCCAGTGCTGGAACGTGCCACTGGCAGCATTTTGTGATGCCTAGCCAGTGAGCCTGAAAGCAGGCGTTGCACAGCAGGATCAGGCCTTTGCGCCGCGATGTCAACGACAGGTAATTGCAACTGTGCAGCACGGATATCACGCAGGATAGAGGCCGACATCAAGCCAAGACGCGTGATATGAGAGTGCAAAAAACCGCCAAGCCGTTTTTGCTCGGCGACCGCGATGCTGAGCTCGCTGGTCGAGAGGTGTTTCTCGGCGATTAATTTGTCGGCTAATTCACGGTCTGATTTTCGTAATAAGCCTTTGCTTGCATCAGTTTGGGTCATGGAGCGGCGGTCAAAATTTTTAGTCGTGCACGCGCTAGGTCGCGACTAAAAATGGCACTGGTTTGATTGGCTAGATTTAATGCAACCACATATTGCCGAGCCGCATCGCGGCTACGACCTAATTGATCCAGCGTCAGGGCTAGGTTGTACGCATAGTCGGGCTGGTTGGGTGATAAAGCCGCAGCACGGCTAAAGGCGCGTTCAGCCTCGCCATAGCGATTTTGATCGAAGTAAAGCACACCCAGCGTATAGTGCACAGCCGCAGGATGCTCACTGCGATCAAGCAATTGTTTAAAGCGTGTTTCCTCGGCGACTAAATCGCCGCCGCCAATTAAATAGAGTGCGCTTAAACCATCGCTGTCGCGCGGGTAAAGCTCTACCAAGCGGCGCAGCGTGGAGATGGCTTGATCGGTGTTGCCCAGCGCTTGATGGGCGTAGGCGATGCCAAGTAGGGCATCGCGCTGGGTTGGATTATTGGCAAGCACTTGGCTATAAGCTTCGCGTGCTTGTGCAAATTGATTTTGACCTAAAGCCTTGTAGCCACGCATGACATCCGCATCTACGGCGGCGTTTAACATGCTGCGCTGAATCTGGGGCTGTGGATCGACTTGCTCCATGGCACTCTGCGCTGCCCGCTGCTGGCTGTTGCTAGGGGCTCGTTTAGCCGCAGCTGTGGGGTCATCCACATTGCGGTTATTTTGTGCGCCAGCGCAGACGGACAGCGCAAGCAGACCAAGCGCTAGATATTTCATTTTTGTGCCCCCCAAGCCTCAGAGGGCGCACCATTAAAAAAGGTACTGTTGGGCAATTGTGATTTGTATTCTTTGTAGTCACCATTTACAGAGGCATCTTTGATGACGATGGGGCGCATAAAAACAACCAGCTCAGTCTTTGCTCTGACTTCACTGCGTGAACCCGCCAGCGTTCCAATGACAGGGACGCGATTGATGCCAGGAATCCCTTGTTCAGTGCTCGTATTGGACTCTTGCATCAGCCCACCCAAGACTGCGATTTCACCGCTTTGCACGCGGAGAATCGACTCTAGCTCGCGCGACTGAACGACAGGGATCAGATTTGTAATAGGTGGCGTCGCGTTAATGAGCACAGGGTTGGGATCGACGATCGTGCTGATCACGCGCGTGATACTAGGATGGACGTTAAGCGTCACTTCGCCAGAATCTGAAATTTGCGGCGTGACAGTCATTACAAACCCAACAGGAACCGTATTAATGTTGGACGTATAGGATGCAGGTGACGACACGACGCCTGTACTGGCACTCGTTACCGCAGGGGTAAATGTCAAAGTCACGTAGACATAGTTGTCAATCACCTTAATGATGGCCGTTTGATTATTGATGACTGATAGTTTGGGGCTCGATAAAACCTTGGTTGTGCCAAAGCTCTCTAGCAAACTCACCGCAGCAGAGATGTCGCCCAGCGTGGTGCCCGTTCTTGCAAAGCTAATAGTGGCAGCGCTGGTGCTGCTCAGTGACGAGGAAGAGGTGAGATTCACCGTCAAACCTCTGGCAGCTCCTGTCGAGATGATTTGCGACCAATTAATGCCCGATTGAGAATTAGCTGAGAGCTGAACCTCGACAACAGTCGCTTCGATCAACACTTGGCGACGCGCACCAGCCATGACCCGATCAATAAACGCTCTCACGCGCTCGTGCCCTTTGGACGTGGTATTGACGCCCACAATACCAGACTCCTTGTTGACCATGAGTGGATTGTTTGCCCCGCTCACGCCGCCGCCCGCCGTGACGCCGCAAGCGGCTGAAGCCGAGGCAGGTGATTGAGCCGCACTGGTGGTTGCGCCAGCGGTCGTGGTACCTGTTGTTGATGTATTTGTGGCCGACGTTGGCACAGTTGTGACATTACCAACAGCCGTATTTTGTGCGCTGGTGGTGCTCAAAACTTGGCGCATCAAATCGGCTGCACCCGCCGTGCCAGCGCTACTTTGAGCGGCTGAAGGCGTCGTCGGAGAGGCGTTAGATGAATTGGCTTGTACGGCCTTTGTGAGTTCAAGCGCGACCTTTAGCCGATCATCGCGATCTTGAATGCGTAATTTTTCGACCTGCTCGTCACGTTGATTTCGGCTTTGGTTAGACGTCACAACAATTTGGCAAACATTCGAAATCAAGGTTTCCCAAAAACGGTTTTCAGTCGTTGATTTGATAGACGAATCCGAAGAGCCCGAACTGGTGGATGTGGCTCCGCCTAACGAGGCGCTCACCGAAACTTGGTTACTAGATTGCCTTTGTAGGTTGACATAATCAATCGCATAATTTTTTAAGTAAGGCGTGTCGGGCTCTACCCGCAATAAATTGCCGCTAATTTCGTAACGGATATCTGTCTGTGCGGCGATGCGCTCAAGCAACTGCGGTAGCGTTTGATCTGTTGCATTCAGCGTCACTTTACCGCCCACTGAGGGATGAATATCCACATTGAGCTTGTTGTCGCGCGCTAGTGCAAATAAGAGTGTTTTGACAGAGACATCGTTAACAACAACGCTAAATACTTCTTGGGCAGCTCTAGGTGTTGGCGCTGGTGGCATCGCGGGGAGACGAATGGGGCGCAGACTAGGAGGCGTTAACGTTGCGGCAACGGACGATTTTTCAGTGGTGTGGTGTCCGCTCAAAGATTGCGGTGGCAAATTACACGCAACCAAAAGCGAGCTGGCGATGAGTGTGAAAAATGCTAACTTCATAGAACGCTGAGAGTACCAGAAAACAGCAATTTTTCAATAGCTTACTGTTGTTTTAATGTGTAATTTCTTATTGAGTGTCAGAAATCAACCGCGCAAGCCAAGTTGGCGCATCAAAATTAAAACGAGTTTGCTGGGTTGACCCCTGAGGCCGTGTTGCTTGATGACCCTGAACCAGAATTGCCAGCCGTCGTAGTTGAACCCGATGTACCAGAAGAACCAGATCCACTGGAAGAGCCGCTGCCTGATACTTGGTTTGCGGGTGTAACCACACATGTTGTTGTGGACGTCTGGTTGATGGAGCTTCCTACGCCATACACGGTTACGACTCCAGTAGCGCTTGTGCAGACAATTTTATTGGTAGGATCACTCATCCTAAAGTCAAAAGATTGATTTGAATTGTTGTTATCGTCGTTATCGTCGTTATCGCCATTTTCCTTGCTATGCGAGCTTCCTTTCCCTCCCCCTTGAATCTCACCGTTTTGCGCAATAGTCGCAGAACCTGTACCTTTTACATCGTCACCAGCTTCAGTTATAGACCCTGTGCAAGCAACTAAGAGTGCAACTGAAAAAATAAGCGATACAGACAAAATATTCCGAGCGTACTTCAGCATGATATTCTCCCAAAAGATAATTGAAAACATTCTACGCCACATCTTAACGAGTTTACGCAACCTACCTCTTATAGTAACAAAATCCCTTGACATTGGCCTGGAGGATTCACATTCCAAATATAGGTGGCTACAGCATCAGCCGTTACGCAATTTGTCAATGGCGGTGTCTGTATCGTGCCATTAATGGTGGGGATGGTGTCGCTAAAGCGGAACTGACCAAAGGCAGGATTGCCGTCATCGACTTTCCTGTCAAGTTCAGCTAAACTTTTAGAGTCAATAGCGCCGCCCGTTGTCACCATTGCTTTGCTTCCCTCGTTGGGTAGGCTGGACAAATAATAAGTTCCAACGGCATTGGTGGCTGGAACGGCAGATGGAAATGCAAACCCTAGGGGTTGTCCATAAAGATTGGTTGGACTAAAGTTTGCCGTTGGGTTGGTTGACGTGGTTTGCGCTGTCATGCACTGATTGCAGTTAAGAAATCCTGCTTGCGCGATATTGTTAAAAAATTGCTGGCTATCACCGATGGGTACCCAACCATCCCCAGGTACAAGTAGTGCAGGGGCTGCATATGCGTTAATCATGGCGGCTTGAGCAGTAGTTAAGTCTCCTGGCAGGGCGTTATAGCGGTCTTGGAAGCCGTAATAGGCCACCTGAACGGCACGAACTTGGTCCATGACGTTACGCACTCTGGCAGACGCAATCAGCTCTTGCCCGCGCAAAATGCCGCCAATAAGCAAGCCAATAATGACCAGTACTATGGCAGACTCAACAAGCGAAAATCCATATTGGTAAGATTTTTTCATAACATGGATGCGCCTTGACAAGCCCCAGCGGGATTGACCGCCCAAGCAAAAGGAACAGCAGCGCCTGTAAAACAACTATTAGATACGGTGGACGATACAAAAATGGAGGAGCCTGTTGTGGCAGCTTGCGCCACAACATCGGTATAGCGAAAAGTACCTGTTCCTGGGCTACCGTCATCCGATTTGCGATCAATTTCAGCGAGCATCGATGAGTAGATGCCTCCACCCGTGAGGAGTAACGGTTTGCCGCCTTCGCTGGGACTACCTAAAAATGAAATACTGCCTGCTGTACTGCCGCCAACAACGGGTGTACTTCCTGTAGTCGTTCCCGTATTAAAGTAAAAAGCAATCGGTTGACTATAAACATTCACAGGGCTATTCGTGGCTTTAAGGCCCGCCACGGGCGGTAGGTAAGTCGCTGCTGTTGCTGCTGCACCTACCGTTCCTGGCGTCACAACGGCGGTACTCGCGCAGGGTGCGCAAATAAGAAAGCCTGCTTGCGTGAGGTTGTTAAAAAAAGCAGGGCTATCGTTCAGTAACACATTCCCATCGCCTGCTGACGAAGCAGGCGCAGTATTGCTATCAATCAATAAAGCTTGTGTGCTTGTCAGATCGCCTGGCAGCATTTTGTATCGATCGATAAACCCATAAAACGCAGTTTGAATACTGGTTTGCTGCGAAACTATCGTACTGGCACGCGACGAGTCCATGAGCTCGTTGCCGCGAATCACCCCACCAATCAGCAGCCCAATAATGACCAGCACCACAGCGATTTCAACCAAGGTGAAACCGCGTGGCGCAAGTTTGGGTAAGACGGGTCTTTTCATGGCTTAAAAGTTTAAAGACAAGAAGCTCTTATTTTGATTTAGAGCAAGGTCGCACCTTGGCAGACTCCAGGAGGATTCACAAGCCAAGTAAAGCCAGCTGCCGCTGTACCATTCCAGCAAGCATTAGAAACGCCTGATGTGACAAAAGGCGATGCAATGGTGTTCGCGCCAATATCGGTATAACGAAATGTCCCACCAGAAGGGTCGCCATCATCGGATTTGCGATCCATTTCAGCCAGCATATTTGAGGCGATGGTGCTACCCGTTGTTAGGAATGGCTTAGAAGTTTCAGCTGTGGTTGATAAGAAGTTAATAGCGCCTGCAGTATTGCCACCTGTAATGGCGGTGTTGTTAATAAAAGCCAATGGCGCACCATAAACATTGGCAATGGTATTGGTGTTCGACAAAGCGGTTGGCGTAATGTAAGTTGCTGGCGTGGCGGCTGCACCTCCCGCAACGGCTGCCGTACCAGGCGTCACTAGGGCGGTCGAAGAGCATGGCGTGCAGGCAATAAAACCTGCTTGTGCGATGTTATTAAAAAATGCGGGGCTATCAGCCAACAGGACAACATTGTCACCCGGGACTGAGGCGGGAGCCGTTGTGTTATTAATCAGGAGCGCTTGGGTTGCCGTTAAATCACCAGGCATCATTTTGTAGCGATCAACAAAGCCGTAGTAAGCCGTTTGAATACTGCTTTGTTGCGAGGTAATCGAATTAATACGGGCTGAATTGAGTAGCTCTTGGCCACGTAGTACGCCGCCGATTAAGAGGCCAATAATGACCAGCACAATGGCTATTTCAACAAGGGTAAAACCCCGTTGGACCTGCTCTTTCATTTTCGAAATTGTCAATTCCATCTGCGCTTCTCCTTTAAACATGCGAGTAAGTTGCATCCAATTTGATTGGTCAATAAAAAAAGACAACCGCCAACAGTTTGCTGTTAGCGGTCGTCTTGATTTCACTGAAGTGTGTCAACCAAAAACTTAGCTTTTAGAACAAGCTAGCGCCTTGGCAGCTTCCAGGAGGATTCACAAGCCAAGTAAAGCCAGTTGCCGCTGTGCCATTCCAGCAGGCATTCGAAACAGCCGCCGCAACAAAAGGAGTTGCGATCGTGTTTACGCCAATATCGGTATAGCGAAATGAGCCACCAGCTGGATTGCCATCATCCGATTTACGATCCAATTCGGCCAACATATTCGAGGCAATGGTGTTACCTGTTGTAATGAATGGCTTAGAAATTTCTGCGGTGCCCGCTAAGAAGTTAATAGCGGCTGCAGTACTGCTACCTGTAATGGCCGTGTTATTGATAAAGGCCAAAGGTGAACCATAGACATTGGCCAGCGTATTGGTGTTTGCCAAAGTGGCCGGCGTGATGTAAGTTGCTGCTGTGGCAGCAGCGCCGCCTGCAACGGCAGCTGTACCAGGCGTCACCAAGGCAGTTGCTGAACAAGGCGTACAGGCAATAAAACCTGCTTGCGCGATGTTATTAAAAAATGCGGGGCTATCAGCCAACAGGACAACACCGTCACCAGAAACTGAAGCTGGCGCTGTGGTGCTGTTGATCAGCAGAGCTTGGGCGGCGGTCAAATCACCAGGCATCATTTTGTAACGGTCAATAAAACCGTAATAAGCCGTTTGAAGACTGCTTTGCTGCGAGGTGATTGAATTTATACGAGCAGAATTGAGCAGCTCTTGACCGCGCAGTACGCCGCCGATTAAGAGGCCAATAATGACCAGCACAATAGCAATCTCAACAAGGGTAAAACCCCGTTGGATTTGTTTTTTCATTTTTGAAACCGTCGATTTCATGTGAGAACTCCTTAGAGGGGATTGTTGAAAATATGTCACAGTGGAACTACTGCGCATGAACGAATTTTAGCGCACCGCATAAAAAATGTTATAGGGTTTTCACTGATTTATGCGAAATTATGCGAAAAAGAAAGATTCTTTGCTAATTGTTGCGTTTGTTGATTTGTTCGCGCAGCCATTTAGCGTGCATGGCATTAGCTTCTTCTTCACTGACGCCAAAGACGGTATTAGTCGCTCCAGATTCCTCGGGTGCAAGCGCTGTGGGCCTGGGCTCTAAGAATGTGGACGGCACTTGATTGGCACGGCGTTCGCGCCAGCTTTTAAGTGCGCGGCTTAGCAAATAAAGTAAAGCCAGCGCTATCACTAAGCCACCTGCCAGCATGGGCCAATTGCGGAGCCAGCTATCAAGGCTTGATTCGGGCATTGGCACGGGGATCAGCTTGGCACTGCGTGCGGGCACCACAGGAGGGGCTGACGCGGCTGGCAAAGCGGGTGCAGACTGTGCGGCGGCGGGTGCTTGCGTTGGCCTATGGGCTTGTGCGGCGGCAATGCTGCGCGGATGCAACGCATTGGGGCTGGTGCGCGGCCCTTTAACGTCGAAGTCCATCATATCGGGCATACCCACAGTCACAGGCGCTGCAACGGTGTCCACTGGCTTTTTCGTGGGTGCTGGCGCTGCTTCAAACCGAATCACGGGAGCGAGTAGCACATTTAAATCGGGCTTATTTTCAGCTTGGGCAGTTTGCGCGATAGAGGGTCCGGTTGCTTGAAGTGGTGTGCCCGCAAAACTGCTCACGGTATCAAATAGCAGGTGCAAGGGCTTAAAGCTGCGCCGACCTGCATTATTAAGCGTCATTAATAGTTCAGTCGATAGCTCTGGGTTGCCGCGCTTGGGCGTGACAACGATAGCGAGCCGCTGGCGTGGGCGACTGATGACGCTAAAACTCGCGTCGCTCAGCCACTCGGGATAGATCATGCTTTGAGCCATGTGTTGTGCGCGTGTGGCAAGCTGCACAGCGGTATTCGCGCTGAGGTTTTGCGTCGTGCTGGCATCGAGTGGCAACTCAAATACCAAGGGCGCATTGGCGCTCGAGAGAATGATGGGCGCTTGCGCCAAACTGGGCAGGGATGCGCCTAAGCAGATGAATGACAAGGTCAATAATCCGCATCTCAGCAGTTTCATAGAATACAAATCTTTTCGCATATCAGTAGGTTGCAAGATGAATGATCGTTTCCAAAAAAGTCGCACAGCCATTACCGCTTTGACCCGCTTAACTTTACTTGAAT
>CANFWH010000009.1 GCA_947450645.1 Comamonadaceae bacterium | reverse complement strand
GCCGAGCCCGATGGCAGGTAGCGCACTTCGGGATCGCGTCCGCAGTTGCCCATGAGAATGACTTTATTGACCGATGCCATGTGAGTGCTCCAAATAAAAAGTAAAAGTGAGTTGGGAAGATGATTATCACCTCTCAAAACCACCCCTTTGTCGCTTTGCGACATTTCCCCTATTTCATAGGGGCAACCAATACCTAAAGTCGCCCCTGCGCAGTAGGGGAGATGTCACGAAGTGACAGAGGGGTTCTTCTGAACCTTCATACCCCACGCCACCGCCAACCACACCAGCATGATGACCGCAGCCGCGCCAAATACGGCTTGGTGCCCGCCCCATTTAACGAGCACGCCGCCTAAAAACCCGCCCGCAAAAAGCCCGAGCGATTGCAGTGTGTTGTACACGCCGAGCGCCGTACCGCGTAGCTCTGGCGGCGCGGTCTTGGTTACTAAACTTGGCTGTGTGGCTTCCAGCACATTGAAGCCGCAAAAGAAGACGAAGAGCACCGCGCCAAGATAGCCAAGGCTGGCGCTATCCGCACGCACAAACAAGGCCAACTGCACAGCCGCAATCAAACCAATCGCAAATAAAAACACACCGCGCAAATAGCCCCTGCGCTCCAGCGGGAACACTCCCCCCATCAGCACAAAAGACGCCAACACAGCAGGCAAATAAATATGCCAATGCTCGGTTTTGGCAAGACCTGCGGCTACCAACATGGAGGGCAACGACACCCACATGGAGAGCTGCACGGCATGCAGCGCAAACACGCCAAAGTTAAGCCGCGCCAGCGCTGGTGTTTTTAGCACCGCCAGCAGTGGCGCCCTTGTGGAGGCCTTATGCAGCTTGGGTTCCGCGGGCGTCCACCACTGCACCACGCCCATTGCCAGCACGGTCAGCACGCCTGTCAGCGCAAACAAACCCGCCAGTCCAATATGGCTGACCAAGATCGGCGCGACAACCAGCGAGAGCGCAAACATGAGGCCGATGCTCATGCCAATCAGCGCCATGGACTTGGTACGCACTTCGTCACGCGTCAGGTCGGCGAGAAGCGCCGTCACCGCAGCGGAGACAGCACCCGCCCCTTGGACGGCACGGCCAATCATAAGTCCTGTGAGCGAATCTGCCGCTGCCGCCACAAAGCTGCCAATGGCAAAAATCACGAGTCCAAAAATGATGACTCGCTTGCGCCCTAGCTTGTCAGACGCCATACCAAATGGAATTTGCAAGATGCCCTGCGTCAGGCCATAGATGCCCATCGTAAAGCCCACCCAAGCTGGATCGTCACCGCCCGGGTATTTGGCGGCCTCTAGCGCAAAGACGGGAAGTACCAAAAAAAGTCCCAGCATTCGCAAGGCGTAAATGCTGGCGAGCGAGGTGGTGGCGCGGCGCTCGGTAGAGGTCATGGAAGTCATAGTTCGATTGTAGGAGGCATCCCAAAATGATTAGGTATTGGTTGCCCCTATGAAATAGGGGAAATGTCGCACAGCGACAAAGGGGTTGTATCCGCGCCGATAGCCTCCCACTTCAGCAAGCAACCCCTTTGTCAGCTAACGCTGACATTTCCCCTACTTTGCAGGGGCAAACAAATTCACGACCCTTCTTACAATCTCACCCATGCACATACACATACTCGGCATTTGCGGCACATTCATGGGCGGACTTGCAGCCCTCGCGCGCGCAGCAGGTCACAAAGTTACAGGTTGCGACACGGGCGTTTATCCGCCCATGAGCGACCAACTCCGCGCGCTTGGCATCGAACTGATTGAAGGTTACGACGCATCGCAACTTGATCTCAAGCCCGACGTATGGGTCGTTGGCAATGTCGTGTCTCGCGCACGATTAGCCGACGCCACGCCACGCTACCCCCTCATGGAAGCCATACTGGATAAGGGCTACAGCTATACCAGTGGCCCGCAGTGGCTATCGGAACACGTGCTGCAAGGCAAGCATGTGCTGGCAGTGGCAGGCACACACGGCAAGACCACCACAAGCACGATGCTGGCTTGGATTTTGGAATGTGCGGGACTAAACCCCAGCTTCTTAATTGGTGGCGTGCCGCTTAACTTTGGCGTATCGGCGCGGCTGACCGACTCACCTTACTTCGTGATTGAAGCCGACGAATACGACACCGCCTTTTTTGACAAGCGCAGCAAATTCGTTCACTACCGTCCGCGTACCGCCGTGCTCAACAATTTAGAGTTTGACCACGCGGACATCTTCCCCGACTTAGCTGCGATTGAACGCCAGTTTCACCACTTAGTGCGCACCGTTCCAAGTCAAGGGCGCGTGGTGGTGAACGCTGACGAGCCCGCACTCGCTCGCGTTTTAGCGCAAGGCTGCTGGAGCGAAGTGGTGCGTTTTTCTAAAGATGATGCGCTCATCGACAAGATCAAATGGGACTTATCTGGTCAGCATAATTTAATGAATGCACTGGCTGCCATTGCCGCAGCGGCACACGTGGGATGCCCACAGGACGTGGCTTTGCGGGCACTTTCCACATTTGAAAACGTGAAGCGCCGTATGGAAATCAAGGGCGTTATCACGACAAAGACGGGGGACATCACGGTCATCGATGACTTCGCGCATCATCCCACCGCCATCGCCACCACCATCGACGGCCTGCGCCGCCAACTGAACGCATCGGGTAAAGCGAATGACCGCATCCTCGCCGTGTTCGAGCCGCGCTCTAACACCATGAAGCTGGGCGCCATGAAGGCGCAATTGCCAGACTCACTCAAAGATGCGGACTTGGCGTTTTGTCACAGCGGCGGCCTAGATTGGGATGCCGTAGAGGCCTTATCCAGCATGGGTTCCCGAGCATTTGTTTCGAACAATATTGAGGGTTTGGTGAAGGCCGTAACCGCCGCTGCAAAAGGCGGCGATCACATTCTTTGCATGAGCAACGGCGGGTTTGGGGGCATTCATCAGAAGCTGTTGAATGCGCTCTCAAAGTAAAGGGCGCGTCAAACCGACAACGCCCTTTTGATTTCTGAAGCACAGAGGGCGACCGCCAAGTTTGCCTCGTCTAGCACCCGGCCCATCGTAATGAATCCGTGGATTTGGCGGTCAAAACAAACATAACGGCACTTTGTTCCTGCTGCACTCAAAACATCCGCATATTCCAATCCTTCGTCGCGCAAAGGGTCAAAGCCAGCAGTGATCACCAAGGCTGGCGGCAAGCCAGCAAAGGTTTTGGCCAAAAGCGGCGAAGCTCTCCAATCCAGATGTTGCGCCTTGCTGGTCAAGTAATGATCTTGAAAATAATTCATCGTGTCAGTCGTCAACAGATAGCCTTGACCATTGGTAACGTGTGAGGCATGGCCTCGGCGCTGGTCAACACAAGGGTAAATCAGCAACTGAAACTGGATGGGCAAATCAGTGCCCAAATGTCGATCTCTCGCCAGCAGACTCACCAACGCCGCCAAATTGCCACCTGCACTGTCGCCGCCTACACCCATGTGCGCTGCGTCTAGCCCCAACGAAGCTGCGTTCTCTTTCACCCAGCAAGTGGCAGCCCAGCAATCGTCCACCGCTGCTGGAAATGGGTGTTCGGGCCCCATGCGGTAATCCACTGCCACCACAGCACAGCCCGAACCGTTGGCCAGCTCACGGCACAGCGTGTCGTGGGTGTCCAAATCGCCAATCACCCAACCGCCACCGTGGTAGTACACCAGTACTGGCAACGCTGTCTCAGCAGATGTGGCTATGGGCTTGTACAGACGTAAAGGGAGAGCGCCATGTGACCCACTCGCCTGCAAATCCTGCACGCTTGCGACATCTGGCGCAGCGGGCTGACTAAAAGCACGCCTGTCACGGTACATTTTTCTAGCTTCCACAGGGGTGAGTGTGTGGGTCGCGGGCAGACCGCTTTTTGCGATCAAATCTAACAAAGCGCGGGTTTGCGGGTGCAGCATGATGACTCCTATTTATATTGGTTTGTTCTCAAGCTTAACCTTTATGCGTGTCTCCGCGCCACCACCGCATCCGACAAAATTTTGAGTGCGGCAACGCTGTCATCCCAGCCCAAGCACGCATCGGTAATGCTTTGCCCATACGCCAGCTTGGACACGTCGTCTTTGCCAGGCGTGAACTTTTGAGCGCCTGCAACGAGGTGGCTTTCAATCATCAAACCAAAGACCTGCTTAGAACCACTAGCAACTTGCGCCGCGATGTCGCGTGCCACTTCTAACTGCTTCTCGTGCTGCTTGGAGCTATTGGCATGGCTGCAATCGACCATTAAGGTTTGTGGCAGTTTGGCTTTGGCTAAATCGCTGCAAGCCGCATCCACACTGGCTTTGTCGTAGTTGGGCGCTTTGCCGCCGCGCAGGATCACGTGGCAATCGGGGTTGCCATTGGTTTGCACAATCGCGACTTGACCGTTTTTATGAATCGACAAAAAGTGATGCCCGCCCGCCGCCGCTTGAATCGCATCGGTTGCAATTTTGATGTTGCCATCCGTGCCATTTTTAAAGCCAATGGGTGCGGAGATGCCGCTGGCCAGCTCGCGATGAACTTGCGATTCTGTCGTGCGCGCACCAATCGCGCCCCAGCTAATCAAGTCGCCAATGTATTGCGGCGAGATCACATCCAAAAATTCGCTGCCTGCAGGCATGCCAAGACGATTGATTTCGATCAGCAGCTGTCTTGCGATGCGCAAACCTTCATCGATGCGGCAGGACTCGTCCAAGTACGGATCGTTAATGAGCCCCTTCCAACCCACCGTGGTGCGTGGCTTTTCAAAGTACACGCGCATGACAACTTCTAACGTACCCTTGAACTGCTCACGCACCGCCATCAACTGCTTGGCGTAATCGACGGCGGCAGCGGGATCGTGAATTGAGCAAGGTCCCATCACCACCAGCAATCGGTCGTCTTTGCCTTGCATGATGCGTCGGATATGGCTGCGCGTATCGGCAATGAGGCCTTCCACGGACGTGCCACCAATCGGGAAGAAGCGAATCAAATGTTCAGGAGGAGGTAACACGGTGATGTCCTTAATGCGGGTGTCGTCGGTTTGGCTGGTGCGGTCTGGCTGGGGACGATCCGTTAGATAAGCCGTGGTGCTTGGGCCGTTGGTCATGGTGAACTCCTGTAAAAAATGAAAGTGAAAAGTGGAAATAAAAAAACCGCCTTGCGGGGCGGTTCGTTGGGGGTTTGCTAGTTTGGTACGACTACGCAAAAACCTCTCGACCGCCGTGGCGTGAGAAGAAGAACGTAAAGTAGAAATAGCTAGTGATGTGCGTCATAGAATTTTTTTGCGAAGCCCGAATGTAGCACGCAAAAGATAATTATTTTTTTGTACCAATTAGTACCTCACGCTCGACCAGCAAGCGCTGCACGCCTTCGCGTGTGGATAGCGCCGCCCACGTCACCTCGCCCGCCGCGTGGCGACTGCGCAAGACCAAGCGTGACGCGATGGTGTCGCCTTTTGAAAAACTCGCAGGTAATCCTTGTGACGCCTCATACGGCAAGGGCTGCGAGGCGGGCAATATAAATTTGAAGCGCTCAAACTGCGCATTGAAGTTTTGCGGCACTAAGATTTTTTGACCTGCAAATTGCGCCTTCATTTCCGCGTTGTACTGGTTGCTTGGCGCATCAAATGGCGCGGCCATTGCGCCGAGTAACGTCAGCCACGCCACCGCACTACCTGCCGTGCAAGCCACGCGCCACTTGGCTTGCACGAGACCCACTCCGCACGCAAGCAGCAGCAATCCAAGCGCCGCAAAGTAGAAGACTGAGTAGCCAAGTCCTGCCTCGAACACGCCATCCAAGCACCACGCAATCCAGCCAAGCGATGCCGTGGCAAGCGCAATCAACGCGAGCGTGAGCATCCACCAGATGCGGTGAATGCGATCGGCGTACAACGCCAGCAAAACGGCAAGCGCAGGCATCACAGGAATCACGTAACGTGCCGAGCGTTGACTAGGCAAGCTAAACACGACTAGCCACGCCAGCATCCAAAGCCAAAGCAGCTTTTCGGCACTCGTGCAAGCCTTATTCCACTTGGCCTGCAGAGCCGTTTGACACGCCGCAATGCCCAGCCCAATGACCAGCGGTGCGAGCAATCCTGCGTTTAAAAGCGGCGACAACCAAATAGCAAAAATGCTGTCCGAGCTATCGTTGAACTTCGTCGAAAAATTCTCTCCTACGATGAACTCGCGCCACACGCTGGCGGGATCAGGGTCAACAGCAAACCACAGCGCGAAGCCTACAAGCCCAATCAGCACGGCGCTTGCGGCAGGCCACGCGCTTTGCCAAAGTTTGGCTAATGCGCTTTTAGATTCACCCGTCGCCCACAGCGCCATAAAAAGCCACAACCCAACGGGCGCCGTCAGCACGAACGATTTAGCCAGCAACGCAGGAACCATTAGCCCACCAGATAGCGCTGCAAGCCTTATGGGACGTGCCTTCCACGAGGGTAGTTTGATGATGACAAGTGCGCAAATACCAAACAAAAACAGACTCTCAATCGAGGAACTAAGGACAGGTCGACCAAACCGATACGTCGCAAAAAAACCGAGATAAAGCGCAGCAGCTAGTAAATTAAATGAGGATCTGACCCTAATTAAATAAGCCACGAATCCCGCTGTGAGCAGCGTCTCCAAAACATACGGCAAGCGAAGCGTGAATAAATCCCACGACCATTGCCCCACAAACATCGCTTGCCAAAACAAGAGCGGCGGTTTGGTATTGCGCATTTCGCCCCCTGCGGGCGTGTGCAAATCGGAGACGAGTGGCAACCAATGCCCACTCTCGCTAGTGAGGCGAGCAATGTGCAAATACACCATCTCGTCGCCATTGGTGGGGGCGTAGGCGCTACCCAAATTGAGCAAGTAGGCAGACGCTAGCAAAAGCGCTGCACCAACTGCCCACAGAGTTTTCACTCGCCATCCTCGACTGGCAAAGCGCGTCTAAAGGTGACGCGGTCGTTGATCACAAAATTGACCAAGCTAGCAACGGCAATCGCAATCAAATTGGCCACGCCGTAGTGCAGCGCAAAGCCTGCATCGCTTGCCAAATAACGCGTGAGCACATATTGCAACGAGCTACCAATCAGCGTAGCGATGACGTATTTGGTGTACTGCGCGGCAACGCCTGCAGACTCCACCGCGCGGCGCTCGCGCCATGTCCACAGTCGATTCCAAAAGAAGTTGTACGTGGTGGCAATTGCAATTGCCAGCGGCAGCGCGTAGCTAAGCCGCGCATCTTTAGCGACGTTCACAAACAGCCACTCCATGCCCGCATAGAGCACGGCTTGATTGACAAAAATGCCCGAGCCGCCGACCACGCCAAAGCGCGCAAAGCGCCACGCCAGGCGCGCCCACGGTTGCACCCAAACGGGTAGCTGCGCAATACGTTTGGCGACGGCGCTCATGTTGTCGCCTCCACGCTACTGAGCATTCGCGTGGCATGCCCCAGCACTTGTTCTGGCGTAATTTCTTTTAAGCACACGTTGTCACCATCGCATGAACTGGTTCGGTGGTTATACGCCGTAAGGCACGGCGAGCAAGGCGTTCCCGCAAACAGCGCGACCGATTCACCGCCAAGACTAGAAGCCAGCGGCGCATACAAGCTGGGCGTTTCGGGGCCAAAAAACATGATGGTGTGAATGGGCGTGAGCGCCGCAAAGTGCCCAGGTCCGCCGTCGTTGGTGATGAGTAGCTTGGCGTGAAAAAACAGCACCAAGAGTTCGCGGATATTTTGGGTGTAACCCGTGAGATCCAGCGCCGCCTCATGTTTGAGTTCTCCCACCAAGTTTTGCGCCAGCGGTTTGTCCACAGGCAGACCAATGAAGCCTACCGCGCAGCCCATATCCAGTAAGGCTTTAGCGGTAGTGGCGAAATAATTTTCAGGCCATGCGCGAATTGGCAAAATGCCACCGCCTGGGTAGAGCAGTACGAGTGGTTTCTGATTCGTTTGCGGAAAATCCGCCTTCAGTTTTGCGACGGCGCTTGCTAGCTCACCATCTTGCAACGCCAGCGGCTTAAGATTTTCAAAACGTGCATCCGCCGCAAAGCCAATCTGGCTGAGCTTGCTACGAGGCATTGCCTTGGAAGCACCATTTGGCGTGGCCTCCAGCGCTCTTGCCAGTGAAATAAATTGATCTTTGATCGCACGATACGGGTTGTAAGGTACGGCACAATTGATGAAGTTGCCACGGTACAAACCTTCTTGCGTATGCGGCGTAAAGCCCGCGATGCGGCTGGCACCCGTCAAATACGCGATGCAGGCGCTGATGCGCGCAAACAATTCGCAGTCGATCACAGCGTCCACGCCCGCACGGCGCAAATCACGAATCACGCGGTACAGGCTTGCAAGCAAATTGCCGAGCGACGAGTCATCAATGGCGTGCATGTGTTCGGGTTTGGCAAAGCCAAGTAAACGAACGATCTCTTGATTTTTCCCTAGCTGCACCACGTGCAAATCGGCGGCAGGATAACGCTCTTTCAAATAGCCAATCATGGGCTGCGCCAGCACCATCGAGCCCATCTCAGAGAGCATCAAAATGGCGATAGCACGGGGTTTAAATGCCTCGGAAGCCTTATTGGATGTGGCCTCGCGTGGTCTAAAGCTATGGATCAGCGACAGCGCAGCGCACAGCATTTGCCCTGCATAGCGGTCGACGAATCGTTGGGTATCAATCTTCATTTTTTAGTTTTAAATTTTTGCCAAAGCCACGTCACTACGCCAACCAAGAGCGTGGGCAAGAGCACCACATCAAAGCCATTACGGGTTGAATAAAACACCAGCCACGCGCAGCACAGAACGAGGGCAATCATACCGAGAGCCGCATCCTTCAAGCGATACATCAACGAGGCCACCGCCACTACACCCAGCGCAAACCACAGCGGTTCACGCCCCCATCCGTAGATATTGAGGTTGAGGCCTGTGACGGTGTCGATCACAAGCGCCGCATAAAGCACGAGCAAGAACTTCATTTGCCCACCTCCGCATTCTCAATTTGCAAAACAACATGACGAATAAATCGCTTTTGATAGGTATAGCTCACGTGCAGCTTGTCGCCCATCACCACAGCGCTTGGGTACGAGTATTCATTGAACGCCACGCCATCCAGTTGCGGCGGCTCGTACTCCAACGTGGCTAGACGCTTAAAGCCACGCAGACCGTTATCGGATGCCTCAATCACCAACCGATGTCGCCCCGAGGTTTGCGGATTGTGGATCAGCAGCGTCTGGCCTTTGATACGCACAGCCGTTGGTGACGAATCGGGGTTGATCACAAAGTCTGCGTCGGCATCTCGCCACGATTTGCCGCTGTCCGTGGTTTGTACGAAACGCAGCTTTTGTTCGTCTGAATTGTCACGTAGATACGCAATCGCATCACTCGCGGAAGCCACGGCCAGCGTGGGCTGCAAGGATGCAAGATTGCCCGCCATGCGAACGACAGCATCCCGCGACTGCACCAGCTCGCCATTGCTATCAAGCCGAACTGCCACGGGATATTTGATACCAAGTTCGAAGTAGGCAGGCAAAAGCGCGCCACCATCCGACGTAGGAATCGGCGTGCCGCGCACCAAATGGCTGATATTAAAAAATGGTGAGAGTTGCAAAAAGCCGATCGGCTTAAATGCTTGGGAAGCCCCATCCTGCTTGGCCTCTACGAGGTGCAAGATACGCGACGCTGCCCAGCCCCCCAGCCACGTCGTCGCCACCACGTACAGATGTGTGCGTCCTTGGCTATCTGTCCACGCCACAGGATTGCCAATGCGGCGAATCGAATTAAACGGATTCCACCAGCCCAATGCCTTGAAAGCCTCATGGCGATTGACCTGCGGGCTAGGGGCGCTCCAAACGCCCGTCCCATCTGGCTTGGCAGCAAACTCACTCACCACTATTTGAACATCAGGGCCGCTTTCGCGCTCGCCCGCAAACCAAAACGCGCGGAGGCGATCTTGTCCATTCGCCGTTTTATCCGCCAGCAAAAACGACGCGTGGGCGGCGGGTGTGTTGGCTGGCATCGGGATGTCGTAGCGCACGATCTCGCGCAGGGTGATGGGCTGGGAAGCCATATTGGCTGTGGCTTGCACAGGTGCCACTACAAATTTTGAAGGCGCAATAGCGGGCTGCGTCGTTTGCCGCCAAGCGCCAAGCGCCAAAGCCAAAATCGCCAGCCATTTCACCTTAGGCCGTCCCGCCCACGGTCATGCCCTCGATGCGTAGCGTCGGTTGACCCACGCCCACGGGCACGCTTTGGCCTTCTTTGCCGCACACGCCCACGCCCGTATCTAGGCGCATGTCGTTGCCAATCATGGTGATTTTTTTGAGTGACTCAGGGCCGGAGCCAATGATGGTTGCGCCCTTGACGGGATATTGAATCTTCCCGTTCTCCACCCAAAACGCCTCAGAGGCAGAGAACACGTATTTGCCTGAGGTGATGTCCACCTGCCCGCCGCCAAAGTTGGTGGCATAGAGTCCGCGCTTGAGGCTTTTGATAATTTCCTGCGGGTCTTTATCACCGCCCAGCATGTAGGTGTTGGTCATGCGCGGCATGGGCACGTGGGCATAGCTCTCGCGGCGGCCATTGCCTGTGGGCTTCACGCCCATCAAGCGCGCATTTAAATTGTCTTGGATGTAGCCGCGCAAGATGCCATCTTCGATCAGCACATTCTTTTGCGTGCGATTGCCCTCGTCGTCGATATTGAGCGAGCCACGGCGGTCTTTGATCGTGCCATCGTCCAGCACGGTCACGCCCTTGGCCGCCACGCGCTTGCCCATCATGCCTGCGAAGGCGCTCGATCCCTTGCGGTTGAAATCGCCTTCCAGCCCATGCCCCACGGCCTCATGCAAGAGCACGCCAGGCCAGCCAGGCCCAAGTACCACGGTCATTTCGCCAGCGGGTGCAGGACGTGCTTGCAAGTTCATCAGCGCAGCATTCACGGCGCTGGTCACATACTCTTCGATGATCGCGTCGTCAAAATAACCAAGACCAAAGCGTCCGCCGCCGCCGCCCGTACCCGTTTCGCGGCGCACTTTGCCCGCAATGGTTTGCTCGGCAATCACGGTGACCGACAGACGCACCAGCGGACGCACATCGGCGCTGCGCTGTCCGTTGGAACGAGCGATGTAAATGATTTCGTGCTCGGCGGCAATGCCCGCCATCACTTGCTTGATGCGCGGGTCTTTGGCGCGCGCCAGCTTTTCAACTTTTTCTAGCAGCGCTACTTTCTCAGCGCTACCTTGCGACGCAATCGGATCATCCATGCCGTATAGCTTGCGCGGCAATAGCTTTGCAGCGGCGCGCGCGCGCGCCTTGCTGGATATGGCTTGGCGGCCATTTTGTCCCTGCGCTCCGATGGAGCGCACCACGCTGGCAGCGTCCATGAGCGACGCGAGCGAAATATCGTCCGAATAAGCAAACGCGGTCTTCTCACCACTCACAGCGCGAACGCCCACGCCTTGGTCAATCGAAAAATTACCCGTCTTGACAATGCCCTCTTCCAAACTCCAGCCCTCAGAGCGCGTGGTTTGGAAGTACAAATCCGCGTCATCCACCGCGTTTTGCTGGATATGCGAGAGCACCGAGGTAAGCGAGGCGTCGGTCAAACCGAATGGCGCAAGCAGCGCAGAGCGCGCCAAAGAGAAATGTGGGGTCATGGGGGGATTGTAGGAGGGGCAGGTCAAATAGAATTGGAATATGCTCCGCGTCCAATCCGAACTCCTCTCCGCCCTCCAATCCACCCTCAACAAGCTACTCACTGAAGCTGGTCTTGAGGCAAACATCCAAGCCCAATTCGAGTCGCCTAAAGTTGCCGCGCATGGCGATTTGGCGATTACGTCTGCGATGCAGCTCTCGAAAACGCTCAAGCAAAACCCACGCGCGCTTGGCGAGGCGATGAAGGCAGCCCTAGAAGCCACACCCGCATTTGCCAAATGGGCAGAGCCGCTGGAGATTGCGGGCCCAGGCTTTATCAATATCCGATTGAAGCCCGCCGCCAAGCAAACCACGGTCACTGACATCTTGCAAAGCCAAGCTAGCTATGGCTTGCAGGCCAGTACAGGCGAGCGTTTACTGGTGGAATTCGTCTCTGCCAATCCCACGGGGCCACTCCACGTAGGACACGGGCGACAAGCCGCACTGGGCGATGCGATCTGCAATTTATTTGCCACGCAAGGTGTGTCCGTTTATCGCGAGTTTTATTACAACGACGCGGGCGTGCAAATCGAGACGCTGACCAAATCGACCCAGCTTCGCGCCAAGGGATTTAAGCCGGGCGATGCTTGCTGGCCGATTGATCCTGCCGATCCTGCATCCAAAGCTTTTTACAACGGCGAGTACATCGCTGACATTGCACGAGACTACTTAGCTAGTGGCAAAAGCGTAGACGACGCTGAGACGATTCGCACGTTTGCGGTGGCGTATTTGCGCCATGAACAAGATTTGGATTTAGCTGCGTTTAGCGTCAAGTTCGATAACTTTTATTTGGAGTCGAGCCTGTACACCAGCGGACGCGTGGATGCTACCGTTGCCAAGCTGATTGCTGCTGGCAAAACATACGAACAAGACGGTGCGCTGTGGCTTAAATCCACCGAGTACGGTGACGACAAAGACCGCGTGATGCGCAAGTCGAACCCAGAAACGCCGGGCGCATCAATTTACACCTATTTCGTACCCGATGTGGCATACCACATTGCCAAGTGGGAGCGAGGATTTACTCGCGTCATCAACATCCAAGGCACCGATCACCACGGCACGATTGCGCGGGTACGGGCGGGCTTGAAAGCCGCCAACGTGGGCATCCCTGAGGGCTACCCTGACTACGTGCTGCACACCATGGTGCGCGTGATGAAGGACGGCGAGGAAGTGAAGATTTCTAAACGGGCGGGCAGTTACGTCACGCTGCGCGATTTGATTGAGTGGACATCGGCGGACGCCGTGCGTTTCTTTTTACTCTCGCGCAAACCCGATACCGAGTACACCTTTGATGTGGACTTGGCCGTCAAAAAGAATAACGACAACCCCGTGTTTTATGTGCAGTACGCCCATGCGCGGATTTGCTCGATTTTGCGGACGTTTGAAGAAGGCGGCGGACAAATCGCCTCACTTGGCGCGGTAGATTTATCACCACTCGATAGCCCCGCCGCGCAAGCGCTCATGCTGCAAATGTCGAAATACCCAGCCATGCTGACCGAAGCTGCTAAAGGCTTTGCGCCGCACGACGTGACGTTCTACTTGCGAGACTTGGCGAGCAGCTACCATAGCTACTACGATGCTGAGCGCATTTTGGTGGACGACGTGCCAACCAAGTTAGCGCGGTTAGCGTTAATAGCAGCAACGGCACAAGTGCTTAAAAATGGACTGGCGATTTTGGGCGTTTCTGCCCCCGAAAAAATGTGAGAAATGAACTTATGACAAACATCCACCCAAAGCAACATACGCAACGCGGCGGAACGATGCTGGGCATCATCGTTGGCGTACTGGTCGGTTTAGGTGTCGCGCTTGGCGTTGCCGTCTACGTGATGAAAGTGCCCACGCCTTTTAATAGTAAAAGTACCAGCCGTACGTCTGCGCAAGATGCGGCAGAGAGCAAAAAAAATAAGGATTGGGATCCCAATGCGGCGTTATCCAACAAACCCGCCGCCAAACCGACCACCGAGACACCTGACCCGCAAGCCGCGCCAACCGTGCTCGCCCCGCCACCTGCCACTGCAACTCCTGCTGTGCAAACCCAAGCCAGCGATAGTGCCAATTACTATGTGCAAGTGGGAGCGTACCGCAGCAATGATGAAGCGCAGACCCTGCGCGGCAAACTGGCGCTGTCTAACTTTGAAGGCAAGATTGTGGAACGAGAACAGGCGGGGCATACCGTTTACCGCGTCCGCGTTGGGCCCTATGCCAGTCAAGCGGCAAGCGACAAAGCCAAAACCAGTTTAGAAGCCGCAGGATTTGAAACTGTCGTTGTCCGCGCACAGCGCTAATATCCTTCGCACACGTTATTTTTTGGAGCTTAGTATGAACGAACAACGCAATACAACCTTGACTCGCCGTCATCTTGGCGAGCTCTCTCTTGGCGCTACTGCGCTGCTTGCTGGTCTTGCGGTCACGCCAGCCGTGGCTCAGGCCAAACCACCCGAAGAAGGTATCGACTACATCAAGCTGGACAAGCCTGCATCCACCGAAGGCGTGAAAGGAAAAATTGAAGTCGTGGAATTCTTTTGGTACCACTGCCCGCACTGCAACCACTTCGAACCCGAACTACAAACGTGGCTTAAAAAACTGCCGAAAGATGTCTACTTTCGTCGTGAACATGTGGCGTTCCGCCCCAATTTTGTACTCGATCAGCAGCTGTTCTACACACTCCAAGCGATGGGCAAGGTCGAGCAAATGCACGCCAAGGTTTTTGCTGCCATTCACGCCGAGCATTTGAATTTAGATACCCGCGAGCAAATCATTGATTGGGTCGCCAAACAAGGCATTAACAAAACTGAATTCACCAAAATTTACGACAGCTTTGCCATTGGCTCTAAAGCCACGCGTGCCACGCAATTGCAAACCGCGTACAACGTCTCGGGCGTGCCTGCGCTGGGCATTGCGGGTCTGTATTACACCGATGGCGCACTTGCACAAAGCATGACGCGTGCGCTGCAAATCGTCGATTATTTAGTGGCCACGCAGCGCAAAAAATAAATCAAAACTGATGCGAGTCATTTTTGCGGGTACACCCGAATTTGCGGCCACTGCCCTGCAAGCCTTGCTGGATATGGGCTACGAGATACCCCTCGTGCTCACCCAGCCCGACAGGCCCGCAGGGCGCGGCCTTAAACTGCAAGCCTCTGCTGTCAAGCAATTGGCGCTCAAACATGGCATCCCCGTAGCGCAGCCGCTGAGTCTTCGCTTGGATGGCAAGTACCCAGAGGACGCACGCGCCGCACAAAAACTCATCGCGGATGCAAATGCCGACTTCATGATTGTTGCGGCGTATGGACTCATCTTGCCGCAGTGGACGCTGGATGCGCCGAAACACGGATGCCTCAACATTCACGCGTCACTCTTGCCACGCTGGCGCGGTGCAGCGCCGATTCACCGCGCCATTGAAGCGGGAGATCATGAGACGGGTATCACCATCATGCAAATGGATGCGGGACTGGACACGGGCGCAATGCTCTTCAAACGCGCCATCGGTATCGCGGGCGACGACACCACGCAAACACTGCATGACAAACTCGCGCCGCTTGGTGGGCAAATGATTGAGTTCGCACTGCGAAGCTATGCCACGTTGACTCCCGTTGCGCAACCAGCGGAAGGCGTGACATACGCCGCCAAAATTTCAAAAACGGAAAGTGCCATTGATTGGTCACAAGATGCGGCGGTCATTGAACGCAAAATCCGTGCTTTGAATCCTGCTCCTGGCTGCATGACCGAACTCAATGGCGAGACATTGAAAGTATGGCGAGGCCTTGTGGGTCATGGCCCCACAGGCATCTCTATGGAAACGGGTGATGGCTGTGGACTAACGCTGACAGAAATTCAGCGTGCAGGCGGCAAACGCATGAGTGCCATCGATTACTTAATAGGGATTAAAAAGCTTACTTAAAAATTCTTCCGCAAATCCAAGCCCGCGTAGAGCTGTCCGACCTGTGCTTCGTAGCCATTAAACATTTCTGTTTTACGGCGTTTGGCAAATAGGCCACCACCGTCACCGATACGCCGCTCAGTGCCTTGACTCCAGCGTGGGTGATCGACTAGCGGATTGACGTTGGAATAAAACCCATACTCCTGCCTTGCGGCCTTATTCCATGCGGTTGCGGGAAGCTTGTCGGTAAAGCGAATTTTGACAATGCTCTTGGCGCTTTTAAAGCCGTACTTCCACGGCACGACCACGCGCACAGGCGCACCACTTTGATTGGGCAGCACTTCGCCGTACATGCCAAACGTGAGCAAAGTCAGTGGATGCATGGCTTCGTCTAAGCGCAGCCCTTCCACATACGGCCAATCGAGCACGCTGGAGCTCAATCCTGGCATTTGCGATTTATCTGCCAGCGAGACAAATTCAATAAATTTCGCACTGGGTGACGGTTCAACCTTTTTGATGAACTCCGACAGCGAGTAACCTACCCACGGGATCACCATGCTCCAGCCTTCGACGCAGCGCAGGCGGTAAATACGCTCCTCCATCGCTGACATTTTCATCACGTCTTCTAAGCCATATTTGGCAGGCTTTTTGACCAGCCCCTCAACTTCAATAGACCACGGCGTGGTTTTAAGCGTATGCGCTGTTTGAGCAGGGTCGGCTTTGTCGGTGCCAAACTCGTAGTAATTGTTGTACGTGCTCGCGTCTTTGTAATCGGTGACTTTTTCCATGGTCATAGCCCCTGCCACCTTGGAAGGCATACTGGCTAAGGCTTTGAGCTTGCCTGGTGCTTGGACGCTAGCAAATGCTTCGCGGCTGGCAAAGGAGGCAAGTGTCGATCCTGCGACGCCGCTAGCGAAGAGTTTGAGGAGCTTGCGCCGCTCTTGGTAATCGGCCTTGGATGTGATGTCGGACGAAAATGGATGGATAAATCCTGAGGCGGCAGATTGAATCAGCATGGCGAACTCCTAAAAATAACTAGCAAAGATATCTATCAGTCGCACGAAGTCCGTCCTTCTTACAACAACCCGCTTAAAGCACCGAAAGCGCATCCGTAATGATGGACTTCGTCAACACCTCTGGCAGTAATTGCGGACGGGTTGCACCGGGCAAATACAGCGCGTAAACGGGCAGGCCTGAGCGGCCCAGCTTGGTTAGTTCTGCGGCAATCGCCGTATTGGGACGAGTCCAATCGGCACGCAGCAAGAGTACGTTTTTGGCTTTAAATGCCGCTTCAATATCCGCCTGTTTAAGCGTCGATGATTTATTGACTTGGCACGTCAAGCACCACGCCGCCGTAAAGTCAACAAACACAGGACGACCCGTAGCGCGTGCGGTGGCCTCGGCCTCGGGCGTCCAATCGGACCACGTGGAAGCCGTGCTGGTTGTGGCTTGCGGGGCATGTGTTTCATTTGCGTACAACCACAAGTAGTACGATGCACCCAAGCACAGCGCAAAAACAATGGCCGCCACGTAACGCGGCAGACCTTTGGCAAGACCCAACGCCCAAATCAGCGCAGTAAGCATCAAAAACGTAAACAACAGCGCAAAGGCGCTGTCCATGCTGGTTTGCTGCGCATAAATCCACAAGAGCCACAACGTGGTTGCAAACACAGGCCACGCTAAAAAGTGACGCATCACCAGCATCCAAGGCCCTGGTGTTGGCAAGATTTTTAGCAACCACCCACCCACGCGTGGGAAGGCGGCAATCAAGATGAACGGCAATGCCATGCCCACGCCTAAAGCAGCAAAAATAAGAATGGCCTGCGCCTCAGGCAAACTAATAGCAAGCCCTAACGATGCGCCCATAAACGGCGCCGTGCAAGGGGTGGCAATCAGCACCGCCAGCGCACCACTCGCCAAAGCTTCCACGCCAGGGTGGTGCGATTGAAAGCTCATCAACTTTTGCGGCAACACAAACCGCAATTCAAAGGCTTCAAATAAATTGAGACCAATGAGCAAGAACAAAAGCGCCAACGCCACCACCAAACTAGGCGACTGCAATTGAAAACCCCAACCGAAGCTCTGGCCCGCGCTACGTAGCCCCAAAAGCAAAGTGCCTAAAAGCACAAACGTTGCCACCACACCCAAGGCAAATAAGCCGCTGGACGAACGGAATGACAGCGTCTCGTCCGAATGCACGCTGGCCACGCCCGTAGGCTCGATCAACACTTTGGCCACGCTCGACTTGTTATCAAAAACTTTTTTGGGTGCAAAACTCAGCAACTTAATGGCCAGCACAGGCAAGACGCAAGGCATTAAATTCAAAATCAAACCACCTAGCAGCGCGCCTAACACGGCCAGCCAAAACGCAGCGCTTAGCCAACTGGTATTGGCGCTTTGCAAAGTCGCCATTTGAGCCGTTTTATTTTTTTCAAGTGCTGCATCAAGCGCAGGGCTTACCGCTCCTGGCTTGGCAGCAGGCGCCGCCTGCCAAACACCATCCAGCTTAGCTTCTACTCGAAGGGAAGGATTATTTTGTCCGCCCGCAATTTTGATGACCCACGCCATCACAGCTGGACTATTCGAGCGCTGTGCATTCAAGGGTATCACGGCGGACCATTGCCCACCAGCCCATGTCTGCTCTGGCTTAGCGGCAGTTTCAATCATTTCACCGTCTTCAGGAAAGGCCTCCAGCTGCTTACCTTGCCAGTTAGCGGGCAAGCCTGCCACCAAGAGCTTGAGCGCTTTATCGGCTGGCGAAAACGTGGCGGTGCCCATGTGGGCTTTAGGTTGGTTGCTTTGCGCGCTATCAAAAAACTGGCGCTTTAAAGCTGTCGAACCTTTCGCAGGAATCTTGAGTGTGAACTCGCCCTCTTCGGGAATGCACTCGGTTTTGCAAACCAACCACTGCGCTTTAAGGTTTATCGCAAACTGCCCATCTGCTGCTACCTGAAAATTTGTATCCACCGTCACGGGAACCGTCAGCAAAATCGTCCCCTCGTAACCATAGTTGACCAAATTAGAAACGGGAATTTTTTGTGGCGTGGGCCACGAAATAGCGCCCGCCGTTGTGCCCGCTGGCAATATCCAAGTCAATTGCGTGGGAAGCCCCGAATCGCCCGGGTTCTTCCAGTACGTATGCCAACCCGCCTGATGCTGCATTTGCAGACCTACCCAAAGCGGTTTACCCGCTTGCACGCCATCGGGCGCATACACCATGAGTTCTGCGCGCACGTGCGGTGTCGTGACGACATTGCCAATGGTTTTGCTGGCAAAACCCGTCTGCGCGTTTGCGGCAAAGATAGCGCTGCACGCCAACAACAAAGCGACAAGCTGTCGATAAAAAGTAAAAGAGATCATGAGAGATGAGTATAGATTGCGCCGCATAACTTACAAAGCGCTAAACACCACGCGCCCTGTCCGCATGAAACTGCTGCACATACGCGCCCAAGCGCCCCGCATCCAGCGCTTCGCGCACTTCGCGCATCAAATTTAAAAAGTAATGCAGGTTGTGAATGCTCGCCAGCATCGGCCCGAGCATTTCACCGCAGCGGTCTAAGTGGTGCATGTAAGCGCGAGAAAATCCACCAGACTTGCCATCGCCAAAACAAGCGTAGCAAGTACACGTCTCATCGACGGGACGCTCATCGGTTTTATGCCGCGCATTCCTAATTTTTAAATCGCCAAAGCGCGTGAAGTAGTGGCCATTCCTCGCATTACGCGTCGGCATGACGCAATCAAACATATCGATGCCCGACAGCACGCCTTCAATCAAGTCTTCTGGCGTACCTACGCCCATCAAGTAATGCGGCTTGTGCACGGGCAATTTGGGGCCAATGTGGCGCAGCACGCGCATCATGTCGTCCTTGGGTTCACCCACAGAGACACCGCCAACAGCGATGCCTGGGAAGTCCAGCTCTTCTAGCTTGGCAAGTGACTCTTCGCGCAGCCCTTCATGCATACCGCCTTGCACAATGCCAAACAGCGCATTTGGGTTCTCAAGCCGCTCAAACTCGGCCTTGCAGCGTACCGCCCAACGAGCCGACAGCTCCATCGACACGCGCGCCTCGGCCTCGGTGGTGAGTTGTCCCTTGGTCTTGCCCGACACTTGGATATACGGCGTGCACTCGTCAAACTGCATCACGATATCGGAATTCAAAGCCTTTTGAATTTGCATCGACACCTCGGGCGTGAGGAACAATTTATCGCCATTCACAGGTGAGGAAAATTTCACGCCTTCCTCAGAAATTTTTCGCATCTCGCCCAGCGACCACACTTGAAAGCCGCCGCTATCCGTCAAGATAGGTTTGTTCCATTTTTCAAACTTGTGCAGGCCACCAAATTGATTCAGCACATCCACGCCAGGACGTAGCCAGAGGTGAAACGTGTTGCCCAAAATAATCTGCGCGCCCATGTCCTCAAGGCTCCTGGGCATCACACCTTTGACCGTGCCATACGTGCCCACGGGCATGAAGATAGGTGTCTCCACCACGCCATGATTCAGCGTCATGCGCCCGCGACGGGCGTGCGATCCAAGGTAGGAGCCATCAGCTGTGGCGGGATCGGTTTTGAGGAGTTCAAAATCAAGCATGGTTCACCTGTCGCTTCCACATTTGCCACGGTCTATCCAAGTGCTCATCGTTCATATCCGACGCGGCTTTGGCCTCGGCGTCAGTGAGGTACATCACATCGCCTACGCTACCCGCAGCAGCCGCTAGCTGCATGGCTTGGCTTTGAAGCAGTGCGTTCTTCTCGGTATGGATGGCGCGAAAAACCGACTGCTGAATCGACGTGCCCACCACCACATTGCCGTGCCCACGCAAGAGCGCCACGGCGGCATTACCCAGCAGCTCCGCCAACGCTTTGCCCAGAAGCTGATTACGAATCAGCAAGTCGCTACTCTCGCCCGCGCTATGCCGAATTTCAAACACGGGCGTCGTCACACCCAAAAATCCGCTCATGTGGCAAATCGGGCGAAGCCGCGCACTCGTCACGCCAAACGGAATCACGGCGGGCGAGTGGCTATGAATCACCGATTGCACATCAGGCCTAGCGCGGTAAATTTCGCTATGGATAAATCGCTCAACATAGGTGCGCCTGTTTTGCGCATCAATCACAGCGCCATCTATATTGCAGACCACGATGTCCTCTAACGTCACAAGACCTGGTGCCATGCTGCGGGCAATAAAAAATTGATTGGGACGCGCGGCATCGCGCACGCTGATATGGCCAAAGCCATCGAGCACACCCTCGTTCACCAAGATGTGATTGGCGAGCACGAGATCGGCGCGGCGGGTGTCGCTGGTGTCTTGCGTCATGGCATTCCTGTCCTATGTCTCTCTAGCAACATCGCGTCGCCATAGCTAAAAAATCGATATTGATGTTGGATAGCGTGAGCATACAAGCTCATCACACGTTCGTAACCCGCAAAGGCGCTGACCAGCATCATCAAGGTGCTTTTGGGCAAATGAAAGTTGGTCAGCAGCAAGTCCACTATTTGGAACTCAAAACCTGGCGTGATGAAGATATTGGTGTCGCCAGATAGCTGCTTTGTTTTGGCATACGTCTCCAGCGTGCGAACTGTCGTTGTGCCAACCGCTACAAGCCTTGATCCACGTGCCTTACAGGCCGCTATGGCTTCCAAGGTCATGGCTGGTATGGCGTAGCGCTCGTAGTGCATCACGTGGTCTGCAATCTTCTCGGTCTTCATCGGCTGGAATGTCCCCGCGCCCACGTGCAGCGTGACACTGGCCGTCTGCACGCCTTGCGCTGCAAGGGCTGCCAGCACGCTCTCATCAAAATGCAAAGCCGCCGTTGGCGCAGCAACGGCTCCTGGATACTTGGCAAACACGGTTTGATAACGGGACTCATCTTCGGCATCATCCGCGTGCTCAATATACGGCGGCAGCGGCACGTGTCCATGTGCTGCCATCAGCTTGTACGGGTCATCAGAAAAACGAAAGTGAAATAACTCGTCGTTTGTTCCAGCACGTCCGAGTAGCGTGGCGCTAAAACCTCCCTCGCGACCGCCCGCCATGCGGAGCACCGAGCCCACCTGCGGCTTTTTACTCACACGCATGTGCGCGATGACTTCGTTTTTATGTAAGGCAGGATCGAGCACTCGCTCCACCAAAAGCTCCAGCTTGCCGCCCGTGGCCTTCTCGCCAAACAGCCGCGCCTTGACCACTTGCGTATCGTTAAAGACGAGCAAATCGCCTGCTTTCAGCAGATTCGGTAACTCGTGGAACGTCCTATCCACGGGGCTTGCCAGCCTGTCATCGAGCAAACGCGAACTGCTGCGCACAGCAGTTGGATGTTGCGCGATCAGTTCTGGCGGGAGGAGGAAGTCAAAATCAGAAGTATTCATGGGGCACGATTCATAGAGAATAGGGATTATCCTTTTATGAACACTACGCCGCCTGCCGTACCTCCGCAAACCCAAGCGAAAACTCACGCACAAAGAGCGCTAGAAAAACTCGGCCTCTTGCGCGATATTGACTTTGCGCTGCACTTGCCGCTGCGCTACGAAGACGAGACGCACATCACCGCGCTACGCGATGCGCGGCATGGCGAGACGGTGCAGATTGAGGCGGTGGTCACGTCGTGCGGGATTCAATTCAAAGGCAAGCGGCAATTGATCGTCACGGTTGTGGACGCTGGCGAAGAATGCACACTTCGCTTCTTCAACTTCTATCCCTCGCACCAGCGCGCACTGGCGGTGGGCGAGCGACTGCGGATTCGCGGCGAGATTAAAAAATCACTGCTTGGCTGGTCGATGTTGCACCCCACCTTCAAACCCGCTGGCGGCGAGCTATCTCAAGTACTGACTGCTGTGTACCCGACCACGGCGGGGCTGCCACAAGGCTACATCCGCAAAGCCGTGTGGAGCGGGCTCTTGCGAGCATCGCAACGCGGAGAGTTATCGGAAACGATCGTCATTTCTCATCTGCCAAGACTTGCGGATTCGCTAGAGCTTTTGCACCATCCAACGCCCGATGTTTCAGTTACCGAGCTAGAAGATAAATCGCATCCTGCTTGGCAACGCCTCAAAGCCGAAGAGCTACTCGCGCAGCAACTCTCGCAATTGCAAGCGCGGCGCGAGCGGGCGAAGATGCGGGCGCATGCTCTACCCATGAATGCCTCTCAAGCCTCATTCGATAAAGCTTTGCGAAGTGCTCTGCCATTCAAATTAACAACCGCCCAAGAACGCGTGCAGCGCGAAATTGCTGCCGACCTCGCGCTCGCAAAACCCATGAACCGCCTGCTGCAAGGCGACGTAGGCTCAGGCAAAACAGTCGTGGCCGCACTCGCTGCAGCGCAGTGCATCGAGGCGGGCTTTCAATGCGCGCTGATGGTGCCGACTGAAATTTTGGCGCAGCAGCATTTCGCCAAATTGGTCGGATGGTTAGAGCCGTTGCTCGCAGCGCGTGGCTTGTCCGTGGCATGGCTATCGGGCACGCAAAAAGCCAAAGAGCGGCGCGACATGCTAGCCAAGATTGAATCGGGCGAAGCGGCGCTGGTGGTGGGCACGCACGCCATCATCCAAAGCAAGGTGACGTTTGCCAAACTAGCGCTCGTCGTTGTCGATGAGCAGCACCGCTTTGGCGTGGCGCAGCGTTTGGCGTTGATACAAAAAACCACCCCTGACTTGATTGCCCCTGCGGCAGTAGGGGAAATGTCGCGAAGCGACAAAGGGGTTGTTCCCGAGCCAATGCACCCCCACTTGCTCATGATGTCCGCAACGCCCATTCCGCGTACCTTGGCGATGAGTTACTACGCCGATTTGGATGTCTCCACCATTGACGAGCTGCCACCCGGCCGCACGCCCATCGTCACCAAAATTGTGGCGATGACGAAGCGCGATGAAGTCGTGCGCCGCATCGTCAATCAGCTCAAAGCAGGACGGCAGGTGTACTGGGTCTGCCCCTTGATTGAAGAGAGCGAAGCCGTCGATTTGGTCAATGCTACCCAGACACACGATGCTCTGCAAGCCTCACTGGCTGTGGCTTTGCCGAGTGCAAAAGTGGCACTGCTGCACTCAAAAATTGCGAGCGCAGAGAAGAAGGCCCTCATGCAAGCGTTTGAAAAAAACGAAGTGCAAGTGCTGGTGTCCACCACCGTGATCGAGGTCGGCGTGGATGTGCCCAACGCCACGCTGATGGTGATCGAGCACGCCGAGCGCTTTGGTCTGGCGCAACTCCATCAGCTCCGAGGCCGTGTGGGACGTGGCTTGGCGGCTTCTGCGTGCGTGCTGCTGTATGCATTGAGCGAATCGGGCAAGCTTGGCGATGCCGCCAAAGCAAGGCTCAAAGCGATGGTCGATACAACGGATGGATTCGAGATCGCGCGGCGCGACTTAGACATCCGCGGGCCAGGTGAATTTTTGGGCGCACGGCAGTCGGGGGCGCAGATGCTGCGCTTTGCGGACCTGTCCGAGCCGCAGGATCAGGGCTGGTTGAAGTGGGCGCAGGCTACAGCACCGATACTGCTGGACACCAAGCTGGATATGGCTTTGCGGCACGTTGAACGTTGGCTACCGAGCGGCGCTTCATTCATGGGCGCGTAATTTTTGGGCGCTTAAAATTTCGTTATGACTCTCACCGAACTTAAATACATCGTCGCTGTGGCACGCGAGCGCCACTTTGGCAAAGCGGCCGATAGCTGCCATGTCTCGCAGCCTACGCTATCGGTGGCGATTAAAAAGCTTGAAGACGAGCTGGACATCAAGCTTTTTGAGCGCAGCACGACCGAAATCAGCGTCACACCTTTGGGTGAGCAAGTGGTGCTCCAAGCCCAGCGCGTGATTGAAGAGGCGGGGTACATTAAAGAGATTGCCAAACGCGGGAAAGACCCGTTGGCTGGGGCTTTGAGCCTAGGTTTGATTTATACGATTGCGCCCTATGTGCTACCCGCGCTGATGCGCCAAATCATTGATCGCACACCGCAAATGCCGTTGATGCTGACGGAAAACTTCACACACAAGTTACTCGAACAACTGCGCCAAGGCGAGATTGATTGCGCGATTTTGGCTGAGCCTTTTGATAGTGCGGGCCTCGCTACTGCGCCGCTCTACGACGAGCCGTACCGCGTGGCGGTGCCGAGCACGCACGCGCTCGCCAAGCAAGCAGCGGTCAGCGTCATCGAGCTTGAATCTGAGAATTTGCTACTGCTAGGGCAAGGTCACTGCTTTCGCGATCACGTGCTGGGCATCTGTCCCGACCAAGCAGGACGTGGCTTGGCGGGCAGTGCGCCGACGGACGGCATCCGTCGTAGCTTTGAAGGCTCGTCGCTGGAGACCATCAAACACATGGTCGCGGCAGGTATGGGCGTGACGCTGGTACCACGCCTCTCTGTGCCAGCGGAAGTCAAACGAACCAAAACCGACGCGCTGCACGTCAAGTATTTACCGCTCAAATTGGCCAAGAACGAAGCCGAGCCCACGCGGCGCATCGTGCTGGCATGGCGACGCAGCTTTACGCGCTACGAAGCCATTGCGGCACTCAGGAACGCCATCCATGCTTGTGATTTACCTGACGTGACATGGCTCTCGAAAAAATGAAGCAAAAACTCGCGTCTAAAGTCGTGCTGTACCTCGACCTCATCCGCTGGAACCGTCCAGTCGGCTGGCTCTTACCGCTGTGGCCGTCGCTGGCGGCGCTGTGGATTGCATCCGCACAAACTAATCAAGCCTTGCCATCCGTGCATTTGCTGGTCGTGTTTACGCTGGGCACATTTCTGATGCGAAGCGCGGGTTGCTGCGTCAACGATGCCGCCGACAAAGATTTTGACGCGCACGTTAAACGCACCGCGAATCGCGCCGTGGCTAGCGGCAAGCTTTTGCAAAAAGAAGCTGTGACTGCTGGTGCAGTGCTCGCATTTTTGGCCTTTCTCTTGGTGCTCACCACCAACAAAGTCACCGTCTTTTGGTCGTTTGCGGCGCTCGCCATTGCCATCGCTTATCCATTTGCTAAACGCTGCATCGCTATGCCGCAAGCCGTGCTGGGCGTGGCTTTTAGCTTTGGCATCCCGATGGCATTTGCTGCCGTGCAAGGCCGTGTGCCCATGTTGGCGTGGTGGCTACTGATTGGTAATTTGTTTTGGGTGCTGGCCTATGACACCGAATACGCCATGGTGGATCGCGACGACGATCTCAAGATTGGCATGAAGACATCCGCCATTACGCTCGGGCGTTTCGATGTCATCGGTATCATGCTTTTTTATGTTTTGTATTTATTGATTTGGAATTGCCTCATCACTGGCAGGCCACATCAAATAAGGCTTGCCAGCCCCATGCTTTGGTATGCCTCACTCAGCGTGGCCTGCGCTCAAGTGGCTTGGCATTATTTACTCATACGCAAGCGCGAACGTGAGGGCTGCTTCAAAGCCTTTCGCGTCAATCACTGGCTCGGGTTTACGTTGTTTGCGGGCGTGGCGCTGGCGCTTTAATGAACCATGATTGGCTGCGTGGCAAGCGCCGCGTAGCCTTCAAGCGTTTTTTCAATCTCTTCCATGGTCGGCGCTTTGCGCTGCCAACCCTCTAGTTTTTGCTGGAAGAGTTCAGCCCACGAGCCATCTAAGTAAACCTCTTTGCCCGAGCGTTTGTCCACAATTTCAAAACCGTGACGCAGCATCTTGCCTTTAAATGGATCGAAGTCGGCGGCCTGAGCCACCACGGGTTCTGTGAGGTTAATAAAAGGCTTATCGAAAGGCGGCGCATTCATGTGCATCACCACGTAAGCTTCGGAGTCATAAATCATTTGCATCACGTGATTCTATGCGGGACTAGGGCTGCTCTTGACTCGCGAGTTGCGAGTCGGTCACGCCACCAGAATCGGTAAGCCTAATGCGCACGGGCAAGTAACTCAGGCTAGGCGCCAGCCATAGCTCGACCGTGATATCAAATGCACGGCGTGGGCGGCGCAGCAGCTTAATGGTTTGCATTTCGCCTATCGGCAATTGGACCAATTCGCTAGCCTGCACTTCAAATGCCCACGTCTCTAGCTCGTCCACACTGGCGACAGGCAGCTCAATAATCTGCCCTGTTTTAAACTTATCTGCTTGCCCCGCATAAAAGCTTGCGAGCTGTATTAAAAAACTCGCTCTATCTTGCGAACCCTCGACCAACTTGGCTTCAGGGCGATTATTCGAAAACGTGACACTATTTTTTTCACGCTCAAAATGAGTCGCTTGTTCAGATTTTCCTCGCCGCTTGTCGCCAAAACGTGCGGGCATTAGCCCTGCTGCACCAAGCGTGCCGCTGCTGGTTTGTTTGACGATGGAAACACCAAAATACGTGGCTTCATAAACCAGCTCGTAATGCGTGTCTGTGCCTGGCCCAGTATTGTTGACAGGTTGCCAAAGCAGGCTAGCCTTGGCGCTGTCGTTACCCTTGATGAGGATGTAGCGTAGCAGCACGGGCGCAGGCGCGATAGCTCGCAAGCCTTGTAGGTCGTGGCTTACGGGTATGAGGGCAGTGGCTAAGGGCGGGGCCTCGGGCAGCGACAAGGCAACGCCAGCAGCAATAGGCGCATCGGCTTTGGCAGGCTCGTCGGTGGGCTTAGCTGGCTCTGGCTCTGGTTTTGGCACAGAAGGTTTGGCCACGTCGCTGGGCAAGATGGCCACCTCAAAAGATGACTCGGCCTGCGCCGCCAGTCGATTGAGTGTGAGCGCGGCGTTTAATCCCGTGATAACCAAAGCGTGGAGCAGCAGCACGGCCAGCCACAAGCGCCAGTGGATGCGCCGTCCGCTACTAAAATCGTTTTTGCTTTGACTCGTCATGCCCCGCACGCCCTCATCCTTTTTTGTATTTTTTACACGCCGCATCACTATGAAACTTGCCACTTACCAAGACGGTTCACGCGATGGTCAACTCGTCGTTGTCTCACGTGATTTGGTACTGTCGCATTATGCGACGGGCATTTGTAACACGATGCAGCAATTGCTAGATGATTGGAATTTTTTAAGCCCTCAATTGCAAGATTTATATGATGCGCTCAACCGCAACTCTGGACAAAGCATTGCCCGCCACGCCTTTCCTTTTGAGGCTTCGCGCTGCATGGCACCCTTGCCACGCATCTACCAATGGGCGACGTCATCCAATGCCACGAATGCGCGGCTCACGCAACAGTGCGGTGGCGATGCCGTATTGGCCGCGCTAGAGCTAGAGGCCGATCAGACCTTTGGCTTTCTCACCGAGGGCGTACCGCCCAAGGCCACATCGGCACAAATGCGCGATGGCATTCGTTTGGTGGTACGCATCCAGAACCAGGATTCTGGACTTCGTTTTGCGCCTGTGGCAACCACCTTAGACGAGGCCTTGGTGTGAGCGAAATTGAACAAACACGCCAGTGGATTGACCGCGCCGTCATTGGCCTGAACCTATGCCCCTTCGCCAAAGCCCCGCAGATCAAGGGCTTGGTGCGGTATTCGATCACTAAAACGCGCAAGACCGAGACACTCTTACAAGCCCTCTCCGATCAGCTTTTGTACCTTGAATCCACGGCACCTGAAATTTGCGAAACAGCCGTTTTGATTCACCCCAATGTGCTTAAAGATTTTTTAGATTACAACGATTTTTTAGACGATGCCGATCAATTGCTGGATCGCTTGGGTTTAGATGGCACATTTCAAATTGCTAGCTTTCATCCTGAATATCAGTTTGCAGGAGCAAGCAAGGACGACGTGAGCAACTATACCAATCGCAGTCCCTATCCGATGTTGCACATCTTGCGCGAAGCCAGTCTGGATAAGGCTTTGCAGGGATACAGCGATCCCGAAGCGGCAGCAGATAGCATTGTGATGCGCAATCAAGAAACGTTGCAAAAATTGGGCAAAGAGGGCTGGGCAAAGTTATGGGACTGACAACGCCCACAGAAAAATACGAGCCACGCCCTGAGCAATCGACCGAGCTACTCAAAGAGCTGCACATCCTCACCAGAGACGGCAAGCTCAACCAAGACACGCGCCGCAAGCTCAAGCAAGTACAGCACTTACTGGGGTTTATCGAACCGCTTATCCATCAATCGGCACAGCTGCAGGCCAAGCAGGATGTGGCCTGCCAGCCATCGGTGCATGTGGTGGATCACGGCGCGGGCAAATCGTATCTCGGGTTTTTACTCTACGACGCGTACTTCAAATCAGGATTGCAGGATCGAGTCAATGGCACAGTCACGGGCGTGGAGACTCGCACAGAGTTGGTTGAAAAATCAGGCGCTCTTGCCAAGCGATTTGGTTTTGATGGCATGCGATTTTTAAATACCTCTGTGGCTGAATCCAGCAGCTCAAACGCCCTACCAGATCGCATCGACATCGTGACAGCGCTGCATGCTTGCGACACCGCAACGGATGACGCGATTGCGTTTGGTCTTCAGCACAACGCCCAGCACATGGTACTCGTGCCTTGCTGCCAAGCGGAAGTGGCGGCGTGTTTGCGTGGCAACAAGCCAAATGCGAAGACACTGCAAAATAATCCCCTAGCCGAGCTGTGGAGAAGGCCGATTCATACGCGCGAATTTGGTAGTCAGCTCACCAACGTGCTGCGCTGCTTGTGGCTAGAGTCTGAAGGTTATGCAGTCACAGTGACCGAGCTAGTGGGCTGGGAGCATTCGATGAAAAATGAATTGATTGTGGCAAGTAAAACTACGCATCCAAACACCGCCAAGGCAAGCAAGGAGAGGCTTGCGGCGCTGCTAGTGGTTGCAGGACTTGACCAAGTAGACGTTATCCGCCAGCGCTTTTTAGCAAATCAGCCAGTGGCTTAGCGGCGGCTACGCCCACGGCCTCTTCAATCTTGGGTAAGAGTGCGCGAAAGTCTTGCAAACTGCCCGCCGTCTCAACAGCCATATTGAGCCGAAAGCCACGCAAACCCAGCTTAGCCGTCATGGCTGTTGCCAAATGATGCGCTTCAATCATGGCGTTCGCATTAGGTAATGATGCGGCCGATGTATGAGCCATCGCCTCGGGTGCGGATGCATGATGACCCGCACCAGCCTGCGCAGGTGCTGGCTGGATAAAACCAAGCTGAATCATTTCATGCAGATCAACCGAGGTAAAACCATTGGCGGCGCTCGCCATCAAGATATCCGCCGAATCACGCACGCCATCGCACATCAAAAATGGGAAATGAAACTTGCGAGGCATGGACTCAGAACGCTCCTTGAGCGCCTGCCGTCCCGTTGCGGTCTTAACGTAAATCATGTGTGAAGCATAACCGCTAGACGTAGATCGTGGCAATAAGGGTTAATCAGGGTTTAGGTGCTGAGGCTGAGGTAGCTGGGGGCGCGGTGGTCTCCACGCCATGTTTTTCTCCGCCCATATCAAGATTGCTACCGCCCTTAGAGAGCAAATACAAAGCCGCTGCCGCGAGAATAATAAAACCGATGATGAGTTTGATCATGATGAAGTTCAGTTGAAATTAAAAAATAAAGTAATTAAAAAAAGCCTCTCAAGATCGAAACCCTGAGAGGCTTTTGGGTCATGCTAAAAACCGATTAGTCGTTGGCGTAAATGTCCACGTTTTTGGTTTCTTTGATGAACAGCATACCGATCACAAACGTGCCAGCCGCCACGATCACTGGATACCAGAGTCCGTAGAAGATGTCGCCTGTGGCGGCCACCATCGCAAATGCGATTGGGGGCAGCAATCCGCCAAACCAGCCGTTACCGATGTGGTATGGCAGGCTCATGGAGGTGTAACGAATGCGCGTTGGGAAGAGTTCCACCAGCATCGCTGCAATGGGGCCATACACCATGGTCACCAAAATCACGAGGAACGTGAGGATGGCTAAGACCATGCCTTTGTTCATCGTCGCATCGTCAGCCTTGGCCAGCAGACCTTTGGCTTTAGCTTCGTCGCCAACCGCCTTTTTGAAGTCAGCAATCGCCTTGCCACTGTCTACGCTAAAGCCATGCTTTTGCTCGTTCAGTGTCGCGTTCAAAGATGGGAATTCTTTGTCGCCAATTTTGACGCTAGCAATCGTACCTGCTGCTGCTGCCACGTTTGTGTAAGGCACGTACATTTCAGTCAGTGCACGTTTAGCAATATCGCAAGAGGTCGTGAAGTCAATCGGACGTGCGATTGGGCTTCCTTGGAACGAGCAAGTGGCTTGGTCAGCGGTCACCATTACAGGCGTTGCTGCTTGAGCTTTCACCAATGCTGGATTAGCAGCATTGAGCATCATTGGGAACACGGTGAAGTAAGTCAATGCAGCAATCAAGCAGCCACCCAAAATAATCGGCTTGCGGCCAATTTTGTCGGATAACGCGCCAAAGAAGATAAAGAATGGCGTACCAATAATGAGGGACGCAGCAATCAATAAGTTAGCCGTTGTGTTATCCACTTTAGCAATCGTCGTCAGGAAGAACAGGGCATAGAACTGACCCGAATACCACACCACGGCTTGACCAGCGGTAAGACCCAAGAGAGCCAAGATCACGATCTTCAAGTTTTTCCATTGGCCGAAAGACTCTGACAGTGGTGACTTAGACGTTTTGCCTTCCGCTTTCATTTTTGCGAAAGCAGGCGACTCGTTGAGTGACAAGCGAATCCACACCGAAATGCCAAGCAAAACAATGGAGAGCAGAAACGGAATGCGCCAGCCCCATGTATCAAAGTCAGCGCCCAAAGCTTGACGGCAAATCAAGATGAGGATCAAAGAGACCATCAGTCCCAGCGTCGCTGTGGTTTGAATCCATGATGTGTAAGCGCCGCGCTTGCCAGCGGGTGCGTGCTCGGCCACATACGTTGCCGCACCGCCGTACTCGCCGCCCAAAGCCAAACCTTGCAACATGCGCAGTGCGATCAAGATCACAGGTGCAGCCATGCCAATGGTGGCGTAGTTAGGCAGGCAACCCACGATAAAGGTGGACAAGCCCATAATCAAAATCGTCACGAGGAACGTGTACTTGCGACCAATCATGTCACCCAAGCGGCCAAAGAAGATCGCGCCAAAAGGACGAACCAAAAAGCCAGCAGCAAACGCGAGCAGCGCAAAAATGTACTGTGCGCTAGGGTCAAGGCCCGAGAAAAACTGCTTACCAATAATGGCGGCGAGTGAGCCGTACAAGTAAAAGTCATACCATTCAAATACCGTGCCTAGCGAAGAAGCGAAAATCACTTTCTTCTCTTCAGCCGTCATCGCGCGAGCTTGAGCTGTAGCCATGAGAGTCTCCTAAAAAAGATGGGGGAATAAAAAATACGCAATCGCAACAGCCACAGATGCCGCTACTTGGGGGTGACTGTCGCGGCGGGCGCTGACTGTCCCCTGACTTTTGGAGCGCCAAAATCCTAGGATTTACCCTAGGTTCTATTTTTTAGTTCGCGCTTTAGAAGACGAAGACGTCGCCGCCTCGGCCATAGAGGCCGCGCCAGCACTCATACTCTTCAAAGTCTCCAGCGTCATTTTTTGCACTTCCAGCGCTTGCACCGAAGCCTTCAGCGCATTCGTGTTTTGCTCAAGCCAAAACAGCACCGTCTTCAGCTCGTTGATGCGCTTCTCCAACTCCGCAGGATCCATCGACGGCATCGCCCACTCAGGCATGCCCGGAATCTTAGGCATCGCCATCGCGCCAAAGCCCGTGGCGCCTTCGCCAAGCCCGCTATTGGCCGCCATGTTTTTGCTGAACTGCTGCATAAACTCAATGCCCGCCGTGAACGGATTGAATGCAGATTCGGTAGAAGTGGTGGTTGATTCGGCCATGGTGTTACTCCAATATGTAGACAATCGAAGCCCTCACTCTACACGCATTTTGAATGACTGCCATCACGCTCGAATCCGTACAGCTAGAAATAGCACTGCTGCAAGCCAAGCTGGATATGGCTTCCCAGCCATTTAGAGCTCCGCCGCCCACGCCCACAACCTGCTGTGGACGCGGCTGCAACGGCTGCGTATGGGAGAGTTATTTTGCTGCTGCGGCTTGGTGGGTGGAGGAGGCAAATAAGGTCTTAATCTAATTAGTATCGCGTGAATTTGCGAAAAGATCATGTCTTACACCACAAACGGGCTTGAACATAAAACCTGCCCCATCAGAGTGAAAACTATATTCGGTATGTGGGATGCAAGACTTGTGCTGTGTTCCGTCAGTCTCAACCCACTCAATGTCTACAAACATTGAGTGAACATAGTAGTCTGGGTTAACTAAGTCTTGCTCTCCTGACTGAATAAAACTCGAAACAAATGGCTCTAAAAATTTCGCCGTAAAGTGGTATGACTTGCCGCCACTTATTAATCTCAATGATTCCCCCTCACAGGTTATCTGCGCCGCAGGGTAAAAACCTGTTTTCTTCTTTTCATTGCTAAAGCGACAAATCATGGAGGTTACAAGAATATCGCTTGTCCCTCCATTAATTAATGCAAATTGTGGATTCCTAAGGTCGTTCAATGACGAAACACGCAAAAAATAAAACGCTTTGGTTTTCCTCAAATTGTTCCAATAAAACGTAAAACAGCTTAAGAGCAAGGCGGCTGATGAAATAAGGACAGGATCAATTGATGGCATATAAGTCCCAGCTTCAGATAGATATAAAAATCCAAGACTACAACAAAATCATCAACTCAAACAAAAACGCCCGCCATTCATACGAACAGCGGGCGTTTGTTTTTAGCGATTAGGTAGAGTGATTAACTCGCCGCCTTCACCTTCAACCGCCAAGCATGCAACAACGGCTCGGTATAACCACTTGGCTGCTCTAGCCCTTTAAACACAAGGTCTGTCGCGGCTTTGTACGCCATTGAGGTTGCGAAGTTGCCTGCCATTGGCTTGTAGATGGGGTCGCTTGCGTTTTGACCATCGACAACGGCAGCCATGCGCTCAAAACTGGCGCGGACTTCCGCTTCTGTGACTACGCCGTGCAAGAGCCAATTGGCGATGTGCTGGCTGGAAATACGCAGCGTCGCGCGGTCTTCCATGAGGCCTACGTTGTGAATGTCGGGCACTTTGGAGCAGCCCACGCCTTGGTCGATCCAGCGCACGACGTAGCCCAAGATGCCTTGGCAGTTGTTGTCGATTTCTTGTTGCTTGTCGGCGGCTGTCCAGCTGGCTTGCACGTCGGCTGGCGCAACAGGAATCGTCAAAATATCGGAGAGCATTGCGTCGAGTTCAGCAGGCGCAGCGGCACTCTTCGCGTCTTTTTCCATCTCGGCTTGGATGCTTGCCACGTTGACTTGGTGGTAGTGCAGCGCGTGCAGCGTTGCGGCCGTTGGGCTGGGAACCCACGCGGTGTTTGCGCCCGCGAGTGGATGCGCTTTCTTTTGCACCAGCATGTCCGCCATCAAATCGGGCATCGCCCACATGCCTTTGCCGATTTGGGCTCGTCCGCGCAGGCCGCACATCAGGCCCGACAAGACATTCGATTTTTCGTAAGCGGCAATCCACTTCGTTCCCTTCATCGCAGCCTTGCGCAGCATCGCGCCTGCGTACATGGCGGTGTGCATCTCGTCGCCTGTGCGATCTAAAAACCCTGTGTTGATGAAGGCGACGCGCGCACCTGCGGCTGCAATACACGCCTTCAAGTTCACGCTGGTGCGGCGCTCTTCGTCCATGATGCCGAGCTTGACGGTGTCGGCAGGCAAGCCCAGCATGGCCTCCACGCGACCAAACAGTTCAGTCGCAAATGCCACTTCCGCAGGGCCGTGCATTTTTGGTTTGACGATGTAAATCGAGCCTGTGCGCGAGTTGCGGATTTGATCGGGTGTGCGCTTCAAATCGTGCATCGCAATTGCCACGGTGACGACTGCATCCAAGATGCCTTCTGGGATCTCGCCGCCGTTTGCCATCAAGATAGCGGGGTTGCACATCAAGTGCCCCACGTTACGCACAAACATGAGTGAGCGCCCGTGCAGCTTCACCTCGCCGCCATTAGCACCCGTATAAACACGATCCGCATTCAACGAGCGCGTGATGGTTTTCCCGCCCTTCTCTAACGACTCTTGCAGTGTGCCTTGCAAGATGCCAAGCCAGTTGTCATACGCCAGCACCTTGTCGTCGGCATCAACAACCGCAACCGAATCCTCCAAGTCCATGATGGTGGACAGCGCCGCTTCCAAAATCACATCGCTCACGCCTGCTGCATCGGTTTTGCCAATGGTGGTGGTGCGATCGATTTGAATATCGATGTGCACGCCGTTGTTGACCAGCAAAATCGAAGTCGGCGCTGCCGCGTCGCCCGTGTAGCCGACAAACTGCGCGGGATTGGCAAGACTTGCTGAAGTGCCACTCTGCAAAGCCACAACCAGCTTGCCTTGCGAGACCGTATAGCGTGCGGCGTCCATGTGACGTGCGCCACCAGCCAGCGTTGCTGATTGGTCTAAAAAGTTACGCGCAAACGCAATCACTTTCGCACCGCGAATCGGGTTGTAGCCCTTGCCTTTGTCCGCGCCGTCCGTCTCGGGCAATGCGTCCGTGCCATACAGCGCGTCGTACAGCGACCCCCAGCGGGCGTTGGCGGCGTTGAGTGCATAACGCGCATTGAGTACAGGCACAACAAGCTGCGGACCTGCTTGAACCGCCAACTCGGCATCCACGTTTTTTGTCGTCGCTTCCACGCTGACAGGCACGGGCACGAGATAGCCGCACTCGGTGAGGAACTTGCGATAAGCCGCCATGTCTTTAATCTCGCCAGGGTTGGCCTTGTGCCATGCGTCCTGCGCCAGTTGCAAGCGGTCGCGCTCGGCCAGTAGCGCCGCGTTTTTAGGCGCTAGATCACGAACGATGGCATCGAAGCCACTCCAAAAATTGGCAGCAGAAACACCTGTGCCTGGCAGGACTTTGGATTCGATAAATTGATGCAGCGCCCGTGCAACTTGAAGGCCGCCTGCTTGAGTGCGTGGTGTAGTCATGATGATTTCCTAATTAAAAAGTGTGAGCAAGTCGTCAAGCGTCTTGCCTGTGTGCGTGGGTTCTGTGCCTAACTCTTCAAACGGCAAACCTGCTCGGTTGACCCAAAACGTTTGATAACCAAACCACGTAGCGGCTAGCGCATCCCAAGCGTTACAGCTGACGAACAAGATATAAGACGCGGGTAGCTGCATGGCCGCAGGCCCCATGGCATAAGCCTTTGGCGAGGTTTTGTATTGGCGGAGTGCATCCACACTCAGCACATGGTCTAACAGACCATCCATCTTGGCGTGAGCGACAGCAGCATTCAACATCTCGGGCGAACCATTGCTCAAAATGCCAGTCGGTATGCCTTTGACTTTGAGTGCTTCCAGCACGCGAATGTTTTCTGGAAACGCCTCCAGCAAACGGTATTGCTGCATCAGCGCTTCTTCGGATGCGGCACTCAAATCTAATTTCAAGCGTTTGCAAACATAGCGTAGCGATGCGCGAGTCAGTGCCCAAAAGTCTTGGTAAAACGCGCCGTCGTTGCTGGTCGTGACCAAGCGCGTGTATTCGATTTGCTTGTCGCGCCACATCACCGCCAGCGATGCGCCTTGCGTGGGGAATAGCTCCTCAGCTAGTTTGCCGATGCTGTACACATCGAGCAGCGTGCCATAGGCATCGAAGAGAACGGCTTTTGGGGTGATGTTTGATTTCATGCTACAACTTTATTGCAAACCAATCAATCCATTGTTTTCTTATTTAGAATGTCATTCCATACTTTTAAGTATTCAATTAAAAATGGACAAGCTCAAACAAATCGAAGCCTTTGTCGCTGTTGCCACGCGCGGCGGACTGACAGCGGCGGCAACGCAATTGCAAACTGCGCCCATCATGGTCGGACGGCGAATAGATGCACTGGAAGAACGACTAGGCGTGAAGCTATTACTGCGCACCACACGGCGCGTGAGTTTGACGAACGAAGGCTCGGCGTATTTAGAGGATTGCCAACGCTTGCTAACCGATTTATCTGCTGCCGAGGCCAGCGTGAGCGCAGGCGGTGTCAGGGCCAGCGGGCATTTACGCGTGACGGCGCCTGCGGGCTTTGGCCGCAAGCATGTTGCGCCGCTGGTGGCGGAGTTTCACCTTGCGCATCCCGATGTCACGGTGTCGCTCAACCTGTCCGACCGCGTGGTGGACATGGTGGGCGAGGGCTTTGACTGCGGCGTGCGCGTGGGCGATTTGCCCGACTCGTCTCTCGTCTCCGTGCGGCTTGCCGACAACCGCCGCCTGTGCGTGGCGACACCGCGTTATCTCTCGCGCCACGGCACGCCAAAGTCGCCGCAAGAATTGCACAGTCATGCGTGTTTAACGCTGTCGAGTGACGCTTCGCAAACGCGTGGTTGGGCATTCAAGTCAGAGGTAAAAAAGAACGCGCAAGTCCAGTACATGAGGCCTAGTGGGCCACTCGATTGCTCCGATGGCCAGGTACTGCACGCGTGGTGCTTGAATGACTACGGCATTGCGTGGCGCAGCATCTGGGAAGTGCAAAGCGACATCGCCTCTGGCAAACTCGTCACGCTACTAGACGACTACGCCGCCCCTCCCAACGGTATTTACGTGGTGTACGCGCAGCGAAAACACATCCCGCTGCGGCTGCAACTCTGGGTCGATTTTTTGCGGCATCATTACGGCCTAGCTTCTTACTGGAAAAAAACGTCATGAGCCACACTGCATCTGCCATCACACCGCCAGCCCTCAGGCACATCTTTACGTTTGACGTGAGCGTGACACCGCCCATTGAAGCGGGCACGGTCATTGGACTTAACTCGCGCGGTCGCCGCCGCATCATCCCGATTACGGGCGGCGTGGTCACGAGTCATGTGGCAGAGTTGCCCAATGGCAAAGTTGTCAACGCAGGCGCAGATTTTCAAATCGTGGTGAGCGCGACTTGCGCCGATTTAGACGCGCGCTACATGCTGGAGCTGGATGATGGCTCGCACATTTACGTCGTCAATCGGGCGCTGCGCCGTGGCTCAAAAGAAGATATTGCCGCCTTAGTGCGCGGTGAGCGAGTCGATCCCGCCAGAATTTATTTCAGATGCGTGCCGCAATTTGAAGTGGAAGATGCTAAGCACCAGTGGCTGACCGAAAGCATCTTTGTTGGCACAGGCGAACGTGCGCCTGACGGTGTGAAGATTCGCATCTTTGAGCTGCTTTAAGCGTTATCTTTCAAAGCCTCTTTCGCTTCTTTAATCAGCTTCGTTTTAATCCGTCCGCGCTTGAGCGGCGATAAATATTCGACATAGACCTTGCCAATTAAGTGGTCCATTTCGTGCTGAATGCACACCGCCAAAAGCTCGGTTGCCTCTAACTTGTGTGTGTCGCCGATTTCGTTTTCAAACTCAATGTGAATTTCGGCATGACGCTCGACATCGCCCGAGAAGCCTGGCACCGAAAGACAGCCTTCGTCGTTGACCACCATCTCTTCGCTCTGCCACACCACGCGCGGATTGATGACCACCAGTGGCTCATCGTGTTCTTCGCTCACATCCATGACCAAGAGTCGCTCGTGCACATCCACCTGAGTGGCGGCGAGGCCCACGCCTTTGGCTTCGTACATCGTCTCAATCATGTCGGCGACAAGTGTGCGAATGCGCGCGTCGATATTTGCGACGGGCTTAGCGACCTTGTTTAAGCGCGGGTCGGGATAGGTGAGAATGTTGAGTAATGCCATAAACCCAATTTTATCTAAGATGGAACAAACTGCGAACCAACAAGAACGAACCGCTTGGCTACGCCTGATGCTGACCGATGGCGTGGGTAACAACACCGCCCGCAAACTGCTGTCCGCTTTTGGTTTGCCAACCAGCATTTTTGAGCAGCCCATCACGGCACTGGGGCAAATCGTCTCCGAGCGGCAGGCGCAAGCCTTGCAGCGCACGCCCGCTGATTTGGACAAACAAGTACAACTTTGCGAAGAGTGGCTCGCGCTCGACGACCGCACAGAGCATCGCACGCGCCGCATTGTCACGCTAGGCGATGCGCTCTATCCGTCCGCGCTGCTGACGCTGCCCGATCCGCCGCTGGTGCTGTGGTTACTGGGGCGCATCGATTTACTCGAGACCCAAGGTTGGCCTGCCGCTATCTCTATGGTCGGCAGCCGCAACCCCACACAGCAAGGCGATAAAAACGCTTTCGCTTTTGCCAATAGTTTTGTAGATGCGGGGCTGTGCGTGGTCTCGGGCATGGCGCTTGGCATTGACGCGGCGGCGCACAGTGGCGCATTGCATGGATCGCCTGATTCGCTACTCACCATCGCCGTCGTCGGCACGGGACTCGACCGTGTGTACCCGAAGCAAAACCTAGAACTCGCGCATCGCATCGCCGACCACGGCTTAGTCGTGAGTGAGTTCCCGCTTGGCTCGCCGCCCACGGCGGCTAACTTTCCTAAGCGCAATCGTTTGATTGCCGCGCTAGGTCTGGGCACACTCGTCGTGGAAGCTGCGCTGCAATCAGGCTCGCTCATCACGGCGCGGGAATGCTTAGAGGTTGGCAAAGACGTGTTCGCGATTCCAGGCTCGATTCACGTGGCTCAAAGCAAGGGCTGTCACGCGCTCATCAAACAAGGTGCAAAGTTGGTGGAATCTGCAGCGGATGTGCTGGAGGAATTGCGGATCATCCCCACAAGTGGCAATAACGGCACTCGTGCAAGCCATACTGGGCAAGGGCTGCGAAATGATGTTGCGCAGCATCCGCTGGTGCTCGCCATGGGTTTTGACCCTATGAGCTTTGACGTACTTCAAGCACGCGTGGACATAGACGCGGCGACTTTGCAAGTGCAGCTTTTGGAGTTAGAGCTAGACAACATCATCATCCGTGTGCCGGGCGGTCTTTATCAAGTGGCATTGTAAAATAGCCTCCGTGTCACGCCTCGCCCATTTCCTTCGCTACGCTCGTCAATCTAACCGTTTGATTCAATCGGTGGCGCTAGCGTTTGTGCTGAGCTTGGGTGTTGCCATTGCGTCGCCTACCGTGCAGGCGCACAACCAAACGCCCGATCAGCAAATCATTTGTTTGGGCAATGGCGGTATGCAGGTGGTGACCTTTGCCACAGACGGCACGGTCAGTAATATTCAAAATACACACGGCCTAGACTGCCCACTGTGTACGGCTTTGCAGGCACCTCCTCCTGCAACCCGTGTCCAGCATGGCCTACAGGCCATCGCTACGGCGAAGCCCATCTGGCTTGGCTTACCGCAAAGCGGCCTGTTCGAAAACCACGCGCCCGCTGCGCGCGCACCACCACTCACATCCTAAAACTAACCGCATTCGCTACTTCGCACTGGTTGTGCAAAGCAGCGGCTCATCTGTTTTTATTTAGGATTTTTATGTTTCCAATTTCCAAGTATTTGGTTGCTGCTGGCGTTGCGGCAACGGCTGCACTTGCCTCTTCTTCTGCACTGGCTTGCGCTAGCTGTGGTTGCTCTTTAAACGCCGATTGGGGCACGCAAGGGCTGGGCGGCCAAGCGGGCTGGAGCTTTGACGCTCGCCTTGACACGCTAAACCAAAATCAACTGCGCATGGGTACGGGTCGTATTTCGCCTGCCGCAGCCGCAGCCACCACCAACACCGCCACCAACTCATCCGCCGAGGTAGAGCAGTTCACCCGCAGCACCACACTCACATCAACGCTTGACTACACCAATGGCGAGAGCTGGGGTGTGAGCGTGAGCGCACCCGTCATCAAGCGCAGTCACGCCACGCTGGGCACGGGCTCGGATGGCACAACCTTTGACCCTGCCAACGGTGCATACGTCTCGCAAATCTCGGGCGTGGGCGACGTCAAAGTGCTGGCGCGTTACTTCGGTTTGACGGCATCAAAAAATGTCGGTCTTCAATTTGGCCTCAAGCTGCCCACAGGTAAAACGAACCAAGTCGCAGCGGACGGCACAACGGCTGTTGACCCTGGTCTTCAGCTGGGCACAGGCACAACCGACCTCATCTTGGGTGCGTACACGTTTGACAATCTCAGCCAAAACTGGAGCTACTTTACGCAGGCATTGATGCAAAGCGCACTGAATCAATCGACGATCAACAATCAGTCCTATCGCCCAGGTAATAGCGTCAACTTCAATGCTGGTGTGCGTTACGAAGGCTTTGAGTCAGTGCGCCCTACGCTGCAAATCAATACACGCTTTGTCGTTCGCGACTCAGGCCTTGCGGCGGACACCTACGCCACGGGCGGCACGCTGGTTTATCTTTCGCCTGGCGCGGTGATTCCTATCACAGACAAGGTCGCGATTCACACCAACTTGCAATTGCCGATTTATCAAAATCTAAATGGCATTCAGCTCGCGCCGACTTATATTTTTTCGGCAGGAATACACTTTACTTTTTAAGCAACGGCGTGACCAAGGCTTCTAGCGAGGCCTCGGTCACCGCCGCATCACCAACATGACCATTTTTTTGCAGCACCCCGTGCTTGTCGATCACAAAGGTCGAGGGCATACGCCAAATGCGCCCAAGGCTTTTGTAGTTGACGTCTTGCCGCATCACAAACGTAAAGCCAAAGGGTGCAGCCATGCGCTGCGCCTTCTCCGCGTCACGCGGCTCGTCCATGCTAATCGCCAGCACTTGCAAGCCTTGGTCTTTGTGCTTATCAAAGTAACTTTGGATGGCGGGCATCTCAGCTCGGCAAGGCTCGCACCATGTTGCCCAAAAATTAATGATGGTGACTTTGCCGCTGATTTGGACGCGCTGCCCCGCCAAACTTGTTGCTTCGATCACAGGCGCGGTTTGTCCGACAATCAAATCGGTAGCCTGCGCAAGCGGCGTAGTCAAAAACAAAAAATACCAAAGAAAATATCTCATATGCCGTAGCATAGCGGCAGTAAAAACAAGGAGCACACCATGCTAAAAAAAATCATTGGGCTTATGGCCTCACTCATCGCAGCGTTCACGCTCACTAACGCCATCGCGCAAAGCGATCCCCTCGTCAAGGTAGAGAGCGCTTGGGTTCGCGCCACCGTGGCGGGTCAGCAAGGTACGGGGGGCTTTATGAAGCTCACCGCACGCGAAGATTTACGCCTTGTGCGTGTGACAACTCCTGCCGCCGAAGTCGCTGAAATTCATGAAATGAAAATGGGCGCAAACAGCGTGATGGAAATGCGTTCAATTGCCGGACTCGACTTGCCAAAAGGCAAAACGGTTGAACTCAAGCCTGGCAGTTATCACTTGATGTTGATGAGCCTCAAAGCACCACTGGCCAAAGATAGCACGGTGCCCGTCACGTTGTTTTTTAAAAATGCCAAAGGCGTGGAGTCGCGACTCGCTATCAACATACCTGTCAGTTTGACACCTGCGCAAGCCAGCGCCGTTCATGCTCATTAAAACCAAATCTGACGATAGCCTTTGGGCGGTGCAACTGCGCTGCTCGTTTTTTAAAGGCGAAGTCAAATCGGTTCAAGTAACAAGGAGTAGCGGCAATAAAAAAATTGACGCACAAGCGATAGCCGAGACCAAGGGCAGGCACGCGCCCGAAGCCGCGTTTGGCACCAGTCGTCATGAGTATTGGCGCGTCTTGGAGTGGACGATGCCCAAAGGTGCACCTTACGCTGCACCAAATTTACCGCCCAAATTGCCAGAGGCCAACACGCTGGTAGGCGTGCCGTTTGAAATAGTCACGGGCATGAGCGCGCCTGCCAACTTCCGTATCAGCTAGGACTTAAAACTCAAGGTTATCAATGAGCCGCGTTTTGCCTAGCTTGGCAGCGCCCAGCACGACCCATGGTTGGCGTGTCAACGGATCAATTGCCTGCAAGCCTTGCTGGGTGCGGATCGTGAGATAGTCTGGCTGCCAGCCCTTATCTCGCATGGCTTGCAAAGCATCAGCCTCAATTTTTTTAACGTCTACGCTTGGTGCTTGCGCCGCATCAGCCATCGCGCGAAGTGTTTGTGACAGCACTGTTGCTTGCTGACGTTCGTCGGCACTCAAATAGCGATTGCGCGAACTCAGTGCGAGTCCATCATCCGCACGTAGCGTCTCGCCTGCCAAGATGTCAATCGGCAACGCAAACTGGCGCACCATCGCGCGAATGACAGCGAGCTGTTGGTAATCTTTTTTTCCAAACACCGCGACATCGGGCTGCACAATTTGAAACAGCTTCACCACCACGGTGCACACGCCCGTAAAAAATCCAGGGCGAAATTCGCCTTCCAAAATGTCGGCCATTTTTGCATCTGGCAGCACTTTGTAGGTTTGCGGCTCGGGATACAACTCAGCTTCGTTTGGCGCGAAGAGCACGTCGCAGCCCGCATGGGATAAGGCCTCTACGTCATCGTCCCATGTACGCGGGTAGGAGTCAAAATCTTCGTGCGGCAAAAATTGCAAGCGATTGACGAAGATAGTGGCGACGACTAATTCGCTATTGGCCTTGGCTTGTTTCATCAGCGCCAAATGCCCTGCGTGCAAGTTGCCCATGGTCGGCACGAGGCTGCGTTTTAAGTTTTTGCGCTCGCTTAAGTAAGCGCGGAGTTCAGCAATCGTGTAAAAAATTACCATGCGTGCAGCTTGTTATCGGGAAAAGATTTGTCCTTCACCGCCGCCACATACGTGGCAAACGCGCCTTGAATGCTGTGCTCGGTGTTTCTCTCGTCAGCCATAAAGTTATGCACGAAGCGTGGCATTTTGCCCAGATTCATCCCGAGCATGTCGTGCAGCACGAGCACTTGTCCATCTGTGTCCACACCCGCGCCAATGCCAATCGTGATGCAGGTTGTGAGCAGCTTTGTAAGCCGCGCTGCTAGCTCAGCAGGTACCATCTCTAGCACCAACATTTGCGCGCCTGCGGCTTCTAGAGCCAGCGCATCTGCAATCAATTTCTCGGCATCCGCACCGCTGCGGCCTTGCACGCGGTAACCGCCTAGGGCATGTACGGTTTGCGGTGTGAGGCCCAAATGTGCGCACACAGGGATACCGCGCTCGACTAAAAATTTGACCGTGTCAGTCGTCCAACCGCCACCCTCTAATTTGACCATGTGCGCGCCCGCCTGCATCAGTGCACTCGCGCTGGCGAAGGCTTGCTCGGGGTTTTGGTGATATACGCCAAACGGCAAATCACCAATCAACCAGGCTGTGCCTTGACCGCTGGCCGTCATGCGATGCAGGCCGCGCGAGACGCTTGCCACGTGGTAGCACATATCTTGCAAAGTCACGCCCAGCGTACTGGGTAAGCCTTGGCAGACCATGCCTAGCGAGTCGCCGACCAAAATGCACTCCACACCGCCTGCGTCGGCAACCGCCGCAAAGGTGGCATCGTAGGCCGTGACCATCGTGATCTTTTCGCTGCTTTTATGCAGCGCCTGCAAGCGCGGCAAGCTGATGGGCTTGCGCGGCGCAGTCGGCGTGAGTTTGCCTGCGCCATAAACACCTGTGAGTTCAGTACTTGCTGTTTGAGTTGTCATGTGAGGTCTCCAGTTGCCAAGGCATCATCCAAAATTTCAATCCAATGCCGCACAGGGATTTTTGATCCGCTTTGCAGATGCGTGATGCAGCCCACGTTGGCACTGATGATGACATCCGCATCAGGGAGCGCGTTCAATTTCCGATCGCGCAAGGTATAGGCGATGTCAGGATTCAGCACCGAATACGTCCCCGCCGAACCGCAGCACAAATGGGATTCGAGCACGGAGACTTCGACCTCGAAACCAAGTTCGCGCAAATGCGTCTCCACGCCGCCTTTAAGTTGTTGCCCGTGCTGCAAAGTGCAAGGCGGGTGATAGGCAAGTTTTGGTAGTGCCGCCTTAAATTGGCTCTTGTGCAAGCCTTGCTGGATAAGGCTTGGCAGCAGGTTTGGCAGGAGTTCGCTAAGGTCAACCGTAAGCTCACTCACGCGTTTAGCTTTGGTGGCGTAAGCAGCATCGTCCGCGAGCACGTGCCCGTAGTCCTTCACCATCACACCGCAGCCCGAAGCGTTCATCACGATGTGCTCCGCGCCATCCACAATTGAAGGCCACCACGCGTCGATGTTGGCGCGCATTTGCACCTTCGCTGCGTCCGTATCGTTCAAATGGAAGTTAATCGCGCCGCAGCATTTGGATGCGGATAGCACCAGCGTTTGAATCCCTACCGCGTCTAAAACTCGCGCTGTTGCGACGTTGATATTGGGCAACATGGCAGGCTGCACACAACCCGCCAGCATGATGATTTTGCGAGCGTGCGCACGCGTAGGCAAGGCACGCGTTTTTTGCTTCGCTGGAATTTTATTTTTAATCGAATCGGGCAGCAAGCCACGTACCGCTTGGCCTACAGCCATGGCGGGTGCAAACAAACGTGAGTTCAGTCCATGCTTTAAAGCACCGCGCATGAAGCGCTCCATGAGTGGACGCTCGACTTTGCTATCGACAATTTTTCGTCCAATATCAACCAGATTACCGTACTGCACGCCGCTAGGGCAAGTTGATTCGCAGTTGCGACACGTCAGGCAGCGATCTAAATGTTGTTGCGTTTTCCGAGTGGGCACCTCGCCCTCTAGCACTTGTTTGATGAGGTAAATGCGGCCACGTGGACCATCCAGCTCATCACCCAAAAGTTGGTACGTAGGGCAAGTCGCCGTGCAAAATCCGCAGTGCACGCACTTACCCAAAATGGCTTTGGCAGCTTCGCCGTCAGCCGTACCCATAAACTCTGGAGCGAGATTAGTTTGCATCGTTGAGTGAAGAGTTGGCCTTGAAAGCCTTACTGGGCGTGGCTTGCAGCTAGGCCGTTTGCAACGGTACGCGATCACGCAGCTCGGTCTGCTTGTTGTTCCTGTCCACAAACACCAGCCTAGGTTTATGCGATTTCAACTCAGCATCGTCGAGGCCTGCAAAGCTGGCAATGATGACCAAATCGCCCACGCTGGCACGCCGTGCTGCCGAGCCATTAATCGAAATCATGCCCGAGCCGCGCTTGCCGCGAATAGCATACGTGGTGAAGCGTTCGCCGTTGTCGATGTTCCAGATGTGAATTTGCTCGTTCTCGGCAATGTCAGCCGCGTCCAGCAAGTCTTCGTCAATCGCGCACGAGCCTTCGTAGTGCAGCTCACACTGGGTCACGGCTGCGCGATGAATTTTGGATTTAAGTAAAGTACGAATCATGGGCGTGATTTTAGTGGCTGCCACTTGGTCTAATCCAAGAAGTCAGGATTCTCTTTCAAGGTACGTGCATACAAAAGCTGAAACTGAAACCAGCCCGAATACTCAGTTCCGACCACGCCATAAGCCTGTTCACGCGCCGCCTGCGGGACTTCGCGTAGCGGCTGTCCATTGGCTGCGGCATGCGCCAAGAGTTCAACTTGGCAATTGCGCTCCATGCTGACGTAGAACCACGCCGCTGATTCCACCGAACCGCCTGTTGTCAGCAGACCATGATTGCGCAGCACGGCGGCTTTGTTTTTGCCTAGCGCCGTCGCGATGCGCACGCCTTCGTCCAAATCGAGCACCACGCCGCCGTAGTCGTCGTAGAGCACGTGATCGTTGTAAAACGCACACGCATCTTGGCTAATCATGGACAGCGGTTTACCCAGCATGGAAAACGCGCGGCCGTGAATGCCATGCGTATGCGCGGCGGCCATCACATCGGGGCGCGCTTCGTGAATGCGCGAGTGAATGGCGAACGCGGCGCGATTCAGCGGATGCGTGCCTTCGACGATGTTGCCGTGGTGATCGACACGAATCAAATTGCTCACCTTCACTTGGCTGAAATGCACGCCAAACGGATTAACCCAAAACGTGGTTGGATCGCCAGGGTCGCGCACCGTGATGTGCCCCGCCGCGCCTTCGTCTAAGCCAAAGCGCGAGAAGATGCGAAAGCTTGCGGCGAGGCGTTGCTTGCGGTGCAGACGCTCGTCCGCTACGTTGGCAAATGTGGGTGGCATCGGCATGGCGTTGCCTGCGCCGCCAACGGCGGCTCCTGCGATGCTGACAATAGACTGGGTGCTCATTTTTAAATTCTCCCTGTATTAAAAACTTGATGCTGATCGAGCTGCTCACGCAGGTTTTGATTGACCTTGGCAAGTACGGGCGAGAGGGGTTGAAACGCGCCTTGCGCTTTGTCCGTATCGCTATGTTTTTGACTCGCCTTAAAAAGGGTGGCGTGCCCGCCCGCCTTGCTGGCTATGGCTTGCAGGGCAGCTCCTTCTGTAGCCCTTGCCCATAGCCACCTCTGGGCACCCTGCCATTCCACCAACTGTGGAAAGGACAAATCGAGCGGCGGCGTGGTCGCTGCAACCGACAGCCTCCAAAGGCACAAGTCATCAGCGGGCGGGGTGAAAAAAGACATCTCATGATGATTGGCTGTGCGCCACACAGCAGGACTGCGATCTTGCGGCAGCGTATAGCCCCCGTGCTCTTTGGTCATTTGCGCGCTGGCCGACTCAACGGCGGCCTCCGCGCCGCGCAGGCGTACAAAGAGTGCGTTACGCCCCAGAGCGCTGCCACGCCCATCGACCCACGCCGTGCTGCTGATGGGTAGTGGAAGTGCTCGCCAACGATTCAAAAGTTTGAACAACTGAGTTTGGTCAATATCAAATCCAATCGTCGCGTCGCCCGCAGGAATGGGGAGCACTTTGAGTGAAACTTCGGTAATCAGCGCCAGCGTTCCCATCGAGCCCGCCATAAGGCGCGAGACGTCATAGCCCGCAACGTTTTTCATGACCGTGCCGCCGAAGTTCAAGATCTCGCCAGCCCCATTGACGATTTGCACGCCAAGAATGTGATCGCGCACGGAGCCAACGCTGGCGCGGGCTGCGCCACTTAGACCCGAAGCAACCATGCCGCCGACCGTTGAGCCGCTCGCAAAGCTTGGTGGCTCAAACGGCAAGTATTGATTTTTCTCAAGTAGTGCCGCCTCTAGCTCGGCGAGCGGTGTTCCAGCGCGAGCCGTGACGACCAACTCGCTGGGCTCATAGCTGGTGATGCCGCTGTGACTGCGGGTATCAAGCACCTCGAAGTTGCCAAGGACATTGCCATAAAAGTCTTTGGTGCCGCCACCCCTAATTCGTAAGCTCTTACGCAAGCTCTGCTTGGCACTGCGTGCAGTGGCGATTTGGTCAATGAAATGCTGCACCATGACTAGCCACGCACAAACAAAGTCACGAGCGGCTCGTCGCCGATTTGGCAGCTCCAGTGTCCGTGTAGCGCGGGATCAAAAGTTGCGCCAGTTGGCAAATGATCCGCCGAATAAAAGTGCTCGCCCGCTTTAAATTCTCGAAGAGAACCGTCCTGCAGCCCAATGCCCATGCGGCCTTGCAAAATAAACACCCACTGCGCGGCTGCGCCTGTGCAATGGAATTGGCTGCGAAAACCTACAGGACTGTGGCGCAGTTGATAGCCGCCGCTGGCAAACAGCTCGGACAGCATAGCGGCAGGTGTACCGCCGCCTAGCGGGATGAGCTCGTCTTTGAAGCGCGCTTTGCCATCGGTGTCTGTAAAAAGAATGGTCTTGGTAAATGTCGTCATAGCGTCCTCTTATCCTTTGTTATTTGTTTGGCACAATCATAGCTATGACTTACACCACACCCCTGCCAGCTTTCCCCGCCAGTCGTCCACGCCGTATGCGGCGCGACGCGTTTAGTCGCAACATGATGCGCGAGAACACGCTGACCACGCACGATTTGATTTATCCCGTCTTTGTGCTGGACGGCAACAATCAGCGCCAAGCAGTTGGCTCCATGCCTGGCGTGGAGCGGCTCTCGCTGGATTTGCTGCTTCCTGTGGCCGAGGATTGCGTGAAACTGGGCATCCCTGTGATGGCGCTTTTTCCTGTTGTTGACGCCGCGCTTAAAAATGCGACAGGCGATGAAGCTTGGAATCCGAGCGGGCTTGTACCGCGTGTGGTGGCGGCCCTTAAAAAAGAATTCCCCACCCTTGGCATCATGACGGACGTGGCGCTTGATCCCTACACATCGCACGGACAAGATGGCTTGTTAGATAACACGGGCTACATCGTGAACGACACTACCACCGCCGTGCTAGTAAAACAAGCCTTGGTACAAGCCGAGGCGGGCGTGGACATCGTCGCGCCATCTGACATGATGGACGGACGCATTGGCGCAATTCGAGCTGCGCTAGAAGCCAAGGGCTTGGTTCACACGCGCATCATGGCATACAGCGCCAAATATGCTTCCGCGTTTTACGGCCCGTTCCGCGATGCGGTGGGCTCCGCAGGCAACTTGGGCAAGGCCGACAAGAAGGTCTATCAAATGGACTACGCCAATAGCGATGAGGCTTTGCGCGAAGTGGCGCTTGATATTGCCGAGGGCGCAGACATGGTGATGGTCAAGCCTGGGATGCCGTATTTAGACGTGGTGCGCCTCGTCAAAGATACATTCGCAATGCCAACATTCGCCTATCAAGTTAGCGGCGAATACGCGATGCTAAAAGCCGCCGCGCAAAACGGTTGGTTAGACCATGATGCCGTGATGCTGGAGAGTTTGATGGCGTTTAAACGCGCAGGTGCGGATGGCGTGTTGACTTACTTTGCAAGGGATGCAGCACGGCTGTTAATATCTCATTAATCTTCTAACAACTACTTTATCCAGCCATGACAACTGCAATCGACACGACAGTTTTCCCGCGCCTACCACGCACGACACGTCGCATTCAAACGGCGGATCGCGAGGTTTTTGTCTCCGTGCGCATTGAGCAGCCCGAAGTGGCTTTGTTTGATAACCTACTCTCGCATGAAGAGTGCGATGAGCTCATTGCACTTTCACGCGTGAAGCTCAAGCAATCCACCATCGTCGATCCGCAAACGGGCAAGCACGAAGTCATAGAAGACCGCAGCAGCTATGGCACGTTTTTTAATGTCAACGAAACGCCTTTTATCGCCAAGCTAGATGCCCGCATTGCAGCGGTCATGCACTTACCTGTCGAAAATGGGGAAGGCTTGCAGATTCTGAATTACAAAGTAGGTGGCGAATACAAACCACATTTTGATTACTTTCCGCCCGAGCTTCCAGGTAGCGCATCTCATATCGCCAAAGGTGGGCAACGCGTGAGCACCTTGGTTGTGTATTTAAACAACGTAGAACAAGGCGGGGAGACCATCTTTCCGCCGCTGGGTTTAGCCATCACACCCAAAAAGGGTTCTGCTGTTTATTTTGAATACGTCAACGAAAAAGGCGAAGTCGATCCACACACCTTGCACGGCGGCGCGCCTGTGACGGGCGGTGAAAAATGGATTGCCACCAAGTGGATGCGGGCGGGCAAGTACATTTAACGCGTCGCGTACTATTTGTTCCGCAAACTCAAAATAGATCGAAACTTAGACCCCAAACTCTGCGTTTCTGGCTCAGCCGCAAAATAGCTACCATCTAACAATTGCTTAACAAGGCTTGGAGTGAACTCTTGTCGCCCAATAGAGCGAGGATTCAGTACAAAGTGGTTTTGCGGGGAAAATTCAAACAGCGCTCTAGCGGACATAGTCAAATAAGACTGTGAAGAATCAACTGATTGCTGCAAAATCTCAACGCTAGAAAAAAATGGCGTTGCTTCTGTGCCATAGTTGGCACGCCCATTTTGAATGCGCACATTGCTACCATCGTCATTCATATCGCCCAGCACGTGGACATTGGTATCAAGCAAGGCGCGTAGCGCAGTTGCACTCATCGTGTTATTGATTAGCGACATGATTAAAAAATCCTTAAGTTAAAGTGTTGTCGTTGCCTACCTCTATTTTGCCTGCAATTTACTTGGCGAGGATGGGGAAGTGCCTAACGGCACATAAGTCACAACGGCTCCTCGCTCCCGAAGCAAAGCTGGCAAACCCTGATCTCCAATCATATGCAACGCGCCTACTGCGACAAACACGCTCTTGGCGTCATCTAGCATCTGCGCGATTTGCTTTGCCATATCCACATTACGGTCTTCGTTCAGCCGCGTCATTTGCGCTCGCTCCTCTGGTGTACGCATGCATTCACACCAATCGGCGAATTGCTCAAACTTAGCAAGATCACTTGCGGACCATGCATCAAAAATTTGTTGCATCACTTTTTGTGAGTCACCAGACTCTAATTCATTCAAAACTTTCTCCAACTCTTTTTCCGCCGAAACCCCTTGATCGAGTGCCGCCATTTGAGACTGCGTCGTTTCAAGCGCCACCATCTTTTTTTTAAGTCCTGTCCCAATCCCTCCAATAAAAGCGTCAACCATGAATTCTGGATACAAGCCCTTATCGCGCAAGGCATAAACGGGCAGGGCGGCTTGCAAAGCCGACGTGGGTAGCTTCAAAAAATTATCTGCTGGCACACACAATGCTTCTGCATATTTTTTAATGCGCTCAATCGTTTTTTCATCCAGCGGTTTTTCATCTGCAACGGGCTTGGCTGCTTCAGCCGCTACCGCTTTCACTTTTTCTGGCGTAGAGATGTCTAGCTCGAGCGCAACCATATCAACCTCTCTCATTGCTTGAACTACCGTGGGTCCTGGCATTGCCAGCTCTAATGCATTCACGTGAATCGTGCCATAGAGCCAAGACACTTGTCTTTGCTTTTCTATTTTCCACAAAAAACCTGCGTTTTTTGCGACCCTTGCTTTTTCAATCCACTGCTGCTTTGTGAGTTGTGGCAATGGCGGTGGGCAAGCCTTCTCCACCGTTTGCGCGGGGACAACGCAAGGCAATAAAAGCGAAGCGATGAGGAGCAACGCTTTCATTTTTGCAACTTCTGCTCCACAAACTCCAACCTATCCTGCCCCCAAAAGAGTTCGCCATCCACGACGTAGCTGGGCGAGCCAAACACTTGCAAATCTATTGCGCTTTGTGTATCCGCGTCATAGTGCGCTTGCACCGCATCGGTCAACGATTCGTCATAACGCGATGCGGGTAGACCACACTCGGCGAGCATGATTTTGAGTGTGTCAACGTCCGCAATATTGCGCTCCTCCGCCCAAACGCCAGCAAGCACCTTACCTGCAAACGTGACGGCTGCGGTTTGCCCATCTGCTTCGCGCACGGTAGTTATGACGCGAGCTGCGGGATCGCCTGCAACAGGGAAATACTGTGGCTGCACGTGCAGTGGCATTTGCAAGTGATCGCGAAAACGCGCGAGCTCGGTGAGTCGATACGACTGCCGCTGCGGCGCCCGTTTGGGCAATGGCAGTCCGCCAGAGAGGGGAAATATCTTGCCCAAATCCATGGGTTTAATCTTGATGGTTGCGTTGTATTTTTTAGCTAAAGCGACCAGTCGCGCATGTCCGAAATACGTCCAAGGAGACTGAGGTGCAAGGTAATATTCGATTGTTTTTTGTGTCATGGTTCGCGTCCTGTTTAAAAAAACTCATTATGAATAACTTGGCAGATCAAAAAGTAGTCCTTGTCACGGGCGGTAGCCGAGGCATTGGCGCGGCAACTTGCTTGCAGCTTGCCAAGGCAGGCTATGCGGTGGTTGTGAACTATGCCGCCTCGCAGGCCATAACAGATAAGCTTTGCCAGAGCATCGCCTTGGCAGGCGGCACAACGCTTGGCCTACAGGCCGATGTCGCTGATGAAGCGCAAGTGCTGTCGATGTTTGCCGCCATTGACAAAAAATTCGGTCGTTTAGATGCGCTGGTCAACAACGCTGGCGTGGTGGACATGACGGCGCGATTAGATGAAATGAGCGTGGCACGCTGGAAACGCATGTTTGACATCAACGTGATTGGCTCGATGATTTGCGCACGCGAAGCCGTGAAACGCATGAGCACGCGGCACGGACACGGTGGCGGTGCGATTGTGAACTTATCTAGCGCAGCAGCCAAACTGGGCTCACCTGGGCAGTATCTCGATTACGCCGCCAGCAAAGGCGCGATTGACGCCTTCACAATCGGATTGGCAAAGGAAGTGGCGACTGAGGGCATTCGCGTCAATGGCGTTCGCCCGGGCATCATTGACACCGACATCCACGCCAGCGGCGGCTTGCCCAACCGCGTGGCGCAAGTTGCACCGCAAGTGCCCATGCAACGCGGTGGCACGGCGGGTGAGGTGGCAAACGCGATTTGCTGGCTACTGTCAGACGCCGCCAGCTACATCACGGGCACAACGATTGACGTGACGGGCGGGCGATAATTTTTTTGGAATTAGTTTAGGAAATCACATGACAACAAGCATTCAACATTACATTGACAATAAGCCTTTTGCAGGCACATCCACTCGCACGCAATCCGTGACGAATCCTGCCACGGGCGCGGTCACAGGCAGCGTCAGTTTGGCTAGCGCTGCGGACGTCAACGCTGCTGTCGCATCCGCACAAGCGGCCTTCCCCGCATGGTCGGATGCAGCGCCGCTCAAGCGTGCGCGCATCATGTTTAAGTATTTGGAACTCTTGAACGCAAACCGTGACAAACTGGCGCACATGATTACCGCTGAGCACGGCAAAGTGTTTACCGATGCGCAGGGCGAAGTCACACGCGGCATCGAGATTGTGGAGTTCGCCACAGGCATTCCGCAACTGCTCAAGGGCGACTACACCGAGCAAGTCGGCACGGGCATCGACAACTGGACGATGCGCCAACCCCTGGGCGTAGTCGCAGGCATCACGCCGTTTAACTTTCCCGTGATGGTGCCGATGTGGATGTTCCCAGTCGCCATTGCCGCGGGCAATACGTTCATCTTGAAGCCTAGCCCACTCGACCCCAGCCCTTCACTTTTCATGGCTGAATTGCTCAAGCAAGCAGGCTTGCCAGCGGGCGTTTTAAATGTAATTCAAGGCGACAAAGAAGCTGTGGATGCGCTGCTCGTGCATCCTGATGTAAAGGCCATTTCCTTTGTGGGCAGCACACCGATTGCCAACTACATTTATGAAACTGGGGCACATCACGGCAAACGCGTGCAAGCGCTGGGCGGTGCCAAAAATCACATGGTCGTGATGCCCGACGCGGATATCGATCAAGCCGTGGATGCCTTAATTGGCGCGGCCTACGGCAGTGCAGGCGAGCGCTGTATGGCGATTTCGGTCGCCGTTTTGGTGGGTGATGTTGGCGACAAAATTATGCCCAAGCTAATCGAACGCACCAAGGCTTTGAAAGTTTTGAATGGCACAAACTTAGCTGCAGAAATGGGCCCCATCGTGACACAAGCGGCGCATGACCGCATCACGGGCTACATTGGCATTGGTGCTAAAGAAGGCGCACAGATGTTGGTTGATGGACGTGGCTTCTCGGGAGCCAATGCGGGTGCGGGCTGCGAAGAAGGTTACTGGATGGGCGGCACGCTGTTCGACCATGTCACGACCGACATGCGCATCTACCGCGAGGAGATTTTTGGTCCCGTGCTGTCCTGTGTGCGCGTGGCGGATTTTGCAACTGCCGTTCAAATCATTAACGATCACGAGTTTGGCAATGGTGTCTCCATCTTCACCAGAGACGGCGGCGCAGCGCGTGAGTTCGGTCGCCGCATCCAAGTGGGCATGGTGGGCATCAATGTGCCGATTCCTGTACCCATGTCGTGGCACGGCTTTGGCGGCTGGAAGCGCTCGCTCTTTGGCGACATGCACACTTATGGTGAAGAAGGCGTGCGCTTTTATACCAAGCAAAAATCCATCATGCAGCGTTGGCCTGACTCGATTGCTAAAGGCGCTGAGTTTGTGATGCCGACGAGCAAATAATTTAGTGCTACATTGAAGGCTCCTTCATCTTTAGGAGATTTCAGATGCTGCACTATTTATGGATGCTGATTGTTGGCTTGGTTATTGGCTTGGTTGCCAAACATCTAATGGGCTTGCAACTCGGCTTTTGGATGACGGCTGCGCTTGGCATTGCGGGATCGTATGTGGGTGGCCTGATTGGCAACATCTTTAGCAAACCCGCAGATGGTCAAATGTTTCACCCGGCAGGCATCATCATGTCTATCGTCGGTGCCTGCATCGTGCTGTGGGGCTATGCTAATTTAGTCAAGTAATTGGTCCAGCAACTGACCGCTCTCCAGCTAGCCGCTGGAGATGCAGCGCTCTTGGCTGCGGTGCGGCGATCCAAACGGATGCTGAGTCGCCGCGCGCTAATGTCGGGAGTCGCAGGTGCGATTCCACTGCCAGGACTCGATTGGGTGGTGGACGCGGCACTATTGAGCAATCTGATTCCAAAAATAAACTTTGCGTTTGGACTTGCCGAGCACCAAATTGCGGCACTTGACCCCTCCAAGCGCGAGCGCATCCAACAAGCCGTTGCCATTGTCGGCGCCATGCTGATTGGAAGATTCATCACCAAAGATTTATTACTAAGAACCGCCAAAACGATTGGTGTGCGGCTTACTGCGCAGCAAGCTGTCAAGTTTGTACCGCTGGCAGGGCAAGCGCTCTCAGCGCTCATCAGTTACAGCGCCATTCGTTATTTAGGTGAACAGCATTTGCGCGACTGCGTGCGAGTGCTACTCCAAGAAAAACATTTGCCCAAATAAAAAACCCGCCCCAAGTTACCTCGGGGCGGGTGTTAAGTAACGTTCCTTAAACGTCACGGAGACTCAAAACTCTTAACCGTGATAGGCAGTCTCGCCGTGTGAGGAGATGTCAAGACCTTCGCGTTCTTGCTCTTCCGTTACACGCAGTCCAATCACCATATCAACCAGTTTGAAGGCAATGAAGGACACGACGCCCGACCATACCAAAGTCGTCAGCACACCTTGTGCTTGAATCCACAATTGGCTAGCAATAGAGTAATCAGGTGTCACTTTATTAGCAACGTAATCCCACACGCCTGTTCCGCCAAGTGATGGAGCAGCCAGCACGCCCGTCATCAAAGCGCCCAAGATACCGCCTACGCCGTGCACACCGAACACGTCGAGTGCATCGTCAGAGCCAAGGATACGCTTGAGACCATTAACGCCCCACATGCAAACCACACCAGCCAAGAGGCCAAGAACCAGAGCACCACCGACACCGACAAAACCAGCAGCAGGTGTAATCGCAACCAAGCCAGCTACTGCGCCAGAAGCCGCACCCAGCATAGAAGCTTTGCCTTTGGTCAACGCCTCAGCACCAATCCAAGACAAGGTAGCCGCAGCTGTTGCAACCAAGGTCGTGATGAAAGCCAAAGCTGCCGTACCATTTGCCTCAAGTGCCGAGCCAGCGTTAAAGCCGAACCAGCCCACCCACAGCAAGGAAGCGCCCACCATCGTCAAAGTCAAGCTGTGTGGTGTCATAGCTTCTTTGCCATAACCAAGACGCTTGCCCAAGATGAAGGAGCCCACCAAACCAGCAATACCAGCATTGATGTGAACCACGGTACCGCCTGCAAAATCGAGCGCACCTTTAGCGAAGAGCCAACCAGCGGCAGCAGTCACTTTGTCCATGCTTGCTTGATCGGTAATGCCATCTGCGCCATCCCAGAACCAAACCATGTGTGCAATTGGCAAATAGCTAAATGTGAACCAGAGCACCGCAAAAGCGATCAGTGCAGAGAACTTCACACGCTCAGCCAAAGAGCCAACAATCAAAGCCACGGTGATCGCAGCGAAAGTCGCTTGGAAAGTCATGTAAGTGAACTCAGGAATATTCACCAATTTAGTAAACGTCGCAGCCATCGAGTCAGGCGTTACACCTGCCATCATGAACTTGCTAAATCCACCAATAAACGGGCTGCCCCCCGTAAAGGCCAAGCTGTAGCCGTAAATCGTCCAAAGCACAATGATCAATGCAAAAATAACAAAGACTTGCATCAAGATGCTAAGCATGTTTTTACTGCGCACAAGGCCGCCGTAGAACAAAGCCAAGCCAGGGATGCTCATCATTATGACGAGAACCGTCGCAACGGTCATCCAAGCGGTATCGCCTTTATTAACGGTTGCTGTTGGTGCAGAAGATGCTGCTGCTGGCGTAGCCGCTGCGGCAGCAGGTGCTGCTGTAACGGCCGCTTTAGGTGCATCGGCAGCAGGCGCTGTTACTGCAGCAGTGGCTGCGGTCTGCGCGTTCGCTGAAATCGCGGTAAAGCCGACGGTCAATGCCGCAACGCTTAGGGCTAATGAGAGAAGAAATTTTTTCATTTGTTTTCCTTTAATTTAGCTTTAGAGTGCCTCTACGCCAGTCTCACCCGTACGAATACGAACGACTTGCTCGAGGTTGTAGACAAAAATCTTGCCGTCGCCGATTTTCCCAGTGCGTGCTGCGCCTTCGATGGCTTCAATCACGCGTTCAACAATGGCGTCGTCCACAGCTGCTTCCAGTTTGACCTTTGGCAGAAAATCGACCACGTACTCTGCACCGCGGTACAGCTCGGTGTGACCTTTTTGACGACCAAAGCCTTTGACTTCGGTCACTGTAATACCTTGCACACCGATAGCGGAGAGTGCCTCACGCACTTCGTCAAGCTTGAAAGGTTTAATGATGGCGGTAACTAGTTTCATAAATGCTCCTTGTTAGGTGGTAAATAAATCTGCGCTCAGATTAAAAGTTTTTCTTGAGCGATACAACGATAGCACCTTTACCCAAGTTTTTGCCATCTGGTGATGCATAAGAATAACCACCAGCATTCTTTGTATTAGCAGCCACATATGCGCCACTCAGAACCAAACCATTTATGTCTTTATTAAGGGTCAGCGAGTAATCGGTATAAGAGAGGTTAGGGTTGTTTTTAACGCCTTGATTTCCAATGTGCGGAACGAGTGAATAACTATTGCCCAAATCAAACGTCGCGGATAAATCTAAATAGCCGCTGCCTTTGGATGCAGTCACGCCCGTACCTGCGCCGAACAATGTACCTTGTGAGCGAGAATACTTAGCCGTGAATACTTGATAAGTCGCCGCACCATAAAACTCTAGCGTATTAGCATTGGATGAGCCTGTCACATTAGTCAGCTTGTTACCTGGGTACCAGTATTGGAGCGCACCAAAATCAAGCGTTAAATCCTTGGCTGCATCAAATTTGTAGCCCCCGTACACGTCAACTTCCAGCGGACTAGAACCCACATCCACGATAGGTGTTTGAGCTAAACCCGTATCTTTAATCCACTTGATTGTTGACGCCCATGTGCCTAGGTAAAACCCGTTTTTGTTAGCGTAATCAGCACCGCCTTGCAAAGCTGGCTTCAGGCGCGACTGAGAAATACCGCGATAGCGATAGTCGCTTGTGACGCCAAGGTTATAGGACATGGTGTAGCTTGGCTCTGGTGCAGCAGGTGCTGCTGGTGCTGCTGTTTGTGCAGCAACCAAATTGGCAGCCAACAGAGAAGCAATTGCAATTGACGTTAGTTTGAAAGACATCGTAGTTCCTTGTTTAAGTTAATGACGAATTGATAGAAGCAATTCATGTGCCAGAAATTATTTTGCAAATTTTAAAAAAATTGCTGTACATTAATACAGCTTATATGCAGTTTTCTACGTATGTCTTAGCGCCAAAACAAGGAGTTTCTGTTATGTCAGGATTTTCAATTGTCCAAAGTAGGGCGCTTCTCGCACTGGAATCGCCAGCCGTCACGGTTGAGGTGCATCTCGCCAATGGTCTGCCAAGCTTCACATTAGTAGGTCTGGCCGAGACCGAGGTGAAGGAAGCGCGTGAACGCGTGCGCTGCGCGATTCAAAACTCGGGGCTTGATTTTCCCAATAACAAGCGCATCACGGTTAATCTTGCGCCTGCGGATTTGCCTAAAGATTCTGGGCGTTTTGATCTTGCTATTGCCCTTGGCGTGTTGGCAGCCAGTGGACAAATAGATGGAGAACGCTTAGCGGGATATGTCTTTGCAGGCGAGCTCTCATTGGCTGGCGACCTGCGCTCTGTGCGGGGTGCGCTGGCCATGAGCTTGGCGCTACGCAAGCTAAAAGCGAACGCTTGCGACTCTCTCAAATTGGTGCTGCCCATGTCGAGTGCGCGTGAAGCCGCGCTTGTAGAAGACTCCATCATTTATGGTGCCGAACATCTATTAGACGTTGTGCGCGAGTTTTCTTATGCTGACTCCAAATCAAGTGGCGCCCTACAAGCCTCGCCGAATATGGGCTGGCAACGGGTACAGCCTTTGGCTCGCGCACCTGCACCGCTCTACCCCGATATGTCAGACGTACGCGGTCAGTTGGGCGCCAAACGTGCTTTAGAGATTGCGGCGGCGGGCGGACACAGCGTCTTAATGGTCGGAACACCAGGATCGGGAAAATCCATGCTCGCCCAGCGCTTTGCAGGGCTACTCCCGCCCATGAACACCGAAGAAGCGCTGGACTGCGCCGCCATGCTGGGACTAGGCGGCTTTGCAGGATCATCATCCGCTAGCGACCACGTACTTCAGCAATGGGGACAGCGCCCCACGCGCAGCCCGCATCACACCGCAACAGCGCCCGCGCTGGTCGGCGGTGGTTGTGAATTCCATCAATAGACGCAACCAAACACCCTATTAGGCAACTGGCAAGCGCCTTGTCAACTCTAAGCGCTCACTCTCGAAATAGTCGTTTTATCTCTTGCTCGGCGCGAATTGGCATATTATTTCGCTCATATTCTTTTGTCTGGACAATGATTTTTTTTGCGCGCAGCACCTCATCATTGATCCAATTGGGTTGAGAGGTACTCGTAGACAAGCTGTCAAACACATTGAAAATGTAGTCGGTAATCCCCCCTTTGTTAACGACACGTCAAAGTAGAGGGTTGATGATTGCTGACTAAATAGGCTTGCAGGCATTGAATGGGCGTACGCCCATTCAATGCCATGCTCGGCCTGTCGTGATTGTAGGCATAAGCCCATTCGGTTGCCG
>CANFWH010000008.1 GCA_947450645.1 Comamonadaceae bacterium | reverse complement strand
GATGCAACGTTTTCTTCGCTGACCAAGGCGAGGATGTCTTCGTCAAAAATCTCGGATTTTTTATCGGCGAGTTCTTTGAATTTGAGGAACGCGGCATTGGTTTCGGACTCAGACTCCATGCTCACGCCAAGCTCCTGCAAGCGCTGTTTGAAGGCGTTGCGACCCGAGAGTTTGCCGAGCACGATTTTGTTAGCTGTCCAGCCCACGTCTTCGGCCTTCATCACCTCATAAGTCTCACGCGATTTGAGCACGCCATCTTGATGGATGCCGCTGGCGTGCGCGAATGCATTGGCGCCCACAATCGCCTTATTGGGCTGCACCACAAAGCCTGTGGTTTGGCTGACCATGCGGCTTGCAGGCAAGATTTGCCTTGTGTCGATGCGTGTCGTTAAGTTGAAATAGTCTTGCCTCGTTTTAAGCGCCATCACGATCTCTTCCAAGCTGCAATTGCCTGCGCGCTCGCCAAGTCCATTAATCGTGCACTCGATTTGCCGTGCGCCGCCAATCTTCACACCCGCCAAACTGTTGGCTACCGCCAAGCCAAGGTCGTTGTGGCAATGGACGCTCCAGACGGCTTTGTCGGAGTTGGGAATGCGGGTGCGAAGGTCTTTGATGAAGTTGCCGTAAAGCTCTGGAATGGCATAGCCCACGGTGTCTGGCACGTTGATGGTTGTGGCACCCTCGGCAATCACGGCTTCCAACACACGGCATAAAAAATCGGGATCGCTGCGGTAACCGTCTTCGGGCGAAAACTCGATGTCTTCCATCAAGTTGCGGGCGAAGCGTGTGGATTGCTTGGCTTGCTCGAACACTTGGTCAGGCGTCATGCGAAGCTTCATCTCCATATGCAAGGGACTAGTGGCGAGGAACAAGTGCAAACGCCCACGGGCTGCGGGCTTTAAGGCTTCGGCAGCGCGAGAAATGTCGCGGTCGTTAGCACGGGCAAGAGAGCAAATGATGGAGTCTTTGATGACCTCCGAGATGGCTTTTACGCATTCGAAGTCGCCATTGCTGGAGGCCGCAAAGCCAGCTTCGATCACATCGACTTTGAGGCGCTCAAGTTGCCTAGCAATACGGAGCTTTTCGTCACGCGTCATGGACGCGCCAGGGCTTTGCTCGCCATCGCGCAAGGTAGTGTCAAAAATGATGAGTTGGTCTGACATAAAAAACTCCTAGAAAAATTTGGACATAAAAAAACCCGCTGGTGTTAGCAACGGGTCGGTGTTTGGTTTTGCTTCTTTTATAGATGCGCAAAAACGGCCGCCCGTTGTTGGGGTAGCAGTAGTAGCAACGAAGAAATTAAAGTTGAATGCATGGGTTGGAATATAGCACAGCTTTTTTAGGGACACAAAACTATTGATGCAAACCTTTTTCTTCTGGCTCATCAATCGAAGTACTAATCACGCTGACGGGCTGGCCCTTCATACGCTTATAAATCACGATCGCATAGCCACTAAAGCCATAGAGCATAAAAATAATAAACAACACGAGCGGTGGATAAAGTCCAATTACCGCAATCGCCAAAGCAATCGCCACCAGCACGACAAAAGGCACAGTCTTTTTGAAGTGCATGTCTTTGAAGCTGTAAAACGGCACGTTAGTCACCATGGTCAGTCCAGCATAAAGCGCCACCACAAACATGAGCCACGAGACATCTTTACCAGTAAAGCCCATATCTTGCATGATCCACATAAAGCCCATCACCAAAGCTGCCGCCGCAGGCGATGGCAAACCTTGGAAGAAACGCTTATCGACCACAGCCGTATTGACGTTGAATCTAGCCAAACGCAGGGCTGCGCAAGCACAGTAGACAAAGGCCGCCACCCAACCCCAACGTCCAAGACCTTTGAGCGCCCACACGTAAGCAATGAGGGCTGGCGCAGCGCCAAACGACACCATATCCGCCAGCGAGTCCATTTGCGCACCGAACTCGCTTTGCGTATTGGTCATCCGCGCGACGCGGCCATCCAAGCTATCCAAAATCATGGCGCAAAACACACCAATCGCCGCCAAATCAAAGCGTTCGTTCATCGCCATGACGATGGCATAAAAGCCACCGAATAGCGCCGCTAGCGTAAAAAGATTCGGCAGGACATAAATGCCCTTGTGACGAGGTGTTGGTGTGTCTTCAACCATGGATTTAGTTACGGCTCTTGTCCACTAACTTGTTAGCTTTGATCCAAGGCATCATAGCGCGGAGTTTGTCGCCTACGATTTCAATTGGATGCTCAGCGTTTAAGCGACGACGGCTGATGAGTGTTGGCGCGCCAGCTTTGTTTTCCAAAATGAAGCTCTTCGCATATTCGCCCGTTTGGATGTCATTCAAAACAGCCTTCATGGTGGCTTTTGTCTCTGCCGTCACGATACGTGGGCCTGTGACGTACTCGCCGTACTCTGCGTTGTTAGAGATGGAGTAGTTCATGTTGGCGATGCCGCCTTCATAGATCATGTCAACGATGAGTTTGAGCTCATGCAAGCACTCGAAATACGCCATCTCGGGTGCGTAACCTGCTTCAGTCAAAGTCTCAAAGCCAGCTTTAATCAGTTCCACAGCGCCGCCGCACAGAACAGCTTGTTCGCCGAACAAGTCGGTCTCGGTCTCTTCGCGGAAGTTGGTTTCGATAATGCCAGCTTTGCCGCCGCCGTTAGCCATCGAGTACGACAACGCGAGTTCTTTGGCTTTGCCAGAGTTGTCTTGATAGACCGCGATTAGGTGGGGCACGCCGCCACCTTGGGCGTAAGTACCGCGCACGGTGTGGCCTGGGGCTTTAGGAGCGACCATCCACACGTCCAAGTCAGCGCGTGGTGTGACGAGTCCATAGTGCACGTTAAAGCCGTGTGCAAACACGAGGGATGCGCCCTGCTTGATATTGGGTTCCACGTCATTGGTGTACACCGCACCGATTTGCTCATCAGGGAGCAAAATCATGACAACATCAGCGGCTTTGACCGCAGCGGCCACTTCCATAACCTTGAGGCCAGCCTTCTCGACCTTAGGCCAAGATGCGCCGCCTTTGCGCAGACCGACAACCACTTTCACGCCGCTATCGTTCAAGTTTTGTGCGTGTGCGTGGCCTTGCGAGCCGTAGCCGATGATGGCAACGGTCTTACCTTTGATGACACTGAGGTCACAATCTTTGTCGTAAAAAACTTTCATTTTGAGGTCCCTTTAGTTGAGTTAAGTTAAATAAAAAAGTAAAAATAAATTTGAAATTAGCGGGCTGATTAGAGTCTCAGAATTCTCTCGCCCCGTCCAATACCTGATGCGCCCGAGCGTACCGTTTCCAAGATTGCGCTCTTGTCGATTGCTTGCAAGAATGCGTCGTTCTTAATCAGATCGCCAGTCAGCTCAATCGTGTAGCTCTTGTCCGTCACGTCGATGATGCGGCCACGGAAAATTTCCGCCATACGCATCATCTCTTCGCGCTCTTTGCCCACCGCGCGAACCTTGACCATCATGAGCTCGCGCTCGGTGTACGCGCCTTCGGTGAGGTTAATCACTTTGACGACTTCAATCAAACGGTTCAGGTGCTTGGTGATTTGTTCAATCACTTCGTCTGAGCCCGAGGTTTGAATCGTCATGCGCGACAGCGTGGGGTCTTCCGTTGGCGCGACCGTCAGGCTTTCGATGTTGTAAGCGCGAGCAGAGAAAAGACCGACCACGCGAGACAGTGCGCCTGCTTCGTTTTCTAATAAAACGGCGATGATATGTTTTCTCATTACAGATCCTCCGAGCCAAGATTGGCACTTAGCAGCATCTCGGTGATGCCCTTGCCAGCCTGCACCATTGGGAACACGTTTTCGGTTTGATCAGTTTGGATGTCTAAAAACACCGTCCGATCTTTTAGGCGACGAGCCTCGCGTAGCGCGGGCTCCACGTCTTCTGGACGCTCCACCCGAATGCCAACGTGCCCGTAAGCCTCGGCCAGCTTGACAAAGTCAGGCAGCGCATCCATGTAGCTGCTAGAGTAGCGCCCCGAGTACTCGATCTCTTGCCACTGACGCACCATGCCAAGATAGCGGTTGTTCAGCGCCACAATTTTGATCGGCGTTTTGTATTGCAAGCAGGTCGAGAGTTCTTGGATACACATTTGCACCGAACCTTCGCCCGTCACACAAAACACTTCGCTGTCAGGCTTGGCCAATTTGATACCCATGGCGTAAGGGATGCCCACGCCCATGGTGCCAAGGCCACCTGAATTGATCCAACGACGTGGATCTTTGAACTTGTAGTACTGCGCCGCCCACATTTGGTGTTGACCCACATCGGATGTGATGTACACATCGTCGTCTTTGGTCATGTTCCAAAGCGTTTCAATCACTTTTTGTGGCTTGATAACAAGCGTGTTTTCGCTGTCATATTTCATGCAATTTTTAGAGCGCCAGCCTTCAATGGTTTTCCACCAATCGGCCAGCGCTGCGGCGTCGGGCTTGAGGCCCGATTCTTTGATCATGCCCATGAGTTCAATCAACACGTCTTTGACATCGCCCACGATAGGCACATCGACCTTGACGCGCTTAGAAATGCTGGATGGATCGATATCGATGTGAATGATCTTGCGTTCATTTTGTGCAAAGTGTTTGGGGTTGCCAATCACGCGGTCGTCAAAGCGCGCGCCAATAGCAATCAGCACATCGCAGTTTTGCATAGCGTTGTTAGCTTCCACCGTGCCGTGCATACCGAGCATGCCCAAGAACTTCGGATTGTTGGCATCAATTGCGCCCAGTCCCATCAAGGTATTGGTGCAGGGGTAACCGAGTGTTTCCACCAAATGACGAAGTTCGCCTGTGGCGTTGCTCAAAATCGCACCACCGCCCGAATAGATGTACGGACGCTTGGCGCCAAGCAGCAATTGCATGGCTTTTTTGATCTGCCCCGCATGCCCCTTCATGACAGGCTGATACGAACGCATGTCCACCGTTTCCGTATAGCCGTGGTAAGTCGCTTTTTTAAACGACACGTCTTTAGGAATGTCAATCACCACAGGGCCTGGGCGACCCGTGCGCGCAATATGGAAAGCTTTTTTAATCGTCAGTTCTAAATCGCGCGGATCTTTGACTAAAAAGTTGTGCTTCACGATCGGACGCGTAATGCCAACCGTATCGCACTCTTGGAAAGCATCTAAACCAATCGCGTGCGTAGGCACATTGCCCGTGATGATGACCATCGGGATGCTGTCCATGTATGCGGTGGCAATGCCTGTGATGGCATTCGTCACACCAGGACCTGATGTGACCAGCGCAACGCCCACATCGCCTGTGGCGCGTGCGTAACCGTCGGCAGCGTGCACGGCAGCTTGCTCGTGACGCACTAGCACGTGCTGGATTTTGTCTTGGCGATACAGTGCATCGTAGAGATACAAAACTGCGCCACCTGGGTATCCCCAGATGTGCTTGACGTTTTCTTCGATGAGGGCTTTGACTAAGATGTCAGAACCCATGAGCTCTTCGCCAGCATGGCTTGCGCTGCTCAAATTTTTAGGGGGTGAGTTTGTTGCCATGAACAACCTTTCGTGAATTTCAGTTGAAAAACCTTGGGTGCCGCGTCGTACACTCTTGTGGAGTAACTTGGCGACTTAGAATCCAAAACATGGAACATCAAGATAAGATGATCGGATCAGGATTCGTTTGATAAGCTTTCAATTATCGCATAGACCTTTTTTACCTTTTTGAAATCTGACTTTTGGCCACTCCCTTAGAACTCTCTAATTTCCTCAAAGAGGCCGAAAGACGTGCTTTCAAACGAAGCGTCTATCACGTCCGCAACGAAGAATCAGCACTTGACATTGTGCAAGACAGCATGATGAAGCTGTCCATTCACTATGGCGATAAGCCGGTAGCAGAGTTGCCGCTGCTGTTCGCTCGAATTTTGTCGAACACCACCCTCGATTGGTTTCGAACGCAAAAGAAAGACCGTGCCGTTTTTAGCAATTTCAGCGATTTTGGTTCTGGGCTGGAAGACGAAGAATCTGACATTTTGGAAACCTTAGAGGTTTTAGACACATCCGAGCAGCATGAAAGTGCCGAGACCACCCTTGGCCGTAAAGAAACACTCAAATTATTAGAAAAAGAAATCGAAAGTCTCCCAGCACGTCAACGCGAAGCCTTCCTTTTGCGTTATTGGGAGGAGATGGACGTGGCAGAGACTGCTGCGGCTATGGGATGTACCGAGGGCAGTGTCAAAACTCATTGCTCCCGCGCATGCCAAGCTTTGGGCAAATCGCTTAAAGAGAAAGGGATCAAGCTATGACACACGCAACTACATTTATTACACAAGACCAATTCGCTAAAAGCTTGATTCGACGCTTAGATACGACCGTGCAGACCACATCACTGGACATCGCAGAGCGACTACGTTTTGCGCGCGAACGTGCACTAGCCGCACAAAAAACAACCCCTCTACAAACGGCTTGGAATCTCGCACCGCAGGCGGGTGGATCATTCGCCCTTAGCGGCGGCAATTTCAACCTATTCAACAAGCTCGGCATGATCGTGCCTTTGATTGCTTTGGTGATTGGCCTATTTGCAATCAACCAACTCCAAAATGATTACCGTGCCCAAGAAGTGGCCGATGTAGATGCTGCCTTGCTCACCGACGATTTACCTCCTGCTGCCTACGCCGACCAAGGCTTTGGACAATTTTTAAAACTGCAAGCGGAGCGCTAATCAATGGCGCTTGCGGCTCGAATCATCTATAGCCTCACGCTCTGTTCGATCAGTGTGTTCGTTAGTGCTCAAGGCGTGAGCACACCAATACCGCTCGTCAACCCAAGCACCTCGCATACCAAAGCTGTAAAGCCATCGAAAATCACCAAGCCTTTATGGGGTGAGCTCAAAACCGAACAGCAAGCCGCACTGGCGCCACTTCAAACCGAATGGCTCAAAATGAGTGAAGTGCAAAAACGAAAATGGTTGGAAGTTTCTAAAAATTACAGCAGATTAAGTGCTGTCGATCAAAGCAAACTCCATACACGTATGACCGATTGGGTACGACTCTCGCCTGAAGAACGTGCAATGGCGCGGCTCAATTTTTCCGCAGCCAAAACACTCACTCCCGAAGAGAAGCAGAAGAAATGGGAAGCGTATCAAGCGCTCAGCGTAGAAGAAAAAGCGGAATTACAAGCCAAGGCAAAAGCGAACACGCCCAATAGTGCAGCGCTTGCGGCTAGGCCACAAAACAAAGTCTTTCCTGGCAAGCCCTACGCCACACCCATTCCTGCAGCCTTAGTCACAACGCCAGTGCCTACCGAAAAATGACCTCTGCCAGCTTGGTCAAACGCATGGCGGCTTGGGTTTACGAAGGGCTACTCCTCTTTGCCCTTAGCGCTCTCACCGGATTGATTTTTAGCGTTGCTACTAATAGTACCAACGCATTCACACATCACCTCGCGCTTAGCCTTGTTTTGTTTGTCGTGATCGGTATTTATTTCAGTTGGTTTTGGTCGAAAGGCCAAACGCTTGCCATGAAGACATGGCGCATCAAAATAACTGATATGGCTGGAAAGCCAATATCCATAAGGCTTGCAGCAGTGCGATATGTATTGTCATGGCTATGGTTTGCGCCTGCGCTAGTTGCGCTTTCATTCATGCAATTAACCAAAGAAAACCTCAGTGCTGTATTTTTAGGCTGGATCTTTTTGTACATTTTGCTGGCATGGACTCATCCAAGCACACAATTTTTGCACGACAGATTGGCTGGTACGCGATTGGTTAATGTGAATTAACTTGTGCGCCAGCTCGGGCTAAATTTATAATCACTCCCTATGCCCATCACCATAAAAAACAAAGAAGAAATCGAAGGTATGCGTGTCGCTGGACGCTTGGCCTCTCAGGTTTTGGATTACCTCACGCCTTTTGTTAAAGAGAACAAGACAACCAATCATCTCGACAAACTGGCTTTCGACTTCATCACACAAGACATCAAGTCGATTCCTGCACCGCTTCACTATAACCCTAGCGGGGACAATCCTTACCCAAAATCAATTTGCACATCGATCAACAACATGGTGTGCCACGGCATCCCTAACGATAAGCCGCTACGCAAAGGCGACATCATTAACATTGATGTGACCATCATCAAAGATGGATGGCATGGCGACACGAGCCGCATGTTTTTGATTGGCGAGACCTCGATTGCAGCCAAACGCCTCTGTGCTTTGACTTACGACGCCATGTGGCATGGCATTTCAAAGGTTGGCCCCAACATTCCGATTTTGGAAATTGGCCGCGCGATTCAAAAATTTACCGAGGCGCAAGGCTGCTCCGTCGTGCGCGACTATTGTGGACACGGCATTGGGCGCAACTTCCATGAAGAACCGCAAATTTTGCATTTCGCCAGCCCCGAAGCCAAAACGATTTTGGTGCCTGGCATGACGATTACCGTCGAGCCGATGATTAACGCAGGCCGCAAAGAAACCAAAGGCTTGCCCGACGGCTGGGGCGTGGTCACCAAAGACCGCTCGCTCTCCGCGCAGTGGGAGCACACCGTGCTGGTGACTGAGACCGGGTTTGAAGTGCTGACGCTGTCGGAAGGCTATCCTGCCCTACCCGCCTTCATCACATCGACCAAAACGTAGAGATGACCTACCGCCAAGAGAAGCAGGCTTTGCTTGCCAAACACGAGCAGATGACGACTCGCAAACTGCTGCGCGAGTTATCCAAATTGACCGACCAAACGTTGACTCACATTTGGACGGCATCAGGTTTAGCGTCCTTTGAAAAATTTTGCTTAGTCGCTGTTGGCGGCTATGGACGTGGTGAGCTATTTCCCTATTCTGATGTCGATGTTTTGGTGTTGCTGCCAAACGATGTCAATTTGGAATCTGACGTTGATCTGAAATCAAAAATCGAATCTTTTGTGGGGCTGTGCTGGGATGCGGGGTTGGAAATTGGCTCATCAGTACGGCGCTTAGACGAGTGCATTGCTGAAGCAGCAAAAGACATTACGATTCAAACAGCACTGCTAGAGGCTCGCTGCATGACACCTCGCAAGGCAGATAGCCCAGAGGCTAAGCTGTACAAGGCTTTCCAGAGTGCCTTCTTTGCAGCCCTTGACCCCAAAGCCTTTGCGACCGCCAAAACGCTAGAGATGGCACAGCGCTACAACAAATTTGAAAACACCCCCTACTCGCTGGAGCCCAACTGCAAAGAATCACCCGGTGGTCTGCGCGATCTGCACATCATTTTGTGGCTGGCAAAGGCCGCTGGCTATGGCGGTACATGGGATGAGCTGGCAACCCATGGACTCGCCACACCGTTTGAAGCCAAGCAACTACGGCGTAACGAGGCTGTGCTATCTAACATTCGCACACGCCTACACATCATTGCCAAACGGCGTGAAGATAGATTAGTTTTTGATCTGCAAACGCAGGTGGCACTCAGCATAGGATTTGAGCTGGAGTCCTCGCGTAAAAACAGCGAAGCGCTGATGCACGACTATTACTGGGCTGCCAAAGCGGTCGTGCAACTCAATCAAATTTTGCTACTCAACATCAATGAGCGTTTAAACCCTAGCGGCGTTGCGCCCATCCAACTGACGGATGATTTTTTTGATAAAAATGGGCTGCTCGATATTGACAGTGACGATTTGTACGAGCGCCGTCCACAGGCGATTTTGCAAACTTTCCATGTCTTTCAAAAGACAGCCGGCGTCAATGGTTTATCGGCTCGCACCTTGCGCGCGCTCTACAACGCGCGTGGGCTGATGAATGCGACGTTCAGACGTGACCCCGCTAATCGCGCCACATTTTTGGCCATCATGCATACAGGCGAAGGCCTGACGCACACCATGCGGCTACTGAATCAGACTTCGGTGCTCGGTCGCTATCTGTGGGTGTTTCGGCGCATCGTTGGGCAAATGCAGCACGACTTGTTTCATGTCTATACGGTCGATCAACACATCTTGATGGTGCTCAGAAATGTACGCCGATTTTTTATTGCTGACCACGCGCACGAGTATCCGTTTTGCTCGCAACTCGCGGGTGGCTGGGACAAGCCTTGGATTTTGTACATTGCGGCACTCTTCCACGACATCGCGAAAGGTCGCGGCGGTGATCACTCCGAGCTGGGCATTGCCGAAGCTCATTTGTTTTGCAAACAGCACGGCGTGGCGTTAGAGGACGCGAACTTGATCGCGTTCTTGGTCAAAGAGCATCTCACCATGAGCCAGATCGCGCAAAAGCAAGATCTGTCCGATCCTGATGTAATTGCTGCGTTTGCCAAGCGCGTTGGTAGTCAACGCTATTTGACAGCGCTGTATTTGCTCACCGTGGCCGACATCAGAGGCACTTCGCCCAAGGTATGGAATGCGTGGAAGGCCAAGCTATTAGAGGACCTCTATCGCTATACCACGCGCGTCCTTGGTGGACGGGCATCGGATGCATCATCCCTGGTTGAGAGCACGCAGCGTAAGGCCTCTGAGGCATTGGCTTTGTACGGTCTGCAAGCTGCATCAGCACAGCCACTCTGGAAGACGCTGGATGTTAGTTACTTTATGCGTCAAGCTGCTAGCGATGTCGCTTGGCACACAAGGCTCTTGATGCCACACGTGGGCAGCACGACCCCTATTGTTCGTGCACGGCTTTCGCCTATCGGCGAAGGCTTGCAGGTGCTGATTTACACGCCCGACATACCTGATTTATTTGCGCGAATTTGCGGCTATTTCGAGCGCCACAACTTCAGCATTTGGGATGCCAAGATTCACACAACGAACAATGGCCATGCGCTGGATAGCTTTCAAGTGACCGCCGTCGGTTTAGACGCCGATCAAAACACCGAGCTTGTTAAACAAATCGAGTTCGAATTAGCAGCCCACTTAACCGCGCTCACCCCATTAGAAAATGCCCCCAAAGCACGCCAGTCAAGGCGCGTGAAGAGTTTCCCAATTCAGCCGCACGTCGAATTACATCCCGACGAAAAAGGTCAACGTTGGATTTTGAACGTCTCCGCAGCCGACCGCGTTGGCTTGTTGTACGCCGTCGCCAGAGTACTCGCGCAGCACGAAGTGAATTTGCAGCTTGCCAAAATTACGACGCTAGGCGAGCGCATTGAGGACAGTTTTGTGGTGAATGGCGGAGTCTTTCAAAGCCCTAAAGGCATCTTGTCACTTGAGACTGATTTGCTGGCGGCATTGCAGAGTTAATCACACACAATCAGATTTTTATTGGAGCACTTCATGATCGACGTCTACTCTTGGCCTACCCCCAACGGACACAAAGTCCACATCATGCTCGAGGAATGCGGTTTCAAACTCGGGCGCGATTGGCAAGCTCACCCGATCAACATTGGCAAAGGCGACCAATTTTCGCCTGAATTTTTAAAGATTAGCCCGAACAACAAAATCCCCGCGTTGGTTGACCCGAACGGCCCGGATGGCAAGCCGATTCACTTGATGGAGTCGGGCGCGATCTTGCTGTATTTGGCAAGCAAAACGGGCAAGTTTTTACCCAAGAGTGATCGCGCCAAATTTGAAGTGCTCGAGTGGCTGATGTTCCAAATGGGTGGTGTGGGTCCGATGCTGGGTCAAGCGCATCACTTTCGCCTTTATGCGCCTGAGAAAATTGAATACGCCATCAACCGCTATACCAATGAAGCGAAACGCCTCTACGGCGTGATGGACAAGCGTCTGCAAACGTCGCCATTCATGGGCGGCAAAACGTATTCAATTGCGGATATCGCGATCTTTCCGTGGCTGCGCTCGTGGCAAAACCAAGGCATTGATTGGGCAGACTACCCAACACTCAAAATTTGGTTCGACAAGATGGCCGCACGTCCTGCTGTTCAGCGTGGCTGTACGGTGCTGGCTGATTTACGCAAGCCGCTGACAGATGACAAGACGCGTGATGTTTTGTTTGGCAAAACGCAGTACGAGAAACGATGAATGGCGTTAGCGGAAACCTAAAAATAATATCGCGATATTGACGGCGAATGCCGCCGTCCAAATAATGCTGCGTAAACCAGCAACGCCTGCCATATAAAGCATGACGTAAAGCACCCGCAAGAGTACAAAAATCAGCGACAAAATATCTAAGCGTATCTGAATAGCGCCTAGCAAATGCGCAATGATTACCGCCGCAAAAAAGAACGGCAGAGCTTCGAATGTATGAGTCTGCGCGGCACTGGCCGTCGTGGCAAGCCCATTAATCTTAGCCAGACCTGCGCAAATAATGGGCAAGATGGCCATCAATAAAACACAGCCGTAGGCAATGGTAAAGTGTTGCATGATTGGATCTCCTATCTTATTCAACCCTAGCGTCTGTCACTTAGAGCATAGGCAATCGTACCTAAATCCACGTACTCTAATTCACTGCCCGCTGGAATGCCCCTTGCCAAGCGCGTCACGGCAATACCTTTGGCCTTCAATGTTTGCGAAATTAAATGCGCTGTCGCTTCACCTTCAGCCGTAAAGTTGGTTGCCAAAATCACTTCATTCACGACGTTATCCGTTGCACGTTTGAGTAGCGCTTGGACATTCAATTGCGCCACACCCACGCCGTCCAGTGGATTCAAGTGCCCCATCAACACAAAATAGTAGCCCTTGTAAGCAGCGCTACGTTCCAAAGCCGATTGATCGGCTGGTGTTTCAATCACGCAGAGTTTCGAGCTATCGCGAGACTCGTCCACGCAGGTCACGCACACGGGCGCATCACTAAATGTGTTGCAACGTGTGCAGTGCATCGCCTGCGAGACCGCACCAGATAACGCTTGCGACAAGCGCATCGCGCCGCCTCGGTCACGCTGGAGCAAGTGAAATGCCATGCGGCTGGCGGACTTTTCGCCCACGCCAGGCAACACGCGCAAGGCCTCGATCAGAGCGGTGAGGCTTTGCATCGGCGCTCAAATTTAAAACGGCAGCTTCATGCCGCCAGGCAAGCTTGGCATACTCGCCGTAATCTTGCCCATTTTTTCGGAGCTGGTGTCTTCAGCTTTTTTGAGTGCAGCGTTAAACGCAGCCGCCACCAAATCTTCCAGCATATCTTTGTCGTCCGCCAAAAGCGATGGATCAATCTGCACGCGGCGCACATCGTGTTTGCAAGTCATCGTTACTTTGACGAGACCTGCGCCCGATTCGCCCGTGACTTCAATCGTGCCCAACTCTTCTTGCGCCTTCTTCATGTTGTCTTGCATGTTTTGCGCTTGCTTCATGAGTCCGGCGAGTTGCCCTTTGTTAAACATGTTCTTCCTTTTCAGTTGTATTGAGTGGATTTATTTTGATTGGCTTGATCGAGTTCGGCACAATTTTCGCATCAAATTCTCGCATGAGTTGTTGTACAGTTTCGTCATTCATGATGAGCGCTTCGGCAGCCGCTTGCAACTCATTCGCCGCTTTTGCCAAACGCTTGGCAGGCGTATCGACCACGCCGCCAGATTGCACTTGTAATTGCGCGTTGGGCACCAAGGTTTGCAGTGCGGTTTGCAATTTCTCCGCATGCGCAGGATTTGCTAAGAGTGAGTTATCGACCTGCAAAATCCAAGCGTCCGATTCCTTGGATATCAGCTGCGATTGCAGCGCGAGTTCGCGTACCAAAGCACCAATAGATTCATTCCCAATCATTGCCTGTGTCGCTTCAAACCAAACATCACCAAGCGCAGTGATCTCAAGCACAGGCACAGCAGGCGTTGGTACTTTGGGCGGCGTTGGAATCTCTGTTTTTGAATCCGCCATTGGCTCGGCCTGAACACGAACAGGAACCGTCACGGTTGTCGATTGCGCCTCAAATGGCACTGCTGCAAGCCTTATTGGCTGTGGCCTAGCGGATGATTCAGACTTTTTTGACGGCTCGGCGGCACTCCCGTCAGCAGATTTTTTAGGCTTGAAGGCGAGCAAGCGCAAAAGCACCATCGTGAGCGCCGCGTACTCGTCACTAGCTAAGCCCAAATCCGCTTTGCCATGTAAGCAAATGCTGTAGAGCAATTGGATTTCATCGGCAGACATTTGCGTGGCCAACGACGCAATCGTTGTATCTTCGTCCGCTAAATCGGCGCTACTCGCCTCGCTGTCAATTTGCGACACCATCATGCGGTGCAGAACATCCGTCATTTGCTCTAACGTGGAGGCGGCATTCAAGCCTGCATCTTGCAAGCTACGCACGGTGGCAATCACAGCAGAGCCCTCACCGCGTGCCAAGCAGCCTATCAAATCGAGGATGTAGCGGTCGTCCACTGCGCCAAGCATTTGGCGAACTTGCGCCTCGCGCAGAACGCCATCGCCAAATGCAATCGCTTGGTCGGTCAAGCTCAGGCCATCGCGCATAGAGCCGTGGGCATTCTTAGCAAGCAAACGCAGCGCAGCGGGTTCGCGCTCAATGTTTTCTGCCGACAAAATCGTCTCAAGATGCGCCCGCACGGTTTCGGGTGCCATGGGACGCAAATTGAACTGTAAACAGCGAGAGAGCACCGTCACAGGCACTTTTTGCGGATCGGTGGTGGCCAGTACGAATTTGAGGTACTCGGGCGGCTCTTCCAGCGTCTTCAGCATGGCGTTAAACGCCGTGTTGGTCAGCATGTGCACCTCGTCAATCATGAAGACCTTAAAACGGCCTTGCACGGGCTTGTAGACGGCCTGTTCTAGCAGTTGCTGCACTTCGTCCACGCCTCGGTTGGAGGCTGCATCTAACTCGGTGTAATCAACAAAACGACCCGCATCAATGGCGGTACAAGCCTCGCAAACGCCACAAGGGCTAGCGGTGATGCCGCCCTGCCCGTCCGCGCCCAAGCAATTGAGCGATTTCGCCAAGATGCGTGAGACGGTGGTTTTGCCAACGCCGCGAGTTCCCGTAAAAAGATAAGCGTGATGCAACCGCTGCGAGGTCAGCGCATTGGTCAATGCTTGCACTACGTGCTCTTGGCCGACCATTTCGGTAAAGGTTTTCGGGCGGTATTTGCGAGCAAGGACAAGATAGGACATGCAACGATTCTATAATCAGCGGTGATGAGCCCCCTCGCATGGGGAAGCGGCCAACCGAGTCAGATGGGGAACCAAGCAGCTCTAACTGTGGATACAGTGCCGAGGATCAGGCTCATCATTTTTGCTAATGTTACCAGCGGCGGCCGTATCCGCCCCGAAAACCAAACCCAAACCCGATGTTCACGGCAGGATAAATACCTCCGTAATAGCTTGGATAGTAGTACGGCTGTGCATAAACCACTTGTGGTTGCGCGGCATACACTACCTGCGGCGCTACTACTTGTTGAACCACGGGGGGTTGTTGCTGCATCATGGGCGCTGGCTGAGAAGAACCGGCTGGCGTAACTTGCAGCTGCACGAATTGTCCTGGATCATTTGGCATCTGTACGTTGTATTGCTTGCCGTTGTACTCGTACACCACGTTATAAGCCGTGGTGCGATTTTCATAAAAAGTTTGTGTCGTGCAGTTTTGCACCGTTTGCATTTGCACAGGAGGTGTGCCTTCGACATGATCGCCCGCTATTGCACCGCCGACGATACCAACCACCGTAGCTAGTCCACGGCCAGCGCCACCACCTACGTTATTACCAATCGCGCCGCCTGCAATCGCCCCCATCAAACCGCCTGCACCGCTTTTTTGCCCTTGCACAGCCACTTGCTGAGTGCCACACACTTGGCGAGGTACAGCTACTTGCTGAACAACTGCCTGCGACGAAATCACGCGGCCTTGCTCTTGCGCCTGCGCGGTACCGACCAAAGCCAAAGTGGCGGTCGCAATGACAGTCGTCAACATAAAAATTTTGCTTCGTGTACGCATGATAAATCTCCTTTGAACAAGTAAGCCTAAGTCTATCGAAAACGCAAGCTAAAAGTGGCTAAGTCAGGAATCTTTACCTAGCTCAATGATGCCCATGACCACTGCGAACTGCATAGCCATGATGACCCAAAGAGCCTCCCCGATAAGCTGCATAACCTAGGCCAATCCCAATGGCAGGATAGAGATAAGGATTGACGTAAGAGTTAGCGTAGTAAGGTTGGTGATACATCACGGGCGGCGGCGCATACATGGTTTGCGGCAGTACTTGCAACTGCACATAGGCACCAGGATCGTTGGGTAGCTGGACGCTGTAGAGCCTACCAGCATATTCATAAACCACATTAAAAGCAGTCGGATAGTTTTGATTCGGCTGAATCAGCGGCGTAGCAGACACCACACGCGCCGTGACTGCGGCTTGAGACTGTGCTTGTGCCGTGCTCGTTAAAGCTGCAAACACAAGCGTAATGATTCCAGCAATCGCCGTAAACTTATAAAATGAACGCATGGTGATGCTCCTTAAAGTTGATACCACTTTAACGGAGGCGCAAATGAAAAGTTGACGCGTCAGAAATCTTTACTCCCTGACTAGAAGCTGAATTCAAAGGCTGCGATAAGCCTTGCCAAGCCTCGCCACACCTTCGCGGATCAAATCTTCGTTCGCCGTAGCAAACGAAAGGCGTAGCGCAGTCATATCCGCATCGTGCGCAAAAAATGGGGCACCTGGCACAAAGGCCACGTTGTTCTCTATTGCGCGTTTGGCAAGCTTTGCGACATCCGTCGATTGGCCACGTGCTCCCGTCAGATTTGCCCAAAAGAACATACCGCCTTGCGGAGCGGTAAAGCGAATGGCATCACCAAATTCGGTGCTCAAACACGCAGCCATGGTGCTGGCGCGCGCGGCATACACCTTGCGCACTTTGGCCAGATTGGCCGCCATGCGTGCGCCATTGCCATCTGCCAAATAATTAGCCGCGACAGCTTGGCTTAAGTTCGATGTATGCGTGTCGCCAAACTGCTTACACATCGTCGCTTTGGCGAGTAATTCGGGCGGTGCAATCAGCCAGCCCACACGCAAACCAGGCGACATCACTTTAGAGAAGCTGCCCGCAAAGGCAAGCCACGCAATGCTTCCAGTCACTTCGCTTGTCATTGAGAACATAGAACGCGGCGCTGCAGCCGTAGATGATTCGTCAAAATACAAATCACCATACGGATCGTCTTCAACGATCAAAGTTTGATATTTCACAGCCAATTCCAAAATTCGCTTGCGACGATCTAAGGGGACAAGCGCACCACTCGGGTTGCCGAAGCTCGGAATCAAATACACTAACTTAGGCTTGTGCTTGGCGATCAACGCTTCCAACTTATCCACTATGACACCGCCATCATCTATGGGGGCGCCAATTACGTTAGCGCCATAAAGCCGAAAGCATTGAATCGTCGCTAAAAACGTCGGCGCCTCCACGATGACGTTATCGCCCTCGTTAATCATGGTTTTGCCAATCAAGTCGAGTGCTTGCTGGCTGCCCGTCGTCACAATCAAACCATCAGGCGTAACCGTCACGCCTTTGCCTGCCATATAGCGCGAAATGCCATCTCGTAGCGGGCTGTACCCCTCAGTGGCGCCATATTGCAAAACCGCACCAGCCGTGGCTTCCAAGGCTTTTGTAGTGGCATCTTTGATGCCTTCCACATCGAACATCGACGCGTCTGGAAAGCCACCCGCAAACGAAATAATGCCAGGCTTGGCGAGCAGCTTGAAGAGTTCGCGGATAGCGGAGGTTTCGACATTGCCAAGGCGATTGGCGAAGGTGGATTCGAGGTTCATAAAAGGATAATCGTGTAATGACAAATCAAAAAACAAAAGCTATGACGGTTGCGCAAATCGAAACTTTTTTTGCTGCGCTTCGAGCGGCCAATCCGCAACCCGTGACTGAGCTTGAATATACCAGCGTGTTCGAGCTACTTGCCGCCGTGCTGCTCTCGGCACAAGCGACAGATGTGGGCGTCAACAAAGCCACAAGGCGCTTATTTCCTATTGCGAACACACCGCAAAAAATGGTTGATCTTGGGCTAGAAGCATTAGAGTCTTACATTCAAACCATCGGTCTCTATCACTCTAAAGCCAAGCACTTAATGCAGACCAGTCGCATCTTGATTGATCAGCACAGCGGCATCGTCCCACGCAACCGAGAAGCCTTGGAAGCCTTACCTGGCGTGGGTCGTAAGACGGCCAATGTGATTTTGAATTCTGCTTTTGGCGAAGCAACCATAGCGGTAGATACGCATTTGTTTCGCCTCGGCAATCGCACAGGGCTTGCAACAGGTAAGACGCCGCTTGCCGTAGAGCTGGCGCTTCTCAAGCGCATTCCTCAAGAGTTTTTAGTGGACGCACACCATTGGCTTATCTTGCACGGTCGCTACGTCTGCACCGCGCGAAGCCCGAACTGCAAGGCCTGCGCGGTATCAAGCGTGTGCCAATTTGACGGCAAGCTTGGCTAAAAATCCGTCATCAACGTGCGCGTCTAAAAAGTTTGCCAAACCATCAAATACGCTATCTAAGCTTGGCGCGCTAGTTCCCCACAACGCTTGCAATAACGTCGCATCTTCAAAGATACCGTGCAAATAAATGCCCAGCACATTGCCTTGCGAGTTCTGCCACGCCAAACCAAAAATTGGCTCGCAGGCCACATCCAGTCTGGCTTCGTCCTGTGCCGTTTTGGCAATAACGGTTGTAATTCCGTGATGGATTTCGTATCCTGTGAGCGTCACATTCGACAAGGCTTGCCATGCGCCATGCAATGCGCCAAAGCTCAATTCGCAGCGGCGCACCGTTTTGTCATTTGCAAAAATGGTCTCTATTGGTAACAGTCCAAGCCCTGTCGTTTCACGATCAGCAGACTCATCGCTACGCTCCACACCATTAGGGTCAAGGAGCGACACTCCGAGCATTTGCAAGCCGCCGCAAATACCCAGCACGCGACCGCCCCTTGCTGCATGGGCTTTGAGGGGGATATCCAGTCCGCGATCTTTAAGCCAAGCTAAATCAGAGCGCGTATTTTTTGAGCCCGGCAAGATGATCCAATCGCCTTGTGTCAGCGCTACCAATTGCGCCGCGCTGCGTACCCAAATCAAACGCACACCATGCATATTTTTTAGCGGTTGAAACTCATCTAAATTGCTAATGCGTGGGTAAGCAATCACCGCAATCGTAATCGCACCTGCGCCTGCGCCCGCCACACCATCATCAAATACACCATCCTCTTCAGGCAAGCCATGCTCGCGCCACATCGGTAACGTCGCCACAGTAGGAATGCCCGTTAAACCTTGCAACATCTGGGGCGCGGGCGCAAGCAAGTTTGCATCACCTCTAAATTTATTCAGCACAAAGCCGCGAATCAACGCGCGGTCGGCCTCGGGCATCAGCACCCATGTTCCATACAAATGCGCAAACGCACCGCCTCGGTCAATGTCGGTGACCAGCAAACAGCGAGCATTGGCATGACGTGCCACACGCAAATTTACGATGTCACTATCCATCAAATTGATTTCGGCTGGTGAGCCAGCGCCTTCAATCACCACGATGTCGTTCTCGGATCTCAGTGCATCGAGAGCACGCGCAATATGCGGCCAGACATGCTCGCTGCGCTCACGCCACGGTAAATCCGTGAGTGTTTGATTGACTTGCCCCAAGAGCACCACTTGACTATGCGTGTCGGCTTCAGGCTTTAACAAAAGTGGATTCATGCGTACCTCTGGGAGGGCACGCGCCGCAAGGGCTTGAAAGTATTGGGCACTACCGATCTCGCCACCAACGCCATCCATGACACCACCCACCACGCGCGCGTTGTTGCTCATATTTTGCGCTTTAAACGGCGCAACCTTAAATCCCAAATTCGAGTAGTAACGACACAGCGCCGTGGCCAGCCAGCTCTTGCCTGCGTTGCTGGTGGTGCCCAGCACCATGATGCAAATGGCGGTCATGGCGCTGGCCTCATCCTTAGAAGTTGTACTTCAAAGCCGCACGGAAGGTACGGCCTGGATCGGGGTACAAGCCACCCTTCGCACATGTATAAGCAAAGGTATAGCTAGAGACATTCGCAATGTTGTTAATGCCAAACGAAAAGTCAAACGCATTGTTTTTCCAGCGATAAAGTCCATCCAACATTCTTGTCGAAGGTGTTTTTGTTGCGCATGTGTTGCTCACATCATCCCCATAATACGCCGAACTCAACATACGCAAAGCGGTCTCTAAGCTCTGATGATCATCCATTCGATAGGCGGCTCGCACCGCTATGGTTTGTTCATTCACCAACGGGATATGTTTACCTGCATTCACACCACCATCAAACACTGCACTCATCACTTGCATATTCGCTGTTAGCGTCACTCGTGACCCAATATCTTTAGTGCCCTCTAGTTCAATACCACTACGCTTAGTGGGTCCAATGTTGACGTTGTAGCCAAAGCCACTATTGAGCGATTTATCTAAATAAATTTCATCCACTGTGTTTTGTAAAAAGTATCGCGCCGTAAAGTGGTTACTACCCTGCCTAAGTTTGATACCCAACTCTTTGTCTTTTGAGGTTTGCGGACGCAGCGGAACGGCTGGGTTGGTGTTTGTATAGTCATCTATATTGGCCATGCGATAGGACGTTGCAGCGCGCACATAAATGTCAACGCCCTTTTGTAGCGTTTGATTGGCTGACAACTCGCGAGCATTTAATTTATTTGCCAGCATGGTGAGCGTTGGCGCTGTCGTTGCATCTTGGGATGTTTTCATCACATTCTCGGCACGGTAACCCGCTACTACACGTGTTTGCGTGGGAAACAGCCAATCCGTTGTCCCAAACACAGCTCGATTACTTTGCGTGCCTGTGCGTGTAGTTGTGTTGAAGTTGACGTCTGAAGCGCCATTATTGTTGTATAGCCATTGATTGGAGTCCAAGCCAACATTACCTGTTAAGGCGGTATTGCCAATAGTAGATTTATAGACTGCACGAGGAGAAAATTGTGTTACGGTTGAAGTCGTCGTCGTTGGCGCTGCACCACTATAAGAGCTTAATGAGCTTTTATTTTTTATACCCATATCAACAATAGCCGTCCAAGCGCCAAAGTTGTAGTCAAGCCCCGTGCTGAATCGCGTTTGCTTGAGTCCACCAAAATTTTGCAAATTAGTAGGTGTCGCTTGTCTTGGGTCGGCTGTGAATTGTGCAACATTGAGCGAACCTGGCAGACGATTATTTGATATCTCCTGATCCACCCTCACACGCGTCCCTAATGCGCCTTCACGCGCCGTCAATCCCATAGAGACAACATCTTGCGCTGATTGATTGTTCATCCGATAACCTGTTGAGGTACTACTGCGTGCATTGATATCAAACACCGCCTTACCCGATTCAGAACCAATTCGCAGCACCGCCGTACCGTCACGTCCACCATAAGTCTCTGCGCCCGCACTAACTTGACCTGTCAAGCCCGCCTTGGCATCTTTGCGCGTAATAATGTTAATGACGCCCGAAGTCGCTCCCTCGCCCCACATCACACTGGCACCACCACGCAAAATTTCAATACGCTCAATCAGACTAGCTGAGATCGCACTCAAACGTGCGGGCGCTTGTTCATTTTCAGTCAGTCGTATGCCATCAACTAAAACGACCGTGTTGTTATCCGCCGTTGCACCAAAGCCACGCAAATCGAGCGAGTATTCACGCCCACCAGTCAAATCGCTTTTACCCGCCACCCCACCAATTTTTCGGATGGCTTCGTTGGCATCAACCACACCAGCGGATTCAATTTGCGCACGTGTGATGATGGTCGCGCCTACAGGTGCGGTTTGCAAATCTTGCTCAGAGCGACTGGCCGTGACGATGATTTCAGGAATGTCAGTGAGGTTGCTCTGCGGGGCAGATTGCGCTTGGGCTGGTGAGATGATGACGGCGCACAGCACAGCGGACGTGGCTTGTAGACATGCTACTTGCACGAGGGAGAGTTTTTTCATGAGGAAACCTAACAGAGGAATGCACCCTGACCAGCGTCCCCGCAGGTCTTTGGGTTTGTTGATCGCTGCGGGTTATGAATCCACGGCAATCTCGCTGTTGGCCGATATCCGGGCTGACAAAAATCTAGTTTTTAGTTTTTTGCTTACCGTTGCGGGGGCAGCGCAGGTTAGATATTCTTCTCCTGCTTCCCGTTTAACTGCGCTGTTTTGAAGTCTGCGCGAGCACCAACATCTTGATTTTAGCGGTTGGCGTTTACATAAACTTACGCAGCTTATTTTTTCTTATCTTTATCCGCAAACGGATTTTCAGAAGTCTTGATTTGCACTCTGAGCGGTGTACCAATCAAATCAAATTTTTGACGAAAGCGACCTTCAAGGTAGCGCTTGTACGAGTCCGTCACGTGATCGAGTGAATTGCCATGAACCACGATGATTGGCGGATTCATCCCGCCTTGATGCGCGTAACGCAGCTTTGGCCTAAACATACCCGCACGTTGCGGCGGCTGGAACTGCACGGCTTCGAGCAAGATTTTGGTGAGCTGCGGCGTTGGCATTTTCCGATTAGCCGCTTTGTATGCCCCTGTAATTGAGCCCCACAGAGGCCCAAGGCCTTGACGCTTTTGTGCAGAGATCAAATGCAAGTTGGCAAACTTTAAAAAGCCTAGGCGTGTCTCGATGGCACGCTGAAGCATGTCGCGCTCGTACTTATCAATGGCATCCCACTTATTGACCGCAACCACCAAGGCACGGCCACTCTCTAAGATGAAGCCCGCAATGTGCGCGTCTTGATCGGAGATGCCTTGTGCGGCATCCAATAACAAAAGCACGACGTTAGCCGACTCGATGGCTTGCAAAGTTTTAACCACCGAAAATTTTTCAATCGCTTCAAACACTTTGCCTTTGCGGCGCAGTCCTGCCGTGTCAATCAGCGAGAACATCTGCCCTTCGCGCTCGAAGGGCACTGAGATGGCGTCTCGTGTTGTCCCTGGCATATCAAACGCAATCAAACGTTCTTCGCCTAGCCATGTATTGATGAGAGTAGATTTGCCGACGTTCGGACGACCGCAGACGGCGAGTTTGATAACGCCATCGTCTTCAACCGCTTCACTCTCGGGCAATTCTGGCGGGAGCATAGCTTCAGCCAAATCGATCAAGCTGCGAATACCTTGTCCATGTGCGGCAGAAATGGGATGCACCTCGCCCAGTCCAAGCTCAAAGAATTCAATCAGCTTTTGATCACCCTCTTTCATGCCTTCCGACTTATTGGCCGTAAGCACGACTTTTTTTCCTAAGCGGCGTAGATATTTAGCAATGTCGTGGTCATAGGCATTGATGCCCGCGCGGGTATCGACTAAGAAAATCACCACATCGGCTTCGGCAATGGCTTGCTGCGTTTGCTTAGCCATTTCGTGATAAATGCCGTCTACGGCATCGGGTTCAAAGCCGCCCGTGTCAATGACGATGTATTCGAAACCGCTTTGACTACCTGTGCCGTAGTGGCGATCACGTGTCAGCCCCGCAAAGTCGGCCACAATCGCATCACGCGATTTAGTCATACGATTAAAGAGGGTCGATTTACCGACGTTGGCACGCCCGACAAGGGCTAGGACTGGTTTCATTTTTATCTCGGGCTAAAGGCGAAAATACCGCCTCTATGCGTCGCAACTACAACGGTATTGCCAACTACGACAGGCGCAGCCACAATCGCGCCACCATCTGTTTTAAATCGTGCAGTGAACTCACCGGATGCTTTATTGAGCACATGAACATAGCCCTCGGAGTCACCTACGATGACAGAATTACCCACAACAAGCGGGGCAGACAAGCCACGATAAGTTAGTTTTTCGTTAACCCAAAGTTGCTCGCCCGTGGCGCGATTCCACGCTTTGATGCGACCATCTGATTCGGTTGATGCCACCATTGCCGCATCGCCCGACACGCCTGTTGCCCCTTGTGTTTGTTTGGTCCACATCACCAAGCCTTTGGCAACATCAACACAAGCCACGCTCGTTTGAAAAGACCGCAGGCACACGCTATCACCCACTCGATTAGGGATGCCCACCAAATCAATTAAGCGCTCGATGTCGTTCGTAGCACGGCTAGTCGCTACGGATAGTTCCCATTGCAATTGTCCGTTATCGGGATTGACGCCTAGCAAACGGCCAGAATTACCAACTAGCAATGTATTTTTATAAACACCAAGCGTACCAGCTTGGCTCAAAATAAGAGGTTCGGAAGTTCGCTGCAAGCTCCATAATTTAGAACCTGTGACAGCATCAAAAGCTTGTACCGTTCGGTCACCCGCCAGCACGAACACGCGCCCACCTGCCACGAGCGGAGCCGTATAAACACGGGCTTGCAGCACTTTCCGCCATGCAATGACAGGCTGATTTTTGCTGCCGATCATAAACGCCACGAGTTCGTTGTCAATCGTTGTCACAACGGCTGTCTTGCCATCAAAACCAACACCCGAAGATAAATCAGTATCTACCCGAGCACGCCACATATCGGCGCCTGTGGCAGCATTCATCACCACAACCGTACCAGTCGAAGAGGCTGCAACCAAGCTTTTATCTGCTACGCTGAGTTGCAATGGGAACTCGACACGACTGCTCACCGTGTTTTGCCACCCCAATCCAAGACCTAATGCATCAGCAACGGGCAACAAAGGAGCTGGCTCACGCTTTGGACTACTACTGCAAGCAGTCAAACCGATCAGTAAGATCAACCAAACACCCAAGCGCAGCTTAAAACTCATGGTGCGTCCTTAGCCGTCACGCCCATGCGCGCCAATTTCACATCAATCATCTTGCGGTATTCATCCGTGGCAGGCAACCCAGCATAAGCTTTTAGATATTGCGACTTAGCTTCCTCAGTTTTATTTTGCAGGCTATACGCATCGCCTATACGGTCTGCAGCCAATGCAACAAAGGGTTTACTAATGTCAGCCGACAGTAGTTTGATGGCGTCATCGTATTGCTTGGCTTCAATAAGCACACCGCCTAGGCGCAAACGCGCGACGTCTTTGTAAGCCGCTTCAGCGCTGCTATCTACCAGCCATTGCAGCGCAGCTTTTGCGGCATTGACATTGCCTTTTTCATAATTCATACGTGCATCCAATAGCGCCGCTTGTGAGGTATAGCTGGTCGCACCAAACTGATCTTTCATATCAGCAAACACGAGGTCGATTTTGGAGATGTCATTTAAAGCAACAGCACGGTTCATTTCATCAAACCGTACAGCCGATTTTTGCTCTAATCCCGCTTGCCAAGTGTTCCAAGCGATCCATCCTGCATATGACAGCGCAAGCACCGTCAATACAGCCATCACAATACGTCCGTACTGATCCCAAAAATGCTTGAGTGTTGCCAGTTGCTCTTGTTCGTCGAGGTCGAGATGCTGTGTCGCCATGATGTATTTACTTGATTAGTTTTTAAGAAATGAAATGAGCGAACCTAAGTCGCCAAGCGGAAATGTTTGTTGCTCGCCACCACGCATAGGCTTAACAGAGACGCTATTGTCCGCGAGTTCATCTGCACCAAAGACTAGTGCAAATCTTGCGCCGCATGTATCTGCACGTTTAAATTGCGATTTAAAACTCGCCATCGCCGCGTTGCCATCCGCACCTGTTGTGCTGGCATGCATTTGAACCGAGATACTCGCACGGCGCAAGGCTTGTAAAACAGGGATGACACGCTGTACATTTTCCAAATCTGGAATGACGGCGTAGGCATCTGGCGCAAGCGCTGGAACTTGCAGTTTAAGCTCCTTCAATAGCTCAAGCACGCGCTCCACACCAAGTGCCCAGCCCACGGCTGGCGAGGCTTTTCCGCCCATTTGTGCCATCAAGTCGTCATAGCGCCCACCGCCGCAAATCGTACCTTGCGAACCCAAATGCGGCGTTACAAATTCGAACACGGTAAGGTTGTAATAGTCCATGCCGCGGACAAGGCGTGGGTTGATCGTGTACGCAATGCCATTCGCTTCCAAAATTTGGCAAACACTTTTGAAGTGCCTCATAGAAGCATCACCCAAGTAATCCATAAGCTTTGGAGCCGCTTCCACTAAGGTTTGCATCGCAGGATTTTTAGTGTCCAAAATGCGCAGTGGATTGGTGTGCAAGCGGCGCAGCGCCTCTGCATCGAGTACATCTTGATGTTGCTCGAAATAGGCGATCAATGCTGTGCGGTGCTCTTTGCGCTCGGCAGACTGCCCCAAGCTTCCGATCTCTAAATGATAATCCGTGCCTTGCGTAAAGCCTAAATCACGCCACAGCGTATCAGCAAGCAAGATCATTTCAGCATCTACTTCCGCACCACCAAAACCTAGGGCTTCAGCACCGATTTGATGGAATTGGCGATAGCGACCACGCTGCGGACGCTCATGCCTAAACATCGGCCCCATGTAGTACAAGCGACGCGGTGCGTCATAGAGCATGTTGTGCTCAATTGCGGCACGAACCACACCTGCCGTGTTTTCAGGACGAAGCGTTAAGGCGTCACCATTCATCTTGTCTTCAAAGGAATACATCTCCTTCTCGACAATATCAGTCACATCGCCCAGACCGCGCACAAACAAATGGGTAGATTCCACAATCGGTGTGCGAATGTTACGGTAAGCAAAACGAGACATCACAGAGCGAACCTTTTCCTCCAACCATTCCCATTGCCCGCTGGTGTCTGGCAAGATGTCATTCATCCCTTTGATAGCGAGGATTTTATTTTTGTCCATAACGCTTCGCAATGTAATTCTCTACTACCACTTGAAACTCTTCGGCAATGCGCTCGCCGCGCAGCGTCATCGCCTTTGAACCGTCAATAAACACGGGGGCTGCGGGAGCTTCTCCCGTACCCGGCAGGCTAATTCCGATATCCGCATGTTTGCTCTCACCAGGTCCATTCACGATGCAGCCCATGACGGCGACTTTCATGCTTTCAACACCTGCATATTGGGTTTTCCATACCGGCATTTGCGCTCTCAAGAAATTATCAATTTGTTGCGTGAGCTCTTGAAACGTGGTGCTGGTTGTGCGCCCGCATCCTGGGCAAGCCGTCACGCTAGGAGCGAAGCTTCTAAAGCCTAGGGATTGCAAAATCTCAGCAGCCACAACCACTTCTTGCGTACGCGCTTCACCAGGTGCGGGTGTGAGCGAGACGCGAATCGTGTCACCAATGCCTTGCTGGAGCAATACCGCCAGCGCGGCGGCAGACGCAACCGTACCCTTGGTACCCATGCCCGCCTCAGTCAAACCAAGATGCAGCGGATAATCGCAACGCTTGGCTAGCTCTTGATAGACGCGAACTAAATCTTGCACGTTGGAGACCTTGCACGACAGCAAAATTTGCGCAGGATTCATACCTAAACGCACAGCTTCGGTGGCAGACCCCAATGCTGAGCCAATGAGAGCCTCAGTCATCACTTTGCTCGCATCCCACGGCTCTGAGCGTGCGCTGTTCTCATCCATCATGCTGGCAAGTAATTCTTGATCGAGCGATCCCCAATTGACGCCAATACGAACAGGTTTGTCCCAGCGCAATGCCGCTTCAATCATTTGACCAAATTGGCGATCGCGCTTTTCACCTTTGCCAACATTACCTGGGTTGATGCGGTATTTGGAGAGCGCTCTAGCGCAATCAGGGTACTGCGTCAGCAATGTGTGGCCGTTGTAATGAAAATCACCAATCAACGGCACGTCAATACCCATGCGGTCTAGCTGCTCACGGATGTGCGGCACAGCTGCTGCGGCTTCAGGTGTATTAACCGTGATGCGCACCATCTCGGAGCCTGCCAGCGCCAATTCTTTGACTTGAATGGCTGTGCCAATAGCGTCCACCGTATCTGTATTCGTCATCGACTGAATACGCACAGGCGCATCGCCGCCCACGGTGATCACACGCGAGCCCCATACCACCTTAGCTTGCAGCTTACTCGCCATCAGCTACTTCACCTCAAATCGCGCAACGTTGTCAGGCGACATCCCTGCAAGGCTAAAAGGTTTGCCACGCACTTCAACTGATTGCATTTCATTGATACGCCCCACCACAACGGAAAGTGGTGGTGTACCAAAAGCGTTTACCATCTCTTTGGGTTGCATTGTTCGCTGTACAAGCGTCACACCTTTAGAGTCTTTCACTTCAACCCAGACTTCACCTTTTGCCACCAGGCGCAAAATAGAGATGCCCGAAGGCAAAGCAGCGGAAACAGTAGCTGCCGCTGCGACTGGTCCCGACATAGGCGCAACAGGATTGGAAGCCACAACAACCGGCACTGGCGCAGAGACCATCGTGCCGACCGCTACCGCTACTGCGGCTGATTCTGCTGTGGTAACAGGCTCTATTTTTTCAATGACTTCTGCTTTTTTGCTATTTTGTTGTTTGACAAAATCAGGCAAAAAAATCAGCAACAAAGCCGCCAGCAACAATACCGCAGCACCTGCAATCATAGGCATCGATAAAGCAGGCAAATGCATACGAGAAAACTTGGCATCGCTTGGAGAGCGAAACGGCTGATTCAGTCCTGCCCTTTCTTTATCGTCCAAAATCGTAGTGCTCACATTTTGAGGCATGGCAGCCAAAATGGGCGCACTGTCGGCTTTAATTTGTCTGCAAACACTGGTGGCAAGAGCCCTCACAAACACGGCGTCTGGCAGCTGCGCCCAATCATCGGCCTCCAACGCTTCTAATTTTTTGACTGGCACTTTCAGCGCAAGCGACAAAGTACCAATATGTATGCCCGAGGCGAGACGCGCCTCACGTAACATCTGTCCAGCTGAGACTTGAGAATCAGCTTCGGCAACAGGTGCTGCGATCTCTGTTACTTCAGATGTGTGGTCGTCTTCAGGCAATGTGCCCACTACAGTATTAATCTCACTCATTTGACTCTTTCATCATGATGGTTCTGCGCTCTTGCATGCGTACAGCAGCGTCGGTTCGGTCTTGGACTTCACCAGCCAATTGCCCGCAAGCCGCATCAATATCGTCTCCGCGTGTTTTGCGAATCGTTGTGATGTACCCAGCGCCTGTTAACAGTTGCGCAAATTTTTTCACGACATCAGCAGCAGAGCGCTTGAGACCCGACGCAGGAAATGGATTGAATGGAATTAAATTGATTTTGCAAGGCAGCACGTTCAGCATTTGTGCCAGCGCTCTGGCGTGCTCGGGCTGATCGTTCACGCCTGCGAGCATGCAGTATTCAATCGTTAAAAAATCACGTGGGGCAGTTGGCAAATAACGCTGGCAAGCCGCGATGAGTTCTTTGAGTGGGTATTTTTGATTGATAGGCACCAAGCTATCGCGTAACTTGTCGTTAGCAGCATGAATCGAGACCGCTAAAGACACTGGGCAATCCTGTGCCAAACGGTCAATCATAGGTACGACGCCCGATGTGGACACCGTGACACGACGACGCGAGAGGCCATAAGCATGATCGGACAGCATGGTCTTGAGTGCAGGAATCAAGTTCGAATAATTTTGCAGCGGCTCACCCATGCCCATCATCACCACGTTAGAGATGACACGTTCGTCCACCTTACGATCATCGCTTTGCAACTCGGCACGAAGCAAATGCTCGACAAACCAAAGCTGCCCGATGATCTCGGCCGTGGTCAAATTGCGGCTAAAGCCTTGGTGCCCAGTGGAGCAAAAACGACAGCCAACGGCACAGCCCGCTTGGCTAGAAATACACAGCGTGGCACGGTCATCTTCTGGAATGTAGACGGCTTCGATTGCATCGCCAGCACCCATATCAAACAGCCACTTGATCGTGCCATCTGCCGAGGTGTGGCGGCTCAAAACTTTAAGTCCCTCAATTCGAGAGCTCGTTTTTAATTTTTCGCGAAATGATTTCGCGATGTCTGTCATATCATCAAAATTGGATACGCCGCGCTGGTGAATCCAGCGATACAGTTGCGTTGCTCGGAAACGCTTTTCGCCTAATTTTTCACAAAAATCGGCCAAGCCATCGAGATCAAAATCCAGCAGGTTGGCCGAAGTCATAGTCAGTTACAAAGTTGAGTTGCTAGCAATTAACGCGCGAACACGTTCATACCAGGAAAGAAGAAAGCGATCTCAGCAGCAGCGGTGTCAGCTGCATCAGAACCGTGAACGGCATTAGCGTCGATGCTGTCAGCAAAATCAGCGCGAATCGTGCCTTTGTCGGCCTTCTTTGGATCCGTCGCGCCCATCAGGTCACGGTTTTTCAAGATAGCGCCTTCGCCTTCTAAAGCTTGAATCATCACGGGGCCAGAAATCATGAACGACACGAGGTCATTGAAGAAAGGACGTGCTTTGTGAACGCCGTAGAAAGCTTCCGCTTCCAAGCGTGAGAGATGTGCCATACGAGCCGCCACAACTTTGAGGCCAGCGCCTTCAAAACGTGCGTAAATTTGACCGATCACGTTTTTTGCAACTGCGTCAGGTTTGATGATAGAGAGAGTGCGTTCGATAGCCATTTAAAAGTCCTAGAAAAATAAAAAATATTGCCTGAAAAAACAACCTGCTGATTTTAACGTGTGCGGCCTCTGCCGCCCCCGCCATTTGAGCTGTTACCTGAACCACCGCGATTGCCGCCTCGACCGCCGCCACCTGGGTTAGGTGCAGAGCGTTGACGCTGCAAACTATCGCCGCCGATATAGCCAAACGAGGTGCGCATCGGATCTGGCTGACCACCGTTACCGCCGCCATCGCGCGGGCCACTACCGCCCCCGCCGCCAGAATTACCGCCGCGACCACGGCCTTGTCCCGCACCGCCACCAAAGCCTCCACCGCCAGCACGTCCGCGACCTTGGCCACCGCCACCGTTACCGCCACCAAAGGCTTGACGCTTGAAATCCATCATCGTGCGCTCAGGATTAATGCCACTTGGCAAACGATCATTGTTAATGCCGTCGCCGTCAAAAGAGTTACCGCCTGAGTGACCACCCGAATTGCCACCGTAACTACCGCGTCCACCACCCTCGCCTGGCGCGGTTGGGCGCGGCGTATTGCGGTTATCAGGCCTTGGCGTGTTTCCTTTGTAGCCGCCGCGATCTGGGCTGCCACGGCCTCTGCCATCGCCGCCCGCATTGCCCGCACCTGGGCCGCGTAAGCCCCCGCGACTACGCTGTGCGCCGCGTAGGTCATTGCGTCCATTGCCTGCGCGGGAGCGCAGGGCTGCGCCCTCGCCATCTGCACGCTTGGGCGCACCGCCCGAGGCGTTTTGCAGCGCCCGAACGTCGGCTTCATCGAGTTCCATCCAAAATCCGCGCTTGAGACCTTTTGGCAAGAGCATCGTGCCATAACGAATACGAATCAAGCGACTCACCGCATGACCCAGCGACTCCACCATACGGCGCACTTCGCGGTTACGTCCTTCAGAAATCGTCACGCGGTACCAGCAGTTCGCGCCTTCGCCGCCGCCATCTTCAATCGAGCCAAACTGAGCAAGGCCGTCATCCAGCATCACGCCGTCTAGCAATTGTTGTTTTTCTTCATTAGACAAAGCGCCCAAAACGCGCACGGCGTATTCACGCTCTAAGCCAAAACGCGGGTGCGTCAGGCGGTTCGCCAATTCGCCTGAGCTGGTAAACAAGAGCAGCCCTTCGGTGTTCAAGTCAAGACGACCGACCGATTGCCATTTGCCTTGATACAGCTTGGGCAAGCGGCGAAAAACGGTGGGGCGATTTTGCGGATCGTCATGCGTGACGACTTCGCCCGCAGGCTTGTGGTACGCCAAGATGCGCGCTGGCGGCGGATCAATGCGCACTTTGATCGGCTTGCCGTTGACCGTAATTTGATCGCCGTATTGAATCCGCATCCCAATATGCGCAGGCTCTTTGTTAACCGTGATGCGCCCCTCGACGATCATTTGCTCCATCTCAAGGCGTGAGCCGAGCCCCGCTTGCGCGAGGATTTTGTGCAGCTTGGGTGATTCGACTTCGGGCGCTAAAACTCGCTTGCCTGGAATGAGGACCTCTTCGCTGGCTTGTTCTTCGTCAAAGCGTCCACTGACGATGTCGTCCAACTCAAACACGGGAATCGGTGCGGCAGGAATAGGCTCTGCGGGTGCTGCAGAGGCTTGTCCAGCCTGCTCTGGCGCGGCATCGTTCTCGGAAGCCATATCGATCGTGGCTTCTGGCGCATCATGCTCGGGAAGATCCATTGGGATTGGCTCGTGGGATTGTTCGTTGTTCATAAGGTCTCAGGGTTCTCGGGTAATTCGGGTTGTGGCGCCAGTTCGGGTTGATCTGGTAAGTGTTCAAGTAAATCTAAATTCGGCATTTCATCGCCATCTTCATTAATCGGTAGTTGGGCGAGCGACGCTAATCCCAAATCATCTAAAAATTGCTTAGTCGTCGCAAACAAAGCGGGGCGACCCACGGTTTCGCGGTGTCCAATCACCTCAATCCAGCCGCGGTCTTCTAATTGCTTAATCGTGAGCGAGTTCACCGTCACGCCGCGAATGTCTTCAATATCACCGCGCGTGACAGGCTGGCGATACGCAATGATGGCCAGCGTCTCAAGACTAGCCCGCGAATAACGCGGTGGCTTCTCGGGATTTAAACGATCCAAATAATGCTTTAGCTCAGGCTTGCTTTGAAAGCGCCAGCCATTGGCGACGCAAACCAAATCGAGTCCGCCTTGGGCCCAATCCAATTGCAGCTCTGCAAGAATTAACTTGATCGAGTCTGCGGTTAAATTGTCATCAAACAGCGGCAGCAAATGAGGCACCGTCATCGGTGCTTGCGCGCACAGCAGCGCCGCTTCCAAAATTCGTTTTGCTTCAGCAGTATTCATACATCAATTAAAAAGTATCTTTTAAATGCCATCTTTTGCGGCCTCAAGGTCAAGCGGCAGTGGGGATAAAAATTCCATCTCGGCACCCGTCATCGGATGCGTAAAAGCCAATCGCTTGGCATGCAAAGCTTGGCGTGTCAGGCCTAGCGCGGGTTTGCCGCCGTAGGTTGCGTCCGCCACCAGCGGATGCCCCAAATAGGCCATGTGCACGCGAATTTGATGCGTACGTCCCGTGTGGAGTTTGCACTCCACCCATGTGAAATCATCGTTTTGCTGCAGGACATAAATGTCAGTGCGAGCGGGTTTTGCGTGACCACTCAGCGGGTCAAACGCTGCCATTTTGAGTCGATTTTTTTGATCGCGCCCAATGGACTGAGTCACGATTCTATCAGGTGCGTCGTCCTCAAACTCGTGCTCATCCGAATTACGCCACGCGCCGTGGGCAATCGCGAAGTACTCGCGAGCCACTTCTCGGCTAGAAATCAACTTCACCAGTGCATCCATACAAAGCCGTGTTTTTGCCACGACCATCAGTCCACTGGTGTCTTTGTCGAGCCGATGAACGATGCCCGCGCGCGGCAAATGTTTTGCGTCTGGATATTTATTCAGCAGACCATTAAGCAACGTGCCGCGCCAATTACCTGGTGCTGGATGAACCACCAATCCTGCTGGCTTGTTGACGATGAGCAGGTACATATCTTCGTACACCACTTCAACAGGCACATCCTCGGGCACATAGGCTTGGCTTTGCTCGGTCGGGCGAAGCTGTATCACTAGCTCGTCGCCTTCGCGCAGATGTTTGGATGATTTTGTGGCAATCACGCCGTTCAGTGTGACGAACGATTGCTCAATCAGCTGCTGCAAATAGCTGCGCGAAAACTCGGGGACAGCCAGCGCCACGATGCGATCAAATCGCATATCGCTTTGCTCGTATGTGACAGTATGCAGTCGCGTTTCAATTGAATCAGTCAGATCGCCAGTTTCAATCGCATCTTCATGCTCGCTGTCTATAATCAAATTGACTTTTTTTTCTGGGATAACCTGTGCGCTCATCTTTACTTTCTATGGCTAATTTTTGGCGAGTGTGCTTCGCGTGTGTCATTGTGCTGCTCCAAGGTTGCGGCAATCTAGACGACATTACCAAGGACTGGTCTACAGATAAACTTTATCAAGAAGCCAAAGACGAAATGAACAATGGTGGTTATGAAAAAGCTGCTGGCTACTATGAAAAGCTAGAGACACGAGCCATTGGTACACCGCTTGGGCAGCAAGCGCAAGTGGAAAAAGCTTATGCGCAGTATAAAGCTGGATCGCAAGCTGAAGCTATGGTCACACTGGATCGCTTTATGCGCCTGCATCCCGCTAGTCCACTCATCGATTACGCTCTCTACCTTCGTGGTCTCGTCAACTTCAATGGTGATCTCGGATTTTTAAGTGGCTTTACGGGGCAGCAATTAGATGACCGCGATCAAAAAGCATCTAAAGAAGCGTACGCCACTTTCAAACAACTCACCACACGCTTTCCAGAATCCAAATACACGCCTGACGCACTAGCGCGTATGGCGTACATACTCAATACACTGGCCGCGTACGAGCTGCACGTGGCGCGCTACTACGCCAGCCGTGGCGCACATCTGGCTGCGGCTAACCGTGCGCAAGCGGCCATTGCTGAGTACCCTAACACGGTTGTGATGGAAGATGCTTTAACGGTTTTGATTCAGGCATACGATGCACTTGGCAGCACTGATTTACGCGACGACGCTAAGCGCGTAATGGCGAAAAATTTCCCTAAAAATAAATTAGTGAGTGGCGCGCAAAAGCCCTAACCACTGCTGCCAAGCCTCTGTGGTTCGCAAAATGGGCATCGTTGGCAAGCTCGCAATCAAACGTTTGCCATACCCCATTTGCACAAGGCGCGGGTCGCACACCACAAGTACGCCAATATCGCCTTCGCTACGAATTAGTCTTCCCGTCCCCTGCTTGAGCGCAATCGCGGCCTCGGGCACAGAGTAGTCGTTAAAGCTACTACGGCCTTGCGCTTCTAAGCGCTTGCTGCGCGCCTCAACTAGCGGATCATTGGGAGGAGGAAAAGGTAATTTATCAATGATGACGCATTGCAGCGCATCACCTGCTATATCCACGCCCTCCCAAAATGAAGCCGATGCCACCAGCACCGAGGCTTGATCTTTAGCGCGAAACCGCTCAATCAGCTCACGCTTCGATTGCTGTCCTTGCACCAAAACATTGATCTCCGTACCCACCAAAGCCTCGGTCAGCGTCTCACCAATTTGCCGTAGCGCTTTTAGAGTAGTGGTAAGCACCAAAGTGCGCCCAGCCAACCCCCGCAAGGCTTCTAGGGCAATATCGGCCACACGAGCCGTGTGATCTGGTTCGTTGGGTTTAGGAAAATTTGACGGCACATACAGCGCCGACTGCACTTCGTAATTAAAGGGGCTGCTCACGCGCAGCACCTGCAATTGCTCAGGCGCGAGACCTTGCAAACCACAGCCTTCCAAGAACCAAGAAAGCTGGACATCGCTGCCCAGTGTTGCGGAAGTAAAAATCCAACTTCGCTGCGAGACTGTTGGCGTGCCGGAAGGAGATTCAGATTCAGGAAACCACTGCTTGCGCACCACATCGGCAATATCGAGTGGCGACTCTACCAATTTGATTTGCGCACCCACCTCTAACCAGCGCACTGTATCGACGGATGCCCTATGTATAAAGGCTTGTACGAGATCCGCGAGTTCTAGCGCACGTTCGGCAAGGCGAACAAATTCAGGACTCATTTCAGCCACAACGCCAAGTGCTACGTCTGCCTGCATTAGCGCTTGCGTAATGCCTGCAAGACCACGCTCCCAACTATGCACGTCCACACCATCAGGCACAGCGCCCGTCCATCCAAGACGCGAGGCATAATTTTGTTTGCCCACTGCAAGGCGCAAATCTTTGGTCGCGTACTCGAGTGCCTGCGCTACCGTAGACCACTCCACCAAACCACGTGCATGCTGCAAACCCACAGCCAGCAAGTCTCGCGCGAAGTCGATCAGCTGCGGCGAGCTGAGTTGTTTAGCTAAAAATCCAACGCCAATTTCGTTGATTTGATGCGCCTCATCAAAAATGACGACCTCAGCGGTTGGCAAAATTTGCGCCACACCCGATTCACGCACGGCCATATCAGCAAAAAACAAATGATGATTCACCACCACAATGTCGGCTGAAAGCGCTTCTTTGCGCGCCAAGTTAACATAGCATTCTTTAGCTTTAGAGCACTCCGAACCTAGGCAGTTTTCACGTGTCGAAGTGACAAGTGGCAGTACGGGCGAGCGCTCATCGAGTCCCGTCATTTCTGCTAAATCGCCCGTCAATGTCGTCTTAGACCATTTCGAGATTTCGGCCAAAGCCTTGCCCAGCAGTCGCTCCGACGCATTGCTGCCGTGCAAGGCGGTGTCCATGCGGCTTAGGCATAAGTAGCTGGATCGCCCTTTAAGCAATGCGGTTCGCACAGGAATTCCCAGGGCTTCAGTCACTGCGGGCAGGTCACGCGAATAAAGTTGGTCTTGCAAGTTTTTGGTCGCTGTGGATACCACGACTCTCGAGCCACTGAGCACCGCTGGTACAAGGTAGGCAAAGGTCTTGCCAACGCCCGTGCCCGCCTCCACCACTACGCTAGAGCGTAGGGCGATGGCATCCGCAATGGCGCTGGCCATGTGCTGCTGGCCTTCACGGGCTTGATAGTTTTGTTTGGATAAAGTCGCCGCGCGAGCCAATGCGCCAGTTGGCGCAAAAGCCTGCGCCGTCAGCACAGATAGTTCAGTCATCAGTCGATTTTCGCACCTGACTCCTTGACTACCTTCGCCCACTTAATCGTCTCGCTTTGAATCAGTACATCCAGCGCCTCTGGCGTGCCAGGCTGCATATCCAGTCCCAGCTGAAACAACTTCTCTTTGACATCTGGGAAATTAATGGCGCGAATCACTTCTTGATTGATCTTTATCACCACATCACGCGGCATTTTGGCGGGGCCAAATACGGCAAACCACGATGTGGCTTCATAGGCCGGCAGACCAGACTCCGCCATCGTGGGAATGTTAGGTGCAGCAGGCGAGCGCTTGGCACTGGTCACTGCTAAGCCGCGCAGCTCGCCAGCTTTGACCAATGGCAGGCTAGAAGGCATGTTGTCAAACATCATGGTAATGTGCCCCCCCAGCAAATCTGGAATCGCCTGCGCACGCCCGCGATACGGCACGTGGCGCGTTTTCACGCCTGCTTGAATGTTGAACATTTCGCCCGACATGTGATTCGATGTGCCATTACCAGGTGAGCCGTAACTAAGCGTATCGGGCTTGGCTTTAGCAAGATCAATCAACTCTTTAACGGACTTGGCGGGCACGCTGTTGTTAACGACTAGTAAATTAGGCGTGCTACCTAAAAACGAAATCGGCGTGAAGTCCGTTGCCGCGTTATAGGGCATCTTGCTATACAGCGATGGATTAATCGTTTGCGAACCAACCGTCCCCACTAAAAGCGTATAGCCATCGGGCGCACTCTTCGCCACAAAATCCGCACCAATGTTTCCACCTGCGCCCGGCTTGTTTTCTACCGTCACGGCCTGCCCAAGCGACGCCCACTTTTCAGCCAATACCCGCGCCAAGATATCAGGCGCACCGCCCGTCGGAAAACCAATCACGATCTTGACAGGTTTGTTCGGCCATACCCCCTGAGCCTGCAAGGCCAAAGGCGAGAAACACAAACTAACAACGATAAGAACCCATTTTTTCATTCTGAAATCCTTGCTGATAAGCCGCTATTTTTCAACAAAGTGAACTTCTTAGCTATGCAGGAATACCCTAAAAAAAATAATTGACACTTTTTTCTTAATTGATGGTAAACTAATACTGTTATCGTAATTTTCACTATTTTTAAATGAAAGTTAATCATTATGTTTAATACAAATTTAATTTCTGTACCTGGGACTGATGTTTACATCATTGATATGGGAAACGCTTTTAACCCTACGGTTTCATTTGCACATACACAAAAGGCCGCTTGGATGCTTCACACAAACGTTTTGCTGCCAGCAGCCCAAACAATTGATCTAACGATTGCCGAACATGAAAGCATGGCTCTAGCGCTAGAGCGCGCGATCCAGCAAGCCTATAGCACAGGCGTATGGCCAGAACACTTGGATGCTCGTCAAGTTCGTTCAGCAACGCTCAGTGGACTGACGAAATTGCAGCAAGGACCTGAAAAGAGATATGTCGAAGGTGATCCATCGTTCCCTATGTTGCAGAGCATGCACGAGCGATTCGTCAATGCTGCTGCTGACGCCATTAGCTTGGCACGCGCAGACAAAATCGAAGAAGCCTACGCCGCACTCACAGGCCAATATGCACGTTCAAGCCGCCAGATTGTTTGGTTACTCAAAAATTTAAAGCAGCGAATTCACACGCCAAAAATGGCCGCGTCCGCCGCGCTAGCCAGCTAGTCTTACGCTGGAATGCCTTTGTTGGCTAAACCATCCGCTCGTTCATTGCCAGCATTGCCTGCGTGACCCTTCACCCATTGCCAGTCAATCGTGTGGCCTGAGTTAGCTACTACAGCATCAAGCCTCTGCCACAAATCCACATTCTTCACAGGCTGCTTGGCCGCAGTCTTCCAACCACGCGCCTTCCAGCCTGTAATCCACTCGGTGATGCCTTGCATGACGTACTTGCTGTCCAAATAAATCGTCACGTTACAGGGACGCGTCAGGGCCGACAAGCCCTCAATCACCGCCATCATTTCCATTCGATTATTGGTTGTCTCACGTTCGCCGCCGCACAGCTCGCGCTCGGCCAAGCCCTTATCCGTTGTGGTCTGCAAGAGTGCACCCCATCCACCAGGACCAGGATTTCCTTTGCATGCGCCATCGGTGTAGAGCACTACTTTCATTTAATTACTTTCATTTCGATAGGGTCTCGTGTCTTTGCTGCCTTTGTAGTTTGACACTTCGTGTCTTGATTTGCGCTCGCTCTTTGTCGATAGCGATAGCCGAATCAACCGCCTCTACATCTTGCGTCAGAGCCAAATAGCGTTGCACAAACTCAAACAATCGCTCTAGCGCAAACTGATGCGTCTTGCTTGTCGTGGCATAGAGCCAGTCGGCAAACATCATGAAGTTATTGAATGCGGAATCTTCAGGGCGCGTGCCGAGCAGCAAGGGCAACGTGTTCGCAAAGCGTCCCGAGTTCGCCACCAAGTCCCAATAGCGAGCAAAGCGACTCATGCGCTGCATGTCGTTAAAGCTCAGGTCTTGATTCGCCACGATTTCATACGGCGCGTCGGGGCTAAACGTCATGCGGTACGGCACGGTGTGCCTGATGATGGGCGTGCCGCGCAGGCGCTTCAAAATGCCGAGTTGAATTTCATGCGGCCCAAGCCCCACCAAGCGATCAAAGCCCGCGCCAAAGCTTTGCATACTCTCTCCTGGCAAACCCGCAATCAAATCGACGTGCATGTGCGCCCTACTCTGGGTATGCAGCCAGCGTAAATTCTCCGCCGCCTTGTCGTTGTTTTGCTTGCGGCTGACCAAGGCCTGCACATCAGTGTTGAAAGTTTGGATGCCAATTTCAAACTGCAGCGCGCCAGCGGGGAACTTAGCAATCGTCTCTTTCAGCACATCTGGTAAATGATCGGGGACAAGCTCAAAGTGAGCGTAAATTGGATCAGCTTCCGTCCATCGATCCAAAAAGAATTGCAAAATCTTGAGGCTCACCTTGGCATTCAAATTGAAAGTGCGATCGACAAACTTGAACTGCCTTGCACCGCGCTGATAGAGCGTCTCCATCTGCGCCAAAAACGCTTCTGTTTCAAACGGCCATGCTGTTTTATCGAGCGCCGAGAGACAAAATTCGCACTTAAACGGACAGCCACGGCTCGCCTCGACGTAGAGCGTACGGTGGGCAATATCCTCGTCCATGTATTCGCCATACGGCATGGCAATTTCTGACAGCGGTGGCTGCTCACCAGCATGAACTTTCATGAGCGGCTTGGGCCCATGCAATACAGCTTCGACTACTTTGCGAAAGGTCACATCGCCCCAGCCTGTAATGACATAGTCTGCCAACTGGCAGATGCGCTGCTCGTCCATTTCAAAACTCACCTCGGGGCCACCAAGAATAACCACGACTTCAGGTGCGACGCGTTTCAATAAAGCAACGATCTTGGTGGTCTCATCCACATTCCAGATGTACACACCAAAGCCGATGATTTTGGGTCGATGTGCCAAAAGCTTTTCGACGATTTCATTCGTCTGTTGACCGACGATGAACTCATCAATCACAGAGTCCTCTCGCAGCTCACCAAGATTCGCCCGCAAACAGCGCAAACCCATACTGGCGTGGGTGTAGCGGGCGTTCAGTGTAGTAAGGACAATGCTCGTCATGCTTAACTTAGAACCGCGTACCCAGAGAAAAACGCCACATGTTTTGCACGCCAAAATTGGCGTTCGGGTCGTAGCTAAAGCGCACAAATTTTTCATGCCAATCATAGGTGGCCGATAAACCTAACTTGTTGATTTTTTGTACGCCACCCGCGCTATCTGTCACGCTACCTGCTTTCGATAAAACATCAAAGGTCACGCGCTCATACTCACTCAAACCTTGCCGATAAATCGCGTGAAAGTGACGCTGGTCGGGGTTTAGACGGTTATCACGCACCCATTGAAAGCCTAAGGATTGATGCGCGCTCCATCGGTAACCGCCAGACGCCATCAGCGCATCATTGGGATCGAAATTCAAGTTGACATAAGGACGAAGATTGGTGCGCCCAAGTCCCGCTCCTGCATACCAAGTGTCGCCCGTCTCCACACCAAAGCTTCCACCCCAAAAACCACCAGAGGCCGCTTGAATGCTGGGTTGCAACCGAACCGAGCCTGCATTCAATGTGTTATCCCAACCCGTGCGCCATTGCTTTTGCCGCGTCGTTTCGTCGTTATTTACCGCAGGCTGCACATACCAACCGACCCACAGATCGCCCAGCTTGGATGTGTTACGCAGATTCACATCCAATCCCCGCGCGGCCGTTTGTCCTCCGCCACTCAGGCCGTACAAACCTGTAGTGAATTTGAAGTTAGGTTCGTCCGCTTGGGCAAGAGTGGCACTCGCGCAAGCCACAACCAGTATGGCTTGGCGAGCAATCACAAAACACCTCCAAGCACATTGATGGTGATGGCGATGATGCCGACATTAAAAAAGAACGCCATCACGCTATGTAAAAGCGCGAGGCGACGCATCCGTCCATTAGTAATTTGCACGTCCGCCGTTTGACAGGCCATGCTCAAAATGAGCGAGAAATACATGAAGTCCCAGTACTCTGGCTCTGGCGTAATGGGAAACAGTAAACCGCCATCATTGATATGCCGATTGAGCGCGTACTCATGTGCATATTCCTGCGCAAAATTGGTCGCCAGCAAAAGCCACGACAGAACAATGGACAGACCCGCAAATACAACGCTATGCTCTGCTTGCGCTTTGCCTGCACGTAGTTCGTCGTGTAGCGCCAAAAGCACCATGCCAATGGTAACCACCGACAAAACTACTACCGTCCATTTACCGTAAATTTGCCGCTCCGCTCGGCGGCGCATCACAGCTGGCGTGGCTTTGGCCATCAAGTGCATGATGTTAACTAAAAAGAATACTGCGCCGAAATCAAATGCCAAGAGCAAGGCCTGCGAGGCTCGCATGTAAGGCGTTAGCAGGGCGTAACAGACAAAGGCAAGCACCACAGACAGCAAGAGTCTAGGTCTTGCGATCAACGAATGCAGATATTTTTTGAGGTGATTCATCATCATTAAAGTTCCAGCTCAAACATTCCAACGTTTAATGGCGTCATCGTCACTGCTTCTTGCATCCACCCAGCGCGAAGCGTGATCGCGATTTGGTGTCTGCTCCTTCTTCCAAAACGGCGCTTCGGTTTTTAAATAGTCCATTAAAAATTCACACGCTTGAAATGCTTCATGCCGATGCGCGGATGTGACCGCCACAAACACAATTTGGTCGAGCGGCAAGAGCCGACCCACACGATGAATAATCCGCGCTGCGTAAATATTGAACCTTGTGCAGGCCACGTCTATCATGGCTTCCAGAGCCTTTTCCGTCATGCCTTCATAGTGCTCCAGTTCCAGCTCCGAGACCGCATCACCGTCGTTGATGTCGCGCACCGTCCCCACAAAACTGCACACTGCGCCCACGCGCTTATCACCGCTTCGCAGCTTGGCAAGCTCAGTGCTCACATCGAAGTCTTGGATTTGAACAGAGACGCGAGGAGTCATCTCAGCCCCCCGTCACAGGTGGAAAGAAAGCGACTTCAGAGCCGTCCGCAAGGCTTGCCGACTCGTCGCACATGACTTGATTTAGCGCCGTGCGAATGGACTTGCCACGCGCCAACGCATCTGCATACGGTGCACCTTTTGCAATGAGTACATCGCGCAAAGCCATAACCGACATGGCTTGCATGCTATCCAGCAAGATCGACTCAGAGCTCACACCGATGGCTTCACGTATCGATGCAAAGTATTTGACCGTGATTTTGATCGTTGCGCTCATGTCAAAAACTCCGCAAACGAGAGGAATGAAACTATGTCACCACGCTTGATGGTCTGATTGGCTGCGTTGTCTACCAAGCCATCGCTCCACACGGCCGACGTTAAAACGCCCGAGCTTTGATTAGGAAATAGATCGAGTCCACCATTGCTATTTCGGCGCACGCGCAAAAACTCACGGCGCTTGTCAGCACGTGGCCAATCGAAGTCAGCGCGAAGTTGAACGGGCTGCAAAGCCACGCTGGTTGTGCCTTGCAGCTGGAGCAACAGCGGACGGACAAGCAATAAAAATGTGACGAAGCTGGATACGGGATTGCCAGGTAGGCCTACGAAATGAGCAAAAGAATGCGGATCTGACCCTAATTTAATTTTTCCAAACGCAAACGGTTTTCCTGGCTTCATCGCAATCTGCCAAAGATTGAGCTCGCCCAATTGCTGCACCGCAGGCTTGATGTGATCTTCTTCACCTACTGACACACCGCCGCTCGTCAAAATCAAATCATGCTGGGAAGCCGCATGGGATAAGGCCTCCACAGTAGCCGTTCTGTCGTCTGGAACGATTCCAAGATCGGTGACTTCGCAGCCCATGCGCACAAGCAGCGCTCGCAAAAAGAATCGGTTCGAGTTGTAAATGCTGCCCGCTTTCATGTCCGTTGGCGCAACCGTCCCTGGCATCACCAGCTCATCACCCGTGGAAAACAACGCCACACGCGGCTTGGCAGCAACCCGAAGGCTTGCCATGCCCACACTGGCGGCAAGTCCTAATTCGGCTGGCGAGAGACGCGTACCATGCGCCAAAACAACTGCGCCGCGTTCAACATCCTCCCCCGCACGCCTTATCCACTGTGCCTTGGCGGGCAGTGCTTTGATTTGAACGCGACCATCACCAAGGTCGGCGCAATCCTCTTGCATCACCACCGCATCCGCGCCAAACGGAATGGGTGCGCCTGTAAAAATTCTCGCAGCCTCCCCCTCTGGCAAGGCAGATGGAGATTGACCTGCAGGCACGCGTAGGCTGCAAGTCAATGTCCATGAGGCTTGCGTGGCATCGCCTTGTTTTAAATCGGCCAAGCGCACGGCATAGCCGTCCATGCTGGAGTTATCAAATGCAGGGACTTGCAATTCGGACACCACGTCTTCGGCCAAGACACGACCATCGGCATCAAAGGTAGAAATAGACTCCATGCGATCTAGCGGCCGGGCGCTTGCCAGCAATTGCGCCAGCGCGTCGTCCAACGAGAGAAGCGGAGGTCTAGTCACAAGCTTTAGCGATGTACGCTTTAACGACCGCCACATCGGCAGGCATGTTGACCACGCGCTTTGGCAGTGCCTCAATGCCTTCAAACTGCGCAGGACGCGTGGGTTCAACGCCGAGTGCTTCCACAATCGCGCTGGCAAATTTGATGGGCAGCGCGGTTTCTAAAACGATCATCGGCACAGACTCGGCATCTTTTGGCTTCGGATGTTTTGCTAGAAATTCATGCGCCACTTTCACACCATCCGCTGTGTGCGTGTCAATCATCACGCTATGCGATTCGTAGGTAGATTTGATCGTGGCAAGACGATCACCGTGCGTGCTTCGACCCGATGCGAAGCCATACTGGATGCGGGCTGCAACGATGCCAGCGCTTAAATCAAACTGCCCCGTTTTGCTAAGTTGTTCACCGAAAAGCGACTTCACGCGTGCGCCATCACGCCCAAGCATGTCAAACACAAAACGTTCAAAGTTACTGGCCTTGCTGATGTCCATCGACGGGCTGGATGTCTCGTGTGTATCTACGGTTCCGCGTACGCGGTACACGCCCGTTTTGAAGAACTCATCCAGCACGTCGTTTTCGTTTGTGGCGACAACGAGGGTTTCAATTGGCAAGCCCATCATCCGCGCCACATGACCCGCGCAGACATTGCCAAAGTTACCTGATGGCACACAGAAGGAGACCTTTTGATCGTCTTTGCTGGTTGCCTGAAAGTAGCCCGCAAAGTAATAAACCACTTGCGCGAGTAACCGCGCCCAGTTGATGGAATTGACAGTTCCGATTTTGTATTTAGCCTTGAATGCTGCGTCATTGCTCACGGCCTTCACCAAATCTTGACAGTCGTCAAACACGCCCTCAATCGCGATGTTATGGATGTTCTCGTCCATCAAGCTAAACATTTGCGCTTGTTGAAACGGGCTCATGCGGCCAGCGGGCGAAGTCATAAACACGCGAACTCCGCGCTTGCCACGCATGGCGTATTCAGCTGCCGAACCCGTGTCACCACTGGTTGCGCCAAAAATGTTGAGCGTCTCGCCGCGCCTTGCTAATTCATACTCAAACAGATTGCCGAGCAACTGCATCGCCATGTCTTTAAACGCCAGCGTCGGGCCGTTTGATAACGCTTCTAAATAAAAGCCATCGTCCAATTGCTTGAGCGGCACGATGTCCCTCGTTCCGTACACCTGTTCGGTGTAGGTCTTGCGGCACAGCGCCAAGAGGTCAGCACTTGGAATGTCGTCGATGTACAGCGACAAAATCGCAAACGCCAAATCAGCGTAGCCCTTCTCGCTCCAAATGCGGCGCAGGTTGGCGAGGTCATTAGTCGTGAACTTTGGATAGCTTTCGGGCAAATACAAACCGCCATCAGGCGCGAGACCTTCGAGCAAAATTTCACAAAACTGTTTGCGATCAGGGTAGCCGCGAGTCGATAAGTATTTCATAAATTTAAACGCACTTCAATAAATTCTTAGCCAACTCGGGAGCATGACTCACCATCGCATCATGACCGCAGGCCATCTCTACCCATTGCCAAGATTTGTCGCTTCGCACACGTTCGCGTGAGACTTCAATCGTCGCTAAAGCAGGGCTATTGCAATTGATAAATGTTCTGGCAAGCCTTGCTAGACGTGGCTCGTCAAAGGACTGTCCATCCAAATACACGCCCAGCGGCTGCGGCGTTTGGCGACGATTGACCCAAGCTGCATCATCGCCCGTGAGTCCAAACACAAAAGCGTCTGGTGGCGGAAAAGCATCCACGCCATGCAACTTACCAAAATCTTTGGCCGCTTGAGTGCGAGCAGTAATCACCTCAGGCACATGCGTGCTTGACCAACTCTCGCCGCTCTTGGGTACGACGGCGTCCAAGTACACGATGTGCTGCAAATTGACCTTGCCCGCATTCAGCAATGCGTCCGCAACGCCCGTAATCACACGGCCTCCGTAGCTATGCCCAACCAGCACGATGTTGGTGAGTTCTTCAGCCTCAATCAGCCCCAGCACATCGCTCACGTGCGTGGTGAGGTTGATCTCGTTCGAAAGCAAATGCGCCCGTTCGCCCACACCTGTGAGCGTGACGGCATGCGCCGCATAACCCGCGCTACGCAAAAGCGGAAGCACACGCGACCAGCACCAAGCGCCATGCCATGAGCCGTGAACGAGAACAAAGGTTGGCTTAAGCAAGTTCTTCCTTACGAATTTTTACAACACGGCCTAGCACACTAGACAACGCTTCCACCTTGCTCAAAGCCCCGTCCATCGTGGCTTCCACGCAATCGTGCGTCAAAATGATCAGATCGGTTTGGCTCTCACCATCTTTGGCTTCATGCTGAATGAGCGCGTCGATGCTGATGCCTGCTTCGGCCAAAATGCCTGTAACTTTTGCGAGCACGCCCGCTTCGTCCGAGACGCGCATGCGCAAATAAAAGCTGGTGACGACTTGTCCAATCGGCAAAATCGGTGCAGCTTGCACACTGGCAGGCTGGAAAGCCAATACCGGTACGGCTTGCGAAGCATGGCCTGTCATGCGGGCAATATCCACAAGGTCTGCGACCACGGCGCTGGCTGTGGGCTCGGAGCCTGCACCCTTGCCGTAGTAAAGAGTCGTGCCGACGGCATCGCCCTGCACCATCACGGCGTTCATCGCGCCTTCTACGTTGGCGATCAAACGCTTGGTTGGAATGAGCGTTGGATGAACGCGTAGCTCAATCCCGCTCTCCACACGCTTAGAAATACCGAGTAGCTTGATGCGATAGCCGAGTTGCTCCGCGTACTTGATGTCTTCTGCGCCCAGCTTGGTGATGCCTTCCACATAGGCTTTGTCAAACTGCACGGGAATGCCAAACGCCATCGCCGACATAAGCGTCACCTTGTGCGCTGCATCCACACCTTCGATATCGAAAGTCGGGTCGGTTTCGGCGTAGCCAAGGCGCTGCGCTTCTTTGAGCACAGTGGCAAAGTCGAGTCCCTTGTCACGCATCTCGGACAAGATGAAATTAGTCGTGCCATTGATGATGCCTGCCACCCACTGAATGCGATTCGCCGTCAAACCTTCGCGCAGGGTTTTGATGATGGGGATACCGCCAGCAACAGCCGCCTCAAACAGCACCATCACACCTTGACCATTGCGTGCCTTAGCAGCAGCACCAAAAATTTCGTCGCCATGCACAGCCAGCAAAGCCTTATTGGCTGTGACCACGTGCTTGCCAGCGGCAATGGCTTCCAGCACCAAGATTTTGGCGATTCCGTAGCCGCCGATGAGTTCGATGACAACATCAATCTCAGGATTGGCAATCACAGCGCGAGCGTCGTTCACCACTGTTGCTGCATTACCCACCACGGCGCTAGCCCTTGCTGTGTCTAGGTCAGCGACCATGCTGATCTCAATCCCGCGTCCTGTGCGACGCACAATCTCTTCTTGATTACGCGTCAAAACCGTAAACACACCGCTGCCAACTGTGCCGATGCCAAGGAGTCCAACTTTCAATGCTTTCATTCTTCTTTTCTTTCTTTTATTTTTATTTGGCGTGGCGTTTGCGGTAGCTCTCTAAGAACTTAGCAATGCGCGTAATCGCTTCGCGCAGGTCGTCTTCGTGCGGCAAAAACACAATGCGGAAGTGATTGTTATCAATCCAGTTAAATCCCGTGCCTTGCACCAAGAGCACCTTGGTTTCTGTCAACAATTCGTGGATAAATTCTTGGTCATCCTTAATCGGGTACATCACAGGATCGAGCTTGGGGAACATGTACATCGCCGCGCTGGGTTTATTGCAGGTCACCCCAGGAATGGCGGTAATCAACTCATACGCAATGTCGCGCTGACGGCGCAAACGCCCGCCAACACTCACCAAATCTTTGATGCTTTGATAGCCGCCCAGCGCCGTTTGAATACCCATTTGGCCCGGCACGTTGGCGCATAGCCGCATCGAGGTCAGCATGTTCAGCCCCTCGATGTAATCCTTCGCACCGCGCTTATCGCCCGATACCACCAGCCAACCCGCGCGGTAGCCGCAGGCGCGATAGCTCTTGCTCATCGAGTTAAACGTGAGTGTCAGCACATCGGTAGAGAGCGAACCAATGGCCGTGTGCTTCGCGTCGTCGTATAGCACCTTGTCGTACACCTCGTCGGCAAAAATGATGAGGCCATGCTCACGGGCTATTTGAATCAGCGAGACCAGCATCTCATCCGAGTACAAAGCGCCCGTCGGGTTGTTGGGATTGATGACGACGATGCCCTTGGTACGAGGCGTGATCTTGGCGCGGATATCCTCTAAATTGGGCATCCAGCCATTCGCTTCGTCGCAGACGTAATGAACAGGATTGCCACCCGAGAGGCTGACAGCAGCCGTCCATAGCGGATAGTCGGGTGCAGGGACCAGCATTTCATCGCCGTCATTCATGAGCGCATTGACCGACATCACGATCAGCTCGGACGCGCCGTTACCAATGTAAATGTCCTCTAACGTCACGCCTTTGACACCCTGCTCTTGCGAGTACTGCATCACCGCTTTGCGAGCCGAAAAAATGCCTTTGCTGTCCGAATACGCCGCAGCGCCAAGCAAATTACGAATCATGTCTTGACGCACTTCTTCAGGCGCGTCAAAGCCAAAAGCGCCTACGTTACCGATGTTGAGTTTGATGATCGCGTGCCCTTCGTCTTCCATCTTTTTGGCCGCGTCCATCACAGGGCCGCGAATGTCGTAACAGACGTTTTGAAGTTTGGTCGATTTTTGAATGGTTTTCATAGGAGACGTTTAGAGATTAGCTAACAGGTGATTGTAAGATAGCCCCATGAAATTCCAACCCGAAAAAACCAACGCCACCTTGATTACCGCCTATGACGCAGGCGGCATCCACATTGGCGCGGAACGCATCGAAAAAAGCCTCGTTTTAGGCTCGCACGGCGAACGCTTTGATTGGCAAGCTGCCAGCTTCGAAGACTTGACGGCTGAGCACTTCGAGCGCCTTGGCGAGAGCAAACCAGAATTGATTATTTTTGGCAGCGGCGCAAAGATTCGATTTCCGCATCCCAAACTGATTGCTGCTTTGATGCAGGCGCGCATAGGCGTAGAAACCATGGACACGCCAGCCGCGTGCCGTACTTACAACATCCTCGCAGGCGAGGATCGGCATGTGGTCGGAGCGTTTTTGATCGAAAACGATTAGCGCAGCGCTGCAATCACATCGCTAGGGGCTTGCACCAGTTCAATCAAGACCCCCTCACCCGCAATCGGAAATTCGCCATTCGATTTAGGGTGCAAAAACGTAATGTCATAGCCCGCTGCGCCTTTGCGGATACCGCCTGGCGCGAAGCGTACACCCTTGGCAGTCAGCCATTCCACGGCTTTGGGCAAGTCGTCAATCCATAGCCCCACGTGATTGAGCGGCGTGGTGTGAACGGCAGGTTTGCCATTTGGATCCATCGGCTGCATCAAATCAACTTCAACCTTAAACGCGCCCGAGCCCATCGCGCAGATGTCTTCGTCCACGTTCTCACGCTCGCTTTTAAAGTTGCCCGTGACTTCTAAGCCCAGCATATCGACCCACAGCTCGCGCAATTTGGTTTTACTTGTGCCGCCAATGGCGATTTGTTGGATACCTAGGACTTTAAAGGGGCGACTAGCACTGACGCTCATACAAACTCCACAATCGCTTGATCGACGCTCAAGCTCTCGCCCTTTACTGCCAACACCTTGCCGACAACACCATCTGCCGTGGCAAACAGTACGTTCTCCATCTTCATGGCTTCAATGACGGCGACGCGTTCGCCTGCTTGAACTTTTTGCCCCACTGTGACAGCTACATCAACCAACAAGCCTGGCATGGGCGAGAGCACGTAGCGGCTCATATCTGGCGGGGCTTTGTGTGGCATGAGTTGGTGCAGTTCGGCCATGCGCGGTGACATCACCAAGCACTCGATTTGCGTGCCGTTGTGCTGCACGCGCAGTGCGAGTGGATTCTTCGCTGTGCCACGTTCTACTTGGGCTGCGAAGGTTTTTCCATTGACCGTTCCTTCAATCACAATGTCGTTTAAGCGCGAATGGCTGACGATAGCGAATGGCTTACCATCCACCGTGACCGTTGCCGCCCATGTTTGCCCTAGCGCATCATCCACATGCACTTGCTTGTAGTTGTGCTTGCCATCTTTATCCAAAACGACCACGGCGTAATCTTGCCCAACCGCCACGTTGTAGCCATCCAGTTGTCCGCTCATGCCTTGCGTGCGAGCGCGTGATTTGCGGCGCACGAATGCCGCAAGAGCGACCAAGAAATTAGGGTTGTCATGCGGCACGTCTTCTGCTGCAAAGCCCTTGCCGTAGTGCTCTGCTATAAAGCCCGTATTGAAATCACCCGTCGCAAATTTAGGATGCGCCAAAAGCGCCGCTTGAAACGGAATGTTCGAGCTAACCCCGCGAATGACAAAGCTGTTGAGTGCCTCGCGCATTTTGGCAATCGCCTCGGCACGGTCTTTGCCGTGCACGATCAGCTTGGCAATCATCGAGTCATAGAACATCGGAATTTCACCGCCATCCATCACACCCGTATCCACACGCACGCCGTGCAAATGGTCAATGTCCGATGCCGTCATGGTGGTTGCTGGAGGAACAAAGCGCACCAAACGCCCCGTCGATGGCAAAAAGTTACGGAAAGGATCTTCGGCATTGATGCGGCACTCAATTGCCCAGCCGTCACGCTTGACTTCGGCTTGTGTCAACGGTAATTTTTCGCCTGCTGCCACGCGAATCATGAGTTCCACCAAGTCGAGTCCTGTGATGCACTCGGTCACGGGATGCTCGACTTGCAAGCGCGTATTCATCTCTAAAAAGTAAAACGACTGGTCCTTGCCGACCACAAACTCCACCGTGCCTGCGCTTTGGTACTTCACCGCTTTAGCAAGCGCCACGGCTTGCTCACCCATGGCTTTGCGCGTCGCGTCAGAGATGAATGGTGACGGCGCTTCTTCAATCACCTTTTGGTGACGGCGTTGAATCGAGCACTCACGCTCATTCAAATAAATCACATTGCCAAAACTATCGCCCACTAATTGAATTTCGATGTGACGCGGCTCTTCAACAAATTTTTCAATGAACACGCGGTCATCACCAAAGCTATTGCGTGCTTCGTTACGGCAAGAGGTAAAGCCCTCGAGCGCCTCTTTGTCATTAAAGGCCACGCGCAGCCCTTTACCACCGCCACCTGCCGAGGCTTTAATCATCACGGGGTAGCCAATGCCTTTGGCAATTTCTACAGCGCGTTCGGGCGTTTCAATTGCATCGTTCACACCTGGAATGCAGTTCACGCCGGCCTTGCCCGCCAATTTTTTAGATTCAATCTTGTCGCCCATTGCGGCAATCGAGTGGTGCTTGGGGCCAATAAACACGATGCCCTCTTCTTCCACGCGCTTGGCAAAGCCTGAGTTCTCAGACAAAAAGCCGTAACCCGGGTGCACAGCCTCAGCACCTGTAGCTTTGCAAGCTGCAATGATTTTGTCAGCAACCAAGTACGACTCACGCGAAGGCGCAGCGCCAATGCACACGGCCTCGTCAGCCAAGGACACATGCCGCGCATTGGCGTCGGCTTCGGAGTACACCGCAACGGTTTTGATGCCCATCTTGCGGGCAGTGGTAATGACACGGCAAGCGATTTCGCCGCGATTGGCTATGAGGATTTTTTTAAACATGATCTTTTTCTCGTTCTTGTTGTCTGTAGATTTAAAGCGGAATGTTCCCGTGCTTGCGCCATGGGTTCTCTAGCTTTTTGTCTTTCAGCATGACCAAGCTTCGGCAAATCCGTTTGCGGGTTTCGTGCGGCAAGATCACATCGTCAATGAAGCCGCGAGCCCCAGCCACAAAGGGGTTGGCGAATCTGGCTTTGTATTCGGCCTCTTTAGCGGCTAGCTTTTCTGGATCGCCTTTGTCTTCGCGGAAGATGATCTCGACTGCGCCCTTTGCGCCCATTACGGCAATTTCGGCATGGGGCCATGCAAAGTTGACGTCGCCGCGCAAATGCTTAGAGGCCATCACGTCATACGCACCGCCGTAGGCTTTGCGCGTAATGACGGTGATTTTTGGTACGGTGCATTCAGCATAGGCGTAGAGCAACTTCGCGCCGTGTTTGATGATGCCGCCTAGCTCTTGGCTTGTCCCAGGCATAAAGCCCGGCACATCAACGAAGGTGATGACGGGGATATTGAACGCATCGCAAAAGCGAATGAAGCGTGCGGCTTTGATGCTGGATTTAATATCCAAGCAGCCTGCGAGCACCAGCGGTTGATTCGCCACGATGCCCACGGTTTGACCTTCCATGCGGGCGAATCCAATGACGATGTTCTTCGCATACTCGGGTTGGATTTCAAAGAAATCACCATCGTCCACCGTCTTAGTAATCAGCTCCTTCATGTCATAGGGCTTGTTTGGGTTATCAGGCACCAACGTATCAAGGCTCATGTCCATACGCCCCGAAGGATCGCCACTTGGGCGCACAGGTGCTTTCTCGCGGTTAGACAACGGCAAGTAGTTGTAGAGACGACGCAGCATGAGGAGCGCCTCAACATCGTTTTCAAATGCCAAATCTGCCACACCCGATTTAGTGGTGTGCGTGATTGCGCCGCCTAGCTCTTCTGCCGTTACTTCTTCATGCGTCACGGTCTTCACCACCTCGGGACCCGTGACGAACATGTAGCTCGAATCTTTCACCATAAAAATGAAGTCGGTAATCGCGGGGCTATACACCGCACCACCTGCCGAGGGCCCCATGATGAGACTAATCTGCGGAATCACGCCGCTAGCCAGCATGTTCTTTTGGAAAATATCGGCGTAGCCACCAAGACTTGCCACGCCTTCTTGAATACGTGCGCCGCCTGAGTCGTTCAGGCCAATCACTGGCGCACCGACCTTCATGGCTTGATCCATGATTTTGCAAATTTTCTCGGCGTGTGTCTCCGATAAAGCGCCACCAAACACCGTGAAGTCTTGGCTATAGACAAACACCAGACGCCCATTAATCATGCCGTAGCCCGTGACGACGCCATCGCCTGGAATTTTGTTGCCTTGCATGTCAAAGTCAACGCAGCGGTGCTCAACAAACATGTCCCATTCTTCAAATGTGCCTTCGTCCAGCAGTACTTCTAAGCGCTCACGCGCCGTCAGTTTGCCTTTGCTGTGTTGCGAGGCGATACGCTTGGCACCCCCACCCATGCGGGCTGCAGCGCGTTTTGCTTCTAATTGATCTAATATGTTTTGCATTTATTCACCTTGATATTTAACTAACTAACCGACTAACCCGAGTAACCGTCGCGCCGCTGTGGATGCAGCCATTTGGCCAGCAGCCACTTGCTTAGTTAGCAGTGGTAACTCCGTTTTCACATTTGCATGTTCAAAAAATTGTTGCTTAAGGCCGTCGTGGATTTGCTCCCACATCCAAGCTAAGGCTTGCGATTCACGCCTTGCAGCCAATTTGCCGTTTTTTGTTTGCAGCGTTTGGTACTTCTGTACGCGCTCCCAAAAACCATCAATGCCAATACTTTGCAAGGCGCTCATTTGCATGACTTCTGGGTTCCATTCGGACTTGGGTGCGTGGCGACCATAAGCCCTGAGGCTACTGGTGATTTGCGCTTCGGCTCTTGTGGATGCCGAGCTGTCAATGTCGGCTTTATTAATCACCACTAAATCGGCCAGCTCCATCACACCTTTTTTAATCGCTTGCAAATCGTCGCCAGCATTGGGGAGCTGCATCAGCACAAACATATCGGTCATGCTGGCAACCGCCACTTCGCTTTGCCCCACACCCACGGTCTCCACAATCACCACGTCGTAGCCCGCCGCTTCGCAGACCAACATGGCCTCGCGCGTGTGTGATGCAACGCCGCCAAGCAGTCCGCTGCTGGGGCTTGGACGGATGTAGGCGTTCTCGTTCACAGATAGCATTTCCATCCGAGTTTTGTCACCCAAGATAGAGCCGCCCGACACCGTGCTGGAAGGATCAACCGCCAGCACCGCCACGCGATGCCCAAGGCCAATCAAATACAAGCCCATCACTTCAATAAACGTCGATTTGCCGACACCTGGCACACCGCTAATGCCAAGACGAAATGATTTGCCCGTATGCGGCAAAAGCTGCGTGAGCAACGCATCCGCCTCGGCGCGATGATCGGCGCGGGTAGACTCCAAAAGCGTTATGGCTTTGGCGACAGCACGACGCTGAGCGGGGTGCGAACGATCAAGCACATCAATCAAAGCGTTAGTTTTTCGCATTTAATTTTTAGGCACTTTTGCCAGCAAATCTGCACGAGCCGTATTTTTAAAAGCCCAGACTCTAATCTCTAAGTTCTGAGTAGCCATATACACATCTACAAAGCCTGCATTTTGAATTCTCAAAACTAATGATTTCACTGTAAATCCAGTTTTATGTGCAAAAAACTCAACCCCACTTCGCTCAATTTGCGCACTCCAACCATACATGACATCCAACACACGGATAGGACCCGCAGGGGATTGGTACAACGCATCGTCTATATCCATATCCTGAGCAACAGCATGCCGCATCACCGCTCCCATGTCTGGAACGCGAGCGACCAACATACCGCCATCCTTCAGCACATGCCAAAAACTCGTGAGTACTTTTTTCACATCGTGCTCGTAGTAATGCTCAAGGTTGTGCGAGCAATACACCACATCGAATTGATTGGCTTCAAGATGCTGCATCATTTCGCGTGCATCACAAAGTACATCGGGCTTTGCGACAGGATCAATATCCAGAAGCAAATGTTCAAAATCTTCAAACTCTGGCGGCAAAAGGACCCTTCGATCATTACCCCCAACGTTGAGTAACTTCATTTTGATCTGACTCATGCCTTGAGAGCACTTTCAATCTGCTGAAGCACATCCCGTGCACAAGCGGGAATGGGTGTGCCTGGTCCGTAGATGCCCTTCACGCCCGACTCGTACAAAAACGCGTAGTCTTGCTGCGGAATCACGCCGCCGACAAACACGATAATGTCGTCTGCGCCTTGATCCTTCAAAGCTTGAATGATGGCGGGAATGAGCGTTTTATGACCTGCAGCCAAGGTGGATACACCAACTGCATGGACATCGTTTTCAATGGCTTGGCGGGCACATTCTTCGGGTGTTTGGAAAAGTGGGCCAATGTCCACATCGAAGCCTAAATCGGCAAATGCCGTGGCGACAACTTTGGCACCTCGGTCGTGACCATCTTGCCCGAGCTTGCTCACCATCACGCGCGGCCGACGGCCTTGCTTGGTCGCAAAGTCGTTGATTTCGCCCTTGATGGCATCCCACTCTTTGGCCCAATCGCCCTCTTGGTCATAAGCTGCTGCGTACACGCCTGTCACCTTTTGCGTATCGGCTCTGTGCCGTCCAAATGAAACTTCTAGCGCATCGCTGACTTCGCCCACGGTGGCGCGAAGCCGCACGGCTTTCACGGTCAAGTCTAATAGGTTTCCCTGACCTTCGGTGGTACTGCTGGAGGCAGCATCCGATAAGGCTTGCAGGGCATTTTTAACAGCCGCTGCGTCACGCTTTTCACGAATGGTTTTGAGCTTGGCGATTTGTCCATCGCGCACCATGACGTTATCAATCACCAAAATTTCGGGTTGATCGGCTAGCGCCTCCTCTTTGCTCAGCTTGTATTTGTTCACGCCCACAATTACGTCTTGGCCGCTATCGATGCGTGCTTGTTTTTCTGCCGCCGCCGCTTCGATTTTGAGCTTCGCCCAACCGCTGTCCACGGCTTTAATCATGCCGCCCATCGCTTCGACTTCTTCAATGATTGCCCATGCTTTTTCTAACATTTCGTTAGTGAGGCTCTCCATCATGTAGCTGCCCGCCCAAGGATCCACCACGTTGGTGATATGCGTTTCTTCTTGGATGATGATTTGCGTATTGCGAGCGATGCGCGAACTGAACTCGGTCGGCAGCGCAATCGCTTCGTCAAAGCTATTGGTATGCAAACTTTGTGTGCCGCCAAAGACAGCAGCCATGGCTTCAATCGTGGTACGGACAATGTTGTTGTACGGGTCTTGTTCGGTCAGGCTCCACCCGCTGGTTTGGCAGTGTGTGCGCAACATCAAAGATTTGGGCGACTTGGCGTTAAAGCCTGTCATGATGCGGTGCCAGAGCACCCTTGCGGCGCGCATCTTGGCGACTTCTAAGTAGAAGTTCATGCCAATCGCCCAGAAGAATGAGAGGCGACCTGCGAACTCGTCAACGTCGAGGCCCTTAGCCAGCGCAGTACGCACGTATTCGCGTCCATCAGCCAGCGTGAAGGCGAGCTCTAGCGCTTGGTTTGCGCCCGCTTCCTGCATGTGATAACCGCTGATCGAAATCGAATTGAACTTGGGCATGTTCTTCGCCGTGTATTCAATGATGTCGCCAATGATGCGCATAGATGGCTCAGGTGGATAGATGTAGGTGTTGCGCACCATGAACTCTTTGAGGATGTCATTTTGAATTGTCCCCGAAAGTTTGTCTTGCGAGACGCCCTGCTCTTCGGCTGCCACGATGTAGCCTGCCAGCACGGGTAATACCGCACCATTCATGGTCATTGAGACCGAGACCTTGTCGAGCGGGATTTGATCGAACAAAATTTTCATGTCCTCGACCGAATCAATGGCCACGCCCGCCTTGCCCACGTCACCTGTCACGCGCGGATGATCGGAGTCGTAGCCGCGGTGCGTGGCTAGATCGAACGCAACCGATACGCCCTGCCCGCCTGCGGCTAAGGCCTTGCGGTAGAAGGCGTTTGAAGCTTCGGCTGTGGAGAATCCTGCGTATTGGCGAATCGTCCAAGGGCGCACCGCATACATAGTGGCCTGCGGGCCACGCAGATACGGCGCAAAGCCTGGGAGAGAGTCCGTATGGGGCAAATCAGCTATATCAGCCACCGTATAGAGTGGCTTGACGGTAATGCCGTCGGGCGTTTGCCAGTTGAGCGCATTCACGTCGCCGTTCGGCGCAGATTTAGCTGCGGATTTTTGCCAATTGGCAAGACTCGCAGCAGATGAGGCTGGTTTGGAGGGCTTGGATGAATTAGTCATTTCGCAATTCTACTCAATTATTTATCTGTAATTATGAATTCAAAATTCAGTTTCGTGTAAACTAGATGGTATGGAACACAACCGCTTAAAGCCCCGAGCACTCTACGAGGAAGTAGCTGAATTGCTACGCGGGCGTATTTTTAGTCGCGAACTCGCTCCTGGCGATTGGGTTGACGAGCTCAAAATTGCGACCGAACTGGAGATTAGCCGCACGCCGTTACGCGAAGCCATCAAGGTACTGGCAACTGAAGGCCTCATTACCATGAAGATGCGGCGTGGTGCTTATGTGACCGAGGTGAACGACAAGGATCTGCGCGATGTCTTTCATCTGATGGCCGTGCTAGAAGCCGATGCAGCGGCCACCGTAGCGCAAACGGCCACAGACGAGCAGCTTGAAGAGCTGAACGCTTTGCACCATCAGTTAGAGAAATCAACCAAAGACCGTGTCAAATTTTTTACTATCAACGAAGCCTTTCACGTCAAGCTGCTAGAAGTCGCCAATAACCGCTGGCGTGACCAGATGGTGGCTGATTTACGCAAAGTGATGAAGCTCAACCGTGCGCAATCGCTACTCAAAGCAGGACGGATTGAAGAATCGCTCGCCGAGCACAGCGCCATCATGGCGGCGCTAAAAAAGCGCGATGCCGTGGCGGCACAAACGGCCATGCGAGCACATATTGAAAGTGGGCAAGAGGCGGCGGCGTAAACTTGAGGTGTCAATATGAGTCACCTCCCGCCCGTTCGCCAACTGCCCGTTCTCGGGGTCAATTCGCCCTTCCCGCCTGTAGCGCAGGCTTGGGGCGAAGCGGATCCGATCTCAGGCCTGCTGTGCGCAGGCGCGGATTTATCAGTTGAGCGCCTAGTCGCGGCTTATAGCCAAGGCATCTTCCCTTGGTATAGCAAGGGCGAACCGATTTTGTGGTGGTCGCCTAATCCACGCATGGTCTTAAAGGTGGCTGATTTCAAACTGCATCGATCTTTGAAGCAAGCGCTGGCAAGGTTTCGCGCAGACCCATCCTCTGCAAGCCTGATGGATACGGCCTTTCCAGAGGTCATTGCCCACTGCGCCCAAACAGCAAGGGCTGGACAACAAGGCACTTGGATTTTGCCTCCCATGACGGATGCCTACATTCGATTGCACGAGGCTGGCTACGCGCATAGCGTGGAGACTTGGGTTAATGGCAAATTGGTGGGCGGGCTGTACTTTACGCAGATAGGCAATGCCGTGTTTGGCGAGTCCATGTTTTCGCTACAAACGAATGCATCAAAAATTGCGCTAGCCGCGCTTGTTGATTGGTGCAAATCCAAAGGGATTGAGTGGATTGATTGCCAGCAACAAACGACGCATCTGGCTAGCCTTGGCGCCAAGCCGATAGCGCGCGAATCCTTTCTGGCGATGTTAGTAAGATCAAGACATGTCAGTTAAGCCCACCATCCAAGTTTTTGAACGCATGTTTTTGCTGGTCGATATTTTGGCCAAGCGCTCTCAATCGCTTAATTTAAAAGAACTGAGTGAGCTAGCAGGGCTGCATCCGTCGACCACGCATCGCATTTTGAGTGATCTGGTCATTGGTCGCTATGTGGAGCGTCCACAAGCGGGTGTATACCGATTAGGTCTGCGATTTTTAGAGCTAGGTAATTTAGTCAAAAGCCGCCTCGATGTGCGTGAAGCTGCACTCGCGCCTATGCGTGCGCTGCACGATAAGCTGGGGCAACCCGTTTCCTTAAGCGTTCGGCAAGGCGATAGCATTGTGTACATTGACCGTGCGTATTCGGAACGCTCGGGGATGCAGGTGGTACGCGCGATTGGTGGTCGTGCACCGCTGCACCTCACATCCGTCGGTAAACTTTTTTTATCACATGATACAGAAGATCAACTCAAATCCTATGCGGAAAGAACAGGGCTGAAAGGCCAAACTCCCAATAGCATTACTAGTTTGGAACTACTAAAAAAAGAGCTTAAAAATGTTGTGAAGGCTCACGCGGCTTATGACAAAGAAGAATTGGAATTAGGCGTTAGGTGCATCGCATCCGCCATTCACAACGATCGCGGAGAGTTGATTGCGGGACTCTCCATTTCCGCGCCAACTGAGCGACTCAAAACTGACTGGATAGCTGTGTTGCAGGATACGACGGAATCAATATCAGCGGCTCTCGGTTATCAAGCCTAGAGGCACTGCTAAATTAAACGTGCGGAACGTTAGCAGGACGGCTCTCTACCCATGCGCGGACACGCTCGGCATCACCAAGTCGAGAGTATTTACCCATTGAGTCCAAGAACACCATGACTAACTTACGACCCGCAACCTTGGTTTGCATCACCAAACAGCGCCCAGCGGCGGTGATATAGCCTGTCTTTTGAACTTCAATATCCCAATTAGGATTCGACGTCAAACGATTCGTGTTGACGTAATTCATTGTTCGCTTGCCAACAGCTAGCTGATAACCATGCGAAGTCGTGAACTCGCTCACAGTGGCATTTTGTGAAGCGAATGCAACTAATTTAGCCAAGTCTTGCGCCGTAGATCGATTGTCGCTAGACAAGCCAGTCGGCTCGACATAGTGAGTGTTCGTCATTCCCAACATCAATGCTTTGGCATTCATCAATTGCACAAACTCAGCCAAACCACCTGGATAAGTACGTCCCAAGGCATACGCAGCACGATTTTCACTCGACATCAAAGCAAGATGCAACATCTCTTGACGAGTCATGGATGTTCCTGCTTTCAAGCGTGAAAAACTAGCGTTTTGAACATCTTCTTGGCTAATCGTAATAACTTCATTCATCGGCAAATTAGCTTCGCTTAGGACAACGCCTGTCATCAATTTAGTAATCGAAGCAATCGGAAGGATAGCTGAGTCGTTTTTGCTAAATAGAACTTCATGCGTATCTTGATCCACCACTAATGCAACACTGGATTTGAGATCAAGTTCATCAGCCGTGCTGTGCAGCCCAGTGAGACGACCCATTGACGGCCCCTCGTAAGCGACACGCGCCAAGCGTTTGGAGCGGATGATCTTTTTGCTAGCTATGTTCAATTTTTTTACCTGCTTGGCTGAAGCAGGCGTTGTTTTTTGCGGCGTAACAGCTTGTACGTTGATAGCAAACGCTAAAGCTAAAACGATCAAAAAGAAATGAATTATTCGCATAAGTTCCTTTGAATTGCGCCTTATCTAGCGCACACCAAGCAAATGTTAAGTGTACCAAAGAAAAAGGGTTTACGATATCTCGTAAACCCTTGATTCTATTGATTGAGTTGGTGGGATGTGCGGGGGTCGAACCCACGACAAACGGATTAAAAGTCCGCTGCTCTACCAACTGAGCTAACATCCCATACTTCGCTTTGCAGCAAAGCCTTCGATTATAGCGTCGTTTTAGGTAATTTGGCAAGCATTCTTATGATCCAACCTGCTGCGCAAAAACCAAATGTTGCGGTCACGCTAACAGTAGAGCCAAATCCATGACAATTGAGCGAGCCATCGGATACTACATTGACCTCACACGCTTCAGTAATTGAGCTTTGAAGCGGTTGCTGCACAGACTCCTCGCTATAGACACAGGTCACGCCCAGCTTGCCTTCGCGAGGAGCGCTGTAATGGCGACGCAAGTTGTACCGCATCTTCGACAGCAGTGGGTCGTTCGTCGTTTGGGACACATCACTGATTTTCACAAGCTCTGCCTGTCGCTTACCTCCTGCTGCACCAACGGCGATAAATGCCATTTTTTTTTGTGTCAATGCCCATGCTGATAAAGTTGTTTTGGCTGCCACCTGGTCGCAAGCGTCAATAACGCCCTGCACTGGTGCAAAAGATTGTATATGTGACAACATGGTGTGCCAATTCTCGGGAGTCACAAAGTCATCGATTAAATGAATATGGCAATCAGGATTGATGTCAGCCATACGATCACGCATAGCTTCAATTTTGGCTCTACCAAGGGTTACGCCTAAAGCGTGGATTTGTCTATTGATATTGGACTCGGACACATGATCCATATCGATTAGAGTGATGCGCCCTACGCCGCTGCGGATCAGTGTTTCTGCGCTCCAAGAGCCAACCCCTCCAATGCCCACAACGACAACATGTGCTGCAAAAATTTGAACTGCGCCCTGCGCACCGTACAGCCTCGCCAATGCGCCAAAACGGCGCTCGTGATCCGCACTTGGATTCACATTCGATCTAAGCGCCATATTTGATATTTAAATGCGCTCACAGCACCTAACAAAATGCCTGCAAGCGCAATGAAGCTACCCAGAGCAAGTGTAGATATACCCGATAAACCTTGGCCAATGGTGCAGCCCATGGCAGTCACACCGCCAATCCCCATCAACACAGCACCCACTAAATGATTGGTCACGTCTTCCGTAGAAGCAAAGCCTTCCCAGCGAAAAGTTTTGGAGATTTGTGCTTCTAAAAATCCACCTAGCATCACACCAACAACACTGACCATGCCAAGGGTCAAAACTTTGCTTTTGTCGCTAAACATCATCAGCCAATCCAGTAAATAGGCAATAGGCGCGACAAAACTGAGCGACTCCATGCGTCCAGAGTTAGTCGCTAAAAAAGCTTCTTGAAGCGTGTCTGGATGCTCTTGCACATAACCCAAGCGTCCACTGACGTACCAAACGCCAACAATCACACCTCCAATAACTAAGCTAGGCAGCAAAGCAGATAGCGAGCGCATATGTGGATTGCGCAAAGCCCAAATTAGCAAAACGAAAGCCAACAGGCTAGACACAATTAGCCGCATAGGGATGGATAAGGTTGGTGCGGTAAAACTAAACAAATCGACCGTATTGACACGCACCACAGCCGTAATGCCCTTGAGCGTTGCAAACGCAGCGATGCCCATCACCATAAACACCACCAGCGATTTGAGGTTCCCCGCACTGATCCGCAGCAAGGTTTTGTTACCACAACCAGAAGCCAGTACCATACCAAAACCAAACATCAAACCACCGACTAAGGTCGATAGCCAAAGTACTTTTGGACTTACATATAGCGCTTTTTCTGGAGCGATAACACCCAAGTAAGACATACCAGAAAAACCTAATACAGCAATCGCAATCGCAACCGCCCACATATGCATTCTGGTCCAATCTTGCATATTGACGATGTCGCTGACTGCACCCATCGTACAAAAATGACTACGCTGCGCCGCAAAGCCAAATAGGGCTGACAAAACAAGCGTCGCCCCCAGTACCTGCTGGGTCAGCACAGCAATCGTCGAGGCATCTAGCGTTACAGGCATAGAGCGAACTCCTTTTTATTTGAGCTTAGCTAGGCGATCTTTACCCGCAACTGCCGCCTCTGACTGAGGGTACAGTTTGATTAAATCTTCCAGTGTGCGCCGTGCAGAGCGCACATCCTTCAGTTCCATTTGGCTATTAGCCATAGCTAATAAAGCTTCAGGCGCTTTGCTAGACGTTGGATTGCCGTCTGCAGAAGATTTGAAATTGGTAATCGCTTCACGGTAATCACGTGTCGCATACTGCGCACTCCCTAACCAAAACAAACCCAATGATTGATAGCCACTTTGCGGATAACGCCGTAAAAAATCAATAAACGATTGCGTCGCTGATTTGAAATCGCTTTTACGCAGCAAAGCTAACGCCGCATCAAACTCTTTAACCTCATTTGGATCTGCGAAAAATTCCTTGCCATCAAGATTCACCTTAATAGGCTCAAGCCTGCGCATCCGATCATCCACACCTTGAGCCAAATCACGCTGGCGACGCTGTAACTCGCTCACGTCTTTGGCAAGCTGCTCTTGCTGACCAACTTGCTTAGACAAGTCAACTCGTAGTTGCTCAATCGTAGTTTGCAAGTCGAGCAAGCTTCGCTTAAGCTGAACGTTATCGTCGCGTACGCTTTGCAAACCATCAGCGCCTTGAAGTGTCTCTTTATCTTTAATACGCGCTTGATCTATTGCCTCTACTTTTTGTCGTAAATCCAGAACAGCTTTGCGCGCCTCTTCATCATCAAAAAGACCAGCAAAGCTACTTGGAGCACATACCAGTAACAACGTTAAAAGCAAGGCGCGAAATTTAAAGTTGGCAGCGCTCACCAGCATGTCATTCATATTCAAAAAAATTAAGGCGCGGCAATCTCAACACGGCGATTCTTCGCCCGTGATGCATCATCTGTTCCTGGGCTAGCAGGCTTTTCTTTACCGAAGCTAACCGCCTCCATTTGCGACTCAGTCACGCCCAAAATAGACAGTGCGCGCTTGACAGCATCGGCACGTTTCTGGCCGAGTGCCAAGTTGTATTCGCGGCCACCTTGGTCATCCGTATGCCCACCCAACGACACTTTGGCATTGCGATTAGAGGCTAAAAACTTCGCCTGCGCCTCAAGAACGTTTTGGTATTCCGGCTTCACAACGTAGCTGTCAAAGTCAAAGTACACGACACCTGGGGTCACCACAGCTGGAGGGGGCGCTTCTACGGGCATGATTTCACGCGGCGCAACTGGCGCAGGTGGTGGCGCAACTGGCTCGGGCGCACGATCTTCCACTTTCGCGGGTTCGGTAATAGGCACTTTAGTCCCGCAAGCCACAAGCAGGGCAGCACTAAAAGCCAGTAAAAGTAATTTGGTATGGAACATTAAGAACTCCTAGGTTAAAAATTACTTTAAAGCACTGCCTTGAAAGACACCCCAATCGGGCTCGCGAATATCACCAAGTGCAGCAGTTAATTTAGATTTCACGCGGCCATCTAAGGTAGTCGTCATTAAGGCTTCTTGCCAACGACCGGCGCTGGAAATTTGTGTCGCATATATGATTTGCTTGCCGTTAGCACTAAAGCTAGGGCTTTCATCTGCATCCGTGTCGGTGAGTGGCTGCACCAAGCCCGAGGTTAACTCTTGTATCACCAACTTAAACGCGCCGCCTATTCGGGAAATGAAAGCAAGCTGTTTTCCATTTGGACTGATCGCTGGAGAAATGCTGTAATTGCTAGAGAAGCTCACCCGCTGCGCTGCACCACCACTCAATGGCATACGGTAAATCTGCGGACTACCACCACGATCGCTCACAAAATAAATATTTTGTCCATCGGGCGCAAAAACAGCCTCCGTATCAATACTAAGAGAGCTCGATAATTTATGAGGTTCACCGCCTGAGGCGGAAATCAAAAACATTTGCGACCCACCATCACGACTCAATGTAACAATTAAATTACGTCCATCAGGTGACCAGGCAGGCGAACTATTCGAACCTTTGAAATTGGCAATCACACGGCGGCGACCTGTTGCGACTTCATGCACATACACCACGGGCTTACGAGACTCAAATGACACATACGCTAGCTGCTGACCACTGGGCGACCAAGCTGGGGAAATAATCGGCTCACTGCTAGCGAGCGCAGAGCTTGCACCTTCACCATCAGAGTCGGCCACCCATAAATTGAATCTGGGCGGTGTAGAACTACCGCCCGTTTTAGTGATGTAAGCAATGCGAGTGGCGGCGACGCCCTTTTCACCTGTTAGTTTTTCATAAATCCAATCTGCTAGGCGATGCGCGGTATAGCGCAACTCCGTGCTGCTCACCACCATATTTTGCGCACCCAACTCAACACCACGCACAGCATCCCAAAGACGGCATCTAATGTCAAACCTGCCATCTGCCAAACGGTTATTGCTGCCCACCAGCAAGGTGTCAGCGCCAAGCGAACGAATGCGAGACCATTCTGGGTGATTAGTTTCATCTAAGCCGCTCACGCCATCAATGGTGCGAAATACACCTGATCGCAACAGATCCGCCTGCACAATCGCACCCACTTTTTGCGGCGCTAGATCGTCTCCCCTAAAAGCAGGAACAGCAATCGGGAGCTGCGTTGCACCAATGCCAGAGACTTCCACTCGGAACTGCGCATAAGCAGACAGGCTCGCGAGACCCATGCTAGAAAGGCCTAGCGCCGGAGCGGCTGCCTGAAAGAGTGCCTGTCTGCGAGTCAAAGAATTCGTCATGTGATGGCTTGTTTTGTCGAGCGATTCAAAAAATACAATTGAAAATATTTATAAAAAGTAGCTTGCGCTTGCATTTGGCACACCACAAACCCCAGTGCACCATCTAAAAACCCTAGACGAATGATATAGCTTCGCACAAAAGCAACTACAGAGGACGCCAAAGCGCGACTCACTGATGTCGATCTCCCCTCCTGATATTTTTGCACAGCCCATGCTTCACTATAGATTTTGAGTTTATCCCAGTAGTGGTTGGGCGTAGGATAACTAAAGTGCAAAAGCGGTGAATGCAAAGAGACCATAACATCCATGTTACCAACGGCTTGTAAACTTTCATGTACCAAATTCTCGTTAAAACGCGCTGTATCGCGCTTGAAAAGACGAGCCACCCGATCAGGAGACCAGCCGCAGTGGTCGATCCATTGCCCGCAAAATGACGTTCGGCGCGGCATATCAAAAATACTGGCCACACCTGTGAGCATTGCTTGTTGTATCTCAAGCGCCAACTCAGGCATCACTCGCTCATCGGCATCCAGCGATAAAACCCATTCACACGTCGCCAAATCAAGTGCTCGGTTTTTTTGTTTGCCAAAGCCTGGCCAATCAAACACCTGCGTCACGTGCGCGCCCATTCTTGTTGCAATCGCTACCGTATCGTCAGTACTGCCCGAGTCAAGCACGATAAGCTCATCCGCAAACGACACAGAGGCCAAGCACGCAGCGATATGGCTGGCTTCATTTTTGGTAATCACCACAACACTGAGGGATGGACGTTTGGGCAGTTCGGACATGCTTCAATTATGATCGTGCTACTTATGTTTTCTCAAGATGCCAT
>CANFWH010000007.1 GCA_947450645.1 Comamonadaceae bacterium | reverse complement strand
TCACGGGCACGCCTGACTCGCCTTGTTTCAAGATCGTCATGATTTGGCTGTCGCTAAATTTACTCGTCTTCATTGGTAAAAACTCTTTCTGCCCAGTGGGCTTTGAAGTCTCTACTTTTAACTGTTATTAATTTGCGGGGGGATTACCGACAGACGATTGCATGGCGGCCTACGAATCAACCGAATATGACCGCGTTCATTCCTCATGAGCGGGAATTGACAAATAGTGATTTGATTAGGTTCACGAATAATGACTACAAGGCAGGATTGATCAACGGTGATCTAGCAACCGTTGTCTCAATTGATGCAAAAGCAAATCGCCTTTTAGTTGAGAAAAATGATGGCAGCCGCATCGATATGGCAATCGATAAGCCGCTTTATTTGGAGCACGGTTATTGTCAAACTGTTCACGCGGCGCAAGGGCAAACCTGTGAACGCATATTGATTGATGCGCCTGCAATTAGCGCTACCAGCAACGAATCCAGCTATTACGTTGCCATAAGCCGCGCCACTAGTAAAGCAACTTTGTACACCGATGACCGCGAGCGATTGCCAGAATCACTGAACCGAGAAAACACTAAAACGGCGGCGCTGGATATATCGGCACTAAACTTGCAAACTATTGACCGAGATAGCTTCGGAATCGATATGAGTTAGAGCAGTCTGCTTATTAGCAGCTTCGTTTTGAAGGAAAATATTCAAATGAGTCTGCTCAGAATGTTCATATTTGAAAGCTTATTTCTGCTTCAATTGCACTATTCTCATCTTTTAGCTTAGATGTATTACAAAAAGATTGATATTTATTTTGCAACACTATTTAACTAATGATGATTGACCTTATGTATTTGACAGGCTATTATTGACACTGGAAATTGATAAATTGACAACTAAAATATTTTATGCTAGCCATTTTGTCAACTAATAGGTATGGCTTTTACGCTAAGGTAGAATCAATAATGAGCTTCTCTGGGAATTCAGGCTTAAATCATGTGCTTCGAAACTCATCTGAGCTTTTTTCTCTGGTAATTTAGCGTCGGATTTGATTGATTGACGCTAAGACACGTAGAGAATCACTAAAGACGTGGCTTCTCTCTTGAAGTAGCTAAAGAGGTCACACATATACGATGGATTCAAAATGAATATCAATTGGGATAAATTTCAAACACTTGTGCATCATGTATGCAATTTAGCATCGCCAAATCAGTCGGAGCTTGGTGCCGTTAAATTGAATAAAGTGCTTTGGTATGCTGATTCCATACATTTTTTAGAGCATGGTGAATCAATAACGGGGGAGACATATGTCAAACAGCCTCTTGGTCCAGTTCCAAAACATGTACTCCAAGCATTAAAAAACCTAGAAGTGAAAAACCTTGTAAGAAGAGGTAAGGTTGAGCATTTTGGTTTGATGAAAAATGAGTACTTTTGCGTGGATGAGCCGGATATTTCGTGCTTCTCTTCTGAGCAGCAATCTTTGATTCAAACAGCATACAACCACGTATGCAAAAATCACACTGCAACTTCTATCAGCGAAGAGACTCACGGGATCATTTGGAGTATTGCTGAGATCGGCGAAGAAATACCACTAGCCACCGTTTTTGCTTCATCTGTCGGCGAGATAGACGAAACTGACATGGACTGGATGCGAAACTCTCCGCGTAAGAATTCAACAACAGCAGAGTACGCCTAACATCTTCGGTTTCATTTATGCCGCAAAAAAGAAAACTAGTGGTGCCGCCCGCTATTCAAGATGCAATTAATCACGCAATAACAGACTACCCTCGTTTGCATCAGGCATGGGAAGGATGGCAATGGCGATTAGAAAGAGATCCTCTCACAGATTCGCAAATCGTACCAATGCTCGCAGACCTAAGAATTATAAAAAGTGACCCTCAACTTAACGAGTTTGGGTTCCCTACGCTCACGGTGATTTATAAAGTTACCGACACTGAGGTACATGTCGAAAGAATGAAAATAGGTTCGATTGATGTTGATAAACACGGGAATGACTAGAAAATTAAAACGACCTTAAGTACTCGCTATTAAGTGAGTCTAATTCGAGATCGTAAAACTTGTTACTTTGCTTGTATTGAAATTCGACGTCTTTCTACTCAATGCAAATCACCCAGTGAACAAATGAAAACCTCATGCGCACCCCGTAAGAAGTTAAGAAAACGGGGGTAACTTTGGGGGTAACTCTGAAATTTAAAACCCGTATTTTCTCGAATTCAGGGGCTTGCGCGGCATCTTTCAATTGACGCCAGCCCACCATATTAAAATCAACGTGAATGGACACGCTTGATTTCTTCCAAACAACCAAATTTTGGCTCTACAGATTCAATGAGTTTTTTCTAACGACGCTGATGGACGATGTCGCCCAAATCGCTTGGATTTTTACTTAATCCTTACGCATCAGTTTTGCGCTGCACGCACCTTGTCGTAAGCCACCAAAATCTGCGTGTGCATCTTGCTACCTTCCATATTGGTACCAAGCATCCCTAAACCGAAGAAGCGCTCTGCGCCCTTGCCTTGGCGATTAACCAATTTTTGAGCCTCGGCAAGCGTCTCCGCACTATAGAGCAACGGCAAACTACTGGCAAACGCTTCAGGCATTTCCATCTCCGCATTCAATTGCACGATGCTGGCGATGCAACGGTAGACACGGGCTCTCGGCTCAGGCATTTGTCCAAACTGGTTGATCCATGCACAGCCGTCCAAAATGGCCTCTTCGTCCTCTATCGCCAAGGCCAGCAGCGCTTTGATTTCACCTACGCGAACCGTTGCCCATGTCGTGCCAGCATCTGCTGCAAGGCCAATCAAGGTCCACAGCGGCAGCTCGTCGGCTAGGTCGAGTTCTAAAAAGACATCTAACAAGTCGCGGCATTCTGCTTCAGTCAACTCTGGCAAACGCAGCAGCGCAGGACGAACGCGGTTACCGACCGTATTGTTTTGATATTGCAACTCTTCAATCGGATAAATCTCAGACATACCCGGCACAAAAATTCGGCAGGAATAGACACCGAGGTGTGTGAAATCGGCGACGTAGATATCGCATTGCCCCGCAGCGCTTTGACTGTTGTGAATCTTGTCCACGCACCAGTTGTAATCTTCCTCAGTCGTGTTCGAGAAGTTCCAATCCGCAAACGCATAGTCGGGCGTGCTGCGCAAAAAGTCCCAGCTAATCACGCCGCTAGAGTCCACAAAATGGATCTCTAAATTGGGCGCATCGGCAATCTCAACCATATCAAAACCGGGTGCCTCAAAGCCCGTGAGGCCATCAATGGCGCGGCCTTGTAGCAGTTCGGTGAGCGAGCGCTCTAGCGCCACTTCAAAGCGCGGATGCGCGCCAAAACTCGCAAAGCAACCTTGGTCTTTCGGGTTCACCATGGTCACGCACATGACGGGATACTCGCCACCCAGTGACGCGTCTTTCACCAAAATGCCATAGCCCGCATCGCGCAGACCCTTGATGCCTGCGGCAATGCGTGGATAGCGGGCAATCACATCCTCGGGCACATCGGGCAAGCAAATACCTTCTTTGATGATGCGGAATTTGATGTCACGCTCAAAAATTTCTGCCAGCGCCTGCGTCCGCGCTTCCATCAAAGTGTTGCCCGCCGACATACCGTTACTGACGTACAAATTGCCAATTAAATTGACGGGGAAATACGACGTCGCATCGTCACGCAGGCGCTTGTACGGAATCGCACAGATGCCGCGCCCCGCGTTGCCAGAATTCAAATCGACCAGCTGACTAGCCAGCACTTCGCCATTGGGGTTGTAAAACTTTTGCAGCTCAGGGTTCAGCAATCCCTTCGGCCATTTGTCACCTTTGGCGGGTAGCGGAAACCACTTTTCGCTGGGGTAGTGCACAAAGTCTTTTGTGCTGTTTGTTTCACCCAAATAAAAATGCGTCCAAAAATAATTAGTGCCTAAGCGCTCAAAGTACTCACCCAGCGCCGAAGCCCGCGATGCCAATTTGGACGAGCCTTTGCCGTTGCTAAACAGCCGTGGGCAGTCACGGTCGCTCACGTGCACCGACCAAATCCCCTCCACGTCGTTCAGCCAAGAACGCTCCTCGACGTGGAAGCCAAGCGCCAATAATTTTGCGCTAAGAGTGGCGATGGAGGCTTCAAGCGAAGCGTCTTTGCTAGGGATGAATGTTTCTGTATTGGATGTAGTCATGCAGTGATTGTCGCGGCATGATCAAACTGCAGCGCCGCCAGCTTGGCATACAGCCCGCCCTGCGCAACCAACTCTAGGTGCGTGCCCTCTTCTATCAAGCGCCCATGGTCTAACACCAAGATACGGTCGGCAGCTTGCACCGTCGCTAGCCGATGCGCAATCACCAGCGTCGTGCGCCCCGCCATCGCCGCCTCTAGCGCTTGCTGAACGGCTTTCTCAGACTGCGCATCCAGCGCGCTGGTGGCTTCGTCGAGTAAGAGCAAAGGCGCATCGCGCAACATGGCACGGGCAATCGCAATGCGCTGCTTTTGTCCGCCCGATAAGCGCACGCCCCGCTCACCTGTTTGGCTGGCGTAGCCTTCTGGCAAGTCGTTGATAAACCCATCCGCCTGTGCCGCCACTGCTGCAAGCCTTACCAGCTCTGGGCTGGCGGATGGTTCGCCGTATTTGATGTTGTCCTCCACGCTGCAAGAAAAGAGTGTGCTCTCTTGCGGCACGAGCGCCATTGCGCGGCGCAAATCTGTCAGAGAAAGCGATTGCACTGCCACGCCATTGATAGAAACCGTGCCACTTTGCGCATCATAAAAACGCTGCAAAAGTTGAAACACGGTCGTCTTGCCAGCACCAGAAGGGCCAACGAGCGCCACGGTCTCACCGGGCTGGATGTGGAAACTAAGGTTATCCAATGCCTTGCGATCGGAACGCGATGGATAGTTGAAACTGACCGCATCAAATTGAATGTCAGCGCCCTTTTTCGTCACAATCTGCTCTTGTGCAAGCCCCGTCCCTCTTGGCTTAGCGAGCATCTGCGGATGCGCTGGCGATTGAATTTTTGACTGCACCGCTAAGAGCTCCATCAAGCGCTCGGCAGCGCCAGCGGCACGTAGTACATCGCCCCAGACCTCGGACATCACAGCGAGCGAGCTGCCGAGCAAAATCACATACAGCACGAGCTGACCCAGCTCGCCCGCACTAAGCTTGCCCGCCATCACTGCTTGCACGCCAAGGTACAAACCAAACAGCAACGCTGAAAAAATCGTCACAATCACAAACGCCGTGAGCACCGCCCGTGTGCGGTTACGGCGAACCGCCACAGCAAAAGCAGTATCGCTGGAAGCCTTATATCTATTGGCCTCCCGAGCTTCTTGCGCATAACTTTGCACAAGTGGAACCGAGATCAAAACCTCGGCGGCAATCGCGCTCGCATCCGCCACACGGTCTTGGCTGGAGCGCGACAGTTTGCGCACACGTCGCCCAATGGATACTGCTGGAATGACCACAAGCACGATGAGCAAGAGCACCAAACCCATCACCATCGGCGCGGTGTAGACGAGCATTGCAATCGCACCAAACATCATGACCGCTGAACGCAACCCCATCGAAAGACTAGAGCCCACAAGGGTTTGGATAACAGTGGTGTCGGTGTTCAGGCGCGACAGCACTTCACCCGAGCGCGTGGTTTCAAAAAACTCGGGGCTTTGATTGATGACGTGTGCATAAACCTTGGTCCGCAGATCCGCCGTCACGCGCTCGCCCAGCCACGACACCATATAAAAGCGCAGCGCAGTGAACACGCCAATAGCCACCGCCACGACAAATACCATGGCGAATTGCGCTTGTTGCTGGACGGAAATGCCCTTGCTAAAACCCGCATCAATTAAGCCGCGCAGCACGACAGGCAGCGCGAGCGTTGCCAAAGCCGCCGCCAGCAAAGCCACGCCTGCTATGGCGATTCTGGCTTTATACGGGGTAAAAAAAGGAACGAGTGCTTTAAGCGGATGAGGCGCAGACATAGCAAATCTTGATTACGCCGCCAGCATGGTTTTGAGCTCGCCGTTAGCGATCAATTTTTGAACATCGCTTGCCCCGCCAACCAAAGTGCCGCGTACAAACACCATCGGGAAAGTCGGCCAGCCCGTCCACATTTTGAGTGCATTGCGTTCGCGCCACATGCTGAGATAGTTGCCGTAGTCCATGTCGTGATGTGCAACGCCTGCCGCATCCAACAACTTGCGTGCCTTCTTGGGCATCGGATTTTGCCCCATACCCACCACGACTACAGGATGTGCGGCGATGGCGGCTTGCACCTCGGTCACCAATTGCTGGCGATTGGTAGCGACGAAGTTTTGAATAGCAGGATGGATGCTTGTCGTAGCTAAAACGGGACGCTGCATGATGAGATTCTTTCTATAAAGTGGGATAGTCAATGTATCCTGCCGCACCGCCCCCGTACAGTGTTTTGCGATCAAGTGCCTGCCATGCAGCGCCAGATGCAATTCGCGCTACCAAATCGGGGTTCGCAATAAACGGGCGTCCAAACGCCACAAGGTCGGCACCTTTAGGCACAGCACTTGCTGCCATCTCCGCGTCGTATCCGTTATTCACCATCCACGCACCTTTGCCACCACCTGCGCGGTACACCGACTTAAATGAGGCGTAATCAAATGGACGCTCAGATAGCTCGCGCTCGCCACCCGTCGCGCCTTCAATCACGTGCACGTACGCCAAGCCCATAGCGCCCAAGTGATGCGCCACATAGTCAAAAGTCGTTTGCGGATCTTCATCAAACGCGTCGTTCGCAGGCGTCACGGGCGAGAGCCGTATGCCCGTTCGGTCACCGCCCACTTCTTCCACTACCGCACGCATCACTTCCAACAGCAAGCGCGCACGGTTTTTAACGCTGCCGCCGTAATCGTCGGTGCGGTGGTTGCTGCCCGTTTTCATAAATTGATCGAGCAGATAACCATTAGCTGCGTGGATTTCAACCCCATCAAATCCAGCATGGATGGCGTGACGCGCCGCCAGCACATAGTCATGCACGATGCCAGGTAATTCGGTCACGTCCAAAGCCCGCGGCTCGGAAGTCTCGTGGAAGGCGGCAACGCCGTCATGAATCAAAACCGTCTTTGTTTTGGCGCGTATGGCCGATGGCGCAACGGGCGCAGCAAAATGCGGTTGCAACTCAGCGTGCGACACACGGCCTACATGCCAAAGCTGCACGACAATTTTTCCACCCGCCTCATGTACGGCGTCGGTCACCTCCTTCCAACCTTGAACGTGCGCTTCGCCGTACAAGCCCGGCACATCGGCATAGCCTTGCCCTTGATGCGAAATCGCCGTTGCCTCGGTGATGATGAGTCCCGCGCTCGCTCGCTGCTCGTAATAGGTTTTCATCAAATCAGTAGGAATCGCACCTGGTGCTCGGTTGCGCGTGAGCGGTGCCATCACAATGCGATTGGCAAGCGCCATCGCGCCAACTTGAACGGGGGAAAAAAGAGTCTTCATTAGGCTGCCTCGTGAATAGAAAGAATGTGTCCCATGCGCGGATCACTCCGTCCACTTAGCACCTGCGCATACGTCTCAGTAACTGCCGCAAAGCCGCTCTGGTATTGGGGTTGCAGCCATGCTAGCTTAGCCGTTGTCACGCTCGTTGTAAAGCTTTGCCACGCCTGCACCATGCGTTTGCCAAACTCTGCGCCGCCCCACTCTTCAGTACGTTTCTTAACCTGCGCAGGTGCAAAAAACAGTACGGGTTTGACGCCAACCAAATCCCTGCCTGAGCCCAAATCGGTCACATGCGTTCCGCCAATCGAGCAACTGTATTTGAGATTTGGAAAGCTAGCGTGAATGCTGCGCCGCAGAGAAGCATTCCCAGCAAAGTCAACGTAGACAAGGCTTGTAGCAGAGTCGATCTTGTCCAATTGGTCATAGGTCAGCACTTGATCATAGCAGCCCAGACTTTCGCAAAACGCCACGTTGGCGCTTGAGGTAAGGCCAATCACCTGCACATCGCCGAGCTTTTTCATTTCGTGCGCTGTGCCGTAAGCGGTCTTGCTGGAGGCGCTCGATAGCACGGCAGTCGTCGCGCCAAAGAACTGGTTGTCGGCAAAGAAATCATCAATCAACCACGAGGTGATAAACAGCGGTCGCAGCAGCGCTTGAATGTCTTCCGTATTAGCAGCCGCTTTGTCATAAAACGGATCCGTAGCGCAATTGACGTATTGGTTATAGACCGCGTGCAGTGCGGCTCTGTGAGGTGAGCCATCCGCAAAGCCACGTGGGTTGGCCTTTGCAGGCGATAGAACCACATCGGAGGCCATCGGGTAATAGCCATAAAAGCGCTCGCCAACAACGACATCCGCATGAGTAGATTCAGTCACCGTTCCAAATCCCCACACGGGAATGATGCCCCAGTCGTCTTCACCGCTCGGGAAAAATTGCCAATAGTTCATGGCATGACCAAACGCCGCATAAGTGATGTTATTGCTGGTGAGTGCAAAGCGATCCACGCGTACGCGCACTTGATCGGCGGCTAGCGCTGAGTACGCCAACTCTCGGATTTTTGTCGTGGCTAATTCGTCTTTTTTAACGAGGAATTGGCTTGTAGCGGCACTTGTTTTTTTCATGGATGCTTTTCTTTTGAAAATAAAACTTATTTACAGACTCATGTTTCACGTTTAGATCACCCTCTAAACTCTCAATTTACATAGATTTTTTAGATTTTTTACATCGAGAAATCATCTGTAACCCTTTGATTTGATTGGCTTTTTATCAAAAAACTGTTTGAAAAACCACAATTTCATGATAAAGTGGGATTTCGCGGTATTTTTTGTTTAAAAGTGGTAAATCATGTTCAACGGTGCAACTCAGCTCACGCTAGACCCCAAGGGTCGTTTCTCGATGCCTACCAAGCACCGGGATGCGCTGGCCGTCGCCTGCAAAGGACTCCTCACTGTAACAAAACACCAAGACGGCTGCCTGATGATATTCCCAAGTCCCGAATGGCAAACGGTCAGTAGCCGTATTGCGACATGGTCGAACGAAGCGCTGGCATGGAAACGTTTTTATTTGGGTAGCGCCACCGAAGTGGAAATGGACGGCACAGGCCGCCTCTTGCTGCCTAGCGAATTACGCGTTGCTATGGGTATCAGTAAAGATGCCACGCTGGTGGGTATGGAAACTTATTTCGAACTTTGGGATAGCGCACGCCTCGCGGCGCACGAGGCTGAAACGCTACAAAAAACGCAGCCTCCCGAAGTCAAGGGGTTTAGCTTTTAGGACGGGCATGGTGGACACACAATGGACACACACCACTGTTCTCCTCCAAGAATCCATCGACGCCGCTGTTACCGACCCGAACGGGACTTACATCGATGCGACGTATGGACGGGGGGGGCACTCTCGCCTCTTGCTTTCCAAGCTCTCGCCCTCGGGCCGCCTGATTGCCTTCGATCGCGACCACGAGGCCGTTGCGAACGCACAAACCTTAGTCGCCTCCGACCCCCGTTTTTCCATACGCCATGCGGCCTTCAGCGCGATGGCGGATATTGCGCCAGCTTCAATTACTGGCATCTTGATGGATTTGGGTATCAGCTCGCCGCAGGTGGACGACGCAGCGCGGGGCTTCAGCTTTATGCGCGACGGACCACTCGATATGCGAATGGATGCGAGTCGTGGACAGTCAGTGGCCGAATGGCTCAGTACAGCAACGACAGCACGCATGGCGGAGGTGATTCATGATTACGGCGAAGAACGGCATGCTCGGCTTATTGCAACGGCGATTACTTCTAGCCGAGAGAAAAAAATCCCGCTTGAGCGCACCACCGATCTTGCCAAGATCGTGGCTAGTACGATCCATGGTCGCGAGGCTGGACAGCATCCCGCTACGCGTACCTTTCAAGCTTTTAGGATTTTCATCAACGACGAGTTGGGCGAACTGGACCGAGCGCTTGCAGCCGCCCCCGATCTCCTCTGCGCGCAAGGACGGCTTGCTGTGATTAGCTTCCACTCCCTTGAGGATCGCCGCGTCAAACAGTTCATAGCGGCACATAGCAAAGAGATGTTTGACCCGCGCTCACCGCAAAGTTTGATGCGCTCCACCGAATCGAAATTGAAGCTTAAAGATCTCGGGCGCATCAAACCCAGCGCTGCCGAGGTGAAGGCCAATCCACGCAGCCGCAGTGCGGTTTTGCGCGTGGCGGAGCGTACTGCTTTTAATCGGGAGCGTGCATCATGAACCTCAAACTCAGCACACCGCTGCGCTACGGCTTGCTCATCAACTTGTGGCTGATCGTGATGGTGCTTGGTACAGCACTGCTCTTGGTGCGCTGGCAATACACCTCGCGCAGTTTGTTTGTTGCCCTTGAAAAATCCGGAAACATGGGTAAGCAATTGGCCAGCAATAACGCAAGCGCTCTGGCCGAACGCCGAACGCTCGCAAGTCCCGAACGTGTGGAGCGTATGGCCTCGCAAAACTTGAGCATGAAAACGGTCGACCCTTCGGTCACGGTCTATCTCACGAAGCCTTGATAGAGATGCCATGAAGCCCAAATTCGCCAATTCCAGTGCGCGTCCAGGACAAGCGGTTAGCTTCGCCTCTAGTCCTCTGCTCGCCAGCAAAACGCCGCTATGGCGTAGCAAGCTGATCCTGGTGGCGTTTGGTGCAGCCTTTGTCGGGCTTGGTGCGCGGGCAGCTTATGTGCAAGTCATTCATCAAAATTTTTATCAAAAGCAAGGGGAGATTCGCTTTGCGCGCACGCTTGATGCGCCTGCCGAGCGAGGTCGTCTGCTCGATCGTAACGATCAAATCATGGCAACCAATGTGCCCGCCCTGAGCGTGTGGGCGATCCCCGAAGACATCAATGTCAGTTTGAAAGCGCAGCCTGAGAAACAAGCCGCACTGGCGCAAGCGCTAGGGCTGCGCGAGTCCGATTTGCATCAAAAATTAGCCAACGAAGACCGCAATTTTGTTTGGCTAAAACGCCAACTCGATAACCCTGCACCAAGTTCGATAGCGGCACTAGGACTTGACGGCCTCTTCACACGAACGGAATCACGTCGCCAATACCCCGAAGGCGAAGTCGCGACACAATTGGTGGGCTCACTAGACGCCGATGGCAAAGGGCTGCAAGGGTTTGAACTCGTCTTTGATGCTGATTTATCAGGGCAAAGCGGCTCGCGCCGTGTGATTAAAGATCGGATGGGTCGCATCGTCGAAGATGTGGGCGAGCGTGTCGCACCAGTCGATGGCAAAGATATCAAGCTCACGATTGATAACAAGATTCAATTTATTGCTTATCAAAAACTCAAAGAGGCAGTACTTGACCAACGCGCCAAAAGCGGCTCGGCAGTCATCTTGGATGTGCAAACCAATAACGTCCTCGCCTTAGTCAATTTTGATGCAGATAAAACCGTCGGGCCGCGCAATCGCGCACTAGCCGACAGCTTCGAGCCTGGCTCGGTGATGAAGCCGCTCACCATCGCGCTGGCGCTAGAGCGTGGACTCGTCACACCCACTACCAAATTCGCCACAGCGCCAGGCTCCATCATCGTACAAGGCGCAAAAATCAGTGACGCCGAAGCACATGAAAACTGGCTCACGGTCGAGCAAATTATTCAAATGTCGAGCAACGTTGGCACGGTCAAAATTGCCTTGCAAATGCCCGCCAGCGCCATACGAGATTTCTATAGTCAGTTGGGTATTGGACAAAAACCCGCCTTGCCATTTCCAGGCGTAGTGAGCGGCAAACTGCGCACCGCTAAAACTTGGCGTCCGATTGAGCAAGCCACCATGAGTTATGGCTATGGGCTATCCATGAGCTTATTTCAGCTCGCGCAGGCGTACGGCGTGATCGCACGTGATGGCGTGGTGCTAGCGCCGGCCTTGCTTTTGAATCAAACACAAAACGCAGGGCAATCGACTCAAAGACTCATCAGTGTCTCCAATGCACAAGCTGTGCGACATATGCTGCAAATGGCCACCAGCAAAGGCGGCACAGCACCACAAGCGCAAACCGTTGGCTATACCGTTGGCGGAAAAACGGGCACGGCATACAAGCACGAAGGCAGGGGCTATGCGGCCAAAAAATACCGCAGCACTTTTGTTGGCATGGCACCCATTGACAAGCCGCGCCTAGTCATGGCGGTATCGATTGACGAACCCAGCAATGGCAAGCATTTTGGCGGCGAAGTGGCCGCACCCGTTTTTTCTAAAACCATTAGCGAAGCTTTGCGCTTAGTGGGTGTGCCGCCTGATCTCGCCGTCAAGCCGCAAATCGCGGTCAAAGCAGTCGAGGAAAGCACGTGAACGCCGAGCGAACGATCCTGCGCGACCCCTTATCCGCCGTGGCGTGGCTACGCGCGAGTGGCGTAGCAGGCCTGACCACAGATAGCCGCCGCATCCAAACTAACGATGCTTTTATTGCGTGGCCAGGCACCGCAGTCGATGGCCGAGCCTTCATTTCAAACGCATTAGCAAGCGGTGCGGTTGCGGCTTTAATGGAAGCAGAAGATGCCCCGCAAGCCTTACTGGATATGGCTTCTACTAGAGCCTATGCAGGATTGAAGGCCGCATCGGGTGAGATTGCCTCTACGTTTTATGGCGTGCCAAGCAAGCAGCTCAACATCGTCGCCTTCACGGGCACAAACGGCAAAACATCTAGCAGTTGGTGGCTCGCGCAGGCGTTATCTGCATTGCCTGAAGCGCACAGGCAGCGTTGCGCCGTTGTCGGTACGCTGGGCACGGGATTGGTTGGCGCAATTGAAAACAACGGCCTCACCACACCCGACCCCGTGCTACTGCAAGCACGCCTTCAAGCCTTTGTGAATATGAGTTGCAAGGCGGTCGCTCTAGAAGCATCGTCTATCGGCATCGTTGAAGGGCGCTTAAATGGCACGCGCATCCACACCGCCGTGTTCACCAACTTCACGCACGATCATCTCGACTATCACGGCACGATGGAAGCCTATTGGCAAGCCAAAGCGGCACTCTTTGATTGGCCCGAATTAAAAGCCGCCGTTATTAATATCGATGATGCGCAAGGTCTGGCTTTGCTTGATCGATTGCCAAAAGATGTAGATCTTTGGACTTTTTCCATCAATGCCAACAGCCACAAAATGGCGCCTCGCTTAATAGCCAAAGAGATCACAACTACCAGCAAAGGCTTAGCGTTTGAAGTAGTCGAAGCCAACGACACTTACCCTATACAAACCACTTTAGTGGGTCGTTATAACGTCAGTAATTTGCTCGGCATCATCGCCGCCATGCGCAGCCTAGGTTGCCCGCTCGCCTTAGCCATCAAGGGCTGCGAGGCAATAAGTGCTGTGCCAGGACGATTAGAAGTCGTCTCCAAAGCAAGCCAACCACTCGCTGTGGTGGATTACGCGCATACGCCTGATGCGCTCGAAAAAGTACTCATCGCTCTGCGCGAAGTCGCGAACTTGCGCGGTGGAAAACTTTGGTGCGTGTTTGGTTGCGGCGGCAACCGCGATGCCACCAAACGCCCCATGATGGGCGCGATGGCCAAACGCTTTGCGGACAACGTCGTCATCACCAGCGACAACCCAAGGGATGAACATCCCAGCAGCATCATTGCGCAAATTTTGCTCGGAACGGGAGAAGACAGTAGCGTGCAAGTACAAGTTGATCGCGCCTTGGCGGTCAGCGAAACGATTGCGCAAGCGAAGGCCGAAGATGTCATTGTGATCGCTGGCAAGGGGCATGAAGACTATCAAGAGCTCGAAGGAATTAAACATCCGTTTAGCGATCAAGCACATGCACGCGCAGCGTTAGCAAAGTGGAGAGCTCCATCATGAACAACCCCATGATGACGCTCGCGCTCGCTCATCAGCTACTCCCCAGCTCCAAGCTGATTGGCGATGGCGGGATCACATTCACACGCGTCCATACCGACACGCGCAGTTTGCAAGTAAGCGATTTATTCGTCGCGCTCAAAGGCGAGCGCTTTGATGCGCATGATTTTTTGACTTCATTTATCAGCGCAGATACCCAAAACTGCCCTGCTGCAAGCCTTATTCAGCATGGCCTAGCGGGCAGATCACTCGCTGAGCTTGGCTTATCAGGACTTGAAGTTGCAGACACCAAAGTCGCTCTTGGCTTACTCGCTAAAAATTGGCGAGCACATCTTGCGAGCGCAAAAAACATCCCTGTGATTGCGGTCACGGGCAGCAATGGCAAGACGACGCTCACGCAAATGATTGCCAGCATTTTGAAAGCTTGGAGGGGCGATGCAGCGCTTGCCACCGCCGGCAATTTCAATAACGACATTGGCGTGCCGCTCACGCTCTTGCGACTACGCGAATCGATTGACTGTGCCGTCGTCGAACTCGGCATGAACCACATCGGCGAGATTGCAGCGCTAGCCGCCATGACAGCGCCTACGGTGGCTGTGGTCAATAACGCGCAGCGCGAGCATCAAGAATTTATGGGTACGGTAGAAGCGGTCGCGCGCGAAAACGGCGCGGTGATTGCAAGCTTGCCAACTGACGGCACAGCGGTGTTTCCAGCAGATGACGCCTACACATCGGTATGGCGAGAGTTAGCAGGCAAACGCAACGTGCTGACGTTCGGATTTGCAAATGCCGACATCGCTGCCAACTTTGTTTGGGGCGCGGGTGCGTGGCAAGTCACCGCATCGACGCCGCAAGGCGAGATCAGCTATGCGCTCCACATGGCGGGCAAGCACAATGTCAAAAATTCTTTAGCGGCTGTCGCCTGCGCACTTGCGGCAGGCGTGCCGCCAAGCCATATCCAGCAAGGCTTACAGGGCTTTACGGCTGTGGCGGGACGCTCACGCACGGTGCAATTGGGCGAGGGTGAGACGGCGATCACCTTGGTGGATGACACCTATAACGCCAATCCTGATTCGGTGATTGCCGCCATTGACATGCTGATGGATTTGCCAGCGCCGCGCCTTCTGATTTTGGGCGACATGGGCGAGGTAGGTGACCAAGGCCCCGCGTTTCATGCCGAAGTAGGCGCGTATGCCAAGGCACGCGGCATCGATCAATTTTGGACGCTGGGGGATCTGTGCCAGCACGCAGGTAGGACGCATTTTGAAAGTATCGAATCTCTACTCGCAGCCGTGAATTCGTTTGCCCCTATGGCAATAGGGGAAATGTCAGCGCGAGCTGACAAAAGGGTTGTGTCCATTCTCGTCAAAGGTTCGCGCTTTATGAAGATGGAGCGCGTGGTGAAGCATTTAGAACAAAAATATCAGGAGACCGCCCATGCTGCTTAGCCTCACCCATTGGCTGCAAAGCATTTACCCCGACCTCAAGTTTTTGCGCGTCGTGGACTACCTCACCTTTCGCGCCGTGATGGCCGCGATGACGGCGCTGGTGCTCGGCCTTGCCATTGGCCCCTCCGTGATTCGGATGTTGACGGCACTCAAGGTTGGACAGCCCGTGCGCGCTTATGGCATGGAATCACACTTGGTCAAAAGTGGCACGCCCACGATGGGCGGTGTACTCATCTTGACGTGCATCGCCATCTCTACTTTGCTGTGGGCGGATTGGAGCAATCGTTTCGTTTGGATTGTTTTAATTGTCACGCTAGGCTTTGGCGCCATCGGCTGGGCAGACGATTGGAAAAAGGTCGTGGGCAAAGACCCTGAAGGCATGCGCAGTCGCGACAAGTATTTTTGGCAATCCGTCATTGGCATTCTCGCTGCCCTTTATTTGGTGTTTAGCATTTCAGAGAACACCAATATGCGTGTGATTGAACTCTTTTTTCAATGGATTCAATCTGGCTTTGACGTGAACTTGCCACCCCAAGCAGGGTTGCTCGTTCCTTTCTTTAAAGAGATTAGCTACCCACTAGGTGTACTCGGTTTTGTCGTGCTCACCTACCTTGTGATTGTCGGATCGAGCAATGCCGTCAACCTCACTGATGGACTAGATGGCCTCGCCATCATGCCCGTAGTGATGGTGGGCTCGGCGCTGGGTGTATTCGCTTACGTCACTGGTAGCGTGGTCTATTCCAAGTACTTATTCTTGCCGCACATCCAAGGCGCGGGTGAACTACTCATCTTCTGCTCGGCCATGGCTGGCGCGGGCTTGGCCTTTTTGTGGTTCAACACACATCCTGCGCAAGTGTTTATGGGCGACGTCGGTGCGCTGGCGCTTGGCGCGGCGCTTGGCACGATTGCCATCATCGTGCGGCAAGAAATTGTGCTGGCCATCATGGGTGGCATTTTTGTGGTTGAGGCACTCTCAGTGATGCTGCAAGTGAGCTTCTTCAAATACACCAAACGTAAATTTGGCACTGGCAGACGCATCTTAAAAATGGCACCACTGCACCACCATTTTGAAAAATCAGGCTGGGCAGAAACCCAAGTCGTGGTTCGCTTTTGGATTATCACCATGCTGCTTTGCTTGGTCGGTCTATCGACTTTGAAGCTGCGATAAACAAATGAATCAAACGCTGCAAAACCAACACATCCTCATCCTCGGACTTGGCATTTCGGGTCTGTCGATGGCGCGTTGGTGTTTGCGCGTTGGAGCAACGGTCACGGTGGTGGACACCCGTGCGAATCCGCCAGAGCTGGCTACTTTGAATGAATTGAAATCGACTGGCGCAAGCATCGCATTTAAATCACAAGCCTTCACGGCTGATTTAATTGAAGGCACGGACATCCGCGCCGTCTTCAAAAGCCCAGGCCTGAGTCCAGATGCAACAGGAGGCGTGATGCTGGCCGCCAAGGCAAGCGGGCTGTGGCTTGGCAATGAGCTCACGCTTTTCAATCATGCGCTACGGGCGCTCAAAACGTCGCAAGGCTATGCGCCCAAAGTGCTTGGCATTACAGGCACGAATGGCAAGACGACCGTGACCTCGCTCGCAGGGCAATTGGTGGAGCGTGCGGGTAAAACTGTTGCCGTTGCAGGCAATATCGGCCCTGCACTTTTAGATACCTTGACTGCGCATTTCGACGATCTCCCACAAGTGTGGGTGCTGGAGTTATCTAGTTTTCAACTCGACGGCGTGGATGACTTTGAACCCAGCGCAGCAACCGTGCTCAACGTCACGCAAGACCACTTGGATTGGCACGGCTCAATGGACGCCTATACGGCTGCCAAAGAAAACGTTTACGGACACGCCTCGGGCAAAAGTCTGAAAGCACAAACGCAAATTCACGTGACAAGCAGCTTGCCCACTCGCTCGAACGAGTACGGCATCGAATCGGTCGGCGGCATGAACTGGTTGGTGCGCGCCGTGCCTGAGTCTGATAACCCCCCCGCTCGCCTGCGCAAAGGCATGACCGCGCCGCCCGTGCCGTTTGTGATTCAGCGCCTCATGCCAGCTGACGCACTGCGGATTCGGGGCGCACATAACGCGACCAACGCCCTAGCTGCTTTGGCATTGGCTGCACAAGCGGACTGCCCGCTAGCCCCCATGCTATATGGCCTGCGCGAGTACCGTGGTGAGCCGCACCGCATGGAATCAATTGCCATTCACAACGAAGTTGAATACATCGACGACAGCAAAGGCACAAACGTAGGCGCAACCGTGGCAGCGCTCACCAGTCTTGGGGCGGACAAAGCTAGCGACATTGGTAGCAAAAAAATAATTGTCATTTTGGGTGGCGATGGCAAAGGCCAAGACTTTGCGCCACTCATCGCTCCCATTGAAAAATATGTTCACACAGCCGTGCTCATTGGCAAAGACGCAGACAAGATTGCGGTGGCCTTAGATGCTCTGCAAGCCACATCCAGCTTGGCTTTGCGCAGAGTCGATTCCCTGCAAGAGGCTGTGGCGTTGTGCGCGACAATAGCAAAAAGTGGCGACATCGTGCTGCTCTCGCCCGCCTGCGCATCACTCGATATGTTTCAAGATTACAAACACCGCGCCCAGGTGTTTATGCACGCCGTGGAAGCACTATGAGTCGCACCATACAAACCGAAAGCGTGGACACCACTGTGCTGTGGTTGATGGGCACGTTGCTACTTTGGGGGCTGGTGATGGTGTACTCCACCACGATTGGTATGCCCGACAACCCTAAATTTGCCAAGTACACGCATCTGTATTTTTTGAATCGTCACATCCTCTCACTTGGCATTGCCATCATTGCCGCAGGTATTGCCTACCAAATCCCGATGGCCATGTGGGAGCGTGCAGCCCCTACCATTTTTATTGTTGCGCTGGTGCTGTTGTTCTTGGTTTTAATTCCGCATGTGGGCAAAGGCGTAAATGGGGCAAGGCGTTGGATAGGCCTTGGTTTTATGAATTTTCAACCCTCCGAATTTGCCAAGTTTGCCGTGCTGCTTTATGCGTCTAACTACATGGTGCGCAAAATGGCGCTGCGAGAAAACTTCATCAAAGCCGTGTGGCCTATGGCCTCGGCAGTGGCGCTGACGGGCGTGCTGTTACTGGCAGAGCCCGACATGGGCGCATTTATGGTGATCGCCGTCATCGCCATGGGTATTTTGTTTTTGGGCGGTGTCAACGCCCGCATGTTCTTTTTGATTGCCCTTATTTTGGTCATCGCGTTTGCTTGCATGGTGGGCTTTTCCCCTTGGCGGCGCGAGCGCATTTTTGCCTATCTTGATCCATGGACAGAAGTCCATGCGCTGGGCAAAGGCTATCAACTCTCGCACTCACTGATTGCCCTCGGACGCGGTGAAATTTTTGGCGTGGGCTTAGGCGGTAGTGTCGAAAAAATGCATTGGCTGCCCGAAGCACATACTGACTTTATGCTGGCGGTGATTGGCGAAGAGTTTGGACTGGTCGGTGTGCTTACCGTGCTGGTGCTCTTCTTTTGGATGGTCAAAAAAATGATCTTCATTGGTCGCCAAGCCATCGCCATGGATCGCGTATTTGCAGGACTTGTGGCGCAGGGCGTGGCAATTTGGATGGGCTTTCAAATGTTCATCAATGTGGGCGTCAACCTCGGAGCGCTGCCGACCAAGGGACTCACACTGCCGCTGATGAGCTATGGCGGTTCCGCGATTTTGCTCAATCTCATCTCTATTGCTATCGTGCTGCGCGTGGATAAAGAGAACCATCAGATGAAGAGCGGGAGGTCCATATGACAACCCAACAAAAGACGGCGCTCATGATGGCAGGCGGCACAGGCGGACACATCTTCCCAGGGCTGGCTGTCGCACAAGCCTTGATGGATAAGGGCTGGCGCGTCGTGTGGCTGGGAAGCAAGGGGACGTCTAGCTCGCCAAGCATGGAGTCCCGCATCGTGCCTGCCGAAGCGAACAAGGGTTACGGCATCCCGTTTGAATCCATTGAGTTTGGCGGTCTGCGCGGCAAAGGACTCATCACCCAACTACTGTTGCCCATCAAACTTTTGAAAGCGTTGCTTCAAAGTCGCAAAGTGCTGAAGCGCGTAGCGCCCAATGTGGTGATTGGCATGGGCGGCTACATCAGCTTTCCTGCAGGACTCGTGGCGCGACTACTCAAAATTCCGCTAGTGTTGCACGAGCAAAATTCGGTCGCAGGCCTCGCCAACAAAGTGCTGGCACGTGTGGCAAGCCGTGTGTACACAGCCTTTCCAAATGTGCTCACGGCTGAATCAAGTAGCGCAGCATTTATCGGCAATCCTCTACGCAAAGCCTTTACCCGTATGGCTTCGCCAGATGACCGTTTCACCAATCGCTCGGGCGTTTTGCAATTGCTCGTGGTGGGCGGAAGCCTCGGTGCAAAGGGCTTAAACAATTTAGTGCCCAAGGCACTGGCGCTGATTCCAGTAGCTCAAAGGCCGCAGGTGATTCATCAAAGCGGGCTTGCGCAGTTAGATGAATTGCAAAACAACTACTTGTTGGCCAACGTGGCTGCCAGTTGCACGGCTTTCATTGACGACACGGCAAATGCCTATGCGAACGCCGATATCGTGATTGCACGCAGCGGCGCATCGACCGTGACAGAGCTTGCTGCAGTGGGCACAGCAGCGCTCTTCGTACCTTTTCCATTTGCAGTGGACGACCACCAAACCACGAATGCGAAATATCTGGTAGATGCAGGCGCTGCTTGGATTGAGCAGCAAGCGGATTTGAATCCACAAATGCTGGCCGATTTTTTGCAAACCTTGAGCCGCGAAGAGCTGCTGGCGAAAGCCAAAACCGCACAAACCATGGCACGCACGGGCGCGACAAACGTCATGGTGCAAGCGTGCGAGGACCTCACTTTATGAAACACGCTATCAAACATATTCACTTCATTGGCATAGGCGGCACAGGCATGTGCGGCATTGCCGAAGTGCTGCTGAATCAGGGCTACTTAATTAGCGGCAGCGATGCAGGACAAAACGCTGCCACAGCACGGCTAATAAGCCTTGGCGCAAAGGTGGCGCATGGTCACGCGCCCAAAAATATTGTTGGCGCAGACTGCATCGTCACGTCCACTGCCGTGCAAGCGGATAACGTAGAAGTCATCGCAGCGCGTGCCAAACACACTCCCATCGTGCCACGCGCCGTGATGCTGGCTGAGTTAATGCGCATGAAGCAAGGCGTCGCCGTCGCAGGTACGCATGGCAAGACAACGACCACCTCACTCATTGCCAGCATCTTGGCGGAAGCAGGGCTTGATCCCACTTATGTGATTGGTGGCCGACTCAACAGCGCGGGCACAAATGCCAAGCTGGGATCGGGTGACTACATCGTCGTCGAGGCCGACGAGTCTGATGCCTCCTTCTTGAATCTCTTGCCAATCCTTGCCGTCGTCACCAATATCGATGCCGACCACATGGAGACCTACGGACACGATTTAGGCAAGCTGCATCAAGCGTTTATTGACTTCCTGCACAAGATGCCGTTTTACGGCGCAGCGGTGCTGTGCACGGACGATAAAGGCGTGCAGGCCATACTGGATAAGGTACAGCGGCCGATTACGTCTTACGGATTAAACGAAGGCGCACAAATAAGAGCTATCAATGTACGCGCCGATAACGGGCAAATGCACTTTGTGTGCGAGCGCAAAAACGGTGTGGAGTTGCCCGACTTGCCCATCACCCTCAACACGCCTGGCGAGCACAACGTGCGTAACGCGCTGGCTGCTATTGCCGTTGCGGTGGAGCTGAATGTGCCCGACGCCGCGATCCAATCAGCACTTGCCAAGTTTGCGGGCGTGGGACGGCGCTTCCAACGCTGGGGCGATTTCAAAACATTAGACGACGGACACGCCACCTTGATTGACGACTATGGCCATCACCCCGTCGAGATGGAAGCCACGCTGGCTGCGGCTCGTGGGGCATTTGCTGGGCGAAGATTAGTGCTGGCTTTCCAGCCGCATCGCTACACGCGCACGCGAGATTGCTTTGAAGATTTTGTGCGCGTGATGACGACAGTCGATGCTGTATTGCTCGCCGAAGTGTATGCCGCAGGGGAAGCGCCTATCGCGGCAGCCGATGGCCGAGCCTTGATGCACGCACTGCGTGTGGCGACAAACGGCACTCGTGCAGGCCAGGCGGGATATGGCCTGCAAGCCGTTTTTGTACCCAAGATTAATGAGATGGCGCAGGCAATTAAGAGCTTCGCCAAAGACGGCGACGTGGTGCTGTGCATGGGCGCGGGATCCATTGGCGCAGTCTGCGCGGAGATATTGAAATGAACGAGTTATTAAATAAAGTCGCCGTGTTATTTGGCGGCGCATCCGCCGAGCGCGAAATCTCGCTGATGTCGGGCACAGCGGTACTCAAAGCCTTGCAATCGCAGGGCGTGAATGCGTTTGCATTTGATCCTGCCGTGCGTGACATGGGCGACTTAAAACGCGAGGGTTTTACTGCCGCGCACATTGCCCTGCATGGTCGCTTTGGCGAAGACGGCACGGTGCAAGGCGCATTGGAATTGCTCGGCATCCCGTACACGGGGCCTGGCGTGATGGCCTCCGCAATTGCGATTGACAAGCGCATGACGAAACGCATTTGGGAAGCAGCAGGTCTAGCCACGCCCTTATGGCGCTTGGCTTCGCAGCCGTCTGAGGTGCTGGCAGCATTTGCGCTGTTTAAGCAAAGTGGTCACAAGATGATTGTGAAACCTGCGCTTGAGGGCTCAAGTCTGGGTCTTACCAAAGTCAGCGATGCGGCGCATTGCGACGCGGCTTTTGCGGCAGCATCAACGCTTGACGGGCAAGCACTTTGCGAAGCTTGGATTGAAGGCGACGAGGTCACTTGCGCGGTACTGGAGATGGACGGCAGACCAACGGCGCTGCCGCTCATCCGCATTGCGGCACCAGACGGTGATTACGACTTCCAAAACAAATACTACACCGATGCCGTGAAATACCACGTGCCAAGCGGTCTGCCGCAGACTGAAGAGGCAGCCATTCAAAGCCTTGTACTACGTGCCTTTGCAGCGATTGATTGCCGTGGTTGGGCACGTGCGGACGTCATGATTGACGCCAAAACACGCAAGCCCTACTTGCTGGAAATCAACACCAGCCCAGGCATGACAAGCCATTCACTGGTGCCAATGGCAGCCAAAGCGATGGGTCTGTCATTTGAGCAACTGTGCCTGCGCATTTTGCAAAGCGCAAGACTTGACCATGCCAAGGTGGCGCACACATGATCCACATTCGCCAACCCTACATCCCAAGCAGCCAGCAAGCTATGGAGCTGCCGCGTGAGATCGTGTGGCTGCGCCGCGGAACGTTGGCGCTGGGACTGTTACTGCTAACGGCCTTGCTGGTTGTGGCTTTGCGGGCATTGATGCTAATGCCTTGGTTTTCGATTACACGAATGACGGTGGCAGGTCGGACAGCCTATGACACGCAGTTTCATAACGCGCTAACCTTGCGCGCCAATGTGCTACCCGCCCTCACGGGTAATTATTTCAACCTCAATTTACGCACGGCACGAGAGCGTTTTGAAGCGCTGCCTTGGATTCGCTCAGCCACGGTGCAGCGCGTATTTCCAAATAGTCTAGCCGTCACGCTCACAGCGCATGTTCCCGTAGCACGTTGGGGCGAGCAAACGAGTGACGCGGACATTGAACGCTTGGTCAACGCACAAGGCGAAATTTTTGAAGCATCGGGTGGACAAATGGAGACGGACGATTTGCCCATGCTCACGGGAGCAGATGTTGATGCAGGCGAAGTGCTGGCGCTCTACACGAGCTTACAAACTCGTTTGCAAGCCAGCCTACCTGATCAAACCATCACCGAGCTAAGCCATACCCAGCAAGGATTGTGGCATGCCAAGCTATCAAACGATGCCGTACTAGAACTAGGCACAGGCAGTCAAACTGAAGTCATGCAGCGGACCGAGCGCTGGCTTCAAGCACTGCCGCAAATCACGCAAAAGTACAACGCACATGCAATTCAAAGCCTCGATTTGCGCTACCCCGATGGCTTTGCCTTGCGGCTGGCAGGCGTCACCACCAGACAAGAAAAATAAGGAAACACAATGGCAAAAGAATACAAAGATTTAGTGATTGGCCTAGACATCGGCACCAGCAAGGTGATGGTGGCTGTGGCCGAAATCACAGCCACGGGCGAACTGGTGCTGGCGGGCATTGGCTTTGCGCCCACGCAGGGTATGAAGCGCGGCGTGGTGGTCAACATTGACGCGACGGTGCAGAGCATTAGCCAAGCGCTGCGCGAAGCCGAATTTATGGCGGACTGCAAAATTTCTCGCGTCTACACGGGCATTACGGGTAGCCACATTCGCGGCGTGAACAGCAAGGGCATGGTTGCGGTGAAAGACAAAGAAGTCACGCCGCTCGATGTGGCTCGCGTCATGGAAACCGCTCGCGCCATCAACATCCCAAGTGACCAACGTTTGCTACTCGTTGAAGCACAAGAGTTCATCATCGACGGGCAAGATGTGCGCGAACCGATTGGTATGAGTGGCATCCGCTTAGAGGCCAACATCCACATCGTGACGGGTGCGCAAAGCGCGGCCGAGAACATCATTAAGTGTGTGCGCCGCTGCGGTTTGGAAGTCGAGCATTTGATGCTGAACCCCGTGGCCTCTAGCCTTGCGACGCTCACCGACGATGAGCGTGAACTGGGCGTGGCGATGGTGGACATTGGCGCAGGGACCACCGACGTCACGATCTACACAGGCGGGGCGCTGCGTCACACCGCCGTCATCCCCATTGCAGGTGAACTCATTACCAGCGACATTGCGATGGCGCTGCGCACACCAACCAAGGATGCAGAAGACATCAAGCTAGAGAGCGGCTACGCCAAACAGTTGCTGGCTGACCCAAGCGCACAAGTAGAAGTACCAGGCCTTGGTGATCGTGGCCCGCGCATGCTGTCGCGTCAGGCGCTCGCGGGTGTGATTGAGCCGCGCGTCGAAGAAATTTATACGCTAGTGCAGCAAGCCATTCGGGACTCGGGCTACGGTGAAGTGCTGTCCTCGGGCATTGTGCTGACGGGTGGTTCGTGCGTCATGCCTGGCATGGTCGAGCTTGGCGAAGACATCTTTTTAAAGCCCGTGCGCCGCGCAACACCGCGTTACAACAGCTCACTTGCCGACATCGTCTCGCAAGAACGTGCGGCCACCGTGATGGGGCTTTTGGAAGAGGCACGCCTCGCCAGAGCCCGTGGATACAAGGCTTCGCAGCAGACAGGCACTGTCAAAAATATGTACGGCCGATTCAAAGATTTTTTTGTTAGCAATTTCTAATTTTCATTTTTCACTTAAACCTAAAGGAGCTCACCATGACAACCATGACTCATCTCGATATAGAAATGATTGACGACAACTTCAATCTGGGAACCCAGATCAAAGTCATCGGCATCGGCGGCGGCGGCGGCAACGCTGTTCAGCACATGATTGAACGTCAAGTGCAAGGCGTGGAGTTCATCTGCGCCAATACCGATGCGCAGGCTCTGTCGCGTAGCGCAGCGCACAAAGTGATTCAGCTCGGACTCACAGGCCTCGGGGCAGGTAGCAAGCCTGAAAAAGGGCGCGAAGCCGCGATCATGGCTGAAGAGGATATTCGCGCCGCCATTGAAGGCGCGCACATGCTGTTCATTACTGCTGGCATGGGCGGCGGCACGGGCACAGGCGCAGCGCCCGTGGTGGCTCGCATTGCCCGTGAGATGGGCATCTTGACGGTAGGCGTGGTGACCAAGCCATTTGATTTTGAAGGTGGTCGCCGCATGGGTAACGCCGAAGCGGGCTTGGTGGAATTGGAAGCCAATGTTGATTCGCTCATCGTCGTTTTGAATGAAAAGCTGCTGGAAGTTTTAGGCGAGGAGATCAGTGAAGATGAAGCGTTTTCTTATGCCAACGATGTGCTAAAAAATGCAGTGGGCGGCATTGCCGAAATCATCAACGTGCCGGGCAACGTCAACGCTGACTTTGAAGACGTGCGCACGGTGATGGGCGAAACGGGCAAAGCCATGATGGGCACGGGTCAAGCCGAAGGCGATGACCGCGCTCGCCGCGCGGCAGAAGAAGCCATTGCGTGCCCGCTGTTAGAGGGCGTCGATCTGTCGGGCGCAAAAGGTATCTTGGTGCTGATTACCGCAGCCAAGGGATCACTCAAACTCTCCGAGTCGCGCCTCGCCATGAATACCATCCGCGCTTACGCTGCACCTGATGCGCACGTGATTTACGGCACGGCCAGCGACGATGATTTGAATGGTCATATCCGCGTCACCGTAGTCGCCACAGGCTTGCAGCGCAAAGGTGGCTCGCAAGGTAAGCCGCAGCTTCAAGTGCTGCGCACGGGTACCGATAACGTGCCTATTTTGGAAACAGCGATTGCAGGCGCGGGTGCAGGTGCTATGGGACTGAGCTCTGGCGGCATCCACGCCTTTGCGCCCAGCACGCCAAGTGCGCCGAGTACTTACGCGGGTTACGCACCAACCATCGTCCCTACAGCCGCACCGGCCATCATGGGCAATGCGTATGGCGCATCCGATATTCCTGCTATTTATCGCAATCGCACCCAAGCGGCTGACAAGGTCAGCGCCCTGTCGTCTGGCGGCATGGATGACCTAGAGATTCCAGCGTTTTTGCGCAAGCAGGCAGACTAAATAAAATAGTCAGATGCTCGCTCAACGAACGCTTCAATCATCCACCCAAGCCACAGGCGTTGGCCTGCATAGTGGCGAGCGGGTCGAGATTACGCTCTCGCCTGCACCCGTCAATACAGGCATCGTATTTAGGCGTGTGGATATTGCAAATGCGGTCGATATTCCTGTGCGAGCGAACATGGTGAGCGACACGCGCATGGCCTCTACCATCTCCAGTAGCAACGCCAAGGTGCAAACCATTGAGCACTTGATGTCGGCTGCGGCAGGCCTTGGCATCGACAACATGATGGTGGACATTACGGCAGAAGAAGTGCCGATTTTGGATGGCTCTGCAGCCAGCTTTGTGTTCCTGCTACAAAGCGCAGGCATTGCCGAGCAAGATGCGCCGCGCAAGTTTGTGCGTATCACTTCGCCCATTGAGGTCAGGCACGGCGAAGGTAAAAATTTGAAATGGGCAAGACTCACGCCACATCACGGCTACACACTCAAATTTGAAATTGATTTTGACCACCCTGCCGTCGATGGCACAGGCCAAGCCGTTACGTTTGACTATGGCAGCGGACGCTATGCGAGAGACATTGCACGTGCGCGCACCTTTGGTTTTACCAAAGACGTGGAGATGCTCAGAAACAATGGCCTTGCGCTAGGCGGTGGCTTAGATAACGCCATTGTGATGGACAGTGACAAGATTTTGAACATCGAAGGTTTACGTTACGACGACGAGTTCGTTAAACACAAAATCTTAGACGCCATGGGCGACCTGTATGTGCTGGGAAGCCCGCTACTAGCGGCTTACAGCGCGTTTCGCTCAGGTCACGCCATGAATAATGACTTGCTCAGAGCGCTGCTGGATGCGCCAAGCTCGTGGGAGTACGTCACATTTGAAAATGCTCTAGATGCACCCGCAGGTTTTGCGGAATTACCAAAAGCTTGGTAAATTGGGTTAGCGAGTCGCTGCCCAAAGTAGCGATAGGCCTGAGAGCAGCATCAAGCCATCCACCATCCATTTAAATTTTTTAGGCGGTATCTTGAGCACAATGGGTCTCGCAAAAAATGAGCCCAGCATGAGAGACATACCCACAATCAGCCCTTGCCAAACAACACGCATCGGCAAAGCGTCCAGCCCTTTGAAGGTCACCACCTTCGCGACATAAACGAGCATGGACGCGGCGGCCTCGGTGCCTAAAAACGCACCTCGCTCTAAGCCATACAAAGTAAAAATCGGCACCGTGATAGGACCCGTGGAGACCATGATCCCCGTCAAAAATCCAACGGGACCGCCAACCAATGCCAAGTGAGTGGCAGAGAATTGAAACCTACGATTAGCGATCCAGCGCCGAACAGGGATCATGCTGATGAAGAAGAGACCAAGCGCCAACTCAATGGCGTGCTGGGACAACGCTAAAAGGGTGTGCACACCAAGGATGGCGCCTGGCACGGCAGTGGCGCCATACGCAGCGCAAGCGCGCCAATTGACTTCTTTGCGCCACGTCAAAACTCTGCCAAAGTTGCCCATGATTGCGCCAATCGCCATGATGGGAACGGCATGCTGCGCACCAAAAAATATTACCAATATCGGCATCAAAATCAGTGACGAACCCGTCCCAATGATGCCGCCCAGTGTCCCCGCGCCCACACCAACCAAAAAGACGATGAGGTATTCCAACGAAGACTAACGAGAAGGTCTAGCCCTTAATCACCGTCTCAAGTTCGCCGCTCTCATACATCTCCATCATGATGTCCGAGCCGCCAATGAACTCACCTTTGACGTAGAGCTGCGGAATTGTTGGCCAGTTGCTATATTCCTTGATGCCTTGGCGCACTTCTTGATCTTCCAGCACGTTGACGGTTTGAATGGTTTTAGTGTCCACGCCGCAAGCCTTCAAAATCTGAATCGCACGCCCAGAAAAGCCGCACTGCGGAAAGCTAGCCGTGCCCTTCATAAAGAGCGTGATGTCGTTGCCTTTAACGAGGCTGTCAATGCGTTGTTGGGTTGCGTCCATGATGTGTGTCCTTCAAATGACTTCTAATTGCGATAAAGCTATTTTAGTTGGGGTGTCTATCTAACAATACTAAATTGCAGATCGTTGACCCATTTGAACTATCCAATTGGGACAAGCTGATCGCCTAAGAGTGCGCCATACCCATATCTGACGTGTGTGGATCTTCGACGGTCTTGTGGCATTTCGATCACTTGAACAGCCAAACCTGCTACTGACTTTACATGCCGTGCGCAAAGGAAGACCATCATTAACTCCACAGTACTCACTAAATTTTGAAGAGTTTCTTTAAAAAACACATTCACAAAAACCTTGCTCTTGGGCAAACGAGGATGAATGATCTCGAGAGTAGGAGGACTTAGAACGTTGTACGAATTTAGACTGAAGTCGGACGCTATCAATTTTTGCGCTGGCATTGGATGCTCTGCACAATTTCGCACATTACGAATGAGTTGCAGAAAAGGTAATGTGTTCGCCAAGAATTGTGAAAAATTATCCCCGTCTTGAGGTTGGTTATCAATTTTTTTCTTTAAACTTTCCCATCCACCAGAATGAACGTCTGAGTAGAACATTCGGACAAGCTTGAATAATTCTTGCAGCGCATGATCTGCTCGTTGCAAGAATTCATTGCACCTTGATTCAACATTGCCAATTGCTGGAACTAAAAGAGAGCGATCTTTCTGAATTTTGAGATCTAATTTTTCGTTCGCTTCAGCTTCTGCGTTGCGATAGCTCTCCTCTAACTTATGAGCACCTGCAATATCTTCGGCAATTTTGAGCACTAAAGCGAACGCCCTTGCCCCGTCTATTGTGGGCAGGGAGCAAGAGCTTTGGAACAAGTGATGTGCAGTTAAAACCACTGCGCCTATCCAAGGATCATCTGCCCCATAAGCAATGACTTGTTGAATAGTATTTGGCACGGCAATATTAGTTCGCTCTGGGTCTACTTGATCGGCAAGTTTGACCGCATAAATCCCTTTACCTTTAACAACCAATAACCTATCTCCATTGGGAATCATCTCGCTTATTGGGCTGTCATCGTTCGGCGTACTAACCTCCATTGACATCGCGCTATTTCGTAATTTATCAATCGCCCTAAGGGGTACATCCAGATTTTTCATGGCTTGACTGTCTTATTATTTTTAATGACCAAAAAAACAACTTGAGCATTGAAGCAAAGCCTGACGTTTTTATATTGCACGACAGCCACTCCCTCAAACCCAACGTCGCACTTTGTTTTTATAGTCCGCATACTCGTCGCCAAAAATAGAAGTCAGTACACGCTCTTCTGGCGTGATTTGAAATCGATAGATGTAAAGCGCGAACAGTGGCACAAATAACACGGTAATAGGACTCGATAAAAATATTGCCCAACCTATCAGCACGATCACCATCCCAAGATACATGGGATTGCGTGTGAAGCGGTACACGCCGCCTGTCACTAACGATGACGCATTTCCAGCTTTCATTGGATTGATCGTGGTCTTGGCACGGCGAAATCGAATCATCCCCGCCGCACTAATGCCCTCGCCAATCACCGCCAGCACTAATGCAAAGCCGAGGCGCAGACCAAATGACACATTCAGAGGCTCGGTCAGCGGCGCTGCAAACCACATCGCGATTGCAAAAATCAGTAAAACCAGTGGCGGTGGGATTTTGAGTTCGAGCGCATTCATGGCGGCATCCTATCACTCACACGCCCTAAGCTGGCACTTGAAACTTTTTTCTAGCGCTGGCCACCTTGCCACGTATGACGCAATCCTCGGCATGGTCATTGATGAGCCCCATAGCTTGCATAAACGCAAAGACGGTGGTGGGGCCAACGAATTTCCAGCCTAGTTTTTTGAGCGCTTTCGACAGCGCAATCGACTGGTTTGATGTGGACGCACTTTGCGGTTTGAGTAACTCATCGGATTTAGGCTCGAAGCCCCACAAATAAGTCGCCAGCGAGCCCTCTTGTTTCACCATTTCTACCGCGCATTTGGCGTTGTTAATGACGGCTTCTATCTTGCCTCTGTGCCGGACAATGCCCGCGTCTTGCAGCAAGCGCTCGACATCTTTTGCGGTGAATTTGGCGACTTTGTTGTAGTCAAAATGATGAAACGCTTTGCGGAAATTTTCACGTTTGTTCAAGATCGTCCGCCAGCTCAGCCCCGACTGAAAGCTCTCTAAGCACAGCTTTTCAAAAAGCCTAAATTCATCGGCAACGGGAAAGCCCCACTCGCTGTCGTGATATGCCAAAAACTCGGGCGCAATGGCGCACCAGCGGCAGCGCATTTTTCCGTCAGGATAGTTATTGGTCGTGGTCATGCCTTTCTCCCTATAAAACTCCCACCCGAGCAGCGCTCAATGCCATTCAAATCAAGATGACTATTCACTTGCTCAAACCCTTGTGCCAGCAGCAACTCACGCACTGCCGCTGCTTGGTCGTAGCCGTGCTCTAGCAAGAGCCAACCGCTGCGCTTGAGAAAACGCGGCGCGTCTTGCACGATGCGGCGAATCGCGTCTAGTCCGTCAGCGCCTGACGTGAGCGCCATCAGCGGCTCGTGTTTAAGTTTTGCGAGATGCGCGTCGCCATCGGCAATGTAGGGCGGGTTGCTAACAATCAGATCGTAGCGTTGCTCGCTTGGCAAATTTTCAAACCAATTACTCTGCAAGCCATGCACAGCAAGGCCTAGCAAAGCAGCATTGCTACAAGCCATATCTAATGCGGCTTGCGAGGCATCGACTAAAGTAACTTCTGCCTGCGGGCGGCCGTGCTTGATCGCCAGTCCAATGGCGCCGCTGCCTGTACCAAGATCAAGCACAGTTACGGCTTGCGCTGTCGGGATGACTTCCAACGCCCACTCTACAAGGCATTCCGTATCAGGGCGTGGAACGAGCACATCTGCGTTCACCGCCAAGTTCAAACCAAAAAATTCTTTGCTGCCCGTGATGTACGCCACAGGTTCGCCATCTATGCGTCGCTGGATAAAGCTCTTAAAAGTTTGTTGCTGTGCGAGCGTCAGTTCGTCGGTGTCGTGCGACATGAGCCATGCGCGGTTGTTAGTTGGTTGACCGAGCGCGTGCAGTAACAACATTTGCGCGTCTAGTCGATCCAAGCCCTTATCTAGCGTGGCTTGCAGGGCATTTTTTATAAGCTTCATCAGCCCAACAATTTATCGTAATCGGAATGCGAGCCAATCCAAAACCACAAAATGCCTGTTGGCACCGGCATCCCTAAAGCGCGGCAACCAAGACTTGCTCGGGCGCTAAAGTACGCACCATTTTTAACGGGTTTAAGTTGGATAGAGAGATGCGCAGGATTGGCTTGGAGTAGATCAAACCTGATGCGTGCTTGGCTCTGTACATGCGTTGGTAAGCCAGCTAAGCATTGCCAAAATCTTGGCGTCGTGTTGTGAATCACAAAGCGCGAACCGCGCCGCGTTGGTAGTCCGCCATGGCTTCGGCGGCTAAAAAGTCTAACTTGCCAGCCGCCGCATCGGACTCAATTTGCTTGTCCCATGTGCGCTCGCTAAATTCAGCAAACCACTCACGCAGTTGCTTGAGATCAGGCGCAGGCAATTGCTCGATGGCTTGTTCAATTGTTTTAACGGTCAGCATAGCAAGCTCCATTCAAATATGGTGCACATGAGTTTACCTTCAATTCCCAATCTCCAACTCGGCCATTAACTCCGCTTCTCGTGCGTGTTGCAAGGCGGTAATCACGTCGCCCAAATCACCCTCCATGATGTAGAGCAATTTGTAGAGCGTGAGGTTGATGCGGTGATCGGTCAGCCGCCCTTGCGGAAAGTTGTAGGTGCGGATGCGGTCGCTGCGGTCGCCGCTGCCGATCAGGCCTTTACGCACGGCAGCGTCTTTGGCGGCGCGCTCGCTTCTGTCTTTTTCTTGGATACGGGCGTTGAGCACTTTCATCGCTTGCGCTTTGTTACCGTGCTGGCTGCGGCCGTCTTGGCACTCGGCCACGATGCCCGTGGGCAGATGCGTAATGCGCACAGCGGAGTCGGTTTTGTTAATGTGCTGGCCACCCGCTCCGCTAGCGCGGTAGGTGTCGATGCGTAAATCGCTTGGATTGATGGTGATTGCCACCGTCTCGTCGGGCTCGGCCAGCACCGCGACCGTGCACGCGCTGGTGTGGATGCGGCCTTGCGTTTCGGTGGTCGGGACGCGCTGCACGCGGTGACCGCCTGACTCGAACTTGAGTTTGCCATACACAGAGTCACCCTCCACGCGGACGACGACTTCTTTGTAGCCGCCCAGCTCAGACGCGTTCTCGCTCATGATCTCGGTCTTCCAGCCTTGCGAGTCGAAGTAACGCGTGTACATGCGCAGCAAATCGGCCGCAAACAGTGCGGACTCGTCGCCGCCCGTACCTGCGCGGATTTCGATAAAAGCATTGCGGCCATCGTCTTCGTCTTTGGGTAGCAAGAGGCGCTGGAGTTCCTCTTCCAAGACGAGCAGCTCCGTCTCTGCGCTTTGGATTTCTTCGAAAGCCATCGCCGCCATCTCGGGATCGCTGGCCATTTCACGCGCCATCTCTCGAGCGGACTCTAGGTCTCGCTCGCGCTGCAAGTACCGCTGGTAGCGGCCTGCGGCAGGGGTGACTTCGGCGTGTTCCTTGCTGAGCTTGCGATACGCGGTTTGATCCGCCATGATGTCGGGGCTGCTGAGCAAGCTTTCTAAATCGTGGAGTCGCTCATCGAACTTGATGAGTTGCTTGCGCAAAAATTCTTTCATACCGATTTTTCCGCAATGTGCTTGTAGGCTTGGTGTAAAAATTTATTCGTGATATTGCGCGACAATGCCTGCAAAGCCGCATCGACATTGGCCTCGGAGAGATCCGCATTTTTAAAAAATTGTTTTTTAATGCGCTCAATCTCTTGCTCTTGCCACGCGGCGGCTTGCTCGTTCAGCGCTTGAATTTTTGGCACGGTTGTCGCGCGTGTTGTTTGCCACTGCACAAATTCCGCCACGCCTGCATCGACTAATCGTTCGGCTGCGCCCACGGCCGCCGCGCGGTTGGCAAGGTTGGTTTGCACCACGCTTGATAAATCATCCACGGTGTAGAGGTACACATCGCCGAGTGCTTTAACTTCAAACTCAATATCACGCGGTACCGCCAAATCGACCATCACCATGGGCCGATGTTTACGCAGTTTGATGGCGTGCTGAACCGCGCCAAGCCCAATGATGGGCAACGTGCTCGCGGTGGAGCTAACCACCACATCGAACTCGTGGAGGATTGTGGGCAACTCGGCCAAGGCGAATGTCTCGATAGTCAGTGCTGGCGTGCTGAAACGAGCAGCCAGCGTGGCTCCACGAGCCATTGTTCGATTGGCTACCGCCATGCGCTTAGGATTTTTAGCAGCAAAGTGCGCAGCGCACAGTTCAATCATTTCACCAGCGCCAACCAAGAGCACCCGTGTGTGCTGCCAGTCTTCAAAAACTGAAGCCGCAAGCCGGGTTGCTGCCGCCGCCATGCTGATGGAGTGGCTGCCCACATCCGTATGAGTTCGAACGTCTTTGGCAACCGAAAACGCCCGCTGAAACAGTTGATGCAGCGTTGTGCCCAGCGTTCCCGCATCGCTGGCAGCGCGAACGGCTTCTTTAACTTGTCCCAAAATTTGCGGCTCGCCCAGCACCATCGAGTCGAGTCCCGACGCCACCCGCAGCGCATGACGCGCCGCCGCTTGATCGGTGTGGATATACAAATGCTGCTTCAATTCAAGGGGCGTAATCGCACCCGTTTTGGCTAACCACTCTAGCGCCAAGCCTTGCTGGTCTTGGCTTCCCAGCCCATACAGCTCGGTGCGATTGCAGGTGGATAGCAGTGCTACTTCGGGCAAATCGGGCGCGGCGACCTGCACCTGAGCTAGCGTCGCCCCTAGCTCAGCAGACGCAAACGCGAAGCGCGCACGCAAATCGAGCGGCGCACTTTCGTGGTTGAGACCGAGGGTCCATAGGTGCTGAGGTTGAGACATTAAGGCGAGAATAAACCTTGATTATAAAATTTGAATCTATGACTGCCCTAGACGCCCTCTTTCACCTCGTTAATTTCGCCTTGCCTGCCGTTTTTGTAGGCGGCGCTTTAGCGCTTTGGGGTCGGCGTTATGGCAAAAAAAGTGTTCGTCAAACTTGGCTAATCAATAGCGTGGTTGGCACCATCGCCATGACCGCAGGCCTTATCTTGTTTGGCGTAGACGGCAAGATGCTCTCGTATGCCTTACTGGTTGTGGCTTGCAGCTTATCTCAGTTTTTGCAATCCAGAAAAAGCTAACTGGCTGGCGAAAATAAATCGAGTCGATCTGTGTAAATGCAATCAATGCCCAGATCAAACAAACGCTTGGCCTCGACTACATCGTTCACCGTATAGCTGCCAAGCCGCATTCCAGCCGCTTTCACTTTTGACACGTTGTCTGCATTCCAAAGCGTGTGATCGCAGGTCACGATGGCGCAGTCCAAATTCATGGCGCACTCAAACCAACCATTCCAAAGTTCGTCGAGCAAGAGGCCACGCAGCAACTCGGGTGCAACGGCTTTAGCGCCAACCAGCGACTCGGGTTTGAATGAACTCATGAGCGGCTTGAGATTGGAATCCTTCCACAACAACTGCGCACGTTTGGTGATGACTTCACCTGTGCGACGCGCCATGGCGTCCGCTGTGGCTTTGGGCTCACCTTCCATTTCGGTGGGCTTGAGTTCGATATTGATGGCGTAATGGTTCTGCAAACAAAACTGCGACACAGCGTCCATCGTCGGGACGGGTTCGCCTGCATAGACGCGGCTGTACCAACCGCCTGCATCAAAGCTGGAGATTTCATTCCAAGTGAGATTGCCCGCCACGCCTCGTCCCGTCGAGGTTCTATCCAACGTGTCGTCGTGCAACACAAAAGGCACGTTGTCGCTAGAGAGTTTGATGTCGCACTCAAACATACGGTAGCCAAACGATGCGCCGACGCGGAAGGCCGCGAGCGTGTTTTCAGGCGCTAGTTTGCCACCGCCTCGGTGAGCGATGAAACGTGGGTAAGGCCAATTTTTTGCGGTTGTTTTCATGTCACTCATGCAATCCTCTTTTGTGTTATGGCATCAAACCAATGCAATTGATCAGCACGCGGCGTGACGTACAAAGTCTCGCCCATCGTTGGAGTGATGGCATCCGAATCGACACGAATCACAATCGGTGCATCACCATACTTGGCGTAAATCAATCGCTCTGCGCCCAGTAATTCCGTGGCTTGTACGTTGACTGACCAACTGCCGTTTGTCACCTCTTTTGTGATTTGTAAGTGCTCGGGTCGCACACCTAAAATTTTGTTATCACGTGGAATTAAGTTCATCGGCGGTGAACCAATGAAGCTAGCCACAAAGGTGCTGGCAGGTTTTTTATAGACGTTATCGGGCGTATCAAATTGCTCAATCACACCTGCATTCAAAATCAAAATTCGCTCGGCCAGCGTCATGGCTTCAACTTGATCGTGCGTCACAAATAGCATCGTGATGCCAATTTCACGGTGTAGCTTTTGAATCTCAAGCCGCGTTTGTGCGCGCAGCTTGGCATCCAAATTAGAGAGTGGTTCGTCAAACAAAAACACCTGCGGCTCACGCACAATGGCACGCCCCATCGCCACGCGCTGGCGCTGTCCGCCCGAGAGCTGGCCTGGCCTGCGAGTCAATAAATGCGAGAGCTCCAGCGTCGCAGCGGCTTTATCCACGCGGCGTTTGATCTCGTCTTTAGGCACTTTCGCAATCTTGAGACCGTACGCCATATTGCCTTCCACCGTCATGTGCGGATAGAGCGCATAGTTTTGAAACACCATCGCAATATCGCGCTCGGCAGGCTCCAGGTCGTTCACCACACGAACGCCGATTTTGATGTCCCCCTCAGTCACTTCTTCTAAGCCAGCAACCATGCGCAACAGCGTCGATTTTCCACAGCCTGATGGGCCAACGATGACGACCAGCTCACCGTCTTTGATGTCGGCGCTCACGCCGTGAATCACCTGCGTGATTTGCTTACCCGTTTGATAACGCTTGACGACGTTAGATAAAGTGATGGATGCCATAATTCGCATCATTATGACGAGCAAACTACATTACGGATTTATTGGCTGCGGCATGATGGGGCAAGAGCACTTGCGCAATCTTGCCATGATTGAAGGAGCGGTCGTAACGGCGATTTTTGAGCCTGATGCGGCCATGCAAAAATTGGCGGCAAGCTTTGCATCCCGTGCGACGTTTGAGAGTTCTTTGGGTGCGCTCTTAGCTCGCACAGACATTGACGCATGGGTCATCACCAGCCCAAATCATGTGCACGCCGAGCAGCTGGCCGCCATCGTTGCCAAGAACCCAAAACCCGTGCTATTAGAGAAACCCGCGTGCGTCGATCTGGCAGGTGTAACTGCCCTGCAAGCCATACTGGATAAGGCTTGTACGAGTGCCACTATTGGCACTTTGCCGCCCATTTGGACGGCGATGGAGTACCGCTATATGCCGCCGATTACGCGCTTAATTACCGAAGCGCACCACGCTGAGTACACGGGCGAAGCGGTGATGTTTAGCATTCGTGAGCACCGCTATCCATTCCTGAACAAAGTAGGGGATTGGAATCGATTTAATCGCAACACGGGCGGCACCTTGGTCGAAAAATGCTGCCACTTTTTTGACTTGATGCGCCACGTGATGCAGGCCGATCCCGTTCGCGTGTACGCTTCGGGCGGACAAAACCACAATCATTTGGATGAGCGGTACGCAGGCGAAACACCAGATATTTTGGACAACGCCTATGTGGTATTGGACTTTGCCAATGGTCGCCGCGCACTGCTCGATTTATGCATGTTCGCCGAAGGCTCGCGCTATCAAGAGGAGCTCTGTGTGGTAGGGCCAAAGGGCAAGTTAGATTGCAAAGTGCCAGGCCCAGGGCGCTTTTGGCCTGCCGAACTGGGCGACGCGCCTGTGGCGCAGCTCACGGTGAGCCAGCGCCACAAAACAGGCGCGGATGGTTGGACAAATCATCCGACGATCACCGCTGTGCCGCTACAAACGCTGGACATCCCTGTGGACAAAGCTTTGCTGGCAGCGGGTGACCACAATGGCTCGACGTTTTATCAACATCAAAAGTTTTTTGATATGGCGTGCAGCTTTAAAGCAGGCAATAAAAATACCAAGCCAGAAGTGAGCCTGCAAGACGGTCTGAAGGCTGTGTTGATTGGCTTAGCGGCTGAAGCATCCGCCAAAACAGGGCAAGCGATTAGCTTGACTGATGGGGCTTACAAGCTCTAATTACTCTTAATCCGTCCGCCTGCAATCACAGGCTTCCACCGCGCGATTTCCGATTTGATGAGTGCGCCAAATGCTTCGGGTGTGGTCGGCGTGGCGATGGCACCTTCGCTATTCAAACGTGTTTTCAGCTCTTGTGCGGCGAGTGCTTTATTGATTTGCGCATTGAGTTTGGCGATGATCTCTTTAGGCGTCCCTGTCGGTGCGACCACACCGTACCACTGGTCGGCCTCAAAGCCTTTGTAACCAGACTCCGCCACCGTGGGCACATCGGGCAACGACTCCAATCGCTGCGGCGAGGACACCGCCAACGCTCTGAGCTGCCCCGACTTGATGTGCGCCAGCACCGCAGGCGCACCCGTAAACAGCACTTGAATTTGCCCGCCGATTAAATCGGTAGTGGCAGGCACCGTACCTTTGTAGGGAATGTGGAGCAAGGATGTGCCTGTTTGCAATTTGAAATACTCAGTCGCTAAATTGGCCGCGCTACCGTTGCCGCCCGAGCCGTAATTAAGCGAGCCAGGTTTGCTTTTGGCAAGTGCCACCAATTCTTTGAGAGTCTTGGCGGGTACGCTGGGATGCACGACGAGCACATTGGGCACGCGCGCCACCCATGCCACGGGCGCAAAGTCTTTGAGCGGCTGGTAGGGCAAATCAGGATACAGCGATGGATTGACCGCCAGCGTGCCGATATGTCCCATGAGCAACGTGTAGCCATCCGCCGCAGACTTGGCGGCCTTGTCCGCACCAATGCTGCCGCCCGCGCCCGCGATGTTGTCAATCACCACGGGCTGACCCCACGCCTTCGTCAGTTCTAGCCCAATGGCACGCGCCAAGATGTCGGTGCTGCCGCCTGGGGTGAAGGGCACGATCAAGCGAATAGGCTTATTCGGATAGGTCGTGTGGCTTGAAGTGGCACTCGTGGAAGCCACAGCCAGTGTGGCCTGCGAGCCAGTTTGCGCAAACACGCTCGTCATTCCCGCGAAGGCGGGAATCCATAGCAGGACCGCAAGCCAGCGCATCACTGAAACGTCGCGAGTGCTTTCGCACGCAGCTCGTCGGTAATTTCAGGCATCACGCCAAACCATGCTTTAAACGCAGGTCGTGCTTGATTGAGCAACATGCCAAGGCCATTCGTGGTTTGATGTCCACGCGCTTTGGCAGCAGCTAAGAGCGGCGTTTCTAGTGGCACATAAATCACGTCGGACACCAAGGCGGCGAGCGGCAACGCGTCAAGCACAAGATTGAGTGCTGGCTGACCATACATACCTTGACTTGTGGCATTGACCAGCAAGGCACAGCCATCAAGGGCTTGGCATCGATCTGCCCACGGCACGGCACGGACGGGTACACCAAATTCATCGGTAAATTTTTGGGCGGTAGCCACAGCGTTTGCGTCCGTGCGGTTGGCAAGCCGAATCTCTTTTGCACCTGCATCCGCCAGTGCCAGCATCACCGCACGCGCTGCGCCGCCTGCGCCTAGAACGGTGATCGGACCTTTGGCGAAGTCGGTATAGCCCACTTCGCGCAAGCTCTCGACATAACCGAAGCCATCGTTGTTGTAGCCGCTAATCGAACCATCCTCTGCAAACACCAGCGTGTTGACCGCGCCCATGCGCTTGGCCATGGGATCGAGATGATCAACAAACGGTAGTGCCGCTGTCTTGTGCGGCATCGTGAGATTGCAACCTGCAAAGCCCATCGCACGCATACCTGCAATCGCGTCTTTGAGTCCCGTCGGACTATCTGGTTTCACGGGCAAGCGGATGTAGTCGCCTTCGAGCCCATACTTAGCAATCCAATAGTTGTGAATGAGTGGTGAGCGCGATTGACCCACGGGCCAGCCCATGATGCCAGCGACTTTGTAGGGGGCGGGAGTAGTTGCCATAAAAATCCGATCAGCTAATGAAATGCAATTGACGCAGAGGTGTACTATGATTTTATCTATGAACACGACACGCACACTCACGCTGACTAGCGGCGAAACACTGGCAATGGCCGATGCCCCGCAAACCAATGGACATGGGCTTCGCGGGCAAGTGCTCCTAGTCCACGGCCTTGGCGAACATATGGGGCGATATGGTCACGTCATCCAACATTTAAACGACTGGGGCTTTGCGGTGCGAAGCTATGACCACTACGGTCACGGGCGATCGAGCGGCAAACGTGGTTGCTTGCCAACTAAGAGTCGCTTGCTAGATGACCTCGCTCTTGTGGTGGACGATACGCGCAAGCACATGTCCACGGACACACCGCTCATCTTGCTCGGGCACAGCATGGGCGGCTTAGTCGCCGCACGGTTTGTGTCACTAAACATTCGACCCGTCAATGCGCTGGTGTTGTCGTCACCCGCACTGGGCGCAAAACTCAAAGCCATAGACAAATTGCTGCTCGCCGTGTTGCCCATCATCGCGCCCAACTTAGCAGTCGCCAATGGTCTGAATGCCAACAAGATTTCGCATGATCCCGAGGTTGTCAAAGCCTACCTCGTCGACCCACTCGTTCACAACAAAATCTCACCGCGCTTAGGTAAATGGATCATGGATAGCGGCGCGGCGACTCTCGCTCTAGCAAGCGCGTGGCGCGTACCCACACTGCTGATGTACGCAGGCAAAGACAAGCTAGTCGATGCAGCTGCAAGCCGCATGTTTACTGGGCTTGCGCCAAAGTCAATGTTGCAATCCACCTGCTATGAGGCGTTTTATCACGAGATCTTTAATGAAGTGGATGCTAGCCCTGTGTTTGAGGAACTTAGGGCTTGGTTGGATAGGCGGTTTTAAGCAGAAGCTTTAACGTAAGGCCTTGTCACCTGCGCTTTTGGCAACGCAGGGTAATGCTTGACATTCAGTGTAAATAATTGGCAATCATGCTGCAATGCAGTTGCCGCAATCATGGCATCGCTTAAACCTACGCCGTGCGATTTACCAAAATCACGGCGAATCAAACCGCCATGTGCCGCGCCCACATCATCAAGCGGAATAACTTTAAGTGACGTTAAAAGATCGCCTAAAATTTCGCTCTCTTTGCCTTCGCGAACACCAGCATAAAGCTCCGCAACGCTAATGGCGCTAATACAAACAATATCGGGAAGTTGATCGACAAAATTTACCGATTCTGGAATGCCGCGCAAAAAATCAATCCATACGTCCGTATCAACGAGTGGTGTTTTCAAAACGAGCGATCCTCGCTGCGTAGCTCAGCCAAAGTCACGCGCTTAAATTTGGCGGTATCAGGTTGCCATTGACCAGCGGCTCGCATTCTAAGTGTGCGATTTTGTTGTGTGGGTTGTACAGCAATAAATGAATCAATCGCTTCTCGAATCAGCGCACTGCTCGTGCTGCGCTGCGCCCGTGCCATTGCACCCAACGTGGCTTGCTGGGTGTTGGATAAGTAGATTTGCGTGCGGTGAAGGACTGTGGCTGTCATGTTTTGAGTTTAACATGATGTACGCCTAGATGTACAAAAATGACTTCCTAGTTTTGAAATGTTGAGTTAACATTCATCCAGAATCCAAATGTTCGGTGTGAATATTCACATTTAGTATGGCGTCTTTGGCGCATAGACTGAAGTCTTCTTGGAATTGATTGGAGATATGTATGAAATCGATTTTTCTACAACTCAGTATCGCAGTGTGGCTATGTTTTGCATCGCTGTCCAATAGCATCGCGCAAAGCAATTCAATTTTTGCTAAGTGTGAAGCGGCAACTGACCCAGACATCATCGCGGCGCAAGATATGTGCGCCGCTCATGCGGGATGCAGCATGGTTATTAGCGCCAAAACCTGCGAGCAAACCGCGCAATTTATAAAAAGACTAAAAGACGTTTGGATGCAGAGCAACAAAGCCGCGCAAGAAGCGCAAGCAGCGGATACGTCATTATTTGGAAAACTCAAATCATTTATTGGTGGAGCGCCCAAAAAAGAAGTGACATCTAACCAAATTTATGAAGCCGGCTTGACCGATGAAATGCGTGCCTTGCAAGCCAAAGATAAAGATTGGCAAGACAAAGTAACACCCATTGAAGAGGGGGTTGCAAAGGCTGGAAACCAAGTGTTGACGGGCACATCCTCAAATAATGCAGGGCCTCTGAACTATGTTCATATTGGAGATATTAAGGGTGGCTTTGCTAATGGGTGGGGCGTAAGATTTTTTTCTAACGGAGAAATGTCGCGCGGTGAATTCAGTTCAGACAGATTGTGGGGTCAGGGTGAACGCACGATTGGTAAAAATCGACAGATTGGTAATATTTTTGATGGTAGTTTAATTGATGGTCTTTGGATTTTGAATGACCTTAGACAATACAAAGGGCAATTTGTTGAAAATTATCCAGAAGGGGCTGGCGCAATATATAGTGCAAATGGCACTCTTATTGCAAAAGGCATTTTTGCGAAAGGTGTCCTCTCCGTAGGTGACGAATACGACGCACAAGGCAGCGTGACGAAAAGCATCAACAAGCCACGCGATGCGGCTTTAGCGCGCGAAGATCAACAAAAGGCGGAAGCGGAACGCGTAGCGGCTTTTCAAGCCAATCTCAATACTTGGAGCGACACAAAGCTCTACAACGTATATATTGATCGTACTAATGCTGGAGGCAATCAAGAAGAAGCGCGCGCGGCGCGCGACAGCCTGATGACGCGCTTTCCAAATAGTCAGTACACAGCAAAAATTCGACAAGAAATGATTGCGCAGCAAAATGCAGCCGCTGCTGCAGAGGCCGATCGACAAAGAGTAGCCGCTTACGTGCAACGCAAACAACAAGAGCAATTGGCACGGGAGCAAATACAACAAGCACAGCAACAAGCAGAAGCGGCACAAGCCCAACAAGAACGTGATCAGCAAAGAAGTGAAAACATAAATGCGTTTCTTGGCGGCTTGAACTCGATTTTGGTGGCACGTAATGCTGCGAATGCGCCCGCGCCAAGTGTTCCCAATATTCAGCCGCAAAGACCAGCTGCTCCTACATATCCGTCGCAATTGCAGGCTCAAGCACAAACACAGCCTAGCACGGCGCAGCAGACACCAAAGTCAAACTACGTGCAGGGGCAGGCTATAAAACCTTCAGTGTCTAATGACTCGGCAATGCCTAATATGAATGCTTGCCTTCGATTCAATGGTGGGTATCAACCTGGCATCAGCGCTGAAATTGCTCGATTTGTGAATACATGTAACAACGTCATAGTTAGTTACACCTATTGCATTTCACCTGCATCAGATGATGGACAGGGTGCTTTTAGCTGCAAAGCTCAGAAATTTGGTGCTGGATTTACTGTGAAGCCTCTGGGGTGGGATGGGATAAGCATCATGGATTCGACGAAGCAATTCCGTGTGATTTGGGCGGAATGCCACTCTTCACCCGATCCTAAAGCCAAAGAGTATTTGCCAGCACAGGCCCATTTTGATGGCACAAAAGTAACAGTGCAATGCTTTTAATTTCACAACACCAAAGCGCAACAGAGCAATAATGGAGCGACGCCCGTGCCATGATTAACTCCATCGAGATTAGTCAAGGAGTGGCTCATGGCTGAAGTTTTAGAAGACCCCATTGTTTCCGAGTTTGAAACCCAATCACAAGCCGAAAGCTACGACAGTTGGTTTCGCGCCAAAGTCGATGCCAGTCTTGCAGACGCGCGACCGCCAATTACACACTCACAAGTCATGGCACAAAGGGATAGCATCATTACTAAAGCTGGACAACGTGACTACACCGAGTGGCGGCAAACCAATTTACTGAATCTAGAAATTGGGCAGCTGCATTCGATGGCAACTACCCAAGCCCAGCGAGCGATTTAACCCGCCAACCTAGCCTCAATCTTAGCCTTCACTGCCACCAACTCCTTAGGCAAGTGGTAGCTCAGCATGTCGAAATGCGTTTGATGCAGCTTCAGTTCATCCGTCCACAAACCCGTATCAAAACTCGTGACTTGTTCGAATTTTTCTGCGCCAAAATCTAGTCCATCCCAATTGAGATCGGCGTAGCTGGGCGTCACGCCAAATGGCGTGTCCGTACCACTGGCTTTACCTTCGATACGGTCGATGATCCACTTGAGAACGCGCATGTTCTCACCATAACCTGGCCAAATAAATTTTCCGTCTGCACCTTTGCGGAACCAGTTGGAGTTGTAGATTTTGGGTTGCTTGACGCCACCCGCAGCCAACTTCTCGCCCATGTTGAGCCAGTGTTGGAAGTAGTCGCTCATGTTGTAGCCGCAAAACGCAATCATGGCGAACGGATCGCGGCGAACCACGCCTTGCGCGCCTGCGATAGCAGCTGTCGTCTCGGAGCCCATGGTTGCAGCCATGTATACGCCTTCGGTCCATGTGCGGGCTTCGGTGATGAGCGGCACGGTGTTGGAGCGGCGACCACCAAAAATGAAGGCATCAATCGGCACGCCTGCGGGGTCGTTGGCATTGGCGTCAATAGCGGGATTGTTGCTGGCGTGAATGGTGAAGCGCGAATTTGGGTGCGCCGCTTTTGCGCCCGTCTCTTTAGCGATTTGCGGCGTCCAGTCTTTGCCTTGCCAATCGATCAAGTGCGCAGGAATGCCGCCGCCGTCTTTCTCCATGCCTTCCCACCACACGTCACCGTCATCGGTGAGTGCCACGTTGGTGAAAATGGTGTCTTTGTAGAGCGACAACATGCAGTTCGGATTCGTTTGCATGTTAGTACCTGGCGCCACGCCAAAGTAGCCCGCTTCTGGGTTGATGGCGCGTAGTTCGCCGTTTGGTCCTGGCTTAATCCAAGCAATGTCGTCACCAACCGTGGTGACCTTCCAGCCGTCAAAACCAGCGGGCGGCACGAGCATGGAAAAGTTGGTCTTGCCGCAAGCGCTTGGGAACGCCGCCGCGACATGGTATTTTTTGCCTTGTGGATTGGTCACGCCCAAAATCAACATGTGCTCGGCGAGCCAACCTTGCTCGCGGCCCATGTTGGACGCAATACGCAGCGCGAAACATTTTTTACCCAAGAGAGCATTACCGCCGTAACCCGAGCCGTAACTCCAAATTTCTTGCGTCTCTGGATATTGAATGATGTATTTGGTTTGGTTGCAAGGCCAGCTGGTTTTGTCCTTCTCGCCAGCTGCCAAGGGTAGCCCTACGGTATGCACGCACGGCACAAAATGACCGTCTGTACCTAGCACGCCGTACACGTCTTTGCCCATGCGGGTCATCAATTTCATATTGACGGCAACATAGGCGCTATCGGACAGTTCGATGCCAATGTGGGCAATCGGTGAACCGAGCGGTCCCATGCTGAATGGCACGACGTACATCGTGCGGCCACGCATCGCGCCAGTGAATAGCGGCAGCGTTTCGGCGCGCATCTCGGCAGGCGCTTTCCAATTGTTGGTAGGGCCCGCATCTTCTTTTTTTGCACAGCAAATAAAGGTGCGGTCTTCGACACGTGCCACATCGGATGGATCGGACAGTGCGAGGAAGGAGTCTGGACGCTTGGCGGGGTTAAGGCGTTTAAACACGCCCGCTGTGACGAGTTGATCGCACAAACGGTCATATTCTTCTTTGCTGCCATCACACCAGTGGATGGCATCGGGCTGGAGGATGTCGGCCATCTGCTGCACCCAAGCGATGAGCTTTGGGTGTTTAACAAAGGATGGCGCTGTGGCGGCTGCGGAAATAGCGCCGCCTGCCTGAGAGGTCGTAGACATAGAAAGCTTTCGAGAGGACTAGAGGGATTTGCTAGACCAGCTGATCGCAATGAACGCCAGAGGAGCGGGGATTTTTTAGGAAATCAAAAACTGAGCCTTACGCCATAAAAACGGCGATAAAAGCTAGTAAAAAAATAAGAGCGCCGCCCACAATGGGTAGCACGAGAGGCATCAGGGGAACAATCGCCTCGATGGCATCGGCAGGCTGTTGTTTAGCGTGAGAGGTAGCGGACATGCTGGGGATCACCTTCGCAAATTTTGGAAAGCTGTATTGTAGCTAAGAGTAAACTTGTCTTCTTTTAAGGAAGCACATCATGCGCATTTTGATCTTATCTACCCTTGTGGCTTTATTAGCGGGCTGCGCCACGACACAAGCGCCTCCAGCACGTCCTCAGCTTTATCCCAACGCGGCTTACGACCGAATCGGGGCCAGTGCCGCCAACGCCGAAGTCGATGCTTGCCTTGCTAAAGCGCAGGCATCAGGCCTGACACCCATGGCGCAAAGCCACGCCGCCGCGCAAGGTGCGGCAAGCGGCGGTGTGATGGGCGGCGTAGCAGGCGTGGTGGGTGGCTTAGTCACTGGCCATGGGCTAGAGAACTCGCTCAAACAAGGCGTGGCCTCTGCAGCAGTCGGCGGCGCTGTAGGCGCGGCTGGCGGCGCAATGCGCCCCAATCAGCCCAATCCGCTTTATCGCAACTTTGTACAGCGTTGCATTAGCGAAAAAGGCCTAGAGTCCATCGGCTGGAATTGATTTATGTTTAAAACACCGCACTCGACTACTCTGTCCATCCTCCTGTGCTGCACGGCCTTTATTGGCGGTTGTGCCTCGACTGCACCGCAGCCTTGGGATAGACCCGTCATCGTGACAAAAATTGGAAAAGGTCTCCCCAACGAAATCGTAGACGCTTGCATTGCCAAAGCGAGAGCAGCAGGACTCACGCCGCTACTGGAAGGCAGCACTGAACAAAAAGTATTGCGCAATCAAGCCTATCGCAATCATGTGGGTAAGTGTGTGCTCGATCAAGATTACGTCATCTTGGGTTGGAACTAAAGCAAGGCGCTACATGCGATAAGCCACGGTCGTCATGACCTTGGCGGCCTTGCCCATCAAGGCTTTGACCTCTTTTGATAGCTCCGCCGCTCCCGCATCTTTTGCCATCAGGCCGTGCTCGGCCTCATCCGCTTGCATTTGCGCCACGATAGCGCGGGAAGCGTAGTCGTTTGCTGGCAAGCCACTTATGTCACCCACCAAGTGGCTTGCCAAATGCGCCTCCACCTGCGTTTCGGTTTCAACCAAAAATCCAAGACTAATGCGGTCACCGCCCAGCCGTCCTGCCACCAAACCCAATCCAAACGCACCCGCATACCACAGCGGACTCAGCAGCGACGGACGACTGCCAAGCTCAGCGAGGCGCTCAGCCGTCCACGCCAAATGATCCATCTCCTCGTACGCGGCGCGCTCAAACTGCTCACGGTGCGTCTGTGATTTCGCAGTCAGTGCTTGCGCCGAATACAAGGCTTGGGCACAAATTTCTCCCACATGGTTGACACGCATCAATCCTGCTGCATGACGCTTTTCTGCATCGGTGAGTTCGCTCAATGCCGTCATTGGCACTGGAGCAGGCCTTGCTGCACGTGGCTTTGCAAAGAGTGTGCGTAGCGCCACATCGGCGCTGGTAAGGGCTTGATCGAGAGGCGAGCGTGTAAAGCGTGTCATAGCAAAGTCGCACAGCCTCGCAGAGCCAATTGCGGCGTTTTAATAAACCACGTCGGAATCGCTTGCAAATAGCCTGCATACGCGCCCTTGGCTTCAAAACGCTCACGGAATTTTGAGTGCTTAAAAAAGTTGAGATCCATCTCCAACATGCGATCCAACACGCCGCCCTTGATATACACGCCGCCGCGCGCGCCCATCATCAAAGCCAAATCGCCAGCCGCGCTGCCAAGTAACTCGCAAAACGTAGCGAGCGTTGCGACACAGGGAGGACTTTTTTCTTTCAATGCGCCAAACCCAATTTGCTCTGCGGTTCTAACTTCATAATCAAAGCCATCCGTTAAACAAACAGCTCGATGGAGCAACGGTAAGCCAGTACCTGACAAGAGCGACTCCCAACAGCAATGAGCAGGCACAGACTCGTGAGTCTTGCTATGACTTGCACCAGAAGTCTCATATGCGAATTTCCAAGCACTTTGTAACAACAGTGCTTCACGCTCGTTAGTGGCTGCCACACTAGCGTGCCCGCCTTCGCAAGGCATCGCATACCACGTGGTTTTCCCGTTCGTCGTGACGGGCATCACGCCTGCCATACCTAGCCCCGTGCCAGGCCCTAAGATAGCTTTTGTGAGCCGCGTATCAAGCGGTAGGTCATGCCCCACAGCCGCCAACTCATCGGCTTGCAAAGTCGGTACAGCCAACGCCAGCGCTTCAAAATCGTTAACAAGGCGTAGGCTTTTTAAGCCAACATTCGACTGCGTTTTTTGGATAGAAAAATCCCAAGCCGCGTTCGTCATCTTGACGCGATCATTCGAAAGCGGCGCTGCAATAGACACCACCGCAGACAGCTCACCTGCCCGCCAAGCCACAGCCCGCTTGCCTTCGCCAAGGTACGTTTTCATAGCATCGGTTAGATTTTGAAAATCCGCTGTCTTCAAATTTTGAATCTGCGTGGGCGCACCGCTTGCGTCCAAAAGGGCAAAGCGTGCGTGCGTGCCGCCAATGTCCGCCACCAATTTCATAGCGCCACACCTGCAGTCGAACTCACAATCCCAATTTTTTTGAGCCCTGCCCGCTGCGCAGCTGCCAGCACAGCAGCCACGTTGTCATACTTAGCTGTATCGCTGGGCTTGATGTGAATTTCAGGTTGCGCTTCCACATCGGCAGATGCTTGGGAAGCCTTATCCAGATTGGCCTGCAGCAGTGCTTTGTCTGTCAAAATTTCGCCATTCCAAACAATTTGGTTGCTGTCGTTGATGTCAATTTTGATGATTTGCGGTTTGATTTTTGGCGCACTCGCTGCCGCTTTGGGCATATTCATATTCACCGAATGCAGCTGCACGGGAATCGTGATGATGAGCATGACCAAGAGCACGAGCATCACGTCGATTAGCGGCGTGGTGTTCATATCCAGCATGGGCTCGCCATCCAAAGAATGAGGATCTGACCCTAATTTGATGCTCATTTTGGCGCTGGCTCCGTGATGAAGCCGATTTTGGCAATGCCCGCTGACCTAGCAGCAGTCACGATTTGCCCGATGCTTTTGTAGTCCGCTTTGCCATCGCCACGAATTTGCACTTCGGGCTGCGGTGTTCGCGAAGCCACGGTGCTCAAGCGTTTGCCGAGATCCACGCTGGTGATTTTGGTGTCGTACCAAAAAATCGCGCCTTGGCTATCCACCGACACCACAATGTTTTCAGGCTTAGTCTCGCGCACCGCGTTCGACTCTTTGGGCAGATCGACTTTGATAGAAGTCGTCACCACAGGAATCGTAATCAAAAAGATGATGAGCAGCACCAGCATCACGTCCACCAAAGGCGTGGTGTTGATGTCGGATAGCACCGCGTCGTCGTCAGTTGGGCGATAAGACAAAGCCATTTTCAGATTTGCTTGTTATTTGATGGAGGTGGACAGATCAACCCCAAACTCACGCACATGCTCCATCGCCAGCTTGTTACGGCGCAGTAACCAGTTGTAGCCCAGCACCGCGGGCACCGCCACCGCGAGTCCCAGCGCCGTCATGATGAGCGCTTCGCCCACAGGCCCCGCAACCTTATCAATACTGGCTTGCCCCGACACACCAATCTTGACGAGCGCGTTATAGATACCCCATACCGTGCCAAAGAGTCCGACAAACGGAGCGGTCGAACCGACCGTTGCCAAGAGCGTCATGCCATCAGAAAAACGACTTTGCACTTTAGCCAGTGCTCGCTCAATGCTTTGCTCTAGCGTACGTCCCCGCTGCTCGGGCTCTAGCGCCGAATCGGCCACAAAGCGATACGGGCTGTGGCTTGGCAGTTGATCGGTACCCGCTTGGATACTGCTGGCTTGCCAAAAAGAGGTATCTATAAGTGCAGCAAGCTTGGCTAATTTTTGCTGCTCTAGCCACTTGGTCAAAATAATCGTCCACGAGCCCATGCTCATCAGCGCGAGTATCAAAAGCGTGCTCTTGGCAATCCAATCGCCCTGCGCCCAAAGCGCCATCAATCCGTAGGGGTTGTCTATATTCATCTCGTATTCCTCATTTTTCCTAATCGTTAATTTCCCATCGATACCTAAGTGCCGACCACTCTTGCTTCGGCTTCCCGTCCACCGTCGCGGGTCTAAATTTGCACAAACTAAGGGCAGCAAGCGCCGCATCATCTAAACGCTTATGGCCACTTGTCTTGTCAACACTACCGCTCAGCACCTGCCCATTTTCACCGATTAAAAACTTGAGCGTCACCACGCCCTCCTCTCGCAGTCGCTCCGATGCGGATGGATAGCGGGGTCGCTCGCACGAGTCCATGCGTGCCGCAGCCGCCACCACCACAGGCGCGCGGGCGGTAGCGGTGGGTGCAGGTGCAGCGAGTGATGCAGGTGCGGGAGTCGTCGGCGCAGCAGTAATGGCTGGCAAGGCAGATGGCGCCTGGGCTACAGGCGTTGGCATCTGGGAAGGCAATACTGGTGAGGCCTGCGGAGGTGGCACTTTTGGCGCTGGCGGCTCTGGCTTGGGCGGCTCAGGTGCGCGGAATTCTTGAATCAACTGCGCAGCGACAACTTCGCGCACGGCAGTTAAAGGTTCGCTTGTCCAAAATACTTGCGCCAACCAAAACAATCCCACGTGCAGCGCGAGCACGAGCGCAAAGGTTTTGCCCGTCTTGGACAACACGGCGGGCGTTCTAGCATAAGGGTCTGTGCGCATGGGCATCGTGGGCATCACACGATTGTAAAATCACCCGATGAGCACACTCGAAACTCCGAACCCTGTCGTCCGCACCGCGCAATCGGTTGAAACCTACAACCCCCTCGCCAAGCAAAAAGCAGGAGCCAAGCTGTCGCGCATTCCCGTCAAGGTCGTGCAAGCCGAGGTTTTAAAAAAGCCCGATTGGATTCGCGTGAAGGCAGGCTCGGCCTCGACTCGGTTTAACGAAATCAAACAAATCCTGCGCGAGAACAAACTCAACACCGTGTGCGAAGAGGCCTCGTGCCCCAACATCGGCGAGTGCTTTGGCAAGGGCACGGCGACCTTCATGATCATGGGTGACAAGTGCACGCGGCGCTGCCCATTTTGCGATGTGGGACATGGCCGCCCTGATCCGCTAGACGTGAATGAACCGCAAAATCTTGCCAAGACGATTGCGGCGCTCAAGCTCAAATATGTGGTGATTACTTCCGTTGACCGCGACGACCTGCGCGATGGTGGCTCGCAGCATTTTGTCGATTGCATCCGTGCTGTGCGCGAGCTGTCGCCCACCACACAAATCGAAATTCTCGTGCCTGACTTTAGAGGCCGCGACGACCGTGCGCTAGAGATTTTGAAGCTCGCGCCGCCCGACGTGATGAACCACAACCTAGAGACCGCGCCGCGCCTCTACAAAGAAGCGCGCCCAGGCTCGGACTACCAATTCAGCTTGAATTTGCTCAAAAAGTTTAAGGCCCTTCACCCCAGCGTGCCTACCAAAAGCGGCATCATGGTTGGCCTTGGTGAGACGGACGAAGAGATTTTGCAAGTGATGCAGGACATGCGCGATCACCACATCGACATGCTGACGATTGGACAATACCTAGCGCCGTCCACTAGCCACCTACCCGTGCGCCGCTATGTGCATCCCGATACGTTCAAGATGTTTGAGGCAAAGGCCTACGAAATGGGCTTTAGTCACGCGGCTGTGGGAGCCATGGTACGCAGCTCGTACCATGCGGATCAACAAGCACATAGCGTGTTGGCATGAACGCAATCAAACGTCTTTTAGTTTTAGCGGTCACCGTTTTATGTGCGAGCGCTACGTTTGCGCAAACTGTCCCTGAATCCCTCAACCTCGTGCGCTTAGACGCGGTGGTTTCTGCGCCGATCACGCCTGACACCGCCGTACTGACGATGGCGGCGGAAAAATCAGGATCTGACGCGTCTGCCATCACGCAGCAAATCAACAAAATCATGGGCGACGCGGTGCGCGAAGCCAAGGCGGTGAGTGGCGTGGAAGCCATCACGGGTAACTTTTCTACGCAGCAGCAATATGACAACAAGGGCAACGTGATTGGCTGGACGGTGCGCTCGGATTTGATTTTGAAGAGCAAAGATTTTGGCTCGCTTGGCAAGCTCTCTGGCAATCTCAGCCAATCGCTCAAGATGGTGGGCAGCGGCTTTGAAGTGAGCCGCGAACTGAAGACGCGCGAGGACGCAGCCCTTTTACAGCAAGGCTTGCAGGCGTTCCAAGCCAAGGCAAAAGTGGCCGCGCAAACGCTGGGATTCTCTGGTTACACGATTCGCGAAATCAATATCCAACAAGCGCAGCTTGAGCAACCTAACCCGCCGCGCCCGATGATGATGATGGCTAGAGCCGCTGCGATGGCGGACGCTGCGCCCGTGCAGATTGAAGCGGGACGCACCGTGATTAACCTGACCGTGAGCGGTTCGATCCAGCTGAAATAGCGCCTCGCGCTTCTTGACTGGCAACCACCTAAAATGTGTGGTTGCTTTTTTATTTTTAACTGACTTACTTGGAGTTTTCCTATGTCTATGTTTATCTCTTCCGCTATCGCCCAAACCGCTCCTGCTGCTGCCGCTGGTGGCGACGGCATCATGAGTTCTTTGCAAGGCATGTTGCCTTTGGTGTTGATGTTTGTGGTGCTGTACTTTGTGATGATTCGCCCACAAATGAAACGTCAAAAAGAAACCAAGGCCATGTTGGAAGCACTGGCCAAGGGCGACGAAGTGGCGACTGCTGGTGGCGTGATTGGCACGATTACCAAGATGGGCGACTCTATTGTGACGATTGAAGTGGCCGCTGGCGTTGAAATGCAAGTGCAGCGTTTTGCTGTGGCTCAAATTTTGCCAAAAGGCACGCGCGCTTAATTTTGAGGTTTCTATGAATCGTTATCCGCTTTGGAAGTACATCACCATTGGTGTGGTGCTGCTCATTTCCCTTCTTTATGCCTTGCCCAATTTGTATGGCGAAGCGCCTGCGGTGCAGGTGTCGTCTTTGCGCTCTAGCAGCAAGGTTGATTTGGCCTTACTCGGTAAGGTTGAGCAAGCGCTCAAAGATGCGGGCGTGCAAGCAGACACGATTGCGCTGGAAGGCACGTCCATTAAGGCACGGCTGGCAGATACTGATACCCAACTCAAAGCCAAAGATGCTCTGCAAAAAGTGCTCGTACCCGACGCAACTGACGCTAACTACATCGTGGCGCTCAACCTTGTGCCGCGCACGCCCAAGTGGCTGGTAGCCTTGCACGCATCGCCCATGTATCTAGGACTAGACTTGCGGGGCGGTGTCCACTTTATGTTGCAAGTCGATATGAAGGATGTAATTGCTAAAAAAGCCGAATCCACGGGTAACGATTTGCGCGCCATGCTACGCGACAAAGATATTCGACACAGCGGCATCACACGCGATGGCAATAACGTTGAAGTGAAGTTCCGCGAAATGGCGATTTTGAGTAAAGCCAAAGACATTGTGCAAGACCAGTTTCAAGATTACGAAGCGAATGTTGCGCCTGATGGCACCGACTTCAAACTTGTGCTCACACCCAAACCTTCTGCCGCTATCAAACTGCAAGATCAAGCACTTAAGCAGAACATCACCACCTTGCACAACCGTATCAACGAGTTGGGTGTCTCCGAACCCGTGATTGCGCAACAAGGCACAGACCGCATCGTGGTGCAATTGCCTGGTGTACAAGACACAGCCAAGGCCAAAGATATTTTGGGACGTACGGCTACGCTAGAGATGCGTTTGGTTGACGAAAGCCAAGAAGGTAAATTGGCCGAAATGGGGCAAGCGCCCGTACCGTTTGGATCAGAGCGATTTTTTGAGCGTGGTGGTCGCCCCGTGATTGTCAAAAAACAAGTCATCGCCACAGGCGAAAACTTGACCGATGCACAAACAGGCATTGACCAGCAAAGCCAGCGCCCTAAAGTTGATCTATCGATGGACGCCAAGGGCGGACGTGCCGTGCGCGATATGAGCCGCGACAACATTGGCAAGCGCATGGCCATCATGCTCTTTGAAAAAGGCAAGGGCGAAGCGATTTCTGTGGCCACGATTCAAGGCGAACTCGGTACCCGCTTTCAAATTACAGGCGCAGGCTCAACAGCCGATGCCAACGACCTCGCCCTCTTGCTACGCGCGGGCGCACTGGCAGCACCGATGGAGATCATTGAAGAGCGCACGATTGGTCCATCCCTCGGCGCTGAAAATATCGAAAAGGGATTTCATTCTGTGACTTGGGGCTTTGTTGTCGTTGTCGCTTTTATGTCTATCTATTACTTGATGTTTGGCGTGTTTTCAAGTGTTGCTTTGGCCGTGAACTTGATTTTGCTACTCTCCGTACTCTCCATGATACAAGCCACGCTGACTCTGCCTGGCGTGGCCGCTATGGCGCTTGCGCTCGGTATGGCGATTGACTCCAATGTGCTGATTAACGAGCGTGTGCGCGAAGAGCTGCGGGGCGGTGCTAGCCCGCAAGCCGCTATTCATACGGGTTACGACCGCGCTTGGGCCACGATTCTCGACTCCAACGTGACCACTTTGATTGCTGGCTTGGCCTTACTTGCGTTTGGCTCGGGGCCTGTGCGGGGCTTTGCTGTAGTGCACTGCCTTGGCATTTTGACCAGCATGTTTTCAGCCGTGCTGTTCTCGCGCGGCTTGGTTAATCTTTGGTACGGTGGTCGTAAGAAATTGCAAACCGTGTCCATTGGCACGGTGTGGAAGCCTGAAGCAAAAAAATAAGAATAAGGAATACACATCATGGAATTTTTTAAGATCCACAAAGACATCCCCTTCATGCGCCATGCGCTGATCTTTAACGTCATCTCGTTTTTGACCTTTGCCGCCGCCGTCTTTTTCTTGTCCTATAAGGGCTTGCATTTGTCCGTGGAGTTCACGGGCGGCACGGTGATGGAGGTGAGCTACTCACAAACCGCCGACCTGACCAAGGTGCGCAATACGGTCGCCAGCCTTGGCTACACCGACATCCAAGTGCAAAACTTTGGCAACTCGCGCGATGTGATGATTCGTCTGCCTGCGCAAAAAGGCGTGAGCTCAGCGCAGCAGTCCGACAAGGTCATGACCGCACTCAAAGTGGATGCAGCAGACGTGGTCATGCGCCGCACCGAGTTTGTCGGCCCCCAAGTGGGCGAAGAGTTAGCGCAAGATGGCCTGAAAGCCTTGGCCTGCGTGGTCGCAGGGATCATGATTTATTTAGCGATGCGCTTCGAGTGGAAGTTTGCCGTCGCCGCCATCATTGCCAACTTGCACGATGTGGTCATCATCTTGGGATTCTTCGCATTTTTTGAGTGGGAGTTCTCCCTTACCGTGCTGGCTGCTGTACTCGCCGTGCTGGGTTATTCAGTGAATGAATCAGTGGTTATTTTTGACCGAATCCGTGAAAACTTTAGACGCTATCGCAAAATGAATACGCAGGAGATCATCAATAACGCGATTACCTCCACGATTAGCCGCACCATCATCACGCACGGTTGTACGCAGTTGATGGTGCTATCCATGTTGGTATTCGGTGGCGCGACGCTGCACTACTTTGCGCTGGCACTGACTATTGGTATTTTGTTTGGTATTTATTCGTCCGTGTTTGTGGCGGCAGCCATTGCCATGTGGCTGGGCATTAAGCGTGAAGACTTGGTCAAGGCAATACCTAGAAAAGATGGCTACGAGTCCGAGGATCCGCTAGACCCACATCGTGGTGCGACTGTTTAAGGAGATAGGTAATGAATTGGACAATGGCCGCCCGCGCAGAGCGCATGAACCCCTCTTTTATTCGGGAGATTTTGAAGGTTACCGAGCGCCCCGGCATCATCAGCTTTGCGGGTGGTTTACCTTCGCCTAAAACTTTTCCCATTGCGGAAGTCAATGCCGCTGTCACCAAAATATTGACGGAAGACGGCGAAGCTGCCTTGCAATACGCCACATCGGAAGGCTATAGCCCCCTGCGCGAAGCAGTCGCCAAGATGCTGCCGTGGGACGTATCACCTGACCAAGTGTTGATTACGACAGGCTCGCAGCAAGGTCTCGATTTAATCGCCAAAATTTTGATCGACAAGGACAGTATTGTGTGGGTGGAATCACCCACTTACCTTGGTGCGGTGCAAGCCTTTACGCCGATGGAGCCGCGCATGGTAAGCGTGGCTTGCGACGACGATGGCTTAGACGTGGATGCGCTAGAAGTGCAGCTCAAAAACACACCTGCTAATCAAAAGCCGCGCTTCCTTTATTTGCTACCGAACTTCCAAAACCCAACGGGACGCACCATGCCCGAGAGCCGCCGCGCCCGGCTTTCGGTGCTCGCCAAGGCACACGGGCTGTGCCTTGTAGAAGACAACCCCTATGGCGATTTGTGGTTTGGCGAAGAACCGCCTGCTACGCTGACATCGCGCAATCCCGAGGGCACGATCTATCTTGGCTCGTTCTCCAAAATCTTAGCACCTGGTCTGCGTTTGGGCTTTATGGTGTTGCCGCCTGTGCTGTATCCAAAAATGCTGCAAGCCAAACAAGCCGCCGATTTGCACACGCCTAGTTTGAATCAACGTGTACTCTACGAGCTCTTGCACAGCGACTTCATTCCTAAACACAAGCCCAGCATTCGGGCGCTCTACAAGTCGCAATTGGAAGCCATGCTGGGCGCACTCGAGCGCGAAATGCCAGCGACTGTGACGTGGAATAAACCCATTGGCGGCATGTTTTTGTGGCTGACGCTGCCAAAGCACATCAACTCGCAAGCCTTGCTACATAAGGCTGTGGAGCAAGGTATTGCCTTTGTACCGGGCGCAGCCTTTTATGCCAACGAGGACGAGATGGAGCACAACAAGCTGCGTCTGTCATTCGTCACAGCAAGCGTAGAGCAAATCAACAAAGGCATTGCCATCCTTGCCAAGTGCATTGCCGCTGAAAAATGACGCGCGTTTTTAATTTCTCCGCAGGTCCCGCCGCACTACCCGAAGTCGTGCTGGCGCAGGCCGCCGCTGAGATGTTAGATTGGCACGGCACAGGCATGAGCGTGATGGAGATGAGTCATCGCGGCAGCGACTTCATGGGCATTCACGCCGAGGCGCTGGCGGATTTGCGCGAGTTGCTCGCCGTACCTGCCAATTACAAAATTTTGTTTTTGCAAGGCGGTGGGCTGGGTGAAAACGCTATCGTGCCACTGAATCTCATGCGCGGGAAAAGCGGGACGGCCAACGAAGCTGACATCGTCATCACAGGTGTGTGGTCTGAAAAATCGCATCTAGAAGCGCAGCGCTACGGCAAGATGAATATTGCCGCAAGTGCCGTGGATAATGGCTTCACGCAAGTACCGCCCATCGAATCATGGAAGCTAAAGTCAAGCGCAGCTTATTTGCATCTGTGCACCAACGAGACGATTAATGGCGTGGAATATCACTTCACGCCCCAGCTGGAGGCCACGCACGGTGTGGCTTTCAAGGACACGCCCATCGTGGCGGATATGTCTTCCCACATTTTGTCACGTCCTGTGGATGTATCGAAATACGGACTCATTTACGGCGGCGCGCAAAAGAACATTGGCCCCGCAGGCTTGACAATTGCCATTGTGCGCGAAGATTTGCTTTTGAATGATGCGGGCGAAACACGCGCCCACCCGATGTGCCCCTCGGTATTCAATTACAAAATGCTTGCCGAGACAGACTCGATGTACAACACGCCGCCCACCTACGGCATCTATATTGCTGGACTCGTATTCAAGTGGCTCAAAGCGCAAGGTGGACTCGCCGCGATGGAAGTGCAGAATCGCGCCAAAGCTGCGCTGCTTTATGACTATTTGGATGCAACCTCCTTCTATGCCAGCCGTGTTAAAAAATCTGATCGTTCCTTGATGAACGTGCCGTTTTTTCTCAAAGACGAATCACTGAACACCGCATTTTTGCAAGGCGCAAATGAGGCGGGACTCAAGCAATTGAAGGGGCACCGTGCCATTGGCGGTATGCGCGCCTCGATCTACAACGCCATGCCGCTCAAGGGTGTGGAGGCTTTGGTGGCGTACATGAAAGCGTTTGAACGCACGCATTGACATGAAGACCCTGATCAAGCGCTTGCTCGCGCTTTTCATCATCAGCGGCGTACTTGTCTTGATGGCTGCGGCTCTGCTGCATGGTTGGGTCGTGCCGCGCATAGACGACTTGCGGCCACGCGTTGAAACTTACCTTAGCGAAAAAACGGGACACGGCGTTCGCATTGGTAATATCAGCGCAGAGTCATCAGGATGGTTGCCTTCTTTCAGCTTGAAGGATGTACAAATTTTGGATGACCAGCAAGTGCCCGCGCTCCTGCTTGGCCGCGTGCAAGTCGATGTTTCACCGCTATCACTGCTTACGTTTGAAATTGATCGTCTCACCATCGATGCGCCCACACTTGCGATTTCGCGTGATGCGGCAGGTCAGATCACGGTGGCAGGATTCAAAATCGGCTCGCAAGCCACGCCCAGCCTGGCTTCCGATTGGATCTTTTCGCAAAAAGAGATTGTCATCCGAGGCGGCACACTCCATTGGGTAGACGCCATGCCGCACTTATTTGGCAACGCAGATGCGCTACCCAATGCCACTGCGAGCAACGTGCAGCTCACTTTGCAAAATGGACTTCGCAGTCACAGCATCCTCTTGGAGGCCACGCCTCCTGTGGCTTTCGGGCAAGCACTGCAAATAACGGGGAAATTTTCGCAGCCCTTACTCGAAGTCCATGCGGGTCACTGGCGAACATGGACGGGCGGTATCGATGTTCAGATCAAAAACATTCCTGAGCTGGCCAGCAACCTCAAAGCAAGCCTTGATTGGCCACTCAAAAATACTGCTGTCGAAGGCGAGCAATTGGTACTGGCGCATCTCGCCAAGCTGGTGCAAACTGCAGGTTACACGCTACCTGAAGCCATGACCGCAAGCTTGGCGCCAGACTCTGAAAAAAATCCGCTATTTGAGGTGGCACTGATGACGCAAGTTGAGCGCTTTCGACTCCAAGCCAAAGACGTGGGCAACGACAAACTGCAAGCGCGGCTTGAGGCAAGAGTAGCCAATCCAGATCTCGCAGGTGACTTGGATATCACGTGGAAAAAAGAAGGTGACAAGCTAGACGCCACAGCCCATATGGATCGCATCAATTTGGCTGCCCTGCACCACTATGTGCCGCCGCGAGCATCACCCTTACTGGGTCCGCTGTTACAAGGTGCGATTCAAGCAGGCACTGCATCCGATGTGCGTCTGACGCTTAAAGATGCACTCAAAGGTTTGTCGTTTGCCAATAGCAAAGCAGGGGAGCTACGGATCTCGGGCAAAGTGGAGGGCGCGGAATTATCGATACCGCAAAAAACAGACGCGCCCAAAGCGCTGTGGCCCAACCTAACTCAAACCAGTTTTAATTTCGATTTCAATGGCACGCAATTGAACCTCGAAAACATCAGCGGCGAGCTGGCAGGCCTTACTAATAAAGGATCGGTTCGTATCGCTGATATTCGAACACCCGTTATCGAGGCCAATGTCGAATTGGCAGGTAGCCTTGCCCATGCACTCGCCATTGCCAAAGCTGAACCACTCAAAACCATTACCAAAGATGCGCTGGCCAATAGTGAGGGCACAGGCAATTTCACGAGCAACTTGCACCTCACCATCCCCATTGCCACACCCGCGCAAAGCAAAGTATCGGGTTACGTGCAATTACTAGATAACGATCTTGTGTGGAATGCTGTCACGCCACCACTCTCGCATGTCAAAGGAAAAATCAATCTCACACCAACAGGTTTTCAATTGAGTGGTCTGCAAGCCGCGTTGCTGGGTGGTGAAGTCAAACTCTCGGGCAATGCACAAAAAATAACCGGCAGTGGCACCTTCAGCGCCGAAGGACTGATCGCGTGGCAGCGTATGCCGCTACGCGGTCAATTGACGTCTCGCATACAAGGCAAAGCACCCTATACGTTTTCGCTAGAACCGCGCTTGGGTGGTGCGGGTTTGATTATTGAGTCCACGCTAGTGGGTATGCGGCTTGATTTGCCCGCGCCACTAGACAAACCAGCCGCAGCCAATTGGCCCCTGCGTGTGCAGCAAGTCAAAACAAGCAATGTGCAAGATCGCTTGCGGATTTCACTCTCACACCTCGTCAACGCTGAGTTTATCCGCGACATTAGTGCAGGCCTTGGCAAACCTGCCGTCGTGCAGCGCGGCAGTATTGTGCTTGCGTCCAACCCCGCCTACGCAAGCGAACTTACCCTTCCCGAGCAAGGCGTGAGCGCCGTGCTGCATATGGACTTGTTTGACTTGAGTCTGTGGAGTCCTGTGCTGGCACTGGATAAGTTAGAAGCTGCGCCCAGCGGCAACGCTGGCGCAGCGAGTGCCGCTGCTAGCTATCTCCCTAATCAAGTTGCTGCGCAATTTGAAACACTTAGGTTTGCCAATCGCAGCTTTACGCAAGTTGTGCTGGGTGCGAGTAAGGTAGGACGCACATGGCGCATCAACGCCAACGCCAGCGACTTCAATGGCTATGGCGAATACCGCGCACCCAGCACCGATCAGGCTGGGCAGCTTTATTTACGCCTCGCAAAACTCATTGTGCCGGACGCCAGTAGCAAATCACAAATCGAGCAATTGCTGCAAACCGCGCCCGATCGTATCCCCGCTCTGGATATAGTGGTAGACGATTTTGAAGTCACGGGGAAAAAAGTCGGACGCATTGAAATACTAGCCGTCAACCAGCGCTCGCCAGGCTATTTGGGCAGCGGCGTTGCGCAAGAGTGGCGCGTGCAAAAACTGGGCATCACCAACCCTGACGCCACACTCAAAGCCTCGGGCGTGTGGCTACCTAGCAGCGATGCGAATAGTGACGCGATGGGCAAAAGACGTGTCGATGTGCAGTTCGATTTAGATGTTGCCGACTCAGGCTTACTGCTCACACGCTTGGGACTTCCTAGCACGATAAAAGCGGGCAAGGGCACGCTACAAGGCCGTGTGGCATGGGTTGGCTCACCATGGAACATCAACATCCCCACGCTGGCAGGGCAACTCAAAATGGATATGTCCAAAGGACAGTTTTTAAAAATTGAACCTGGCAAAGCAGGTCGATTTTTTAATGTGCTTAGCTTGCAGGCTTTGCCAAGACTCCTGACGCTCGACTTCCGCGATGTGTTCTCCGATGGCTTTGCTTTTGATAGCCTGGGCGGCGACGCGCAAATCGCCGATGGTGTGCTGAGTTCTAAAAATCTGCAAATGAAGAGCGTGCTGGCCTTGGTGTCCATGGATGGCAGCGTTGATTTGGCCAAAGAAACACAAAACTTGCACGTGCTTGTACTGCCCGACATCAATGCGGGCGGGGCTTCGCTGATTGCCACCTTGATTAACCCTGTGGTGGGTGCAGCCACTTACCTGGCGCAGTTGGTGCTGCGCCGCCCCGTTATTGCCGCAGCCACCAAGGAGTACAGCATCCAAGGCACGTGGATAGAGCCCAAAATTACACAACCCAAACGTCAAAACTCGCCCGCGCCATGAGAATCCCCACCATGATGCCGCGTAATCGTCGTACATGGCTTTGGGTGCTACTGTTGATCTTGCTTGCAGTGCTGATGGCCTCTTTGGTTTGGTTGGTTGGACGTTACGAACAAACGCGCTTTGAAGATCAGTTAGAGCTCAGCGCCAACGATTTAGCGAGTGATATCCGCGCCAAGCTGGCACGCGATGCGCAGCGGCTGCAAGCCTTGGTCGAACGCGAAGCACCCAACTGGCAACGCACGGCTAGGGTGCTGCTACAGCAACAGCCAGAAATGTTACGCATCGAGCGGCGCAATCTGGCTTTCAAAATTGAAACCTTGGGCAATAGTGCCTTTTTGCCACGCCTCTCTAAAGAAGGTATCTTCGAGTACTTTGGTAGGCACAATTTTGCCACTGACGTGGCGCATGCTTGTGCGCTTGCAGCGCGGTCGCTAGAGCCCGCCTACAGCAACAGCTACTTTGTGCCACAAGGTAATGGCACGGGGTTTGAAGTGATGGATATGTGCATGCCCACGGTAGAGAACAATCATCTCACGGGTTATTTGGTGGCAACCTATTCGCTAGATCGCATGCTCAAGGAATGGAGTGAGAGCAGCATCAAGCGGCAAGAAGAAGTATCACTACTTGAAGCCGATGGTGCACGTTTAGCCATGATCGGCAATTCCAACCGATCAGGAAATAAATTCGCCGCACAAACCGTACTCAATCTGCCAGGCATGACCATCATTTTGCGCATCGAGCGTTGGCGTAGCGCGCCTTATTGGTTGGCCAATACACCCACGGCTCTTGCCCTCGCGCTGGTACTGGCCTTGTTGGCTGTGCTGTGGTTACTTTATCGCGATACGCGCAAGCGTATTCGCACCGAAGCCAAACTGGCGCGCGAAATCATCCAACAACGCAAGGCAGAAGAGGTCTCGCGCCAAAGCCTGGAGCGTCTGCAAAAAAGCGCCCGCCTGGCGACGCTGGGCGAGATGGCATCAATGCTCAGTCATGAACTGAATCAACCCTTGGCGGCCATTGCCAGCTATGCCACAGGCAGTTTGAATTTATTGCCAAGCGACGCGAGTAGCCAACCCAGTACGCAAAATTTGTATGAACTCAAAATTGCACTCGAACGCATTGCCAGTCAATCGGCAAGGGCGGGGCAAGTCATTAAAAGCGTGCACGGCTTTGTGCGCCGCCGCGAAACCGAACGCAGCTTTGTGGAGCCTGCGGTCTTGCTGGATGCGGTGCTGCCACTGATTGGCCTACAAGCCAAGCAGCTTGGCGTGCGTATCGATCAGCAAATCGAGCCCCATCTGCCCCGCGTCTGGTGCGATGCCACCTTGGTAGAACAAGTCATCATCAACCTTGCCCGTAACGGTATGCAGGCGATGGACTCAAGCGCCACGCCCCCCCCTCAGCGCAGGCTCACCTTGGTGGCTAAATCCTGCCCTAGCGAGCGCGAAGGCGAGCCGCCACTCGTCGAATTTCAAATCAGCGATCGCGGTCCAGGCCTCACACAAGATGTCTCACAGCGCCTCTTCACGCCCTTCTTCACGACCAAAGACGAAGGCATGGGACTCGGTCTCAGTTTATGCCGCACGGTGATCGAGCAGCACGCCAGTAGCCTCATCTACACTACCCAAACCGAGCCGCCGCGAACAGGCACCACCTTTAGTTTTAAGCTGATGACGGACCACGAACCCCACCATGACCACACTCTCTAAACCACTACTTGACGCCACCGTCTATATCGTGGACGACGACGCAGGCGTGCGCGAAGCCCTCTCATGGATGCTACGCACACGACGCCTCTCAAACGAGAGTTTTGACAGCGCAGAATCTTTTTTAGCCGCGCTACCTAGGCACAGTAGTAAATATCCCAGTTGCGTACTGCTGGATGTGCGTATGCCAGGCATGAGTGGACTGGAACTCTTTAGCGAGCTACTCGCCCACGACCTAACCAGCACCATGCCTGTTATCTTTTTGACAGGTCACGCCGACGTGCCCACAGCGGTAGATGCCGTCAAACGCGGTGCTTTTGATTTTTGCGAAAAACCGTTTTCCAACAACTTACTCGTCGATCGCATTGAAGCCGCGCTACAGCAATCGAACGAAGCGATTGCGCGAAGCCTTGCGCAAAGCAGCATCCATAAAAAATTGGCCGATCTCACCGAGCGCGAACAAGCCGTTATGCGCCTTGTGATGGATGGCCTAGCCAACAAACTCATTGCCGACGAGCTTGGCATAAGTGTGCGCACCGTCGAAGTCCACCGCGCTCGCGTCTTTGAAAAGCTAGGCGTTAAATCTGCCGTCGAGCTGGCTAACTTAGTAAGAACCAAGGGCGCGTAATGCCAGCGTTGTTGCCGTGACCTCTTTAGAACTCACCCTACTTTATTTGCTCGCCGCTGTGCTGGGCGTGGTGGTGTTCAAAAGTCTCAAACTCCCACCCATGCTGGGCTACTTAACAGTAGGCGTTTTGATTGGTCCAAACGCCTTGGCCCTCGCAGATCAATCCGAATCCATCCGTCACTTAGGCGAATTTGGCGTGGTGTTTTTAATGTTCGTCATTGGACTGGAGTTCAGCTTACCAAAGCTCCAAGCCATGCGCCGTCATGTGTTTGGGCTGGGTCTCTTGCAAGTCTTCGTCACCCTGCTGGTCGCACCTGTCGCATCTTTAGGGCTGACATTTCTTTTCCCAAGCTGGTGGATTGGCACACTGCACATGACGTGGCAAGCCTCTGTCGCACTATCGGCAGCGCTGGCCATGAGTAGCACGGCCATCGTGGCCAAGCTCTTAGCCGACCGCGCCGAGTTGCAAAGCGAACATGGCAGGCGCGTCATGGGTGTCTTGCTCTTTCAAGATATTGCCGTGGTGCCGCTTTTAATTTTGATTCCCGCCTTGGGTGCCCCCGCATCGGATCTCGTGCAAGCCTTACTGGTTGGGGCTTTCAAGGGTGCGCTTATCGTCACTGTGCTTTTGGTGGGCGGCAAACGCGTCATGCACGCATGGCTTAAATTAGTCGCACGAAAAAAAAGCGAAGAGCTGTTTGTGCTCAATATCTTGCTCATCACTTTGGGCTTGGCTTGGCTGACCGAGCTAGCTGGGCTGAGCCTTGCACTCGGTGCCTTTATTGCGGGAATGCTGATTTCGGAGACTGAGTTCAAGCATCAAGTCGAAGCGGAAATCAGGCCGTTCCACGATGTACTTTTGGGTCTATTTTTTATTTCAATTGGCATGTTGCTCAATTGGCGTTTGGTGCTGGATCAGTGGCCGCTCGTGCTGGTACTGAGCTTCTTACCCGTATTCTTTAAGTCAGCGCTCGTTGCCCTCTTAGCCAATGGATTCGGGGCTTCCAAAGGTGTGGCGCTACGCACGGGACTCTATTTGGCGCAGGCGGGTGAATTCGGTTTTGTGTTGCTCACGCTGACAAGCCAGCAAAAACTCGTGCCGCCCGAACTACTCAATCCTATTCTTGCCAGCATGGTCGTGTCGATGCTGGCAACGCCCTTCATCATCATGCACAGCAACTGGTTGGTGCTCAAGGTTATTAGCAGCGAGTGGCTCACACAATCGCTCTCCCTCACGCAAACCGCTGCTAAGACGTTAAAGATACGCGACCATGTCATCGTGTGTGGCTATAGCCGCAGTGGTCAGAATTTGACTGCGATGTTGGCAGCAGAAAACATCCCTACGGTAGCGGTCGATCTAGACCCTGACCTCATTGAGCATACCCATCAAACAAGCCCGAAAGCCACGCCGCATAAGGCGCGCACGAGTGCCGTTTTTGGCGATGCGACCAAACCCGCAACGCTGCAAGCGCTGGGCGTCCACCGCGCACGCGCACTCGTCATCACCTTTATTGACACGCCTGCGGCGCTACGCTTGCTGGCTTGGATGCGCGAGCACGCCAAGAGCGTTCCTGTGATTATTCGCACCATCGACGACCACGACTTAGAGGCGCTACAAGCAGCAGGCGCAACCGAAGTCGTGCCCGATGCGCTGGAAGGCTCATTGATGCTGGCTTCCCACGCGCTGGCGATGGTGGGTGTACCGATGCGCCGCGTCATCCGCATCGTGCAAGATCAGCGCAGTGCAAGGTATAGTTTGCTACGCGACTACTACGATGAAGACGAAGATGGACATCATTAAACTCACGCTATTCATTTTTTTATTTTTAATTAGGAGACTTTAGATATGGCAAAACTACCCGCCCGCTACGACCACGTTGGCAGCTTTCTTCGCCCGCAATACCTCTTGGAAGCCAGAGCGGATAAGGCTTCTGGGCGAATCACGCCTGAGCAGCTTCGCTTAGTTGAAGACAAAGCCATCACCGAAATCGTCAAGTTTCAGCAAGACGTGGGACTCAAATCGATTACCGATGGCGAGTTCCGCCGCACGTATTTCCATCTCGACTTTTTAGAGCAATTAGGTGGCGTCAAAGTCGGTGAAGTCACGCTCACCGTAGGCGCAGATGGCGTGGAGCATTTAGCGCCTCCCGCCATTCACGTCGTGGACAAAGTGACCCATGCCAAGCAAATCCAATTGGCTGACTTTCAGTACCTCAAATCGCAAGTTGCGGCAGGTCATACCCCAAAGGTCACGATTCCATCTCCTACCATGCTGCACTTTCGCGGAGGCCGCGCTGGCATTAGCCGCACCGCCTATCCCGAGCTAGAGCCTACGTTTTATGAGGACGTCGCTAAGGCTTATGGTGATGAGCTTCGTTCGCTTAGCGCCGCTGGTTGCAACTACGTTCAAATGGACGATACGAACCTTGCCTACTTATGCGACGAACACATGCGCGCAGGCGCGCAAAGCCGAGGAGATGACCCCAACGAACTCGCACATCGCTATGCCAAATTTATTAATCTCGTCGTGGCGCAAAAGCCCGCTGGCATGACGCTTGCGATGCACTTGTGCCGTGGCAACTTTAAAAGCACACATGCAGCCGCAGGCAATTACGAGCCTGTCGCCGAAGCGCTGCTGTCCGAGATGAACATCGACGCGTACTTTTTAGAGTACGACGACGACCGCAGCGGCGACTTCCGCCCACTACGGTTTTTGCCAAAAGGCAAGACCGTGGTTCTAGGCCTTGTGACAACAAAAATTGGCACGATGGAAAACAAAGATGATCTCAAGCGTCGCATCGAAGAAGCTGCCAAATACGCGCCGATGGAACAGCTCGCGCTGTCGCCGCAATGCGGCTTTTCCAGCACCGTACATGGCAACGATATCGCCGTAGAAGCGCAGCGAAGCAAACTACGTTTAGTCATTGAAACGGCAAACGAGATGTGGGGTGAGTCTTAATTGAGGCTCTCTGCATGAACTTCATCGTCGTCGGTAGCGGTGCTATCGGCAGCTACATCGGTGGCAGACTTGCCGCTGCAGGCGAATCAGTCAGCTTGGTGGCAAGATCGTACCAGCTGGAAGCCTTGACAGACGTGGCTTTGCGGGTCACTGATCTCGATGGCTTTGCTGCGGACGTGCCAAGCCAGCAGCTTCATCTTGCGCCTGATTTTCAAACGGCGTATGCGAAGTTGCCGCCAACAGAGCGTGCCAATGTCGTTGTTTTGCTGTGCGTGAAAGGCGGGGCAACGAGCAGTGCCGCAGCAGAAATAGCGACGTGTGTGAGCACGAACGCCAGCGCTCGCACCGTCATCATTTCGCTGCAAAACGGCGTGGAAAACGTCGCTCGCATCCAAGCCGCTGCGCCCCATGCACAGGTGCTTGCGGGCATGGTGCCCTACAACGTCGTGATGAAAACGGGCGCTCACGTCCACCGCGCCACTGCTGGAAAAGTTCAGCTAGAGGCTGGCAAAAAATCAAACGACATTGCCGCACGGTTGAATGCTGCTGGCATTAGGGTCAGCGTGACAAGCGATATGAAAAGCGTGCAGTGGGGCAAGCTGCTGCTGAACCTCAACAACCCCATCAATGCACTGTCCAATGTGCCGCTGCTGGATGAATTGTTAGACAGGCATTTTCGTGTCGTGCTCGCAACGCTCCAGCGGGAAGCCTTATCCAGTATGGCTTACGCGGGCATTATCCCAGCGCAGTTAGCGGCCGCATCGCCACGTACCATGACGCATATTTTGCGTCTGCCCAACTTCATCTTCACGCGCATCGCGCAAAAAATGTTGCGCATGGATCCTGCTGCGCGCTCCTCCATGTGGGACGATGTACAAAAGGGTCGCGTCACTGAAGTCGATGATTTGTGCGGCGCAGTCGTCAGGCTTGCCGCCAAGCATGGCAAGACCGCGTCCGTCAACGCCAAAATGTGCGAGCTTGTGGCTAGCCTTAAAAAAGGCGACCAGTGGACGGGACGTCAGCTACGGCAAGCGCTGAGGGTTTAGCTAGCTGCGCCGTGTCTTGCACCAGCCGTGCCATATCGGACGGTTGCGTCACGTTGTAAACACCGCGAATGCGCCGATCGCCATCTAGCAAAAATGCGCGTTCGGTATGCACATCGGTAGTCGTCTTTGCAAAAAATGAATCAGCCGCAAACTGCTCCACGCTTGGCACGTCGCCCGTGACCAAGTTCCAAGACGCACCTAAATCAAACCGCTTGGCGTAGAGGGCGAGTGCCCTCACGTCGTCTTGCAAAGGCGTCACGCTCACAGCCACAAAGCGCACTTCATTCAAATGCTGCGCTTGCATACGCTGTTCGATGCCTTTGAGTTGCGCCACGGTCGTGGGGCACAGATTGGTGCAGCCCGTAAAGAAAAAAGCGACGACGGTGGGATGACCACTGAGTGCGACTGAATCAAAGCGCGCAGCGCGATGATCGACGAGCGAAAAGTTGCCGATCACGTGCTCGGCCATGTGCGTGGAAGCCCCGTCCTGATTGGCCCAGCGCGGGATCAAACTCGCATCGTTATAAAGCGGCAACTCGAGCGCGGTCACGCGCGTCACATTCATCTGCACTGCGTGTTCGTGCTGCACAGACGCCGTCCCCGCTTCGCGCAGATAACGTGCCAGTGCCAGCTTGCGGTCGCCCTTGTTCACCACACAAGGCATCGTGCCTGGCACGCCAAAGCGCCGACCACCTTGCATCTCATACGCAAAGTCTGCGCCGCCATCTTGGCGCCAACCACGCTGCAAACCGTATTCGTGCCCGAGGGCATACGCCATGCGCCTTGCGGGCACGCCATTCGCGTGCCATTCCAAAAAATCACCCGCGTAAACGCCTTGGTCAAACTCCGCTTGCATGCGCAATTGCCCGCTTGGCCAATACGCCAACATGCGCCCTTGCGATTGCAAATGCGTCTTCGCGTCCACGGTATAGACGCTCATCAGTCGCCCTTGCGTATCACGGTTCACCACCAAGTGCGTGCCGCTATTAAGCTGCTGCAAACCCAGCCACAGCAAGCCCCACAGCGCGAAGCCCATGAATGCAATCAAACGAAAAAAACGATCTTGCATGATGCTTACTCCGCTTAAGGTGTCAACACTTTCGTGCCAGGTGTGCCCGCGTAGCAGCCCACGATGTACGGGCTAGAGTTGCCAACATGGTAGTGGTAGATGCCTGCTGGGTATTCCGTGGTGGCGTGATACTCACCGTGGCATGCGTCCAGTGACACCGCCGCGCCGCTAGAGTTGGTCGGTCCATAGATAGGGAAGCCATCCAGCGCCCAGCCAATCAAGGCGGATTGACTGCCAGATAGATTGCCGCCAATGGTTGTCGTCGTTAAGTAGCGCGGCTCCATGTGATAGTGATAGTTGCCGCTTTGCGCAGGGTGTCCACCAAAGCGATCAAAGCCCGCCACTTCGCCCGTCAGCACCGCATTGCCTGCCGCGTACTGATTAAAGAACACGATGCCATTGCTGGCTGCACCAATGGCGTCTAACGACGTATCGGTCGAGCTGCTGGCGCACGTGGGTTGCAGCGGAAGAGTGAGCGTGTATTTGAACGTCGTCGATGGACTGGCTTGGCTATTGCTGGTGCCCACGGCAATAAATGAGGGGTTTTGCGCATAGTTGGTCGAGCCAAAAAGCAAGTTGTTGTAATAGTTGGGGCTACTCAGGGACTGGGCTTCATTCGTACAACCCGCCACCGTATTGACGCTGCTAGACGTGGGGCAATACGGCGAAGGGTGATTCGGAACGTCCTTGGTCACGATCACCACGTTAGAGCCACTCACCGCCACCGACGTGATGTAGCTGCTACTCATCGCCGCCATCGCGGCCATGCCAGGGGGCAGGCCGCTGGATAACGTCACTGCTTTCGTCTGGCAATTGGTGGCCGACGAGGCGCTGCTGCCACCCGAAGAGCTTGAAGAGCTACCACCACCGCAAGCCACAAGCAGCAAGACTCCCAGGGCCATCAGGTGATATTTGATGATGCTTTTTTTCATCATGCAATCCTTGGATCAATTAAAAAATGAATATTAACTTGCCATCTCTTTTGCCAACGCCTCTGCCACTTTGATGCCGTCCATTGCCGCGCTCATGATGCCGCCCGCGTAGCCTGCGCCCTCGCCTGCGGGATAGAGGCCTCGTGTATTGATGGATTGGTACGCCTCGGGGTGCTTATCCACATGGCGGCGAATTCGAATCGGTGAGCTGGTGCGTGTTTCAACACCCGTGAGCAGCGCATCAAACCTATCAAAGCCTTTGATTTGTTTGCCAAATGCAGGCAGCGCTTCTTGAATTGCGGCAATGGCATACATAGGCAAACTGGCCTGCAGCCCAGACGGAGCGTGGCTTGTACGAGTGCCGTTTTGCGTTCCGCTTGTTAAATCGGTCAGTAGCACACCGGGTTTGTACGACGGCTCGAAATCGCCTAATGTCGTGCTGACTCGTCCTTTTAAGAAGTCACCCACCAACTGCGCGGGTGCAAAATAATTCTCGCCGCCGAGTAGGTAAGCGCCTGATTCAAGCGATCTTTGAAACGCAATGCCTGCCAAAGGATTTGCCGCATCCGCGCCAAAATCCGCTGGCTTAATCTCCACCACAATGCCCGCGTTAGCGTTTCGTTCGTTGCGTGAGTACTGACTCATCCCGTTCGTGACGACGCGACCTACCTCGGACGTAGCCGCCACCACCGTGCCGCCCGGGCACATGCAAAAGCTGTACACGCTGCGCCCATTTTTGGCGTGATGCACGAGCTTGTAGTCTGCCGCGCCCACGTGCTCCACAATTTTTTCGGGATGTCCCGCATAAAAATTCGGATCGCCAAAACGAGCACGGTCAATCACGCCTTGCGGATGCTCGATGCGAAAACCAATCGAAAACGGTTTGGCTTCGACAAACACACCACGCGCATGCAGCATCTCAAACGTATCGCGGGCGCTGTGCCCAATCGCCAGCACGACGTGCGACGTGCTGATCTCTTGGCGCTCGCCTGTCAGCAGATCAATTGTTCGCAAGCCCTGTAGCGTATGGCTTCCGGCAGAGTCAGTCGCCAGCACGACATCTTCCACGCGCGTCGAAAAACAAATCTCGCCGCCCAAGCGTTCAATTTCGCCGCGCAGATATTCCACCACTTTGACCAAGCGAAACGTGCCGATGTGCGGCTTGCTCACGTACAAAATTTCATCAGGTGCGCCGCCTTTGACCATCTCCTCTAACACCTTACGGCCAAGATGATGTGGGTCTTTCACTTGGCTCCAGAGTTTGCCGTCTGAGAATGTGCCCGCGCCGCCTTCGCCAAACTGCACATTGCTTTCTTCCATCAGCACTTGCTTGCGCCAAAAGCCCCACGTGTCTTTGGTGCGCTCGCGCACAGCTTTGCCGCGCTCTAGCACCAGCGGCTTGAGTCCCATCTGCGCCAAAGTCAGCGCCGCAAACAAACCGCATGGTCCTGTACCAATGACGACAGGGCGCTCAAAACCTGCACGTACCGTCAGCGCTTGTGCTGTTTCTTGCGAAATGGCTCTCGTGTAAGCCATATCGGGCGTGGCTTGCAGGCCATTTAAGCTGGCGACAAGGGCAACGTCCACATCGGCCGTGAACGTGATGTCCAGCGTATAGATGAAATGGATATTCGACTTGCTGCGTGCGTCGTAGCCACGGCGATGGACGTGGATGCTGGTGACTTGATCGTCCCGCAAACGCAAATAGGAAAGCACCTCGGCACGCAGATCTTCGGGTGCGTGGTCGAGCGGGAGTTTGAGGTCAGTGAGGCGGTAGGAGGCTGTCATAGTCAATTATTTTTAAGCTGATAAGTTTGCCAACCAAGCTGCTGCGGGGTGAACTTCAATCGTTTGCGTATCGGTGACATCGACTTTGTAGGACGTGCTCATTTGATAAACCAACTGCACCGCTTTAAGGTTTGGCAATTGCTGCGCCAACTCTCGCAAACTGTAGCTAGGCTTGCTATCAGCCCATTTCACCTCGACCGCGCCTATCAACTCGTCTGCGGGATTAGCAATCACAAAATCAACTTCTTTGCCCGATGTCGTCTGCACATAATGCAAACGGCTTTGCACACCTTGCGTATCATTTAAAAAATCAAGGTGTTTGCGCAAATGAATCGCCACTAGATTTTCAAAACTGGCTGCGGGGTTGCTGTTGATGTAAGTCCAATCGTAAAAATAAAGTTTGGGTGCTTTGCTCAATGCGCGCGCGATATTGCGGTGATACGGCGTGACGATAAAGACGATATGCAGTGCTTCCAAAATATCAACGTAGCGCCGAACCGTAATGGGCGATAAACCCAGATCACGCGCCAGCGATTGATACGACAGCGGGCCGCCCGTGCGACTTCGCAGTAACTCGACAAGCAAGCGCATCGAGCGCAGTTCGTGGATGCGACCAAACTCCAATATATCTTCACGCAAAAAATCAGAAAAGTATTGATTTTGCCAACGGACATGATCTGCATCTGTCCCTGCAAAAAGCGGCTCTGGAAATCCACCAAAGCGCAGCAGTTGGTCAAGTGCAATCACGGGGTTTATTGACGCATGAGCCATCAACTCTTTCACGCTATACGGATGCAATCGATACGAGAAGTAACGTCCCGCTAGCGAATCCCCCGTTTGCCGAAACGTATCCAACCTCGCACTGCCTGTCACAAACAACGCTTGATCGGCTGGTCGTCCGTCATACACGCCTTTGAGATAATTTTTCCACTGCGGCATTTTGTGTAGCTCATCCAGTAGCACAAAATCGCTGCTGGGTAGCCAAGCGCGCGCTTCAATGCTCTGCTGCTGCTCCGCCACGTCATAGTTTAAAAAAACAGGACGCTCAAAATGGCCGCCCAACTGTTTAGCCAGCGTGGTTTTTCCCACCTGACGTGGCCCCGTTAAGAGCACCATCTTGCGTGGCAAGTCTTCTAGCAAAGCGGGGGTGAGATAACGATCAATCATGATATTTTGACGTTATTGTATCAATTTATCATGATAAAACATCATTTATCTATCAATTTATCAAAAAACTCTTTTCATGGATGAAGCGTTAACCGCTTTGCGACTCAGTTGCTCGGTTACAGTTTGCACCTAACTCAATTTGAAAGTGGCATATGTGCGGGATTGTTGGAGCGGTCGCAAAGACTGATGTGGTGGGTATTTTGGTAGAGGGCTTAAAGCGGTTGGAATACCGCGGCTATGACTCGTGCGGCGTGGCTGTGCACACAGGCACTGAGCTTAAGCGTGCACGTAGTACCTCGCGCGTAGCGGAGCTTGAAGCGCAAGGTGGCTTATCCGCACACATGGGCATCGCGCACACGCGCTGGGCGACGCACGGCGCGCCTGCTGTGCACAACGCGCATCCGCACTTTAGCGAAGGCGTAGATGGCACTGTGCCGCGCATTGCGTTAGTTCACAACGGCATTATCGAAAACCACGATGCATTGCGCGAAGCCTTGCAGAATAATGGCTACACGTTTGTGAGCCAAACCGATACCGAAGTCATTGCGCATTTGATTGACTCGCTCTATGCGGGTGACGTATTGGTGGCCGTGCAAAGCGCTCTTGCGCAACTACGCGGCGCGTACGCACTGGCTGTGATGGCGCGTGATGAGCCTGGGCGATTAATTGCCGCACGTCAAGGCTCGCCACTGATTTTGGGCGTGGGCGCAGATGGCGCAAATTATTTGGCCAGCGACGCCATGGCGCTGGCTGGCGTGACTGACCAAATCGTCTACTTAGAAGAAGGCGATGTAGCTGACGTGATGCTGGACAAATACTGGCTGCTAAACGGCTCGGGCAAGCCTCTCACCTCCGCACCCAATAGCGGCGACCGCCCTGTGAAGACGGTGCTTGCACACAGCGGCGCAGCCGAGCTTGGGCCGTATCAGCATTACATGCAAAAAGAAATTTTTGAGCAGCCTGTGGCACTAGCGAACACCTTAGAAGGCGTGGAGGGCATTTCGCCTGATCTGTTTGGCGCTGCCGCAGAGGCCAGCTTCAAAGCCATCGACAAGGTCTTGATTTTGGCCTGCGGCACCAGTTACTACAGCGGCTGCACCGCCAAATATTGGTTGGAAGCCATAGCTGGCGTGCCTTGCAGCGTAGAGGTGGCGAGCGAATACCGTTACCGCACCAGCGTGCCAGATCCTAAAACGCTCGTCGTCACGATTAGCCAAAGCGGCGAAACCGCCGACACGCTAGCCGCGCTTCGTCACGCGCAAAGCCTTGGCATGACCCACACGCTCACCATTTGCAACGTGGCCACCAGCGCGATGGTGCGCGAGTGCCAGCACGCCTACATCACCCGCGCGGGCGTTGAAATTGGTGTGGCATCCACCAAGGCATTTACGACTCAATTGGCAGGCTTGTTTTTACTGACGCTGGCGCTAGCAAAAATCAAAGGCAAGCTCACCGAAGCCCAGGAGCAAGCGCACCTGAAAGCCATGCGCCACCTGCCCGTTGCGATTAGCGCAGCGCTGGCGCTAGAGCCGCAGCTCATCGTGTGGGCAGAGCAATTTGCACGCGTAGAAAACGCACTCTTTTTAGGACGCGGCGTTCACTATCCTGTGGCGCTGGAAGGCGCACTAAAGCTCAAAGAGATTAGCTACATCCACGCCGAGGCGTACCCTGCGGGCGAGCTCAAGCACGGGCCGCTCGCGCTCGTCACAGCCGCGATACCCGTGGTGGTGGTCGCGCCTAACGACAGCTTGATTGATAAATTAAAAAGCAATATGCACGAAGTCCGCGCGAGAAGCGGCGTGCTGTATGTGCTGGCCGATGCCGACTCGCACATCAAATCTGAGGAAGGCATTCACGTCATCCGCTTGCCCGAGCACTACGGCGATCTCTCGCCGCTCTTGCACGTCGTACCGCTGCAATTGCTGGCGTATCACACCGCGCTCGCACGCGGCACGGATGTGGACAAACCACGCAATTTAGCTAAGAGTGTGACGGTGGAGTGACGGAATTTTGTTATATGTTGTGAAGGAATAAAGTCCGTCGGAAAGTAATAAAGTCCGTCGGGAAATGGCCTTCCAAGGAACAAAGTCCGTCGGAACATACATTTTTGAAGCCTTAAGCAACATGCAACTTATTGTTCCCACGCCCGTAGATGACGAACTGGTTCACGGGTACGTTGGTCGTCTGGGTGTTGATGCTCACGCTAATCTGACCCATATGCTCGCTTTAAAATGACCTACCAAAAAGATCAAGAAACTCAAAGTAGTTAAGCGATCAAAATGCTTTGCTATGGGACAGTTGAAGATGCGCATGTGGGTCAGATTAACGTGCGCACCAACAGCTTAATGGAGGTGCTATGGAATGTTTTAAACAAAGACAAACTGAGATTGCCATGAAGAGGTTAATAGCAGCATTTGCCCTTTTCGTCATAACTCAGGCCTATGGGGCTGAAGTTATCTCTGTTATGCCACTTGCAAATTGCTTCGTGTGTAGCACTGAACCATCTAAGACTATGTATTGGCAAGGTAAAAATTCAAAAGCCGTATTAATATTAGTGCCTGGTGGTGAGGGATATATTGGTCTTAAGCCAGAGCAAACTGATCACCCATTTCACCAATTTCAGACTCTGAAGCGACTCACCAACTCAGACCTTACGAGTGGGCATTTTGATGTGGTGTTACTCGACAGTCCCGCACCACTGTCACCCAATCAAAGATATCCAACTGCACGAGGTGGTGCCGACCATTTGATTCGCATTGAAAGCGTTATTCGATATTACAAAGAAAAAACTGGATTACCCGTATGGCTGATGGGTCATAGCAATGGTGGTATCAGTCTCACCGAGTTCGTCAAGTATGCGCAAAAAAATGGTAAGTTAGATTTGATTTCTGGTGTGGTGGCAAGTGCAATCAGAAATGAGTCGTACTTCAATGCACCCACTCCATTTCCAATGCTATTTTTACACCACAAAACTGATGGTTGCTCCGCGACATGGTAATCCCCCCGCAAATTAATAACAGTTAAAAGTAGAGACTTCAAAGCCCACTGGGCAGAAAGAGTTTTTACCAATGAAGACGAGTAAATTTAGCGACAGCCAAATCATGACGATCTTGAAACAAGGCGAGTCAGGCGTGCCCGTG
>CANFWH010000006.1 GCA_947450645.1 Comamonadaceae bacterium | reverse complement strand
GGTAATCCCCCCTTTGTTAACGACACGTCAAAGTAGAGGGTTGATGATTGTGACCCTCCCCCAATATTAAGAGCGACCTAAAGTAGAGTTTTCTGGCTCTAGTGTGCTGCAAAGGCGGGGCTTAAGCCCCGCCTTTGCAGCGAATTCTGCTGGTGCCTGCCAGCCCAATGCGCTGTGGGGTCGACTCTCATTGTAGTATTGGCGCCAACCACCAATTTTGCTTTTAGCGTCTTCTAGGCTCATGAACCAATGCTGATTTAAGCACTCTTGACGCAGCCGTCCGTTAAAGCTTTCAATCATGGCGTTATCTGTTGGCTTTCCTGGCCTGCTGAAGTCTTGCTCGATCCCCCGCTCGTATGCCCATTTGTCCAAAGCTTTGCTGATGAACTCACTTCCGTTGTCAGTTTTAATGGTCATCGGTACGCCTCTTTCACTGCATATTTGGCTGAGCACTTGCGCAACATCTTCCCCTTTGAGACTTTGACCAACGTGAATGGCCAAGCTCTCACGCGTAAAGCAGTCAACGACGGTTAGCATCCGAATCTTGCGTCCGTCAAATAGGTTATCGGCCACGAAGTCCATACTCCATATCTGATTGACATGATCCGCCTGCGTTTTTGGCTGCCGTAGCTGTGCGGCTTTATTGCGCTTAGGCCGTTTGTGCCTGAGGCTTAATCCTTCTTGCCGATAGAGCCGATAGACACGCTTATGGTTATCTTTAAAGCCTTCTCGCTTGAGCATCACGTGCACGCGATTAAAACCGTAGTGCACACGCGTGTTGGCAATCTCCTTCATTCGCATGACCAAGAATGCATCGTTTTTGGGTTTGGCCTGATAAAAATAAGCGGTTGTGCTCAAATGCATCACGGCACACGCTTGACGGATACTGGCCCCATAGCGCTTGCGCAAATCATTGACACATAGGCGTTTGCGGTTGGGGCTTAAAGCTTTTTTGATAGCACGTCCTGCAGCATCGCCTTGTCTAAACTTAAATCGGCCACAAGCCGCTTGAGCTTGCTGTTCTCCTCTTCAAGCTGCTTCAGTCGTTTCAGCTCTGACGGCCCTAGACCCGCATATTTTTGCTTCCACTTGTAAAAAGTCGCTTCGCTTATGCCTAGCTTTCGACAAATTTCTGCAACAGATGTGCCTACTTCGTTTTGTTTCAAAGCAAACGCAATTTGCTCTTCCGTGTATCGGCTCTTCTTCATAGCATGTCTCCCTTTTGAGGTTGAAAATCATGCCAGAATTTCTACTTTTAATTGCTCCGTTTTATTGGGGGAGGGTCACACCCATATTAAAGTTCGCAGGAAACCTTTGGGGGCTTGGGTTGAATAGCGATGCCAAGCTAAGTATGTCGAACCAAGTGACATAAAAACGAACATTATTGCCAACCTCAAAAGAGTAAGCACAAATATTAAGATTTTCATTTTCCCTAACCCCCTAACCGCAAAGTTACTAAGTCATATTAAATTAATTGGTCAGCTTAAAAACCGCCGTACCCGCACGCAGATTGGGCTGCCAGCGAATCACGGCGTCATCTTGGATACCAAAACTATCCTCAATTTTGAGCTGATTTTGCGCGGCTAGCACTGCAAAATCTTCATAGGTACCGACGCGGATATTGGGTGTGTCATACCACTGATGTGGCAGTCGTTTGGTGACGGGCATGCGACCGAACAGCACGCTCAAGCGATTGGGCCAATGGGCAAAATTTGGGAACGCCACGATGCCCGTTTTGCCCACGCGCACCGTCTCGCGCAGCATCACTTCGGCATTGCGTAAATGTTGCAAGGTGTCGATTTGCAAGACGACATCGAAGCTGTTGTCGTCAAACAGTTTCAGCCCTTCGTCAAGGTTAAGTTGAATCACATCCACGCCACGGCGGACGCAGCCCTGCACCGCCTTGTCGTCAATCTCGATGCCATAACCCGTGCAGCCTTTGGCGCTTTTTAAATGTGCGAGTAGCTCGCCATCGCCACAACCCAAATCCAGCACCCGCGAGCCCTCTGGCACCAGCGCTGCAATCGTTTGAAGAACAAAAGGGGTCATGCGGAGATGCCCTCAAAGTAGGCGCGCACCACATTCATGTAACGCTCGTCTTCCAGCAAAAATGCATCGTGTCCTTGGCTGGCGTTAATTTCGGCATAGCTGACGGACAAGCGGTTATCGACTAGCGCTTTGACAATTTCACGGCTGCGTTCGGCAGGAAAACGCCAGTCGGTGGTGAAGCTGACCACTAAAAATTGAGCCTTAGCGCGTGCCAACGCTGCACTCAAATCTCCACCAAATGCCTTGGCTGGATCGAAGTAATCCAAAGCGCGAGTAATCAGCAAATACGTGTTGGCATCAAAGTAGCTGGCAAACTTTTTGCCCTGATGCTTGAGGTAACTTTCAATTTGAAACTCCTCGTCAAAGCCATATGCCGTATGACCTGCAAGCGATTCGATACGCTCGCGACCAAACTTTTCATCCATCGCGTCATCGCTTAAATACGTGATGTGCCCGACCATGCGGGCAAGGCGCAGACCGCGTTCGGGAACGGTGGCGTGAGCATAAAAATCGCCGCCATAAAAATCGGGGTCAGTCGTAATGGCACGCCTTGCCACTTCATTAAACGCAATGTTTTGCGCCGACAAATTGGGCGCACTCGCAATGCACACGCTGTGGCGTAAGCGGTCAGGAAATTGCAGCGTCCAAGACAGCGCCTGCATGCCGCCCAAACTGCCACCCATCACGGCGGCGAGCTGTGTGATGCCAAGCTTTGTGATCAAGCGCTCTTGTGCGTTCACCCAATCTTCCACCGTCACCACGGGAAAGCTTGATCCATAAGGCTTGCCAGAGGATGGATCAATGTGCGCGGGGCTGGTTGAACCAAAGCACGAGCCCAAATTATTGACGCCAATGACAAAAAATTTGTTCGTATCCACGGGCTTGCCCGCGCCCACCATGTTGTCCCACCAACCGATATTTTTTGCACCGTCGTCATAAACATACTCACCAGCCACGTGGTGCGAAGCATTCAAGGCATGACAAATCAATACCGCATTTGATTTATCCGCGTTCAACGTGCCGTAAGTTTCATACGCCAAATCGTAGCCAGCAATCTGCTTGCCGCTGCTCAGGAGCAAGGTATCGGCAAAGTGCATGGATTGGGGTGTGGGGTTCAGCTGCGTCATAGGAGCGCTTAGTGTAAATGAAGCTCACTCGTTGATGTAAATCAATACATCTAGAGTCAATCAAGCGCCTGATGCAGTCGTGTACTTAAGGAGCCATGATGACGAAACCCACTCACACATCAACCACTCAGGCCATTGCTGCAAGCCTGTACGACATGCGCAGAGGGTTGCTTGAGCGAATTGCCGAGCAACGCGGCGGCGTTGTGAGCCGCGCCGACATGGCGGCTGATCACTTTGCGCATAGCGAGGACTCGCGCGCCCAAACCAATGCGGCAAAGTATTTGGAATTCGCCCTGAACGAACGCGAAACAGAAGAGCTAATTGCGATTGACGCGGCGCTGGCGCGGCTGCATACTGGCCACTACGGTCAATGCGTCAATTGCACAAAACCCATCACGCCTGCACGATTGAGAGCAACGCCAGAGGCTTCGCGCTGCATAACTTGTCAGCAAAAATTTGAACTCGCCACGTGAAATTTTTAGATGTTTTTGATTTAAGGCGTCACTTAATACGCCATCCAACCGCACACAAAGGCGATGCGGGTAAGGTGCTGCTCATTGGCGGCGCACCCACGATGGCGGGCGCTTTGGTGTTGGCGGGTCAAGGTGCACTTTACAGCGGGGCTGGCTGGGTCGTCTTAATGATGCTTGATTCGGTAAGTGCGCACGTGCTTGCCAAGCAACCCGAGCTGATGGTGCATGACGCGCAGGCCTATCACCCTGAGCAGGCATTCGAGCGCATAGAGCCCGATGTCATCGCTATCGGGCCTGGCCTTGGCACAAGCGAACAAGCTGCGACATGGCTCAAAGCCGCGCTGTCGTGGCAAGGGCCTTTAGTCATCGATGCGGACGCCCTCAACTTGCTCGCCAGCACACCCTCTTTGCTAACTCATTTGCAAAATAGAACTCAGCCAACAACACTCACCCCTCACCCTGGCGAAGCCGCACGTTTATTGGGCTGCAGCAGCAACGACATTCAAAGCAACCGCGAGCAATCCGTGCTTAATTTGGTCACGCTCACACAATCAATTGTGGTGTTAAAGGGTCACGCCACCTTGATTGCATCGCCCTCGCAAGAAGTGCTCGAATGCCAACACGGCAATGCTGGCATGGCCGTTGGCGGAACGGGTGATGTACTCACAGGTTGCATTGCGGCATTGGCTGGGCAAGGCATCCGTCATCAACTCGATCTATGGCAAGCCTCTTGTTTGGGCGTACAGCTTCACGCCATGGCAGGAGATTATTTGGTACAACACGGCACTGGCCCCATCGGCCTCACACCACAAGAGCTGGCACTCGCTATTCGCATCATGATTAACATTAGCTAGCCGCTAAATCATCCCAAGCCTTCAGCGTTTCCGCCGAATACATCAAAGCTGGGCCGCCGCCCATGTAGATACAAACGTTCAGCATCTCTTCAAGCTCAGCGCGAGTGCAGCCCAATTTGTGCAAGGCTTTGACGTGAAAACCGATGCAGCCAGAGCAATGCTGCGTGATGCCAATCGCCAGCGCAATCAGCTCTTTGTGCTTAGTGCTGACTTCGCCAGCCGCCATTGCACTCTTAGCCAGCTGGCCAAAAGCAGTCATTGCATCTGGCTGAGTTTTACGCAGCGGAGCGAGGTGTTCGTTAATGGTTTGAACCAGACCAGCGTGATTGAAGGTGCTCATCAATAAATCCCAAGTTTGAAATTTGAAAAAATTCTCAGGATGTAGTTTGCGAACAATTCAGTTTTTTGATTTGATAAAAATCAATTGATATTGTTTTTTAGGATAAAAGCACCGCATTTGCAATAATGACAGCGCAATTAAACTGTCATTCAATCGCATCCATGAACACCACTCTACTTTTAGAAGTTGAATTTTGGCTATTAATTGCCTTTTCATTTGTACTTCCGCCTTTCATCTATTGGTTTTTAATTTCAAGGAAGGCCATCGCTGAAATAACGATTCTTGTTTTTGGGGTGGCCTTAGTCGGCATAGCGGGTGTAGATGTGTATCTCTTGCAGTATCTCGCTGCATTTGCCAAGCTCTATCCATCCGCGCTAGGAGACACTTTATTTACATCCGAGGTATCACTCGCGCTCTACCTCTTACCCGCAATGTTTGGGGGTATTGGCATTAATCTCGTTTCTCACGTACTAGTTACTCGCCTAGCTAGTGCTGAAAAGAGATTCAGCAAAGAGCACCTCAAAAAATAGGCTTTTACAAGTCACCCCAAAGCCTGCTGCACCACTAATTGCAGCAGGCTTTTTGCTTTCTGCTGCGTGAGCGTCGTTGGCCTTTGACTAGGTCGGACCAGCATCAATTGGCTCATCAGTTTTGGTTGCGTGATGGTGCGCACAGCGAAGGTGTTTTTGGGGTAATGCGCTAGCGTGTAGCTGGGCAGCACGGCATGGCCGAGACCATCCATCACTAGGCTGAGGATGGCGTTGAGGCCATCGGCTTGCATGACGATATTGGGCTGCAGCCCTAACCTTGCCATTTCGTGATCGAGCAATTGCCTAAACGCATTGGGGCGACTGGGCAAGAGCAAAGGCAAGCGGGACGTGGCTTGCAGCGTGATGGGCTTTTTTGCAACTGGATTTTTTGCGGCGCCGTCTTGTGCATTCGAGATCAGCACCAATGCTTCTTCGTAGAGCAGTGTTTGCTCTAGGTCACTGGACACAGCTGGGTTGTAGAGCAGCGCCATATCCAAATTACCAAGCCTGAGTCCCTCCAGCATGGCGACAGAAAAACCTTCGGTCAGCGTCAGCTGCGCCTCGGGCAATTCGGCACGAAAAGCACGCGTCAATGGCACGGTCATGAGTCGCGAAAGGCTTGGCGGCAGGCCAATGGATACGCGACCTGCAAGCGATCCACGTGCCGAAGTCATATCTTCTTTGGCCTGCGCGACTTGATGCAAGATGCCGCGTCCGTGCTCTAAGAGTCGCTTGCCTGCCTCGGTGGGCATAGCGCCGCGTCCGTTGCGCGTGAGGAGGTTTTGCCGCAGCTCCACCTCCAACAAACGTAGATGTTTGGAGAGCGCAGGCTGCGTCACGCCTAGCTGCAAAGCCGCGCGGGTAAAGCTGCCCAGCTCCGCCACGCGAACAAAATATTCAAGTTGCCTTAAATCCATTTTTTAGGTCCATTTTTGATATTCTAATTTGTTATATCTGCTAGTTTGTTATGCCACTTATTACTGGATGTTCTTCTATGACAATCTAGTCATGCAAACACCTATCTCCACACTCAAAGGCCTTTCCTCGCTCGCCACCAAACACGTGCTGCTGGCGCTCGCCAAGCAGTATCAAACGGACACGGGCACTCAAGTCAACGTCGAGACCATTGGCGGCGTGGACGCAGCACGCCGCGTGGCGGAATCTGGCACGTCAGGCGAAGCGATTGATTTGATCTTTTTAGGCTCCGATGCAATTGATAAGCTCATCGCTGCAGGCCACGTCCAGCAAGGCTCGCGCGTGGACTGGGTGAAGTCCACGGTGGCTGTTGCCGTGCGCACAGGAGCGCCAAAAGTTGACATCACGAATGAAGCATCGGTGAAAGCCGCCGTTGTTGCCGCACCATCCATCAGCTACTCCACGGGCCCGAGCGGCGTGTATTTGGCCAAGCTATTTGAGCGCTGGGGCATTGCTGACGCAGTCAATGCAAAACTCGTGCAAGCCCCGCCTGGCGTGCCTGTGGGCAGTTTGGTTGCCAGCGACAAGGTCGCACTTGGCTTTCAACAAATGAGCGAACTGCTGGGCATGGAAGGCCTCGACGTGCTCGGCAACTTGCCCGAAGCCATCGCCTGCATCACCACGTTTTCAAGCGGCATTCCTAGCTCGTGCAGACCTGCTGCAAGCCAAGCGGCACGTGGCCTGCAGACATTTTTAGCATCTAGCCAAACGGAATCTGCCAAGAAAAAATATGGCATGTATTGGCTTTAATCATTCACTCAATTTTTAAAGGAAACTTAAGCATGAACCTCGCAACAACACTTGGCGTTGTCAAACGCAACATCACTCGCGCGGACGCAGCCACTTGCGCCAAGCTTGGCAAATACGGTGTTGCCACCGTCCACGAAGCGATGGGCCGCATGGGTTTGATGTCGTCTTATATGCGCCCAATTTACAAGGGCGCGAAGATGTGCGGCCCAGCCGTGACCGTGCTCTTGCACCCAGGCGACAACTGGATGATGCACGTGGTGGCAGAACAAATTCAAAAAGGCGACGTGGTGGTAGCCGCGATGACTTCGCCCAACACCGATGGATTTTTTGGTGACCTCTTGGCAACGAGCTTTCAAGCACGCGGCGCAAACGGCCTCGTCATTGACGGCGGCTGCCGCGACGTAGCGGAGCTAGAGCAAATGGGCTTTCCCGTGTTTAGCAAAGCCATCAGCGCCAAGGGCACGATCAAGGCCACCATTGGCTCGGTCAATATCCCCGTGGTCTGCGCCGGTGTGAATGTGAACCCAGGCGACGTGGTTGTGGCCGATGCCGACGGCGTGGTCGTTGTGCCCGCATCCATTGCCGCCGCGGTGGCCGATGCCGCCGAAGCACGTGAAAATTTAGAGGGCGAAAAGCGCGCCAAGCTTGCCGCTGGCGTGCTCGGGCTGGACATGTACAACATGCGCGAGCCGCTGGCTAAGGCGGGTTTGAAGTACATCGACTAAGCATGATGCTCCGCAGACCGCTCCTAGCAAGCCTTGCCAGCCTATGTGTTCTGACGACCACCCTGGTTGTTGGCTGCGGGACAGCGACTGTTTCAAATCAGCAAACGGCCGCCATTCTTGCCCCCACGGGCACGCTGCGCATTGGCGTGTACAAGGGCAGCCCAACTTCGATGGTGGTGGACACCAAAACGGGTGAGCAGCGCGGCGTGGCTTTGCAATTGGGGCAGGAACTTGCCAAGCAACTCAGCGTGCCGTACACGGTGGTGGAGTTCCCACGCTTGGCTGAAATTTTGATTGCCATGAAAACGGATAACGGCAAAGCAGCGAAGGTCGATTGCACCTTCACCAACGCAACCGAAGTGCGCGCCAAGGAAGTGGACTTCACCGCGCCGCTGGTGAGTTTGGAGCTGGGTTATTTGGTGCCGCAAGCGTCCAAGATTCAAAGTGTGCGTGATGTTGACGAAGCAGGAATTCGGATTGGCGTCGCGCAAGGAAGTAGCTCGCAGGCCAAGCTGGATAAGGCTTTCACGAGAGCGGTTTTGGTCACGACGCCATCTTTACAAGCCGCCGCAGCGCAATTAAAGGCGGGCAAGTTAGATGCCTTCGCCACCAATAAAGCGATTTTGTTTGAGTTGTTGGATAGCCTGCCTGCGGGTCAATTTCGTATTTTGGATGACCGTTGGGGCTTAGAAAATTTAGCGATTGCTGTGCCAAAAGGACGCGAAGTCGCAGCACCCTTTATGAAGGCATTTGCTTCGCAAGTCACAGCCAGTGGTCTGTTGCAAAAGATTGCGGATGGCGCAGGCCTACGCGGAATGGCTAAAAATACAACTGGAGAGACAAAATGATAATGGTCAAACACATCACTATCGCACTGCTAGCGGCTGGCTTATCAATCGCCACTTCGGCGCAAACCGCCGCGCAAACCTATCCCACCAAACCCGTCAAAATCGTCGTCGGCTACGGCGCTGGTGGTGCAGTCGATTTGGTCGCACGCGCCGTAGGACAAGGCTTGCAAGCCAACATGGGGCAGCCGTTTGTGATTGAGAATAAGCCTGGCGCGGGAACGAACATCGCCGTGAAAGCGGTGATTGATGCACCTGCCGATGGGTACACGATGCTGATGGCGGCGAATGCACTCGCGGCAAATATGTCGCTCTATTCGCCCGCTCCGTTTGATGCCGAGCGCGACCTCGTTGCCGTGTCGCTGATTGGCCGCGTGCCTGTGGTGATTGCTGCGAATGTGAATGCGCCCTACGCCAATATCGCCGCCTTAATTAGTGCCGCCAAAGGCAAACCCAACACGATTGCGTATGGCAGTCCTGGCAACGGCTCGACGCCGCACATGGCGATTGAACTCTTTGCACGCGCTGCGGGTATTGACTTGCAACACATTCCATACAAAGGCGGCTCGCAGGCGATCACCGATGTGCTGGGCGGACAGTTGCCCTTGGTCGCGGTCAATGCCCTAGAGGCTTTGCCGCAAGTTAAGGCTGGCAAGCTCAAAGTTCTAGCCGTGCTCAGTCCTAAGCGAAGTGCGATCTTCCCCGACGTGCCAACCATTGCTGAGTCTGGCTTTGCGGGCTTTGAAGCATCCGTCTGGTATGGCCTTGTCGCACCTGCTGCCACACCCAAAGACGTGGTTGCCAAGCTACACGCAGAAGTGCAAAAAGTGCTGCAAACCAAGGACGTGAAAGATCGCATGACGGCTGCGGGTGGTGAGGCGATTCCCGCTAGTAGCGAAGCGTTTGGTGCGCTGATTAAGTCCGAGCGTGCGCGTTATGCCAAGTTGGTGAAGGATGCTGGTATTAAGCCCGACTGAGTCAAACCCGATTAAATTTAATTCGATATTTTGAAAGAGAAAAATGAGTAAGCCCACAACAGGAAACTTTGAAAAAACAGCAGGCTGGATGGACTGGTACACAGGTCCCGCCAAGCCCACATTCAAGCTGCCAGCAGGCGCAGTCGATGCACATTGCCACGTCTTTGGTCCAGGCGCTGAATTCCCCTACGCGCCTGAGCGCAAGTACACGCCTTGCGATGCATCGAAGGCGCAGCTGTTTGCGCTACGCGACCATCTTGGCTTTGACAAAAACGTCATCGTGCAGGCCACGTGCCACGGCGCGGACAACAGAGCGCTGGTCGATGCGCTGAAAGCCAGCAATGGCAAGGCTCGTGGCATTGCGACCGTCAAGCGCTCGGTGACGGACGCAGAAATTCAAGCGCTGCACGATGCGGGCGTGCGCGGTGTACGCTTTAATTTTGTCAAACGCTTAGTCGATTCGACGCCGCGTGATGAACTCTTAGAAATTGCCACACGCATCAAAAAATGGAACTGGCAAGTCGTCATTTATTTTGAAGCCGTGGACTTGCCCGAGCTATGGGATTTCTTTGCGTCGCTACCCACCACCTTGGTGGTCGATCACATGGGAACACCCAACGTGAGCCAACCTGCTGATGGCCCCGAGTTTGAGCTATTCGTGAAATTTATGCGTGAGCACAAAAACGTGTGGAGCAAAGTGACGTGTCCCGAGAGACTTTCAGTCTCAGGCCCGAGCGCATTAAACGGCGAACAAAACGCCTACCGCGATGTGATCCCGTTTGCCAAGCGCTTGGTCGATGAGTTCCCTGACCGCGTGATTTGGGGCACCGATTGGCCGCATCCCAATTTGAAGAAGCACATGCCAGACGATGGCTTGCTCGTTGACTTCATCCCGCACATTGCACCTACCAAAGAGTTGCAACAAAAGCTATTAGTTGATAACCCCATGCGCCTGTATTGGGCAGATTAACGGGGGACGCCAGCATGACTGCCAAATCCATCATCCGCATTGACTCTGCCCCGCCCCGCCACTGGGTCGGTGACGGTTTTCATGTGCACAGCATGTTTAGCTACAACCAAGACGCGCATTTGTACAGCCCATTTTTGATGCTGGACTATGGCGCGCCGTATCGCTGTGAGCCGCGTGATGTGGCGAGCGGCGCTACGCCGCGCGGCGTGGGCTCGCACCCACATCGCGGCTTCGAGACGGTCACGATTGCTTACAGCGGCGAAGTCGCACACCGTGACTCGTCGGGCGGCGGCGGCATCATTGGCGTGGGCGATGTGCAGTGGATGACGGCGGGTAGCGGCCTCGTGCACGACGAGTTCCACTCGCCCGCTTTTAGCCAAGCGGGGGGCGAGATGCACATGGTGCAGCTGTGGGTGAATCTGCCTGCCAAAGACAAGATGACCAAGCCTGGTTATCAAGCCATCACACAGTCATCTATCCCGCAAGCCACACTGGACGTGGCTTCCACAAGGGTAGGCTCTGTGCGTGTGATTGCTGGCGAGTACGCAGGCAATCAAGGCGCAGCCAAAACCTTTACGCCCATGAACGTGTGGGACGTGCGCATTGCCGCAGGACAAACTGTGTCTTTGCCGCAGCCTGAGGGCTGGACAACGCTTGTCCTCGTGCAAAGCGGAGCAGTCACCGTCAACGGTAGCAGGGCGGCCGGCTCGGCGCAACTAGTGATGCTTTCGCGCAACGGCACAGACGTATCCATCACAGCAAGCGCTGACACGCAACTACTGCTACTTGCAGGCGAGCCGATCAATGAACCTGTGGTCGGCTACGGGCCGTTTGTGATGAACACAGAACAAGAAATTCGCCAAGCGTTTGTTGATTTCAACGCTGGCAAGTTTGGGCAGATTATTGAGTAAAAAGGAACGCACGATGTCACTTATAAAACCCTACCAAAACGTCCCTGGCACGACCATCTTCGATATGGATCAAGCGCGCGCGGGCTATCACCTGAATCAGTTTTGCATGAGCCTGATGAAGGACGCGAACCGCAAACGCTTCCTCTCTGACCAGCGCGCTTACCTTGACGAGTGGCCAATGACAGAGGAGCAAAAGCAATCGGTGCTCACCGTCGATTTAAATCGTGCGATGAAGACGGGTGGCAACATTTATTTCCTCGCCAAACTAGGCGCCACGCATGGCATGAGCTTTCAGCAAATGGCAGGCTCAATGACCGGCATGACCGAAATCGAGTACCGCGACATGATGATTGCAGGCGGACGATCAGTCGAAGGCAACCGCGTGGTTGGCGAAGATGGCGACGCGCAGGCGAATCGGCAACCACAAGGTGCAGCACATAAAGGACAAAAATAATCATGGCCAAAAAAAATACCGCGCGCATTACCGCCTCCGTTTACACCTCACACGTTCCTGCAATCGGTGCAGCACTTGACTTGAAGAAAGACCATGAGCCCTATTGGCAACCGCTTTTTAAGGGCTATGAAAAATCCAAAGAGTGGATGAAAGCCAATAAGCCAGACGTGATTTTTTTGGTTTACAACGATCACGCGACCGCGTTTGATTTGTCGATGATTCCAACCTTTGCCATTGGCTGCGCGGACTCGTACACGCCAGCCGACGAGGGCTGGGGGCCGCGCCCCGTGCCACGTGTGCAGGGGCATGCGGCGCTATCAGCGCACATTGCGCAGTCGGTGATTCAGCAGGACTTTGACCTCACCGTCGTCAATCACATGGATGTCGATCATGGCCTGACTGTGCCGCTCTCACTCATGTGCGGCGAGCAAGATCCTGTGAACGGTGCGTGGCCTTGTCCCGTGATTCCGTTTGCCGTGAACGTGGTGCAATATCCCGTGCCATCGGGTCAGCGCTGTTTGAATTTGGGTAAGGCGATTCGCCGCGCGATTGAAAGCTACGAAGACGCATCAGGCAAAGAGCTGAACGTGCAAATTTGGGGCACAGGCGGCATGAGCCACCAACTGCAAGGCCCGCGTGCGGGTCTCATTAATTTGGACTTTGACAAGCAATTCATCGAACGCATGGTCACCGATCCAGAAGACCTCGCCAAGATGCCGCATGTGGACTACATCCGCGAAGCAGGGTCTGAGGGCATTGAACTCGTGATGTGGTTGATTGCGCGCGGCGCGATGTCAGATTTGCGTGATTCGGCACAGGGCGAAGCCACTCGCGGTGCGGCTCCCAAAGAGATTCACCGCTTTCACCATGTGCCCGCTAGCAACACGAGCGTGGGACATCTCATTTTAGAAAATTCGTAAATTGATCGCAAAGAATAAAGGGAAATCACCATGAGCAAATCCATCAAAGTCGCCTTGGCTGGCGCAGGCGCCTTCGGCATCAAACATTTAGACGGCATTAAAAATATCGACGGCGTGGAAGTGGTCTCGCTAATTAGCCGTGACTTAGAAAAAACCAAAGAAGTCGCGGACAAATACGGCATCAAACACATCACCACCGACTTGAACGAATCCCTCGCGCTCAAAGAAGTCGATGCTGTGATTCTGTGCACGCCCACGCAAATGCATGCCGACCAAACCACCGCGTGTTTAAAGGCTGGCAAGCACGTGCAAGTGGAGATTCCACTGTGCGACATCTACGCCGAAGGCCAAGCCGTAGCAAGCCTCGCCAAGAGCAGCGGGCTCGTTGCCATGTGCGGTCACACGCGCCGTTTTAATCCGTCGCATCAGTACGTACATAACAAAATCAAAGCGGGCGAGTTCAACATCCAGCAAATGGATGTGCAAACGTATTTCTTCCGCCGCACCAACATGAATGCACTCGGTCAAGCGCGTAGCTGGACCGATCATCTCTTGTGGCACCACGCGGCGCACACGGTGGATTTGTTTGCTTATCAAGCGGGCAGCCCGATTGTTAAAGCGAACGCCGTACAAGGCCCGATTCACCCTGCACTTGGCATTGCGATGGACATGAGCATCCAATTGCAAGCGGCTAACGGCGCCATCTGTACGCTCTCGCTCTCCTTCAATAACGATGGCCCTCTCGGCACGTACTTCCGCTATATCGGCGACACGGGCACGTACCTTGCGCGCTACGACGACCTCTTCACAGGCAAAGAAGAAAAGATTGACGTGAGCCAAGTCGCGGTGTCCATGAACGGCATCGAACTACAAGACCGCGAGTTTTTTGCCGCGATTAAAGAAGGCCGCGAGCCCAATAGCAGCGTGGCTTCCGTACTGGATTGCTACCGTGTGTTGCACGATTTAGAACAACAACTCGCCAAATAATTGCTGCGTTAAATCACCATCGCATAGCGCGTCGCGGCTTCGATCACGGCGCGCTTGCGCTGGGCATGGAACGCATCCCCTTTGATGGACTTGAGTAAGCCTCCAGCCACATTGCCCGCGCGATTGGCGACGTGGTAGTAACAAAGCCCCACTAAATTAAGATAAGTATCCAAGGCGGTAATGTCGCTACGAATACTTCCATCCGCCTGGCCTCTGTCAATCATCATTTTCATGTGTCTCATCGCGCGTTGATTGAGCTTGGCAATTAGCTTGGAGCTCTTCACGTGCGCTGCGCCGCTCAAATTTTCAAACGTAATCAAGCGGGCAAAATCGGGACGTTCAGAAAAAGAATCAAACGCATTTTCGGTAAATTTCGCCAGTGCTTCTAGCGCTGTCCCCGCTTTGGGATCAAAGGTGTCATCTCGAAATCGCACCGTGGTATTGGCATGCTCTAGCACCGCCTGATAAAGCCCCTCTTTGCTGCCAAAGTGGTAGTACACCATGCGTTTGCTGGTGTGCGTGTTAGCCACAATGCGCTCCAGCCGTGCACCACCGAGTCCGTATTGTGCGAACTCTGCCGTTGCCGCATCCAAGATGCCCACAACAACAGGGTCTGCAAGATCAAGCTGTTTAACGATCGGCTTTTTCAAAATGTGCCTTGAGGTCTTGGCACAGTAACTGAGCCGCGGCTAGGCTATCTTTCGAGATCGCGGTGTAGCTAAAAAAGCCATGATTGAGTGTTGGGAATTCGCGGTAGGTCACGCTCACCCCAGCTTTTCGCAACACCTCGGCATAGGCCACATTGTCTTTGTACAAAAAGTCGTGCGGCCCCACACCAATGATTGCGGGGGCAAGCCCAGCGTGGCTTGGCGCATGGTACGGCGAGACGCGCGGGTCTTTGGCCAGCACATCAACGTCTTCGCCTAAATAAGCTTTTTCTGGCGCACCTTTGAGCTGTCCGAGGTTAGTGGCGGGATAAACCAAAAACTGCGCAGCAAGCGCAATACCTGCATCACGGCAAGCCACGGCCACAGCCGCAGCGAGATTACCGCCTGCACTATCACCGCCCACGGCAAGGCGTTTGGCATTGCCGCCCAAACGCGCGATGTTTTGATGCGCCCACTTTGTCGCCGCCAAACTGTCGTTGTACGCAGCAGGAAATTTGTGTTCTGGTGCAAGGCGATAGTCCACCGTCACCACCACACACTCGGCCTCGTTGGCATGACGAATGCAGTGCGCTTCATGTGAATCCATATCGCCCACGACCCAACCGCCACCATGGAAAAACACAAAAGTCGAAGTGGGCTTGGCACACATCGACTCATGCGGCCAAATCACGCGGACAGGGATTTGTGCATTCACGCCAAACTCATTCCCGTCGATAGTGAGGTTCTCCATCTTGCCCGTCGGTAGCTTAGGTTTTGGATAGAAAAACGCTCGCACATTGCGCCCACGCTCACGACTGACCTCGCCGCCAGATGGCATGTCTAAGCAACCTTCGTAAAGATCAGGGATGCCCATCTCCTTCCAACGCCGTCCGATGTCCGCAATAACGGGGTCTAGGGGGGCACTGACGCCCCCTGTGAGGGATGTACTCATTACTTGGCTGGCTCCATGTTGATGATGTCCACCACTAACGACGCGCCCATTTTTGGCATCTTGATTTTGTCGGAGACGAAGTACACGCCGTGCGCAGCGCCAATCGGTGCAAACCACGCTTGATCGACCACACGGGCGTAGACCTTTTTCCAAGTCGCTTCAGATTTGGCCACGGGCAATTTGGTCGCCTCAGCAATGAGCTTTAGCATCTCTGGGTCTTCACTGCCATAAGGATTCAAGCTGCCCTTGGGCATCAAGGTTTGAAAACGCGCCACGTTAGGTGGACCAAAGTTGCTAGAGAACAGCAAGACATCGGCTTCTTTTTTGGCAAACGCACCAATCATGGGGCCAAAGCCTTGGTACTCGAGGGTCTTAACCGTAATGCCCGCACGCTTGAGCTGCGCCACGATGGCTTGGTTCAGCGTCGCATTGAGCGAGCTATTGACATAGCTAAGTGTGAAGCTGATGCCATTGGGGTAGCCTGCTTCTGCCAACAAAGCCTTGGCTTTGTCTAAGCTGTACGGCAGTTTGTCTTCGTTCGCAGCGTCGTAACCCATAAAGCCCTTGCCCTGCATTTGCACGGAAGGCTCGATGTAGTTGCCAAACAGCGCACGGCCAATCAAGGGACGATTCAGCGCCATATTGATCGCTCTGCGCACACGAACATCCTTCAAGACAGGATTGACTTTGCCATCGCGGTCTAAAAATATCATGCCAATCCAGCCAACGGGTTCGCTAACCAAGCGAATGTCTTTGGGTAGCGATGCCGCATTGGCCTGCGCGGTGATCGGGTCGCTAATGAGCACCTGTGTTTGCCCCGACTTCATGGATTGAATGCCCGAGTTTTGATCTTCAAAAACGGTAATCACAATCTTGTCCCAAATCTGGCGTTTCTTATCGTAGTAGTGCTCGTTTTTCACGTAGGTGTAGGACTTGCGCGAAATGGTCGCGGCAGGGTCTAACTTGTAAGGGCCAGCGCCAAAGGTTTGTGTGCCCAGCACGGAAGGCGTATCGATGGCTTTGGGGCTGATGATGGCGGCCGCATTCCAATAGCCGTTGAACAAGCCCACGATGGAAGGCTGAGCTTCGTTTAGCTTGACGGTCAGGTGATGCACGTCGGTGGCATCGACTGCTGTGACCGATAAAAAGTTGACCGTGAACGGACCTTTTTTGCTGCGCCAGTATTCAAAGGATTTTTTAACAGCGGCTGCAGTGACGGGTTCGCCGTCGCTAAATTTAGCATCGCGCAGCGTGAACGTGACTTCTTTAAAGTCAGGCGCGACCTTCCAAGACGCTGCCAAAGCGGGTTCGTATGAGCCATCCGCACGCTCGCGAACCAAGGGCTCATAGGCTGGCATCAAAGCAGTGCCTGCTCGGCCATTGCCTGACAACGAAGGGTCCAGTGTGAACGGCGCAATCGGCGTACCGATGGTCAACACCTTGCCTTGCGCCATGGCGGGCGCAAGACCGAACGAGAGCGATGCCGCGAGGGCTGCGATTCCCAACAAAAACCGTCTTTGTAATTTCATGACTAACTCCTTTAAAAAAATTAAACTTTAGCGGCGCGCCAAGCCTCACGCCTTTGCTTTTGCACAATCGGATTAGGTACAGGCGCAGCCGACAAGAGCGCCTTGGTATAGGCATGCTGAGGGTCGTCATGCACTTGCGCCGCATCGCCCATTTCTACGATATCGCCTCTAAACAAAACGGCAGTGCGATGCGAGACATGACGCACCACAGTCAAGTCGTGCGAAATAAAGAGCAAGGTCAAGCCCATGCTTTTTTGCAAGTCATTCAGCAAATTTAAAACCTGCGCTTGCACCGATAAATCGAGACCACTCACAGGTTCATCGCAGACCACTAAACGCGGACGACCAATCACCGCTCTAGCAATGGCGATACGCTGCCTTTGTCCACCCGAAAATTGCGCGGGATAGCGACTGGCGGTGTCTTGCGGCATACCGACTTGATCTAGTACTTCCGCGACTTTTCGCTCTCGATCTTGCCGCGTGAGTGTGCTTTGCATCAGCAGCGGCTCGGCCAGTGTGTCGCCAATCGTCCGCACAGGGTTGAGCGAACCATACGGATCTTGAAACACGACTTGGATATCGCGCCCTAACTCGCGGCGACGAGCGCGCGTGGCCTGCGTAATGTCTTCGCCGTCAAAAATAATCTTGCCAGATGTTGCGGGGATTTGACCCAAGATGACTTTACCAATGGTGGTTTTGCCTGAGCCTGATTCGCCCACTAAGCCCAGCGTTTCACCCGCGTGAATATCTAGGCTCACGCCTTTTAGTGCATGAAATTCTTTATTGCCTGATTTGAAGGTGACGCGCAGGTCTTCGACTTGGAGGAGAGGCGTGTTCATGTCAACACTTCCTTCATCACATCCGCAATGGTCGGCAAGCGATCACCTGCTTTCACGTTATGCGGATTGGCTTTGAGTAGCGCTTGGGTGTACGCCGTTTGTGGACGTTCAAACAAATCGATCACGCTGGCCTCTTCCATCTTGTCGCCTTTGTAGAGCACGAGCGCACGGTCGCAAATATCGGCCACGACGCCCCAGTCGTGCGTCACTAGCACCACCGCCATATTGTGCGATTTGGAGAGTTCGCGAATGAGCTCCAAAATCTCCGCTTGCACCGTCACATCCAGCGCGGTCGTTGGCTCGTCGGCCAATAGAATCGCGGGCTTCAAGGCCAAGGCTCTGGCGATGCCCACGCGCTGTGCCATACCACCCGATATCTGGTGCGGATAGCGTTTGTAAATATCTTCCACGTCCAAAATATGCACTTGCGCCAAGAGCGCCAGCGCTTGCGCCTTGGCTTCGCTGCTGCTCACTTTGCTGTGGGCGCGGATCACTTCGGTGAGGTGATGTCCGACCGTAAAGCATGGATCAAGCGCCGCCATCGGCTCTTGAAAAATCATGCCTACGGTTTTGCCGCGAAGCCTTGCCAGCTGCGGCGTATCGGTCAGTGCGATGCGTTGCTGTGTGCCATTGAGCATGACGGTTGCTTCTCCGCGAGTCATCTCCACGCCGCTAGGTAATAGTCCGAGCAGCGAGAGCGAAGTCAGCGTTTTGCCGCTACCCGATTCGCCCACGATGCCGAGCGTCTCGCCTGCTCGTAACTCGAAGCTGATGTTGTTGACCAACACCTTGGGTTCAAGTCCCGTCGTTTGAATCGTCACATGGTGCATGGCCAAAACGGCACTGCTGGAAGCCTTGCTGGTATTGGCTTCCAAGGCAGTGTTCGTAGCCATCTTTTTTGCTCCACCGCGTGTCCAAGTCTCGACCGCGGTATCTGACAACGCATCGCCCAAGAGGCCAAACGCCAAAATCGTGAACGCCACAGCCATGCCAGAGGGCACGAGCATCCAAGGGAAATCGTTAATGCTGGCGGCAGCGTCGTAAATCATGCCACCCCATGTGGGCGCTGGTGGCACAACGCCCAAGCCCAAAAATGCAATGCCTGTTTGCGTAGTCACAGAAGCTGCGGCAAAGAGCGAGAGCGACACAACCACGGGTCCCACAATACGCGGCAACACATGACGCGTCATGATGGCAAAGTCGGACAGGCCGCTAATTCGCGCCGCCTCAATGTAAAGCTCTTCGCGCACGCCCAGCGTGACGCTGCGCACCATGCGGATCGAGCCTGCGGATGCAAGTACACCAAAGGTCACCATCGCCGACATCATGGAGCGGCCAAACACCATCAGCACCGCAAGCGCCGTCACGATGAAGGGCATCGACATCATGAGGTTGACATATTGCGTCACCCATTTATCCCAAGCGCCGCGAAAGTAACCCGCACTGACACCGAGCGTGATACTGAGCAAAGCCGCTACCAGCAAGGCTTGCAGCGTACCCAGCAGTGTGGGCAGCGAGCCATGCGCCAAGCGGGCGACGATGTCGCGACCCAGCAGATCGGTTCCCAGCCCGTGCTCACTGCTTGGCCATTGCTTCACCGCCAGCAGGTCTTGATCCAGTGGATCGAGATGCGAAATCAGTGTCGGCGCAATCGCACAAAGCACCACAAACAGTAGCCACAAAATCGCCACCAAGGCCAAGGGCTTTTTAAGCAGTCTTGATAAAAAGGATGCGTTCATATTCAAGCTCGCACCTTGGGATTGAGCCAGCCGTAACTCAAGTCCACCATCAAATTAATAGCGACGGAGAGCAGCGCGAAGTACAGCGTACAGCCCAACATCAATTGCACATCGGCTTGATCGGCAGCGCCCACAGCCAAACTGCCGAGACCCGGCAGCACAAACGCTCGTTCGACAAATACGCTGCTCGACATCGCCACCACCATGATGAGCCCGAGATTGGTCACCACAGGCAAGGCCGCGTTGCGCAGACCATGCAGTAGCACCACGCGCCACTCGGACAGGCCGCTCGCTCGCAGCGCCCTAATGAAATCTCGCTTCATCACATCATTCATCGCCTCGCGCGTTTGCTTAGCCACAATACTGGTGAAGTAAGTGGCGACCGCAAAAATAGGCAGAACTAAACCCATTGCCCAAGGTGCAAAACCTTGATTGAGCGGCGTGTAACCCGTTGCAGGAAACCACCGTAGCCACACCGCAAATACGACGATGTACACCAACGCCACCACAAACGAAGGGAACACTAAACCAAGGAGCGAGACGGCATCAAGCAGCTTGCCAAACCTTCCGCCGCGCGTGGCTGATAGGACACCCAGACTGACGCCCGCCAGCACAATCACAACCAACACGCCCAGCATGATGGATAGCGTGACTCCGATACGCTCGTTCAGTAAACCAGAGACAGATTCGTTGGTGAAATACGAGACACCCAGATCACCCTGCAAGACCTTAGTGGCCCAATGTTGATATTGAACAAGCAGCGGTTGGTCAAGACCCATTTGCGCGCGCAGCTCTAGATACTCAGCCTGCGTCCCATTCACACCAAGCACGTTACGCGCCATATCGGTGGGCGCAAAACTGCTTAAAAAGAACGTCAAAAACGTCACCGCAAAGAGCAGCGGGATCGACAGCAGCAGGCGATGAAAAATCAGTTTTAGCATGGATATAAAGTTTATGTACTTTTTGGTACACAGTAGATAAGGATATACCCTTAGGAGGCACATGACTGTAGGAGAAGAAATCAAAATTTCCTATACTGGGCTTCTTAAATTTTTAAGCCCTACACATGAAAATCATTGTTCTGCCAGGCGACGGCATTGGCCCAGAGACCATGGCCGCCACGGCCGAAGTACTGCGTGCAGCATCGCAAACTTTTAAACTTGGCCTTCATTTGGATTTCGACATCGCGGGGCACGATAGCCTCAAGCAGCACGGTGCAACAGTCACGCCCGCCCTGCTTGCTAAAGTGAAAGCGGCAGATGGCTTAATGCTGGGTCCTATGTCCACTTACGACTTTAAAGACGAGTCCAAGGGCGAAATTAATCCATCCAAGTTCTTCCGCAAGAGTCTCGATTTGTACGCCAATATCCGCCCTTCGCGCACCTATGCGGGCATGACGCACGCACTTGGCGCTTTCGATTTAGTTGTGGTTCGCGAAAACACCGAGGGCTTTTACGCCGACCGCAATATCGAATCAGGGTCGAGCGAAATGCGCATTACGCCTGACGTGGTGATTTCGCTGCGCCGCATCACGCGCCACTGCTGCGAGCGCATTGCACGCTCTGCGTTTGAGCTGGCCATGACGCGTAGCAAACATGTGACCTTGGTACACAAAGCAAATGTGCTGCAAATGGGTGATGGTCTATTTTTAGAGATGTGCCATGCGGTTGCCAAAGAGTTCCCCGAGGTGCGCGTGGACGACTTCATTGTGGACGCCATGATGGCGCACGTGGTGCGTGCGCCGCACAAATTTAACGTCATCGTCACCACCAATATGTTTGGTGATATCTTGTCCGATTTAACCGCCGAACTCTCGGGCAGCCTTGGTCTTGGTGGTTCACTCAACGCGGGGCGTGATTATGCGATGGGTCAAGCAGCGCATGGCTCCGCGCCCGATATCGCGGGACAAAACATTGCCAATCCTTTTTCTTTAATTTTGTCTGCTGCGATGCTGCTCAACTGGCATGGGCAGCGTAAACAGCTGCCCGCATTCCTTGCGGCCAGCCGTGCAATTGAAGACGCTGCCGCCGCTGCCATACTCTCTGGTGAAGTCACGCGCGACGTAGGTGGCACGCTAAGCACAGCCCAGACGGGGACTGCATTTTCGGCAAGATTGCTGGGCGCAACGATAGAGGACTGACAAGGCATTCCACCTAGATAATCTAACCATGAATACTCAATCCCATACACCTACGCTAAAAATCGATTTCGTCTCCGACGTGGCTTGCCCGTGGTGCGCCGTGGGGCTTGGCTCACTAGAGAAAGCCATTGCCAATTTAGGTAGCGACATTAAAACCGAGATTCACTTTCAGCCGTTTCAATTGAACCCCGATATGCCGCCCGAAGGACAAGATATCACCGAGCACTTGTCGCAAAAATATGGCTCAACGGCGGAGCAACAAGCCAAGACTTACGAGATGATTCGGGCACGCGGTTCGGAAGTGGGATTTGAGTTTAGGCTTGGCGGGCGTGGTCGTACTTGGAATACGTTTGACTGTCATCGACTCTTGCACTGGGCAAGTGAATTGGGCAATGACGCGAGCGGAGTGAGCATCCAGCACAAAATGAAAAAAGAGATGCTGAAATCGTACTTCACTGAAGGCAAAAATCCTGCGGAGCGCGCCGCGCTTTTAGACGTGGTCAATCGCTTGGGACTAGACACAGCAAGGGCTACAGCGATATTGGATAGTGACGAGTACACCGCACAAGTGCGTGCGCGGCAGCGTTTTTATCACTCGCAAGAGATTCACGCTGTACCTGCGGTCATCATTAACGATAGGCATCTCATTTCAGGTGGACAGCCCGCCAGCGTGTTTGAAAATGCGCTGCGGCAGATAGCGGCAAGCTCTGCTGACTAAGGCTCAATTTTTAAATTTGCATCGCGCACCAATCGTTCAAACTTTATAACTTCGGTCTGCACGTACTTGGAAAAGTCAAGCGGTGAATTGGCTGGCACATTTAAATTATCAGCTTCAAATTTGGCGCGAATCTCGCTTTGCGCGAGGATGCTATTGACCTCTTTATTCAGACTTTGAATCACCGCTGGCGGCGTGCCTGCTGGCGCAAAGAGTCCACCCCACAGTGTGTAGCTAAACGGCTGACCAATCACCTCTTGTACCGTGGGCACTTGCGGCAGCGAACTCATGCGCACGGGCGTCGTCACCGCAATCGCTTTCAACTTTCCGCCTTTGATTTGCGGGATGGCGGCGGACGCGCTGCTGATAAACAATTGCAGACGTGCCGCCATCAAATCAGCAAAGAGTGGTCCCACGCTTTTGTAGGGCACATGCGTCATCTCTAAACCTGCGGCCAAAGCCAGCGCCACGGCTGATAGATGACCTGGCGTACCTGCACCAACCGAGCCAAAGCTAAATCCACCCTTGGATGCTTTGGCCTGTTTGATGAAGTCAGCCAAGCTGTTGTAGGACGCGTCTGCCGGCGCAAGGAGCACGAGCGGCGCATTGCCGATCAAGACCACGGGCATTAAATCTTTGAGCGGGTCGTAATCCATACCTTTAATGATGACGCGGTTCACGGCGATTTCGCCCGTTTGCCCCAGCAGCAAAGTGTAGCCATCGTTTTTACTTTTGGCCACGATGCGCGTGCCAATCATGCCCGCTACGCCAGGCCTGTTATCAATCACTACCGATTGCTTGTAGCTGCTCGTGAGTCGCTCGCCCACGATACGTGCAAACGTATCCCCCTGCCCACCAGGGCCATACGCTACGATGATCGTGATGGGCTTATTGGGGAAGTCACCGCTTTGCGCCAAGGCATATGGAATAAAGCTTAGCGCGGCGATCAATGAAATAAAAATATTGAACATGATATGAATTAAACGCCCACAATCGGCTCGGCGATGATGAGCAAACTGAGCAAGGTGTAGGCAATCATTAGCGCCGTAAAGGGCAAAGCCAGCCAGCTTGCTTGCTTGGTATTGGCGCAAAGGCGAAGCGCGGTGCGGTGCGCCACCACCACAGCGACCACGTGCCCCAGCACGATGGAAGACACGGCCAAATACCACACGAACTTGGCATTGATGAAATCGCTGCTGGGTCTAAAGTCGGCTGTACCTAACAAATTCCAGCCCGAGCCAAACGGATCGGACAGCAAGAAGACAACGTTCTGACCTTGGATGACGAGGTTAGAAAAATTGTGCGCCACCACATACGCCACTGCAATCGGAATCAGGCTTGGCGCAAAGTCTTTGGCGTGCTGCTTTGTGACGAGTTTGTAGCTCGCCATAAAAATCAGCCACACTGCAATCAAGCCAAACGTACCAGAAAAATATCGCACATGTATCAGCCAATTGGGCAAGAGAGTGAACACAGCGTCCCTAATAGAAAGCCAAGCAGGGTGACCGTGAAGACCATCGAACAGCACGGTTGCGAGCATCGCCAATATGAAGCCGACATAGCCCCTTGCCTCGGAAATAGCACTCGTGGAAGCCTTATCGGACGTGGCCTGCAGGCCGATTTTGGCAATCAAGCGGAAATAAATGGCAACAAAATCTGTACGTGTTTGCCACACTTCTGCGCCAAACATCCACATGCCAGTCAAGCTGATGGCCGTCCACGCCAACGCCAAAAACCCCAGATCGCGTGGCACGACAGCGATGGGGAAAACCACCTCTAGCCAACTCCATGCCAGCAAGCAAAGCACCGCTGGGTACATCCCCCACACAACAGGCCATGTACGCATGAGCGGCCTCAAGCCCAACCTCGCAAGCACATCCCACAGCGTGCGCCATGGATCTAGCAACGGCCACACATCGCCAAACGCCGCGATCACTAACGAGAGACCGACCCACCACGTGACCCACACCAAGCTGGGGGCTAGGTTCATCAAAGGATTGGCAGTGCCAAAAAGCGCCGCGGCTATCGTGAGGAAAAACAGCAGCGAAGCGGCAAAACGAATCAGCGGCTTAAGGGTTTGAAAGACAACCAATACGAAGGTGAGCGCCACGACTAATCCCGCACCCCACAAAAAATAGGACAACGGAATCGGCAAATCGTAGCGCTCGTAAAAGCTGTGTGCGGAGGCTGGCAAAGTGGCAGTCGCCGAAAGTAGCCCTGCGGCAAACCAAGCAGGACGTGGCTTAGCGACTAGCTGCATTCCAATTGGCGATATCGCGAGCCGCACCTGTGAGCGACAAAATATGCATACCCGTATTGGCTCGGTCCACGATGTAGATGTAGCCGCGCTCGTCCACTTCGACGTTGTTGGTTTGAATCACGCGCTTGTCTGATGCCGCCGTGGCGTTTGGATTTTTAGCCTGCCCAGCTGGCGTTTGCAGCACCACCGTGTCCTTGGTCATAGCTGGAATGTAGTAAGCGATTTCTTTCAAATTAAATGGATCGCGCACATCAAGTGCGCGTACGCCTGCATTGAAATGCGAAAAGAACATGACCTTGCCAAAGTACACCTCCGTCATGCTTTCGTTGCTGGAGTGCGTACCGAAACGACCGCCACGTGAGCAAAAATTCCCGCTCTTTTCTGGCACCGTCCAACTCGACACACCAAACGGTTTTTTCTCGTTCGTCACGTCCAGCACCCACACCATTTGCCTGCCTTCCAAGCATTCTTTTTGAATGGCTTCATCGGTCACCACAACAAAATCACGCACTTTGCCAAGCAGATTTTTATCAAACTCAGGCACGGTGTGATGGAGCATCGGGAAGGTCGTGTGTGCACCGTGCATGGCGGGCATATCCAGCCGCGCGACTTGTGGGTACAGCAGATTTTCTGGCGTTGGGTCTTTCGAGCCATTCAGCAATTTATCTCGATCAACGATCTGAATAATGCCTTCGCTATTCGTGCCATAACCAAAATAGACGCGGTTACCTTTGGGGCCCGTGGACATCACGCCGTGCAGCTGGGTGGGCACAGTACCGTCCGCGCCAGGTTGTTGCCCGACTAGGCCGAAATCCCTTATAAACACAGGCTTGGCGGGGTTTGACAGGTCATACACCTGTGTCATGCGATTGGTGCGCCATTGCGGATTGCCTGATACCAAATACGCAATGCCCGTGTCGCATTCCCAAAAGTTTTTATGCGTGCCCTTCAAGCCCTTCACCACCGTTGAAAGCAGCGTCGGAGCTTCGGGTTTTGTCACATCCCAAATCTCGTGCGCTTGATTGCCAAACACGCGCAGCATATAAAACTTACTCTTGTCCGCCTTGGGCAAAGTTGCGCCCGCGCACACGCGAACCATCTGGCTACCGCCCTGCTCCGCCATGCCCTCTTCGCCTGGAATGTGGAACAGATACTTGGGGTGCTGGACATCCGTCACGTCAATGATCGACGTGCCGTTGTTCTCGATTTTTCCGTTCAGTGGATTGAGCTTTTTATCACCGTGATGCCCCACATAGGCAATCCAACGATCGCCTTGTTTTTGAATCGTGGGTTGATAGGCCGTGCGTCCTTGTAAATCGCTATAGCCCATTAAAGCCATGTTTTTGGATTCGGCTTTATCCTGTGCCAAGCCATAACTGGCGTGGCATAGCGCCGCACTGAGAAAAATAAAACTCAGGGCAGCACGGGCGTTCATACTGGCTTAATCCAGACGCGGCGAAACTTAATCACGCCACCCGCTGATTGCAGCGCGATAGGGCCACTGGTAAACTTGCTGTTTGATACATCTGCCGTCACCACGCCGTTGAGCGTCACAGTCAGCTGTGACCCCTTAGCCGTGATCTCGTAGGTATTCCACTTACCAGCAGCTAATGGCATGGGATTGGGCGCTTTAGCAACATCAACAATTGCGCCTGTTCCATAAGTTGGATCGGGTCGTTTGTCAAAAATATTGACCTCATACGCATTGTCCGAAGTCACGTTCTTTGGATCGGACAGACGCAAAAAAATGCCACTATTGGCCTCTTCGTCCGCCCAAAATTCGGCCTTGATTTGAAAGTCTTTATAGGACTGCTTAGAGACCAAAAAGCCCGAGCCAATTTCGGCTTGCACAGCGCCGTCGTAGAGCCGCCAATTGGCATTACCAATGCTCGTCCAGCTGTTGAGGCTTGTGCCGTCAAACAGAACGACCCAGCCTGTGTCTTTTGATGGGGCGTCAATCCAACTCGTGATCGAGACAGGCATATAAGAACACCCTTGCAAAACCACAGCCAGTAAGGCGATAGCGAAAGTGATCATCAAATTAGAGATTTTTCTCATTGGGTACTCCTAGTTAAAAATATGAACTAAGCGGTTTTATACTGCGGTTATCGCTTCACTCCTATAGAGTTTTTCCCTAAGACTGTCATCCATGCAAAAACGAAAACTTGCCCACTTCAACATTAACCCCGTCGGCCTTGGTTGTATGAACCTCAGCCACGCTTATGGCGTGCCACCAAGCCCTGATCATGCCGAACGCGTACTACTCGGAGCGCTGGACGAGGGCTACGACTTCTTCGACACTGCCACGCTGTATGGCTTTGGCGCAAATGAAACACTGGTTGGAGAGGTGCTATCCACGTATCGAAAGCGCTTTGTGCTCGCGAGCAAATGCGGCATGGGCGGCGAGTTAGTCGATGGGAAAATGACCCGCGTGATTGATGGCTCCCCCGCCAAAATCCGTGCCCAGTGCGAAACTAGTCTCAAGCGTCTCAAAACTGACGTGATCGATCTTTATTATTTGCATCGCTGGGACAAACGTGTACCGATTGAAGAGTCCGTGGGTGCGTTGGCCGACTTGCAACGTGCTGGAAAAATCCAAAGCATTGGCCTATCCGAAGTTGGCGCAGCCACGCTGCGTAAGGCTTACCGCGAAGCACCTATCGCTGCGCTGCAAACTGAATACTCGCTGTGGACGCGTAACCCAGAGATCGCCGTGCTAGATGCATGCAAAGAATTAGGCGTAACTTTCGTCGCCTTTAGCCCCGTGGCGCGCGGATTTTTATGTGGCAACCTCACCGATGTTGCGACGCTTGATGCCAAAGACATCCGTCGCTCTATGCCGCGTTTTTCACCTGAAAATTACCCTGAAAACTTGAAGCTGCTCTCTAGCTATTTGGCGTTCGCCAAAAGCCTAGGCTGCACGGGAGCGCAGCTCGCACTGGCTTGGATGCTGAGCAAGCATCCTGACCTCATCACGATTCCAGGCACGACACAAGTGGCTCACATGCAAGACAACTTCACTGCGGGTCATATCCAGCTTGATGCGCGAAGCATTGCTGCCGTGGAAGCCTTACTAGATAAGGCACGGGTTAAAGGCCATCGCTACAACGCGCAGGGGCGTAGCGAAGTGGATACGGAAGAAGACGTTTGAGTCTCGCGTGAAAATAGGTCTCAAATCCACACCGAAAGCCGCCGAAATGGGTGTGCACGCAACAGGCAGCAGCGGCAATCCGCGTCACCTTGGACATCTGCTGGGCGATGCACTGCGGCATTTTGATGCTCGCGTTTTGCAGCTGATGGCAGCGCATCCTGATCTGCCATTGGCGCTGTCCAATCTTGCCGCGCGTGACCAAATTAGCGCCGCACATATTCACCTCACGCGCCATCTGCCAGCCAACGGGGCACGCGCATCTACACTCTCCATCAGCGCCGGCATTAGCAAACAAGCTATGAGCGATGTGCTGGATCAATGCGAGGCATGGGGTTTAATCGAGCGCCAAACTGACCCGCTGGACGCGCGCGCCAAGTGGGTAAGCTACACGCAGGTGGGGCAACTTTGGCTTAATGCCTTTGTGGATGCCGTGCGCAAGGCAGAGCAAGAGTTTCGCTTTGATGTGGGTGAAGACGTGGCAACTGTGGTGCGCCTTGGACTCGAAGCTTATGCTCACGGTTATTAGAATGACGTCAACACACTTTCACCATTAGGAATTGCTATGCGAATTTTGATTGCTGAAGACGACCAAGTGCTAGCCGATGGCTTGCTGCGCACATTGCGCCAAAGCGGCGCGGCGGTCGATCATGTGGCTGACGGCAACCAAGCCGATGCTGCTTTGATGACGCACAGCGAGTTTGACTTGCTCATTCTCGATTTGGACTTGCCTAAGATGCACGGACTGGACGTGCTAAGGCGCTTGCGCTCACGCAGCGCAAAGATTCCCGTGCTCATCCTCACCGCGTCGGACAGCATAGAGGATCGCGTCAAAGGACTTGACCTCGGTGCGGACGATTACATGGCCAAACCCTTTTCGCTACAAGAGTTAGAAGCGCGTGTGCGTGCGCTCACGCGGCGCGGCTCGAACGTCTCGTCAAGCGTGATCAACCATGGTCCACTGCAATACGACCAAGCAGGACGCGTGGCGACGCTCGAAGGCAAGATGGTGGATTTGTCAGCGCGTGAGTTGGGGCTTTTAGAGGTGCTTTTGCAACGCACTGGACGCTTGGTGAGTAAGGACCAATTGGTAGAGCGGCTGTGTGAGTGGGGCGAAGAGGTTAGCACCAATGCGATTGAGGTGTACATCCATCGCCTACGCAAAAAGATTGAAAAAGGTACGGTTCGCATAGCCACCGTGCGTGGCCTGGGTTATTGCCTAGAAAAAATTAACTAATCCATTACTGGGGTATGGCATACAATTTTTTCCAGCGCGGCAAGCGTAGTTTGTTTGGCGAAATTCTGGATTGGATGCTCATTCCGCTGATGCTGATTTGGCCGCTGAGCCTTGTGCTAACTTGGCTAGTCGCACAAAACACAGCAGGCAGACCTTTTGACCGCGCCTTAGAGTACAACGTTCAAGCTCTATCGCAGCTAGTGCGGGTGAAACAAAATCAGACCCAACTTAATTTACCATCACCTGCACGTGAAATTTTGCGGGCGGATGACGCTGATATTGTTTACTACCAGGTGCTAGGCGTGTGGGGAGAATACGTTGCGGGTGAGCGCGAGCTATCACAGCCATTATTTGAAGACAAGCCCAGCATCGGCGTTGTCCACATCCGCGCTGACGAATATCAAGGACGCGACATTCGGGTCGCTTATATGTGGGTCGATTTGCAAAACGTCTCTGATCGAAAACCTGGTGATAAGCCCGTACTCGTTCAGGTCGCTGAAACCTTGGAGAAACGCTCCAAGTTAGCCACCGAAATTATTAAAGGCGTTATGTTGCCGCAATTACTGATGTTGCCTTTGGTGGTGCTCCTCATTTGGTTGGCGCTGATACGCGGCACGGAGCCGATTAAAGAGCTGGAGCACCGCATTCGTCAACGTAAAAGCGATGATGTGAGTCCACTTGATCTCACCGATGTACCGCGCGAAATTTCGCCGCTGATTGCATCGATTAACGACTTGTTAGCACGGCTTAATGACTCCATGATGATTCAAAAGCGTTTTTTAGCGGATGCCGCACATCAGCTAAAAACGCCGCTTGCAGGACTTCGCATGCAAGCCGATTTAGCGTTGCGCGAGGGCGTGAGCACTGAGGATTTGAAGCACTCACTGAAGCAAGTAGGACGTTCTAGTGTTCGCGCGACGCGTACGGTCAATCAACTCTTGGCATTAGCACGCGCTGAAGCCACTGGTAGTACGGTTGCGAAAACACAAGTAAATTTGGAGCGTATCGTCATTGACGCGGTAAAGGGTGCACTCCCGCAGGCTTTGGACAAACGCATGGATTTAGGCTATGACGATACGTCTGGGGTGCGCGACAGCACTATGCTTGGGAATGCCGTTCTGCTCAAAGAGTTGGTTCGTAATTTATTAGAAAACGCCATCAACTATACGCCAGGCCGCGGTGTGATTACGGCACGGGTGCTGCAAGACCGCGACGGCGGCACTCTGTCCCTGCAAGTGGAAGACACTGGGCCTGGCATTCCAGCTGCTGAGCGTGAGCGCGTCTTACAGCCGTTCTACCGCATGAATGACAGCCTCAGTAACCGCGTAGATGGCTCTGGGCTTGGTTTAGCCATTGTCCAAGCCATTGCGAGACAACATCACGCCACGCTGCTCGTGGAAGACGCAAGACGACTGCACACGCCGCCTGGTACGCGGTTTACAGTACGGTTCGAAAACTCAACAACTTAAAAGGACGCATCATGGGCATCGACGAACGCTTCGGACTTCACCGCAACTCTTATTTTTATGCGGGACTTAATGTGGTGGAGGTCATCGGGCTGTGCATCATTGGCTTTGCGACAACCTTTGCGATTGGACAAGAGACATGGAGCATGGTCACTACAAGCAAAGTCGATCTCTCCGACTTACTCTTGCTATTTTTATATCTTGAAATTTTGGCGATGGTTGGGCAGTATTTCAAGACGGGACAAATTCAAGTGCGCTACCCGATCTACATTGCCATCGTTGCACTCGCAAGGGTGCTCATTGTGGAAGCCAAAACGTTTGATAACTGGCACTTGATTGCGATTGCCGTCACGATTGTGCTCTTGTCCATTGCGGTGCTCATCGTGCGCTATGGTCATGTGCGCTATCCATACAAAGGCTCCAGCGCGAGCGAGCTGACGAGCGACTAACTGGGCTGATAAACGTTCAGCTGCAAGCGTTCACGCGCAACAACTTCTGCCACCGCAGGATGCGCTGCGACCATTTGAATATGCCCCCACAGCGCGGCATTGTGCGTGGTTGGATCAACGCCCGCCATGCCACCCCAACGGGTGAGCGTGAGGCAATACAAATCAATCGGACTTAGCTTCGAGCCCAATAAATACAAGGCCTCTCGCGCATTCTTTGCTTCGACCATGGCGTTTAACTCTGCTAACTGCGCGGCATAAAGTTTGCGATTGAACGCACCCAAATCGCCATGAATAGTAGCGTTATCGGTAAACTTTTGCGGCATAAAAATGTGCGTGAAAGTGGGGTGTACGGTGTTGTTCATCCACGCCAAAGTAGACATCGCACGCGCCTTGGCAAGCGGCTCGATTGGTAAAAACTGCGCGCTTGGAAACACATCATTTAAGTAGCTGATGATTGCCACGATTTGCGTGAGCGCCACGGGTGATTCAGACTCAGGATTCACAACCAGCACGGGCACTTGTCCACGCGGATTGATGGCGTGGTACTCAGGCGAGTTTTGCTCACCCTTATGCAGCTTCACCATCACAGGCTCGAAATCTGCCCCCGCGATTTGCAGCATGGCGTGAGGAACAAATGAGCAAGCGCCTGGTGCGAAATAGAGTTTGAATTTCATAAAAATTACTTCGGTACTTTCTTAGTCGTAACTTTCTTGGTGGGTGCTTTTTTGGCCGCCGTTTTCTTCGTGGCTACCTTCTTGGCTGGCACTTTTTTAGCAACTGGCTGGGAAGCCGCGCCAATCGTGGCTTGCACGAGTGCCGTTTTAGTGGCTGCCGTCTTAGCTGCCGCTGTTTTGCGCGGTGGAAATTTGCGTGCGCCCTCAGGCCTTGGTTCAAACTCAAAAATGACTTTGTTCTCTTCTTTGCTCCAAGCGAGAAAAGCCTTAAAGCCGCGCCGAGTGCGCATCGAAACAAATTTATCCAGCAAATCAGTCTTGCCTGTCGCGAGCAATTTCGCCATTTGCTCAGGCTCAACGGGCTGTTGCAAAATGATGCGCCCGCTTTTGAAATCACAAGTCGGCGTGGCCTGAGCCATGGTTGGGATGGTTTTTTCGCAGTAGTAACTAGAACCCAGCTCATACACACCCGAGCCGCATTTGGGACAAACGCCCAAGCTAGTTTTTTCGCTTAAATCTTGCAGCTCGCCGCTCTCGGCTGCTTCTTTGGCGGCATCGCCGAAGTCAAATTCGAGTTTAAAATTATTGGTCTCTTCGTCGCGAACAAGAGCCAACTCAGCCACGAAAGGCCAGCCCGCTTTGGAGCGGAAACCCTCCAGTGGGCCAATTTTTTGATCGCGCAAAAATTGATCTGCTTCGGCTAATTCAAATGTGCGACCTGCGGGGGTTTTAGTGAATGAAAAACCACAACCTTCTTCGCTTCCCGCCTTGCCAACACAGCCATAACGACGATAGTTTTCTTTAACCACGCCACCGCAATTAGGACAGGCTTGCGTCAAAGTGGAATAGTCGCCAGGTATGGTGTCACGATCAAATGACTTGGCCTTTTGCACCATGCTTTGCGTCATCGCGGCAATCTCGCCCATGAAGGCGTCGCGCGACATCCGTCCGTGCTCCATCTCGGAGAGCTTGTATTCCCACTCACCCGTGAGCGCTGGCTTGGTGAGTTCTTCCACATCCAAACCGCGCAGCAAGGTCATGAGTTGAAAAGCCTTGGCAGTCGCGATGAGTTCGCGCCCTTCGCGCAGCATGTACTTCTCGGCAATCAAACCCTCGATGATGCTGGAGCGCGTGGCAGGTGTGCCGAGACCCTTTTCCTGCATGGCTTCGCGCATATCGTCGTCTTCTACCAGCTTGCCTGCACCTTCCATCGCGCCTAGCAGCGTGGCTTCTGAATAGCGAGCGGGTGGACGCGTCTTGAGCCCCTTGCTTTCAATCTCAGCGCAAAGCGGCTTTTCACCATCCGTAACGGCGACTAAATTTTGACCGCCTTCAGTGTTTTCATCCTGCGCCTCTTTACCAAAGATGGCGAGCCAGCCTGGGTTGACCAGCACTTTTCCGTTCGATTGAAACGTGTGATTTTTGACAACCGTCAGGCGTGTCGTCACCAAGTATTCGGCGCTTGGATAAAACACTGCCATGAAGCGGCGCACGACCAAGTCATACACCTTTTGCTCCGCTTCGGAGAGACCACTTGGCGCTTCCAGCGTCGGGATGATCGCAAAGTGATCGCTGACTTTGGCGTTATCAAACACACGCTTAGTCGGCTTGATATAGCCCTTACTGAGCGCGACCTTGGCGTGCGGCGCGAGATGACGCATCCCGCTGTCCGCTAGCATTTCAAACGTTTGCTTGACCACGGGTACATAGTCCTCGGGCAACGCACGTGAATCGGTTCGCGGATACGTCAGTGCTTTATGGCGCTCATATAAAGACTGCGCAATCGAGAGCGTGGTCTTGGCGCTAAAGCCGAAGCGACCATTGGCTTCGCGCTGGAGACTTGTCAAATCAAACAACAAAGGACTCGCCTGCGTGGTGGGTTTTGATTGCTCGGAGACCGTGCCCGTTTGCCCGCGCACCGCATCCGCTATGGCTTTGGCATCTGGCGCGTTCCAAACACGATCCGCTCTGGCATGCTCATCCTCGCTCTTTTTCCACGCGGTATCAATCCACTTGGCTGGATACGAACCCGCCGCCACATCAAAGCTAGCGTGCACTTCCCAATAGTCGCGCGAGATAAATTTACGAATCTGTTCTTCGCGCTCCACCACCACCGACAGCGTGGGCGTTTGCACGCGGCCTACTGTTGTTAAAAAGAATCCGCCATCACGCGAATTGAACGCCGTCATGGCGCGCGTGCCGTTAATGCCCACCAGCCAATCGGCCTCAGAGCGGCAACGCGCCGCGTCGGCTAGTGGCTGCATTTGCTTGTCGGTGCGCAAATTGGCAAAACCATCTCGAATCGCTTGCGGTGTCATCGACTGCAACCACAGGCGCTTGACCGCGTGCTTCGATTTAGCGTGTTGCTGAATCAAGCGGAAGATCAGCTCACCCTCGCGCCCCGCGTCGCAGGCATTAATCAAGGAGCCAATGTCTTTGCGCTTGACTAAACGCATGACAGCGGCAAGACGAGTTTTTGTTTTATCAATCGGTTTTAAATCGAAGTGCGGCGGAATCACGGGTAAGTTCGCAAAACTCCACTTGCCGCGCTTCACATCAAACTCTTCGGGTGCTTGAATTTCTAATAAATGACCCACGGCGCTGGTGACCACATAGGCATCGTTTTCAAAATACTCTGTACTTTTTTCAAACTTGCCAGATGATGGTGTGAGCGCTTTCACAATATCGGCAGCAACCGACGGCTTCTCAGCAATCACAAGGGTTTTGGCAATGGTTTCGCTCATGGATGGACTCTCATAACTAAACAAAATAGGCTTCTAAAATAGGGATCCATTATTTGCAATTAATCCCGATTCATTTCCCGCGCATTATGTCTAGAAAAATTCAAGCCCGTTCTTCAGCTGTTCATGGACGTGGTGTTTTTGCCGTTAAACCCATCAAAAAAGGCGAGCGCGTGATCGAATACAAGGGCGAGCTTATCAGCTGGAACGAAGCGCTTGATCGCCACCCACACGACCCCAAGCAGCCCAACCATACTTTCTATTTTCACATTGACGATCTTTGCGTGATTGATGGCCGTGTAAAGGGTAACTCGGCTAAATGGATCAATCACTCTTGCGAGCCCAATTGCGAAAGCGATCCCGACGACGACCGAATCTATATCAAAGCACTGCGCAATATCAAAGCAGGCGAAGAGCTGAACTACGACTACGGCCTCACGATTGATGAGCGCTACACGCCAAGGCTAAAAAAGGAATTTGCCTGTTACTGCGGTAGCAAGCTCTGCCGAGGCACGATGCTGGCACCCAAGCGATGAACATTGAATTCGTTCAATCTATCGATTCCACCAACAGCGAGCTGATGCGCCGCGCGGCTACTGGCGACTACAGCGCGGTCTGCTTGGTTGCAAAGGATCAAACGGCTGGACGTGGACGTTTGGGACGCGCATGGCTTTCGGATGAGCACTCGCTTATATTTAGTCTTGGCTTGCCCTTGACACCCACTGATTGGTCAGGTCTCTCACTCGCTGTCGGTGTGAGCATCGCTGAGAGTCTGCACCCTCGCATTCAAATCAAATGGCCAAATGATTTATGGGTGGATGGCCAAAAGCTTGCAGGCATTTTGATTGAGACCACGGCTATCAAAGACGCGCCAGTCGGCGAGCGCTACGCCGTCATTGGCGTTGGCATCAATTTAGAAGCGCCTGCTGCTGCGCGTACGCAAGCTGCATTAGATACTAAGGCCGCACCCATTGGCCTGCGCGAGCTGATTCCCCACATCACACGCGAAGCCACGCTACAGCGTATGCTCCAACCACTTGTGGATAGCATCAAAAATTTCGAGCAGTATGGCTGGAAGCCTTATGCAGCAAGCTTTGCCAAGCGGGATGCCCTGCAAGGCTTATCCATCAAGCTCTCCAGCGGCATGGCAGGAAAGTATGCGGGTATTAGTGATGTGGGCGCACTGATGCTACAAACGGACACCCGCTTGCAAACTATCATTAGTCACGAGGTATCCGTGTGTCTTTAAAAAAATTCGTACTGGCTCTGCTCATTGCCAACGTAGGCTACTTTACGTATAACCAAACTTGGTTTCAATCACTTTTAGGCGATGATGCTTCGCAGCGAGAGCCAGAGCGTATCGCCAAACAAATCAATGCAGAGGCTGTACTCGTCACACCTTTGCCCGCCCTAGCCAACATCGCCACCCCGCCGATAACGACAACGTCGACCGCTGAGGCTTGTACCGTTCTACATGAACAATGGGTGATCTATATGGGACCCTATGCGACGACTGCCGCCAATAACAAAAAGCGTGCGGAGCTTAAACAGCTTGGCGTTGTGAGTAGCGAAATCTCTAAACCCACACTCAAGCTGGGACTGTCTTTGGGACAGTTTGAATCAGAAAACGCCGCACGTGCTGCGCTCAAAAAGTTTAACGACAAAGGGGTTAAAACAGCGACGGTCATGCTATGGGCAACAATGGATGCGCCCTGCGAAAAACCTTGAGAAGCCTTGCTTTACTTGGCTTGGCGCTCGGTCGTGACGATACGCGCCTGTGCAGACTGCACTTGCGAATCCGATAACAACTGACGCATTACGCGACTCCATTGCCTCAAATCGGTGACATTCAAAATATAAATGCCCGATCCTGGAATGAGCTCTTTAAGTTCCCACTTCTGATACGTCAGCGGCACACCCTTACCTTGAAAGTGAATGGAAATTTCTTTAGAAATCAAACCTACGTCTTGCGTATCGTATTGATATGCAGCGCCCACATAGGTACTTTGTGCAGACGCTACGCCGCCCGCTTGGCGGCGAATAGTGTGCCCTGCCACATGTGCAATGGTTTGCGCATCTGTGATCACCCCATCCGAAGGCGTGATCTGCACATTAGATAGCACCGTGATGCGACGTGGCCCCATTTGCAGATCGCCGCCTTGCAGCTCACGTGCTTGTAGCTCTTGCTCTGCGTTATGAGGACGAATACCCGAGCCTTGCGCGACGGACGTTTGTGCGCCGCATGCCGCGCAAAGCCCCAAGATAAATATCAAATTGATGTACCGCATAAACATTCCTTCTATCTGCAATTAATGACCACGTAAAACCAATTTTTGTCCCAATGTTGTCGATAGTATTTGAGCGGGACTGCTGCATCGGTTAATGACTTTTAGCGTCCAAGTCCCTGCTGCGGTCTCGCCGTAAAAAGCATTCGAGAGCAAGCGAATTCCCGCTGTCGAAGCCGAGGTATGCGCAGAGTTCATATTGAACAAAATAGACTTTGTTCCCCCTGGCGACGTCAACTCCACTTGATTGCAATAGGGCAAATAGCCGCTACCTACATAAAGCGTGAATTCAGCCTGCTCCACCGTTGTCATTCCCGTCATAGAAAACGAGAGCGGCAAACCAGTTGTGCTGGCAGCTGGAATCGTCATAGCAGCCGTATTACCAGGCGTTAAGGTTTGCGTAATTGAAGCGAAAGTTCCCAAACTGCCTGCCACGTAACTGCCTGCTGCCGTAACGGCCGCCGATGCATCCACTAAGCCAAAGCCGTAATAATTGTGAAAATTAAATCCTGCACTATTCGTGGTCCATCCTTGCTCAAGCGTAAAGCTTGAACCTCCAAAATACGACGTTGTTGTGATGACAGGCTGCGTCGGCTGAACCTTCCTGGCCGTGCTAGCCAAAATGTGCCTCACATCGCGCCAAGTCAAGCTGGAATTGGTTTGCAACATCAGAGCAATCACGCCCGTCACGGTCGGCGCTGCGGACGATGTTCCATTAAAAGAAGCCATGTAGTTGCAATTGGCATTGAGTGTGGATGAGCCATCACCTTTGTCTAGCAAGTTTTTACTGGTTGCCGCAGAGCGTACATAACCTGCCGAACAGCCGCTTTGATCTGTTGTGACAAGCGCGGGTTTATTGTTCACCGAGGATGCCGTATAAGTCGCATTGACTGATGTGTCGTAACCAAACTCACCCCCAAAACCCGATACCCAAATTGCGCTGCCTGCCGATGAGTACGAACTACTTTTGCTATCTGCGTCTACCGCCGCCACGACCAATGTGCTGTATAGGGTGTTATCCGTATCTTGATTGACGTTTTGACAAGTCACGCCTGATGCACGGCAAGTGGTATCACTCTCCGAGGAAAGACTCATACCTGAAAAACCATTTCCCGCCGACTTCACCAGCAACGCCCCCTTGCCCGAGCGCAGCGTAATCGTATTGTTAAATGCTGCGTCATACGTTGTATCAGGGGAAGAAAGCGACAAGCTATCCGTGCCCGCACTGAAATTAAAAACATCCGATGTGGGTGCTCCGCCATAGGCACTGCTAGAGCCAAATGAAATGGCGTAATTGGTATAGCTTTGTGATTGCAAAACGTTATAGGCTCGCAAATTTGCTTTAGGCGCAATGCCAGAAATTCCTACGCTGTTATTGGCTACACCCGCAATCAAACCTGCCACCGAAGTGCCGTGATCACCCGTGGTCGTGGTATTGGTGGGGTTATTCGTGCTGGTGATGAAGTTGTACGAGCCACTACAAACCACGTTATTCGCCAAGTCCTCGTGCTTAACTTCCATGCCTGTATCCACCACGGTGACATTGATGTTTTGACCTGATGTACTAGACCACGCTGCGGGTAAATTCAAATCGAAATTATTGCTGGCGCCTGATGCTGGCAAGTTGGATGCAAAGTAATAGGTCGAGCCATTATTCTTAAGATGCCACTGGTAGTTTTGCAGCGGATCTGCACCCGCTGTTTGCGTGAGCGGATAGCAGCCCGTATCGACTGCGACTGCTGGGCTACTCGTGCTGCCACCGCCACCGCACGCGCACAGCAACACACTAGCGATAAGTGCGCACACATAAAAAAAGCGACATAAAAACTTCATGTCGCTCTTTCTATCATTTTTTTGTCAATTGAAGATGAAGATGCTCACTTCTGTGCGCCATCATGCAATCACGCGCACCATCTCAAGGCACTTGTTCGAGTAACCCCACTCGTTGTCGTACCAAGCTACGACCTTCACGAATGTGGTGTCCAGCGCAATGCCTGCATCCGCGTCAAACACCGAAGTGCAAGTCTCGCCCCTAAAGTCAGTGGCAACCACCTTGTCGGTGGTGTAGCCCAGCACGCCCTTCAAAGCGCCTTCGGACTGCGCTTTCATTTCCGCGCAAATCTCAGCGTAGGTAGCTTCTTTGTTCAGTTCGACCGTCAAGTCCACCACCGACACATCCGAAGTTGGCACGCGGAACGACATACCTGTGAGCTTTTTGTTCAGCTCAGGAATCACCACACCCACGGCTTTGGCTGCACCCGTTGACGATGGAATGATGTTCTCCAAAATACCGCGTCCACCGCGCCAGTCCTTATTGGACGGGCCATCCACGGTTTTTTGTGTCGCTGTTGCCGCGTGAACGGTCGTCATGAGTCCGCGCTTGATGCCCCACTTGTCATTCAAAACTTTCGCTACAGGTGCGAGACAATTGGTGGTGCATGAGGCATTAGAAATAATCGTTTGACCCGCATAGGTTTTGTGATTCACGCCGTACACGAACATCGGCGTGTCGTCTTTCGACGGTGCAGACAAGAGCACTTTTTTTGCGCCCGCATCCAAATGCTTTTGCGCCGTGACTTTGTCGAGGAAGAGGCCTGTGGACTCCAGCACGATGTCCGCGCCGACTTCGTTCCACTTCAAGGCTGCTGGATCACGCTCTTGTGTCAGGCGAATACGCTTGCCGTTAACGATGATGGCGTTGCCGTCCACTTCAATCGAACCTTTAAAGCGACCATGCACGCTGTCGTAGCGCAGCATGTAAGCGAGGTAATCAGGCTCTAGCAAATCGTTAATCGCCACGACTTCGATATCCGAAAAATTTTGTACAGCCGCGCGAAGCACGTTGCGTCCGATACGGCCAAAACCGTTGATGCCGAGTTTGATAGTCATAAGTGAAACTTCCTAGGGTAAAAGTAAAAAATAATCTAACAATCAAGCTTAAAGCGCCCTGCTTACAAAGCCTTGACCACCGCTGCCGCTACGTTCTCTGGCGTAAAGCCAAAGTGTTCGAACAGCACGGGTGCTGGCGCGGATTCGCCATACGTGTCAATGCCCACCACGGCCGCGCAGCCGTATTTCCACCAGCCGTCAGTCGATCCCATTTCCACCGCAATACGTGGCAAGCCTTTTGGCAGCACGGCGTTTTTGTAGGCGACAGTTTGCTTGTCAAACGTTGTGGTGCTGGGCATGGAGACCACGCGCACAGCGACATTCATGGTTGCCAACAACGATTGCGTTTTGAGTGCGAGTTGCACTTCCGAACCCGTGGCGATGATGACGGCTTGTGCCTTTTTCTTCATACCCACTTCGGACGGTTCAGCCAGCACATACGCGCCTTTGCTGATGTCCGCCAGCTCATGCTTAGGTGCGTATAAGATATTTTGACGCGACAAGAGCAGCGCTGTCGGCTTGGTTTTATTTTGCAAAGCTACCGCCCACGCCACCGCTGTTTCAGCCGTATCGCCTGGACGCCACACGTCCAAGTTGGGAATCAAACGCAAGCTGGCAGCGTGCTCAATCGACTGGTGCGTTGGACCGTCTTCGCCAAGACCAATGGAGTCGTGCGTGAAGACGTGAATCACACGAGCCTTCATCAGCGCTGCCATACGAATGGCATTGCGTGAGTAGTCGCTAAACGTGAGGAATGTGCCGCCGTAAGGAATGAAGCCGCCGTGCAACGTCACACCGTTCATGATCGCAGCCATGCCAAATTCGCGCACGCCGTAGTTGATGTGGCGACCGCCTTGGCCTTGCTCGTTCTTGACGACGTTGCCCGCCAAATCAAAACGCAAATTAGGCGTGGATTTGGTGTTGGTGAGGTTCGATCCCGTCAAGTCCGCACTACCGCCCAGCATCTCGGGTAGCGCTGCCGTAAAGGCTTCCAGCGCGATTTGACTGGCTTTGCGCGATGCCACAGTCTCGGCCTTGGTGTGAGCCGCAACGACGGTATCGAATGCGGTTTGCGCAAAGTTTTTCGGCAAGTCGCCCGCCATACGGCGCGTAAATTCGCTGGCTAATTCAGGATATTTTTTGCTATAGGCTGCGAAGGCTTTATTCCACTGGGCTTCCAGCTTATTGCCTTTGGAGACGCCATCCCATGCGGCTTGCAGGGCATCAGGTATTTCAAACGGAGCCGAAGTCCAGCCAAGCGCTGCACGAGTCAGCGCGATTTCTTCTGCTCCCAGCGGCTCGCCATGCGCCTTGGCCGTGCCCGCGCGATTTGGTGAGCCCATGCCGATGGCGGTTTTGCAGCAAATCAGCGTTGGCTTTTCTGGGTTGATTTTGGCGGCGCTAATGGCAGCGCTCACAGCGCTTGCATCTTGACCGTCCACATTGGCAATCACGTTCCAGCCGTAGGCCTCAAAACGCTTCGGCGTGTTATCGATAAACCAAGGGGCGACTTGTCCGTCAATGCTGATGCCGTTGTCGTCGTAAAGCGCAATCAGTTTGTTGAGTTTCCAAGCGCCCGCCAGCGCAGCCGCTTCATGACTGATGCCCTCCATCAAGCAGCCATCGCCCAAGAAAACATAGGTGTGGTGGTCGACGATGGTGTGATCAGGTTTGTTGAACTCTGCTGCCAATAGCTTCTCAGCCAGTGCCATGCCCACGGCATTGGTGATGCCCTGCCCGAGTGGACCCGTCGTCGTCTCCACGCCAGGTGTCACGCCCACTTCAGGGTGACCTGCGGTTTTGCTATGCAGTTTGCGAAAGTTCTTCAGCTCGCTCATCGGCAAGTCGTAGCCCGTGAGATGCAAGAGCGCATAAATCAGCATTGAGCCGTGACCGTTAGAGAGCACAAAGCGGTCGCGGTTCGCCCAATGTGGATTCGCTGGGTTGTGATGGAGATGCTCATGCCACAGCGCCACCGCCATGTCCGCCATACCCATAGGCGCGCCTGGATGCCCCGAATTGGCAGCTTGAACCGCATCCATTGCCAGCGCACGAATGCAATTGGCCATTTGTTGTTTTTGATTAGGAGCGGAGTTTGTGGCCATGGGATGCGTCTAGGTGAAGAAATGGAGTGAGGGGCTGGAAAACCCTATATTTTACTAAGCTCATAAACTTGGGAGCTATGACTGCCACAACGCACAAAGCCACCGCCATGATTTTGGCCGCAGGACGCGGCGAGCGCATGCGTCCGCTCACCGACACTTGCCCCAAACCCATGCTGGTAGTGCGCGGTAAGCCGCTGATCGAATGGCACGTAAAGGCGCTTGCCCGCGAGGGCAATACAGATATGCTTGTCAACGCAGCATGGCTGGGAAGCCAGATAGAACAAGGCCTACAAGACGGAGCTCGATTTAATACGCGTATTCAATATTCTCACGAAGGTATCGACTTTGGGGTAGCACTAGAGACCGCAGGCGGCATCATCCGCGCCCTACCCATGCTGGCGGATACGTTTTGGATCGTGGCAGGCGATGTGTTCGCGCCGCAGTTTGAGTTTTCTAAAGCCGCTTACGACGCATTTGCCACGTCCAGCATGCAAGCCCAACTGTGGCTCGTTCCCAATCCCGCGCACAACCCAAACGGCGATTTCGGTTTGTCGCACGAAGGATTGGCGCTCAATCTACCCAAAAATTCCATTGAACCCAAATGGACGTACTCCACTATTGGGCTTTATAAAAAATCATTTTTTGATGAGATGCTAACCAGCATACCCGCTGGAAACCCTTATGGAATAAGGGCTGCACTAGCACCGCTTTTGCGATCTGCGATGGGTAAAGGCTTGGTCACCGCCGAAATTTACACGGGCGATTGGACGGATGTTGGCACGCCCGAAAGACTGAGAGAATTGAACTTATGAATTCATTTTTTACTACTAGGAGATAACCCATGGACAAACGCTCACTCATCAAAGCTATTGCGGCACTGCCGATTACTGGCGCAGGCTTGCAAGCATTAGCACAACAAGCGCCTTTCAAAATTGGGCTCATTACGCCAATGACAGGGCCTTTTGCCTCCACGGGCAAGCAAATGGAAGCGGGGGCTCGCCTCTTCATGGCACAAAACGGCACAACAATAGCTGGCCGCAAAATTGAACTCATTTTGAAAGACGATGGCGGCACGCCCGATCAAACCAAACGCATCGCACAAGAGCTACTCGTCAACGACAAGGTCGATGTGCTGGCTGGCTTTGGCCTCACACCTTTGGCCTTTGCCACCGCGCCGCTAGGCACGCAGTCCAAAACACCGATGGTCAATATGCTGGCTGCCACTTCGTCCGTGATTGATTCCTCGCCCTACATGGTGCGGGTCTCGATGACACTGCCGCAAGTGACGCTGGGGATTGCGGACTGGGCACCCAAAAATAAAATCAAAAAAGTCGTGACCTTGGTGTCCGATTACGGCCCAGGCATTGATGCCGAGCGCACGTTTAAAGACCGCTTTATTTTTAACGGTGGACAGATTTTGGACACCATCCGCGTGCCTGTGCGCAATCCAGACTTTGCGCCGTTTTTGCAAAAAGTGCGCGACCTCGCGCCCGATGCGCTCTTCGTGTTTGTGCCCTCGGGCATTGGCGCTGCGGTGATGAAGCAGTTTGAAGAACGCGGCCTTGGCAAAGCAGGCATCAAGCTGATTGGCACGGGTGATGTGGTGGACGACGACATCGTCAATGGCATGGGTGACGTAGCTTTAGGCGTGGTGAGCTCATATCCGTACTCGGCATCGCATCCATCGGCGACCAACAAAAAGTTTGTTGCCGCGTTTAAAGCTGCCAACAAAGATTTGCGACCGAACGCCATTGCCGTGTATGCCTATGACGGTATGCGTGTGATTTATCAAGCGTTGGCAAAAACGCAAGGCAAGGGCGGCGGCGATGCACTCTTGGCAGGCATGAAGGGACAAATTTTTGAAAGCCCGCGTGGACAAATTTTTATTGATGCCAATACGCGCGACATTGTGCAAAGCGTCTTCATCCGCAAGGTGGAACGCCAAAACGGCGAGCTCTACAACATGGAGTTTCAAGAGTTCAAAGATGTGCGTGATCCGCCAAGAGCAAAATAAAAAAGCTCGTTTATGAAACCATTTTTTCGTGCCGATCAAGTGGGCAGTTTGTTGCGCCCAGAGAGTTTGCTGGATGCACGTACTCAATTTGAACGGCACGAAATCACGGCGACTCAACTTCACCAAGCGGAAGATGCGGCAATTACTGCAATTGCTAAGCGGCAAGAAGATCTTGGTTTTCAAGTTGTCGTAGACGGCGAATTTAGACGCGAAAACTGGTGGATTGATTTCGCGCGGTCACTGCGTGGCGTAGAGATTCAAGACGGCAAAAGCGCTGGATTTGAACGTGATGCAGCACTAGCGCAGGCCAAGCAGGCTGTGGCCTGCGGGCACGATCACTCATGGGAATACGTTCCTAAAAATGTGTTTGTGCATGATCGCATTTCGCTTGAGAGCAGCAGCAATGCCGCTGACTTTTCCTATTTGCAATCGACAACTAAACGCACGGCGAAGATCACCATTCCCTCGCCCACGCGGCTGCATTTTCATGGTGGCAGAGCGGCGGTATCGCTTGCCGCCTATCCCGACATTGAAGACTTCTTTGCCGATGTGGTGCGCGTGTATCAACAAGAGATTGCGGCGCTAGAAGTGGCGGGCTGCCGCTACATCCAAATCGACGATCCGCTGCTGACCTACTTCATTAGCGACCGCCTGCGCGCCGAGGTCACGGCTGCGGGCGAAGACCCTGACGCACGCCTCGCACGCTATATCCAACTAACCAACGACTGCATCGCCAAGCGAAGGAGTGACACCGCCATTGGTATCCATGTTTGCCGAGGCAATTCGCGCAGTGGTTGGATATCGGAAGGCGGCTATGCCCGCATTGCAGAAGCGGTGTTTGGCGGTCTGAAGTGCGATCATTTACTGCTGGAGTACGACGATGAGCGCTCGGGCGATTTTGAGCCACTGCGCCACATTCCCAATGGGCAGCGTGTGGTGCTGGGACTCGTCACAACGAAATCAGGTCAACTCGAAAATCAAGATGATCTGCTACGCCGTATTGATGCCGCGTCTAAATTTGTGCCCCTTAAAAATTTAGCGCTTAGCCCGCAGTGCGGCTTTGCAAGTACAGTGGAAGGCAACATCATCACCATGGACGATCAATGGAAAAAATTGGCGCTTATTGCCCACGTCGCGCAGAAAGTTTGGGGATGAACATCTACGCCAAACGCCGCACCGCCCTCGCCGCCCAACTTGCCACTGGCGGAATCGCCATCATCCCGACCGCACCCGAGCAGCGCCGCAACCGCGATAGCGATTTTTTGTTTCGCTTCGATAGCTATTTCCATTACCTGACGGGCTTTACCGAACCCAACGCTACGCTGGTCTTGCTTGCCAATGGTCACTCGATTTTGTTTTGCCAACCCAAAGACGAAGCACGCGAAATTTGGGATGGCATCCGCCTTGGCCCTGCTGCAGCCCCCGCCCAGCTTGGCTTGCAGACTGCTTTTGCAATCACGGAGTTAGATGCACATCTACCCGTTTTGCTAGAAAACACGTCCGTGGTTTACTTCCCCTTTGCTACGCACCACGGCTTAGATGGTCAAATCACGCATTGGCTGGAAGCCGTGCGGGCTAAGGCTCGCCAAGGCATCACTTGTCCGGCTGAGCAGCGTGATCTATGCGTGCTGTTAGATGAAATGCGGCTCATCAAAGACGCATCCGAAATCGCCACCATGCGCCGCGCCGCGCAGATTAGTGCAGGAGCGCATATCCGTGCCATGAAGCTCTCTGCGCAGAGGTTGCGCCAAGGTTTGGATACCCGTGAATTCCATTTGGATGCCGAACTATTGCACGAGTTCCGCTTGCAAGGCTCCGAATACCCCGCGTACAGCTCCATCGTGGCGGGCGGCGCAAACGCTTGCGTGCTGCATTACCGCGCCGACGCTGCGCCCATTTTGAATGGCGATTTGGTGCTGATTGACGCAGGCTGCGAGTTGCATGGCTACGCATCCGACATCACGCGCACCTTCCCCGCAAACGGAAAATTTAGCCCCGCACAACGCGAGCTGTACGACATCGTGCTAGCCAGCCAGGAGGCGGCAGCGGCTGCCACCAAACCCGGCAATCGCTTTAACGATCCGCACGATGCAGCACTAGCCGTCCTCTCGCAAGGCATGCTGGACGTGGGTTTGCTGGACAAAAACAAAGTGGGGAGTCTGCAAGACGTGATCGAGCAGCGCGCCTACAGTCCGTTTTATATGCACCGCACCAGTCATTGGTTGGGCATGGATGTACACGACTGCGGCAGCTACATCGAGCCGTCCGAGGCGCACATCGTCACCGAAAAAATCGACCCCGTCACCAAGCAAACCGTGCAGGTGCGCCCCAGCCGAATTCTGCGAGAAGGCATGGTGCTGACCCTAGAGCCAGGCATCTACGTAAGACCAGCGGCAGGCGTGCCCGAGCGGTATCACAACATTGGTATTCGGATTGAGGATGATGCGCTGGTGACGAGCACGGGCTGCGAGTTACTTAGTCGTGGTGTGCCAGTGGATGCAGACGCCATTGAAGCCATAATGAGATGACAATTTGCAAACTAAGTTTAAAAAAGACATCGCTTCATTTGTCTTTTTTGATTTTTAGAATGGTCTGCTTAAAACTTTGTAAGCATTAATATTTGAATACTTAGGTCAAAAAGGAAATACCGACATGCGACAAATTCAATTTAAATATACGAAATTTTTGCCGCATATTGCAAGTTAGGCGTCTAAAGAGACTACGAACGCAGCACAAAGTATGCATGACGAACCATCATCGAACCGCGCGGCGGCGGAATCAAGCTTCGGCAGATTCAACTCACTCTTCGTCCACAGACTTGGGGTGGTCGCTCTATATACAATCGCGAGCGTTACGGCAATCGTGGTTCTGCGGCTCCCCGAAGCTCAAAAGGACTTGATCTCACTTCTGTCAACTGGTGCCATCTTCGCCACATTCGGTTCGGCCATCTCAACACTGGGGTCAGTCTGGGAACGCGATCTATTGGAGCGCGTAAGACTGAACATTGACATTCTCTACAAAGACATACTTCGACAAGAAACCCCTTGGCGCCGTTGGCCATTTCTGCTTCGCTCAGGGAAGCGACGCCTCCTTGATGATTCAGTTCACATTGGCACACTGTGCAACCCTGAGGTGCCACTCGATGTAGGGACGCACGTAATTCGGATAGCACTACCAACCGTTCTCGAAGACTTCTTTGATCTGCCACTGTGTAGAAACTTCATCCTGTTGGCTAGGTTTCGAGCCGCGGCAGGCACTGCCTTCGCTAGAAGGAAAAAGGGTGCGGTCGGCGAAGAGACGAAAATGGAACGATCCGACGAGTTCATGGCCTATGAGTGCTTGCACGACACTTGGTGCAGCATCTTTAGTTTCCGCCTTGCCCGATACACCACACATTTCGGGGCTGGCCTAACAATAGCGGGAGCGGTTGTCACCGCATGTTATGTCGCGACCCGAGCCGCCTAACCCTTCCTTCAAGCGGACCTGCCTACGGTAGGCCGCTTAAGTCAGACGTTAGGCATCGCAAAATGAAGATCCGAGTACTCGGCGCACATCTTCCAAGGCTCGAGCAAGTGAAGATGCGCGTCAAAAATCGGACCCGTGTAATCGGCAGCACTGGCGACGCCGCCGAGAAATAGCAAACATCCTAAAAGCGCATTTTTCATCTTGCATCTCCTTGATATTTTGCGATGTTATCGCCCGCCAATCTAATAGCCCCTATCAATTGATTAGCTATTTTCAATTGGACTAAACTATAGTCAATCACTACCATTCGTCCTGTGTTGATATATTTTGTTAATTTTTAATCAGGAGTAGAACCATGAGCCAAGCCAGCCAGCGTCCCGACATCAAAACCTTTGCCAACTTAGAGTCCGCGTTTGCGGGCGAGAGCATGGCGCACATCAAGTACCGCTATTTCGCCAAACTCGCGCGTGCTGCGGGTGACGAGGAAACCGCTAAGACCTTTGAGGCGACTGCCGACCAAGAAGTGATGCACGCCTTTGGCCATCTTGATTTGCTCTATCCCGCCGCCACCATGACACCCGCCAAGGCTTTGGAAATCGCCATTGACGGCGAGACTTACGAATACACCGAGATGTACCCAACGTTCCGCAAAACGGCGGAAGCTGAGGGCAACGCCGCCGCCGTGGCTGAGATGGACGAGCAGATTGAAGAGTCAAAAGTTCATGCTGCACAATTTAAGGCAACACTAGAGAAAGCGCAAAAGCGTTTTGCAGCGCTTGCACGCGTTGAAGAGCGTCACGCCAATCACTACAAGGCGCAGCTTGCAAAAGTGACTGCTTAATTTGTGACAGCGTAAGTTTTTCACTAGTTGCACGACCTATTTCTATCCGTTTATATTTTTGAAAGAATCACCATGAAGACCTATGTTTGTATCGTTTGCGGTTTTGTTTATGACGAGGCTGTTGGCCGAGTTGAAGACGGCATTGCCGCTGGAACCAAGTTTGCCGATATTCCTGAATCTTGGGCTTGCCCTGATTGCGGCGTGGCCAAGGCCGACTTTGAAGTGGTTGAAATTTAAGCCACGCCAAGATCAAATTTCTTATGACTGCACCCATCGTCATCATCGGTTCAGGCCTTGCGGCCTGGAGCACCGTGCGCGAGCTGCGTAAGCTAGAAGCCTTATCCAGTATGGCCTTGCAGCCGATCACTTTGATCTGCGCGGACAACGGCGACTTTTACGCCAAGCCCACGCTATCAAACGCTTTGGCACAAAAGCGCACGCCCGCGCAATTGGTCACCACACCAGCAGCAAAGATGGCTGAGACGCAAAACGTCACACTCGTGGCAAACACTAGCATCCACAAGATTAATGCGGCGGCGCGAGTGGTGCAGACCGATAAAGGCGATTTCAGCTACGACCGTTTGGTGTTGGCGCTAGGAGCAAGTCCGATCCGTGTACCCGTTGATGGGGATGCCAGTGACAGAATTTTGTCCGTCAACTCTCTGACCGACTTTGCGATTTTTCATGCCAAGCTGGAAGGTTCGCCCAAGCACGTCGCCATCATGGGCGCTGGTTTGATTGGTTGCGAATTTGCCAACGATCTCGTGCTGGGCGGACATACCGCCAGCGTGGTTGATCCTGCACCGAGGGCGTTGGCCGCGTTGATTGACGAGGGCACCAGCCTAGAGTTACAAGCAAAGCTTGCACCGCTTGGTGTGACTTGGCATTTTGGCACTGCCGTAAGCCAAGCGCAGCAAGGCTTGCAGGGCATATCTGTCACGCTGACAAACGGCAAAATCTTTGATGCCGATGTGGTACTCAGCGCCATAGGTTTGCGTCCCAATGTTCAACTGGCAAAAGATGCGGGGCTGACAACCGATCGCGGCATTGTGGTGAACGAACTTTTGCAAACATCCAACGAGCACATTTTTGCACTGGGTGATTGCGCGCAATACGGCTTCGTGAGCGGCAAAATCCAAGTGCTGCCCTACGTCATGCCTGTGATGCATGCCAGTCGTGCCTTGGCGAGCACGCTGCTTGGCAAGCCACAGCCCGTGCGGTTTCCAGCGATGCCTGTGCGCGTCAAAACGCCAGCACATCCGATTACGGTGGCCTCGCCTGTTTAGGTTGGCTGTTTCGTTTGCGACGCCAAAAATATCCCGGGCAAGATGATGGCCGCGCCAATCGCGTGATAGCTGTGTAGCGGCTCACCAAGTGCAAAACACGCTAGCGCCGCTGCGTACAAGGGCCCGAGATAGAGCACCAGTGCCGTGCGCGATGCCCCTATTCTTTTTTGCAAAGTTGAGTATGCGAGGTACGCGCCCGAACTAGGAAACACTGCTGCGCCAAGTACAAGAAGCGCTGTAGACCAGCCCCACACCGTGTGGCTGTAAGCCATGCCAGACATGGCTTCCACGAGTGCCAATGGTAATGTAAAGAGCGCTCCTGCAATGGCAATGAGCACCAAGCGAGCGAGCGGACTAAAGGCACTAGGCCAACGCTTGAGCAAGATCGAATACACCGCCCAAGCAATGGCGCAGCCCACAATCCAAGCATCGCCCGCGACAAATTCTGTTTGCGCAATTGCGCGCCAATGGCCTTGAATGACGACGTGAACAAGCCCAACGAGTGCTAACGTCACGCCCAGCCATTGGCGTTTTCGTAAATGCTCTTTTAAAAATAAAGCCGCCGCCAAGGCAATAAACACGGGCGATAGCGCATAGATGAGCGCAATGTTGGCGGCGGATGTGGTGCGCGCTCCGATGTAGACCCAAGCACCGCACATCCACATCCCGAGCATCCCTAGCACGAGGCAATGCCAGCGCTCTTGCCAAATCAAATGACGCTTGGCTTTGAGTTCGGGCCAAGCGAAAATGCCAAGCAAAATGGCCGCCAAGCCCCACCTAGCAAAGGCTAGCGCATGGGGCGCGATCAAAGCGGGGGCTTTTCGGGCAATCAAATAGTTGACGCTCCAAAAAGCGGGGGTTGCAAAAATAAGTACCCACGAAAGCAGCGAGATAGGTAACGCCTGAGGCAACGCTTGAGAACTTTCAGAATAGGGGTTTGTACGTGGAGATTGAGGGTTCATTGGGGCTAGAATTTAACACTCTTACAAAAACTGACGGTCTTCACTGCGACGTTCCGTCCTCCAACATGACAACTGACAACCAAAATAAAGCCACCGAACTCCGCGCGGCTGCCCTCGACTATCACGAGTTTCCCGTCCCTGGCAAGATTCAAATTGCCGCCACCAAGCAACTAATCAACCAACGAGATCTCGCACTGGCTTACTCGCCTGGCGTGGCCGCGCCTTGCGAAGAAATTGTGAAAGACCCGACCAACGCCTTTAAATACACGGCTCGCGGCAATTTGGTCGCCGTCATTACCAACGGCACGGCGGTATTAGGACTTGGCAACATTGGCCCACTCGCCGCCAAACCCGTGATGGAAGGCAAAGCCGTTTTGTTCAAAAAATTTGCTGGCATCGATGTATTCGATATCGAAATTGACGAGCGCGACAACTTAGATAAATTGGTCGACATCATTGCCTCCTTAGAGCCCACTTTTGGCGGCATCAACTTAGAAGACATCAAAGCGCCAGACTGCTTTTATGTCGAACGCAAACTGCGTGAACGCATGAAGATTCCCGTCTTCCACGACGACCAGCACGGCACGGCGATTGTGGTGGGCGCTGCGGTTTTGAACGGCATCAAAGTCACAGGAAAAGACATCACCAAAGTTAAGCTTGTCACCAGCGGTGCGGGCGCTGCGGCCTTGGCCTGTTTGGGTTTGCTTTTGAAGCTAGGTATCCCACGTAAAAACATTTACGTGACCGACTTGGCCGGCGTGGTCTACGAGGGACGCACCGAGCTGATGGACGAAGACAAGATCCAGTTCGTACAAAAGACGGATGCGCGCACTTTGGCCGAAGTCATTAAGGGTGCAGACATCTTTTTGGGACTATCGGCTGGCGGCGTACTCAAGCAAGACATGGTCAAGTCGATGGCAGCAAAACCTGTCATTTTGGCGCTGGCCAATCCCAATCCAGAGATAAACCCCGACGACGTACACGCCGTGCGTGATGACGCGATTGTGGCAACAGGCCGCACCGACTACCCGAACCAAGTCAATAACGTTTTGTGCTTCCCGTACATCTTCCGCGGTGCTTTGGATGCAGGCGCCTCCACGATTACCGACGAGATGGAAATCGCCGCTGTTCGCGCGATTGCTGAACTGGCGCAAGCCGAGCAAAGCGAAGTCGTTGCCGCTGCCTACGCAGGCGAGCAACTCGCCTTTGGCCCGCAGTATTTGATTCCTAAGCCGTTCGATCCGCGTCTCATGGTGATGATTGCACCTGCCGTGGCGCAAGCCGCCATGGACTCTGGCGTAGCGACACGCCCGATTAAAGACATGGTTGCGTACCGCGAACAGCTGCAAAGCTTTGTCTACGCCTCGGGCACGACGATGAAGCCGATTTATGCGGCTGCAAAAAAGGCCAACAAGAAGCGCGTCGTCTATGCCGAGGGCGAAGAAGAGCGCATCCTCAGAGCGATTCAAATTGTGGTCGATGAGGGCCTCGCGCATCCAACCTTGGTGGGTCGCCCATCCGTCATTGCCGAACGTGTTGAAAAGTTTGGTCTGCGCCTCAAGCAAGGGCAAGATTACGACGTCGTCAACGTTGAGCACGATGAGCGCTACCGCGACTTCTGGCAGACGTATCACAAGCTCACCGAGCGCAAAGGCGTGACGGAGCAACTCGCCAAAATTGAAATGCGCCGTCGCTTGACGCTCATCTCCGCCATGATGCTCAGCAAAGGCTACGTGGACGGCATGATTTGTGGCACGTGGGCAACCACCGCACATCACCTGTCCTACATCGACCAAGTAATCGGTAAGCGTGTTGGTGTCAGCACCTACGCTTGCATGAATGGTCTGATGCTGCCAGACCGTCAAGTCTTTTTGGTGGACACCCATGTCAACTACGACCCCACCGCCGAGCAATTGGCAGAGATCACCATCATGGCCGCGCATGAGATGCAGCGCTTTGGCGTTAAGCCTAAAGCTGCCTTGCTTTCGCACAGCAACTTTGGCTCTAGTCAAAACGCAAGCGCTATCAAAATGCGTGACACGTTGGCGTTGCTCCGCATGCAAGCGCCTTGGCTTGAAGTGGATGGCGAGATGCACGGAGACGTGGCACTAGACGAAGCCGCGCGCAAAGTCATCATGCCAAACAACACCCTCACGGGTGAAGCTAACTTATTGGTGATGCCAAACATTGATGCTGCCAACATTGCTTACAACCTACTCAAAACAGCGGCTGGTGGCAACATTGCTGTAGGACCTGTGCTTCTTGGCGCAGCCAAGCCCGTGCACATTCTCACATCCAGCACCACGGTTCGTCGTATCGTCAATATGACGGCGCTGACAGTGGCGGATGCTAATGCAGGGCGTTAAGCCTTATTTGTGACACTTGGTTTTTTTGCGGAAAATCTTGGGCTCCATCGGCGAACTACTAGCCCAGAGGCCACGTACTGCTTGCCTTGCGGTCGTTTCTTGTACGCCGTAAGTGCCAAGGGACTGATGGTAGTGGTTCGACCACGCGTGTCCGTTTTCGACTAACCACGCGCCTACATCTTCGCCACCAATCGTGACCTTAGCGACCATGCGGCCATATTTGTCACGGGCTTTACTGCTCACACTCACCGTCTGATGCAACACTTTGCGTGCGAGAGCCGCTTGTGCAGTTTTGCCATAGTCTTGGCAAATTTCTGGTGCATCAATCCCCTGAATACGCACATCGATGGCCTGCTCTTCGCTTGCGACCCGCACCCAAATCGTATCGCCATCGGTCACGTGCGTCACAACCGCAGCAAAGGCTTTAGAGGCTGTGCGCTTGCTGGCGTGATGCGTCCAAGCCTGCGCCACGCCTTGCATCCATAAGAGCGCGGCGATAATCAGCATCAGTTTTTTTATCATTCGCTCATTCTAAAGATTCACAGACTATGGCCGTCAATCTCCCACTCATTCAAGCCCAAGATTTAAAACCCGTCAGCGGCATCCGCGTCGGTATCGCGCAAGCAGGCGTTCGCAAAGCGAACCGTGACGACTTGACCGTGATGCTGCTGCCCGTTGGCGCATCGGTTGCAGGTGTGTTCACCACGAACCGTTTTTGCGCTGCACCTGTGCAGATTTGCCAAGAAGTTTTAGCCAGCGCGCGAAGCGGCGTTCGCGCCCTCGTCATCAATACGGGCAACGCCAATGCGGGCACGGGTCTAGAGGGCATGGCTAACGCGAAGGCTTGCTGCACAAGGCTTGCTGAGCATCTTGGCCTGCACGCCTCGCAGGTACTGCCCTTCTCCACAGGTGTCATCATGGAGCCGTTGCCTGCGAGCCGCGTGATGGCAGGCATGCCCGCCGCGATTGAAAACGCGAATGAAAACAATTGGTACCGCGCTGCGCACGCCATCATGACCACGGACACGCAGGCCAAGGCCAAGAGCGTACAAGCGACCATTGACGGTCATGTAGTCACCATCACGGGCATCAGCAAAGGCGCTGGCATGATTCGCCCCAACATGGCGACGATGCTGGGCTACATCGCCACCGACGCGAACATCGACGCGGATGTGCTGCAAGCGATAACCTCGGAAATTGCCGACGCATCCTTCAATCGCATCAGCGTAGACGGCGACACATCGACCAATGATTCCTTCATGGTAATGGCCAGCTGCGCAAGCCCTATGCCACGCATCACCAGCCTGCAGGCCACGTCCGCCGTGGCTTTCACAAGGGCGCTTTTGGAAGTCGCTCAGTATTTGGCACACAGCATCGTGCGGGATGGTGAAGGTGCAACCAAGTTCATCACAGTGACGATCGAGGGCGGAAAAACAACGGAGGAATGCTTAAAAGTGGGCTACGCGATTGCGCACTCGCCATTAGTTAAAACTGCGTTCTTTGCCAGCGATCCCAACCTTGGGCGCATCTTGGCGGCTGTGGGTTACGCTGGTATTGCAGACCTCGATCAAAACAAAATCGATTTGTATTTGGACGATGTGTGCGTGGCTAAAAACGGTGGACGCAATCCTAACTACCAAGAGAGCGACGGTCAGCGTGTGATGAAGCAATCGGAAATTACGGTGCGCGTGGAACTTGGACGTGGCACGGCAGCAGATACCGTATGGACTTGCGATTTGTCACACGAGTACGTGACGATCAACGCGGACTACCGCTCTTAATTCAAATATCTATGAACAACACTGAACAGCTTATCGAACGCTTAGTCCTCAGCATTGAAACGCTAACCGAAAAGCTATCGCACGCCCTGCCACAACCGCTGCAAGCACCCGACTGGAGCGCTGCGGTGGCTTGGCGCTATCGCAAGAGGGCATCGGGACATGGCTCTTTGGAGCCTGTTCAGCACGTGTCGAATCTCAAACTCGATGACCTCAAAGAAATCGACGTTCAAAAAGAAAAGATCGCGCGTAACACCGAGCACTTCGTAAATGGGCTGCCAGCGAACAATGTGCTGCTGACGGGCGCACGCGGCACAGGCAAGTCCTCGCTTATCAAGGCTTGCTTGAACGCCAATACGCATAAGGGTTTGCGACTGATTGAAGTGGATAAAGCTGACCTTGTTGATCTCTCGGATATCGTTGATGTGGTGGCAGGTCGCCCAGAAAGATTTATCGTGTTTTGCGATGATTTGAGTTTTGAAGATGGCGAGTCGAGCTACAAAGCACTCAAGTCCGTGCTCGATGGTTCGGTCAGTGCGAGCAGCCCCAATGTGCTGATTTACGCCACCAGCAACCGCCGTCATTTGCTACCCGAGTACATGAAAGAAAACCTTACGTACACGCACACGGACGATGGCGAAGTGCATCCTGGCGAAGGCGTTGAAGAAAAAATTTCGCTCTCCGAACGCTTTGGCTTGTGGGTGAGCTTTTATCCATTCACGCAGGACGAGTACCTCACGATTGCGAATCAATGGCTGTCATCGCTTGGCATTCCAGCCAGCGAATTCGCCGCAGCACGGCCACACGCGCTGGTGTGGGCGCTAGAGCGCGGCTCGCGTTCAGGCCGCGTAGCGTATCAGTTTGCCAAAGACTATGTCGGCAATCACGCCCGCAAATAGCATGACGGATATTTTGACTGCTGATGGCGACCTAGCTCGTGTAGGTGACCGAAAAATCACAGAGGTTGCTGTCGGTATTTTGGTGAATACAGCAGGTCTCTATTTGATGACGACTCGCCCCGTGGGGAAAGTCTATGCGGGTTACTGGGAATTTCCTGGCGGTAAATTAGAAGCTACTGAGACGGTAGTGCAAGCCTTACGCCGTGAGCTAATTGAAGAGATTGGCATCACGATTAGCATGGCGCACGCGACCGTTTGGCGCGAGCAAATGGTGGACTATCCGCATGCTTTGGTGAGGCTTCATTTTTGCAAAGTAACCAAATGGAGTGGTGAACTTACTATGCATGAAGGTCAAATTTTTGAGTGGCTCACATTGCCGCCAAACGTGATGCCAATCCTACCAGGAGCCTTACCCGTACTGGGCTGGCTAGTCGAAGACGATTCAAAAATCACTGACAAAGTGTGAGTTCAAACGACACGTCATTGGACGTTTGCAGTGCACGCTCCATGACTGAAAACTTCACAAATCTTGCCGTAACTAACAATCGATTGACCGACATTTCAGGCACCACGCCAAGGCCTTCATCCAGTTGCACACGTACCAGTTGATAGGGCTTGGGCTGCTGCTGCACGTACTGCTGAAAGTGTCCAGCTGTTGCCACCATTTTTTGTGCGCTGCCAGAGTCCCGAACCAAACGCATTAACAGCAGCACGGCGGTGTGCATAGGCTGCACAGCCTCTAACCACGGCTTTAAATCTTCTTGGCGTGCACTGCTCGGCAAATGCTGCCATGCATAGTAAGCGGGCAAATCAAACGAGCAAGTGCCGCCAGGAATACTGGCGCGACTGCGGACCGACATCAACCAATCATTTTCGCCAAGCGTACCACCCACACGACCTGGTGTTTGGCTGAGAGCAGCAAAGGCCTGATCGAGCTCACCGATCACATGATTGAGTGTTGCCTCATCAATAGCAGGATTGCCGCGATACGGCAGTAGCGCGTTCTTTTGTTTGTCTAAATCTTTCAGCACATCGGTCTTGAGTTCGGCACGGCCTGCAATATCCATGATTTCAAACAAAGTCGAGATTGCGTAATGGTGATCGATGGGCGTCTCGCGGCTTACGAGTGCATTCATACGTGCATACAAATGTTCCAAACGTAAATACGTTCGGATGCGTTCGTTAAAAGGATGTTCGTAAAAAACCACGGGTCGATTATTACAGCTTTAGCCACAGGGCACTGACAGCAAGTTTAAGGGCATCAAGCGTTAGCGCATCATTCGTAATAACCACATCGGCAATTGCCAATCGCGCTTGGCGACTTGCTTGATTGGCAATGACGGCACGCACAGCGGGCTCAGTCATTTGGCTGCGCGCCATGACGCGTTTGATTTGCGTAGCCTCTTCGCAATCGACCACGCAGACCACGTCTAGCAAGGGTTTCCAGCCAGCAAAGCCTGTGCGCTCGGCCAGCAGAGGCAAATCAAGCACCACCCACGGCGTAATGGCGGCAGCAATTTGCTCTTGCATGAGGCGCTGGATTAGCGGATGTGTGATGGCCTCCAATTTGTGTTTGGCACGGTTATCGCTAAACACCAGCTCGCGCATTTTTGCGCGATCGAGTGCGCCTGTGCTGTCTATAAACGCATTGCCAAACGCCGTGCGAATAGCGGTCATCGCCCCCCCCCCTGCTGCCGTTGTGCTGCGTGAAATCGCATCCGCATCCACCACCGTTGCCCCCAAGTCACTCAGCATCGTTGCGACAGTGCTTTTCCCGCTGCCAATTCCACCCGTCAGGCCGAACAGCTTCACAATTGCCATCCTGTTGCCAGTTCAAGCATGGCACCAAACGCAAGAAAAGGGCCAAAAGGCACATAGCCACCCTCGCGCTCTTGCTTGCGTAATTTCATGGCAATACCGACCACCGAGCCTAGGGTCGCGGCCACCAAAATTACAGGAATCAAAGATTGCCAACCAAGCCATGCGCCAATCGCTGCGAAAAGTTTGAAGTCGCCATAACCCATGCCATCACGGCCCGTCACCAACTTGAATGCCCAAAAAACCAACCACAGCGATAAATAACCTGCTACCGCTCCCGCCAAGGATTGATTCAACGCCACGCTGGGTAGCAGTCCTAATCCTGCCCCAATCAAACCCGTCCATGTGAGTGGAACGGTGAGGTCGTCAGGCAAATAGGTGGTGTCCCAATCAATCATGGCGAGTGCCAGCAAAGCCGCGCCGAATAAGGCATGCACGGCAGCGGTCAACGTGAAATGCCAACGCCATGCGGCATACGCAAAGATCGCGCTGGTCGCAAGCTCAATGATCGGATAACGCAGGCTAATCAGGGCATGACATGCCGAGCAGCGACCACGCAAAAATATAAAACTAAGCACAGGGATATTTTCAAACCAACGGATGCGGTGACCGCAATGTCCGCATGTAGACGGCGGGTTGCTCAGTGAAAGCGCTGGCTTGGCTGATGATTGAGGTGTTTCTTCAAACTGCGCCTCTAAGATTTTGGGAAGCCGATAAATCACGACGTTCAAAAAGCTGCCGATACATAGGCCAAAAAGCGAAAAAGCCGTCATCGCAAAGGCAGGGGTGATGTAGATGAGTCCCATGTATGGCTTAGTTTTTACGCGTCAAAGAAAGCATCGGTAACTCTAGCAACGCTGCCTTGTAAGCCCCGTCTGGTATGGGCTGCAAGGCACGTACGGCACGCTCGGCCTGCGCTTTCGCAAAGTCCATGCTGGCATCCAATGCACCGCTTGCTTTCACGATACGGCTAATGGCATCTAACTGCGTCACGTCGCCTGCTTCAATCGCGTCTCGAATCAATGCCGCATCATCAGCGTTGGCACGTTGCATGGCAAAAATCAATGGCAAGGTCGTTTTACCTTCGCGCAAATCGTCACCCAAATTCTTACCCATTGTGGCCACATCGCCTGCGTAATCAAGCACATCGTCAATCAATTGAAATGCTGTGCCTAAAGCCGCGCCATACGTTGCGCAAGCTTGTTCGGTCCCCGCATCTGCATCATTCAAAATTGCCGCCAAACGGCTGCTGGCCTCAAACAACTTGGCTGTTTTAGATTCGATCACGTGCAAATACGCCTCTGGGCTTAAAGATGCATTGTGCATATTCATCAGCTGCATGACCTCGCCTTCAGCAATCACATTGGTTGCCTCGGCAAGCGTAGCGAGAACGCGCATATTATTCGTCTCCACCATCATCTGAAAAGCGCGTGAGTACAAAAAATCGCCGACTAAAACGCTGGCTGGATTACCAAATGATTCGTTAGCTGTCGGGCGACCACGGCGTAACGTGGACGCATCCACCACATCGTCGTGCAAAAGCGTTGCTGTATGGATGAACTCCACCACCGCAGCCATGGTGAGTCTATTTTGCCCCTTGTAGCCTAAAGCGCCGCACATCAAAAGCAGGAGTACAGGACGCAAACGTTTGCCACCTGCTGCAATGATGTATTGTGACACTTGCCCCACCAAGGGGACATCGGAGGCGAGTCTTTGAGAGATCACCTCATCCACAGCCAGCATGTCAGCCTCCACGAGGGATTGGTAGAGGGGGATTGGAGGGGAAATGGGCATAGCAGTAGATTCTAGCTTGCGGGTTATAATGCTGGGCTTCGCCTGAATGGTTCAGGGAAGATTCTTAATTCTCTAAGGTTCATATGTACGCAGTCATAAAAACTGGCGGCAAACAATATAAAGTTGCTGTTGGTGAAAAAATTAAAGTAGAACAGATCGCTGCTGACGTTGGCCAAGAGGTTGTGATTACTGAAGTGTTGGCAGTTGGTTCTGGCGATTCTCTCAAAGTAGGCACCCCCTTGGTAAGCGGCGCGACGGTCAAAGTCACCGTGATCTCTCACGGTCGTCACGACAAGGTTCGCATCTTCAAAATGCGCCGCCGTAAGCACTATCAAAAGCGCCAAGGGCATCGTCAAAATTACACCGAGTTGTCTATCGACTCTGTGAACGTTTAAGCAAGGAGCTAGGTCATGGCACAGAAAAAAGGCGGCGGCTCGACGCGAAACGGACGGGATTCCCAGCCAAAAATGCTAGGTGTTAAGCGCTTCGGCGGCGAGTTGGTTGATGGCGGCGCCATCATCGTTCGCCAACGTGGCACTAAGTTCCACCCAGGTAACAATGTCGGTATTGGCAAAGACCACACTTTGTTTGCACTCGCTGCAGGCACAGTCAGCTTTGCACACCGCGGTGCTTTAAACAAGCACATGGTTGATATCACACCAGTGGCCGCTTAAGCTTCTTTAGCTAGCGCTACTCAAGAAGCCCCGTTAATATGACGGGGCTTTTTTTATTTATAGTTAGACCCTTATGAAATTTATTGACGAAGCAGATATTGACGTAGTCGCAGGCGACGGCGGAGCTGGCTGCGTCTCGTTTCGTCACGAAAAATACAAAGAGTTTGGCGGCCCCAACGGCGGCGATGGTGGACGTGGTGGCTCGGTTTTTGCCGTAGCTGATGTCAACCTCAACACCTTGATCGATTTCCGTTACTCGCGCCGTTACGAAGCCAAAAAAGGCGAAAATGGCATGGGCTCCGATATGTTTGGCGCGGCCTCTGACGACATCATTTTGAAAATGCCTGTAGGCACGATCATCTCGGATGCAGAGACTGGCGACGTGCTCTACGAAATGCTAGTGCCAGGCGAAAAAATTTGCATTTGCAAAGGCGGCGACGGCGGCTTTGGAAATATGCGTTTTAAAAGCGCCATCAACCGTGCCCCGCGTCAAAAAACACCAGGCTGGCCTGGTGAGAAAAAAGAACTGAAACTAGAGCTCAAAGTCTTAGCCGACGTGGGTTTGCTCGGTATGCCCAACGCAGGCAAATCGACTTTGATCGCCGCGATTAGCAATGCACGTCCCAAAATTGCCGACTATCCTTTCACCACACTGCACCCTAATTTAGGTGTGGTGCGTGTGGCTGCCGAGCAAAGCTTCGTAGTCGCCGATGTGCCCGGCCTGATTGAAGGCGCGGCCGAAGGCGCGGGCCTTGGCCACCAATTCTTAAAGCATTTGTCGCGCACTCGCCTACTGTTGCATCTTGTGGACTTTGCGCCAGAAGAGCAACAATTTGACGGCGTGGATGCCGTCAAGCAAGCCAAAGCGATCGTGAACGAACTCAAAAAATACGATCAAGCGCTCTACGACAAACCACGTTGGTTGGTGCTGAACAAGTTAGACATGGTGGACAGCGAAGTGCGTGCTGCCAAAGTAAAAGACTTCATTAAGCGCTTCAAGTACAAAGGCCCTGTGTTCGAGATTTCTGCACTCACTCGCGAAGGCTGCGAAGGTTTGATCCGCGACATCTTCAACTACATCCACAAGGTACACGAAGCGACACAACCACCTGTGTATGTTGATCCGCGTTTTGTGGATGCGCCCGCAACAGTGGCCGAGCTAGAAGATGCAAAAGAACTAGGTGTGCGTGACTATGACGATCCTCGATTCCGTTAACCTCAGTTTGGCTAAACGCATCGTCGTCAAAGTCGGCTCATCGCTCGTCACCAACGAGGGGCGCGGCTTAGACGAGTCCGCGATTCGCGCATGGAGCGAACAGCTCGCAGCCCTTACCGCACAAGGTCTAGAGGTCATCATGGTCTCCAGCGGCGCCATTGCCGAAGGCATGAAACGCCTTGGCTGGACGGTACGCCCAAAAGAAATTCATGAGCTACAAGCCGCAGCCGCCGTCGGGCAAATGGGATTGGTGCAAATGTACGAAAGCTGCCTGCGCGAGTCGGGTGCGCGCAGCGCGCAGGTGCTACTCACGCACGCAGATTTGGCCGATCGTGAGCGCTATCTCAACGCCCGCTCGACGCTGCTCACGCTGCTCAAACATAAAGTCGTGCCCGTCATCAACGAAAACGATACGGTCGTGAACGATGAAATCAAATTCGGCGACAACGACACGCTGGGTGCCTTGGTTGCCAATTTGGTGGAAGCCGATGCCCTCATCATCTTGACCGATCAAGCGGGTCTCTTTAGCGCCGATCCGCGCAAAGACCCTGCTGCAACCCTTATCCAACAAGCCCGTGCAGGCGATCCTGCCTTGGAAGCCGTGTCTGGCGGGGCTGGCAGCAGTATCGGCAAAGGCGGCATGCTGACTAAGGTACTCGCAGCTAAACGCGCAGCCAGTTCAGGCTGCTCAACGGTTGTGGCATGGGGACGCGAGCCCAAAGTGCTAGAGCGCTTAGTGGCTGGCGAATCCATTGGTACGCTTTTCGTGGCGAGCGAGCCCAAACTTCACGCGCGCAAGCAGTGGATGGCTGATCACTTGCAGCTCCGTGGCTCGGTGTTAGTCGATACAGGTGCGGCTAAAAAACTCATTGCAAATGGTGTCAGTTTGCTGCCTATCGGCATGACCAGCGTGACGGGGGAGTTCGCGCGTGGTGATGTGATTGCGATTTGCGATCCTGCTGGAAGCCCCATTGCACGTGGCCTGGCGAATTACTCATCCAGCGAAGCGCGACTTATTTGCAAAAAAGCATCCAGCGAATTTGAGCGCTTGCTCGGCTACACCGCCGAGCCTGAAATGGTTCACCGCGATAACTTGGTGTTGGTTTAAAAAACCCGCATCGCGAAGTCGGCTTTGACTTCTGCGATCACGTCCTCCCAGCCATTCACTTTTTGCCGATAGAGCTTCGCCGTGGGATACCACACGCTATCGCTGCGATCTAATAACCAGCGCCAATCACTGTGCCCGTGGAGCAAGACGCTAACGGGTTTGCCAAGTGCGCCAGCTAAATGCGCCACAGAGGTGTCCACACTCACCACCAAATCCATGCATTCGCACAAGGCTGCGGTCTCAGAAAAATCCAGCAAGTCAACCTCAAACCTACGGATGTCCAGTAACGCCATCGCCGGCATATCGCGCGGCCAAGTCATCTGTTGCAGGCTCACAAACTCATATTCATTTGAAAGTGCCTTCGCAAAAGCATCCAAAGGGATGCTTCGACTTCCGCTACTTTGATGCTGAGGATCCGTACTCCACACAATACCAATACGTGGTTTAGTTTTAGCGCCTAATTTAACTTGCCAAGTTTGCACTTTAGTGGGATTGCTTAATAGATATTGCTTGGGTGCAGGAATGGTCTCTAGTGTTGTTTTAAATGCCAAAGGCAAACTCATCATCGGGCAATAGCAATCGAAGCTCGGCAGTGGGTCGTCGACGGCAAAGACCTCAGATACACCCACCAAACTTTTGCATAGTTCAACCAAACCTAGATGAACTTCTAGCATCACCCGCGCGCCCTGTGAAACTAACAGCGGGACATAACGACAAAACTGAATCATGTCGCCAAAACCTTGTTCAGCTTGTAGCAAGATGGTTTTACCCGCCAACGACTCTTCGCCCAACCATAACGGCGCAGAGCAAATACGGTGCGCCGCCTTATAGGACGGCACTTGCCAGCGCCAATGGTATTCGCACCAACCACGACCGAAATCACCCAAGAGCAGCAAACACATGCCGAAATTCCAATGCGTCAATGCGTAATCGGGTTGTAGAGCAATCGCTTTTTCATACGATGCGCACGCCAGCTCAAATTGCTTAGTTTCAAAATAATATGTCGCCAAATTGCCGTGCGCATCAACAGCCGCATCGCCCGCCAGCTCGATGGCTTTTAAATAATCTTGTGCGGCTGCGGTTGATTGACCCATCGAGCGATTGACCGCACCGCGATTGTTGTAAGCCATAGCCAGCGTGGGCTGCAACTCAATAGCCAAGTTCAAATCAGCCAAAGCTTCTGCATAGCGTTTGAGCCGACTTCGCGCCAATCCTCGATTGATATAGGCTGGACTCAAGCTGGGTGTTTGCGCAATCGCTGCATCGTATTTTTTAATGGCCTCTTCGTCCAAGCCTTGGTCGGTCAAGGCTATGCCAGCATCCAGTAATTCTGCGTAATCAATCAACCATTGCTCTGCCATAAATAACCCGTTTATCCCAGCAGCCAAGCACGCAGCTCAGCTACCGAATGCACAATTGCGATTGGTTTGCAAGTTTGCAAAAAATCAGCCTCGTGCGCGCCATAGCTCACACCAACGGCATCCACACCTGCGTTGATGGCCATTTGCAAATCGTGCGTGGTATCGCCCACCATCAAAGTGCGAGATACGTCAGCGCCAAACTCGCGCATCAGCTCATGAAGCATTTGCGGATTAGGTTTGCCCTGCGTTTGATCCGCCGTGCGCGTGCCATCAAACAGCGTTGCAAGCTTCACCATGTTGCCCGCCACTCGGACATCACGCTCCAGCGTTACATCCAACCCCTTGCGTGATTTGCCCGTACCCACGGCCACCCAGTAGTGTTGTCGTTTCAGATCTAAGAGCAACTCAATCACGCCATCAAACAAACTGATCTCTTCTTGCTCGGCAAAAAAGTGATAGCGATAGCGCTCGCCAAGCTGTGGGTATTTTTCCTTAGGTACGTCGGGAGCCGCATGGGCTAAGGCTTCCATCAGGTTCAGACCAATCACGTGCGAGGCTTGCTCGTTGCTAGGACGCTTGCCGCCCACGTCTTGCACTGCTGCTTGGATACACCGCGTGATAATGGCGGTGGAATCAAACAGCGTGCCATCCCAATCAAAGACGATCAAGTCATATTTGCGTGATGTGATACTTTGCATTAGTAGCCTGCTTTCGCGCCTTCGCGCTTGGTTTTAAAAAGCCCTGCTTTTTTAATGCCTTGTTTGTTAAAGCGCTCTCGCCTTGCGGTCATGGGATCCACGCGCAGCTCGCGCACCAACTCCACACGGTCGCCAGCTTGCAGCGCATAGTCCAAACCAACCACTCGCCCCCAGACCGCACAGGCTAAGCCTTGCGAGAGCATTGCCTCTGCGAGGCTTTCTGGAAGAGCCTTAGCGAGCAACATGCCTTCTAAAACGTCTACCGACACGCATTGAGTCTGACGCTGGGCTGGTGAGTAATAAATGTCAATGTTCATATTGGCGTGAGGGTATAAATTTTCTTGGCACGATCTACAAACGCATCGACCAGCGAATTAGCAATTTTGTCGAATGCATTGCCAATCGCCATTTGCAATAAGGCGCTCTTCATCTCATAAGTCAAATCCAATGTCACTTTGCAAGAAGGTGTGCTACTCCCCGCGATGGGATCAAACGACCACGTGCCCGCTAATTTTGAAAACGGACCGTCTAACAATTCCATTTGCACAACTAGACTGCCATCCTCTTTTTGAATATGCACGTTGCGTGTGGTGAACGCTTGTTTAAAGCCTGCCAGCTGCATCCCGATACTGGCTTTCATGCCTGCTATCGTTTGCTCGATGACCTGCGACTCGTGACACCATGGCAAAAATTCGTGATACCGCGACACGTCGGTCACCACATCAAACATTTGCTGCGGGCTATACCAAATAAGCACGGACTTATGGAGAGATTTCATAGAATCAAAGAAATAGAATCAACGCAAATGACAACAAAAAAATCAGCAGATTCCGCAGTTAAAAAAGCTACTCCACTTGGCAAAATTGCCGACAACAAAAAAGCAATCTTCAACTATTTTATTGAAGAACGCTTTGAGGCGGGTATGGTGCTGGAAGGCTGGGAAGTCAAAGCCGCGCGTATGGGTAAAGTGCAGATCACGGACGGCTTCGTTTTAATCCGTAATGGCGAACTGTTCATGATGGGCTGCCAGATCAATCCGCTGCATACAGCGTCCACACATGTCAATCCCAGCACGCTGCGCAGCAAAAAGCTACTACTTAAAAAAGAGGAAATTAAAAAGCTGATTGGCAAGACCGAGCAAAAAGGCTACACCCTCGTCGCGCTCAACATGCACTGGAAAAACGGCAAGATTAAGTGCGAGATTGGCTTAGCCAAAGGCAAAGCAGAACACGACAAGCGCGACGTCATCAAAGACCGTGAAGGCAAGCGCGAGGTCGAACGGGCGATGAAGTCACGTAATCGCTGAGTTGCGACTTCCCTCAGACCACCAGCTCCTCAGCCACAAATCCTGCTTGCAAACGCGCCGCCATATTGAGCGGAGGCTTCAGGCGCGGCGCATCAAACTCAAGTGCCAGTTTTTTGTAATGTGCAATCGCGTCAAACCCGTCACGCTCGCACAGCCAGCGATACCAATGGTTGCCAACAGCCACGTGGCCGATTTCCTCGAACAAGATGATGTCCAAAATAGCGTCCATTCGCTTTGCATCATTTAACAGCGCCGCATCCAAGCCCGCCAACTTCATGCGTTTGAGCTTTGCCTGCACCAGTGGCGTGGCGTCCAAGCCACGCGCCTCAAGGGTTCGCGGGACGAGTGCCATGCGCGCCACGATGTCGCCCTTGGTGACTTCGCACATGTGCCACAAGCCATCGTGCGCGGTGAAGTCGCCGTAGGTGTAGCCCAAATCTTGCAGCAGTGCTTCCAGCAAATTGAAATGTTTGGTTTCCTCGTCTGCCACACGCATCCAGTCTGTGTAGTAATTGGCAGGCATACCCTCAAAACGCCAAACAGCGTCCAGCGCCAAGCGAATGGCATTCCACTCAATATGCGCAATCGAATGCACCATCGCCGCAAACCCAAGCAGCGTATGGATGGAGCGCTTGGGGACTTCGAGATGCGTCACAAGCTGCGGTTGATGCGGGCGGGCGGCATTCGTGGCTGTTCTTGCTTTGGCAGCCTCGCGAAGCGCCAAAACATTCGCGTTGTTATGATCTTTATCTGTATTTGAAATTTCACTGGACATACAAGGATTTTTACATGGCCATCTATCAATTGGACGATCTCGTCCCGCAAATTCACGAATCCGTCTACGTGGCAAGTAGCGCCGAGGTGATTGGCGATGTGCACTTAGCCGAGGGATCATCGGTATGGTTTGGCGTGGTGATTCGCGGCGACTCCGACACCATCCGCATCGGCAAGGGCTCGAATGTGCAAGACCTTGCCATGCTGCACGCAGATGAAGGCGTACCGCTGACCATTGGCGAGAACGTAACGATTGGACACCAAGTCATGCTGCACGGTTGCACGATTGGCGACGGCTCGCTCATTGGCATTCAAGCCGTTGTCTTAAACAATGCCAAGATTGGTAAAAATTGCTTAGTCGGCGCGGGTTCGGTGGTGACTGAAGGCAAAGAGTTCCCCGATAACTCGCTCATCGTGGGCAGCCCTGCCCGTGTGGTGCGCACCATGACCGATGAGCAAATTGCCAAGCTACACGGTGCTGCAAGGCACTACCAAGTCAACGGCCCGCGCTTTGCCAAAGGGCTCAAGAAGCTCAAAGATTAAACAAGATGTCAGAACTGCATAAATTTATTTTTGAAGGCTTGCCCGTTCGCGGCGCGATTGTCCGTCTCACTGATTCGTGGCAAGAAATACTCAGTCGCCGCGAACTCCATGCCGGCGATGCGGTGGGCTCAGGTAAGTATCCTGAAATTGTCCAAAACTTGCTGGGCAAGATGACAGCAGCGGCGGTGCTGATGCAAGGCAATATCAAGTTCAATGGCTCGCTGATTTTGCAAGTCATGGGCGGCGAAAAAAAGGACATGAGCCCCGTCAAGTTGGCTGTGGTCGAGGTCAAATCTGATCTCACGTTTCGCACCACGGCTAAAGTCGTGCATGCGGTATCTGGCAACGAGTCGTTTAGCCAGCTCATCAATGCTGGCAACCAAGCCCGCTGTGCCATTACGCTGGATCCCGAAGTTAAATTTCAAGGCCAGCAGCCTTATCAAAGCATCGTGCCACTCTATGGCGATGACGGCGCACCGTTAGAGTCTTTTGCATCTGTGCTTGAGCACTACATGCTGCAATCGGAACAGCTGGACACCAAGCTGGTATTGGCCGCAAACGCTGACATGGCGGTTGGCATTTTGATTCAACGGATGCCGATCAAAGGTGAAAACAACCTAGCGGGCGCATTCACGAGTACCGAGAACGAAGACGCGATTGGTAAAAACGAAGACTTCAATCGCATCGCAACTTTGACCGCTTCGATTAAGAACGAAGAGTTACTCACACTTTCGATTGATGACATTTTGCATCGCTTGTTTTGGCAGGAACCCATTGCGCGTTACGAACCCGCCAACCCAGCACCGCGCTTTCAGTGCACTTGCTCTAGGGAGCGCGTCGCCAATACCATCCGAAGCCTAGGCCAGTCTGAAGCCGAGCGCATGATTGAAGAGCGCGATGGCATTCAAGTCAATTGCGATTTTTGTGGTCAGTCGTATAGTTTTGACGTGATTGATGCAGCCATGTTGTTTATGCCTGCATCGTCTGTAGTTCCGCCAAAAGGCTGAGCCGTAGTTTTAGTTTTTAGGGCTTGAAATAAGCGCCGCTCGCTAGCGGGGTCATCGCATAAATCGCAAACGCAATTCCACAGTGAATGCTTTGGTTGCGTTGCTACCTCTTCACTTGGCATATTGCACGAAGATTTCATTGGGCTTGATCATGCCAAGCTCAGATCTTGCGCGATCTTCGACAAGCGTCATGCCATTTTTAAGATCGCGGATATCGGCAAGCAATTGCTCGTTTTCAATTTTTGCGCGCGCATTTTTTTGCTCTTGCGCCGTCAGCTTTTGCTGCATCTCCCGCACATGAAAGACACTGCCGCGACCGATCCAAAGCTGCCCTTGTAGCGCAAGGAGCAGTCCGAGCAAAAGGTAGGTAGCTAGTCGGGAGGCCATACTGGATAAGGCTTGTAGCAGTGCTGTTTTTAACGATCTTGATCAACGCAAGTTGTAAAACGCCGCGCGGCCAGGGTAGCTGGCGATATCGCCAAGGTCTTCTTCGATGCGCAAGAGTTGGTTGTATTTCGCCATGCGGTCTGAGCGCGACAGCGAACCCGTTTTGATTTGCCCGGCGTTCGTGCCAACCGCAATATCGGCAATCGTGGAGTCTTCCGTCTCGCCCGAACGATGCGAAATAACAGCCGTATAACCCGCGCGTTTCGCCATTTCGATGGCGGCAAAAGTTTCGGTCAACGTGCCGATTTGGTTGATCTTGATGAGGATGGAATTGGCAATCTTTTTGTCTATGCCTTCCTTCAAAATTTTGGTATTCGTCACAAATAAATCATCACCCACGATTTGTACTTTGCTGGCCAAGCGATCCGTAATGATCTTCCAGCCGTCCCAATCGCCCTCGGCCATTGCGTCCTCAATGCTGATGATGGGGTACTTGTCCACCCACGTCGCCAGCATATCCGTCCACTCTTGCGCCGTGAGGCTCAAGCCTTCAGCCTTGAGTTCGTACTTGCCGTCCTTATAAAACTCGGATGCGGCGCAATCTAGGCCCAGCACAATATGCTCGCCAGCCGTGTAACCCGCAGCAGATATGGCTTCCAAGATCATTTGGATGGCCGCCTCATGATTAGCCACGCTTGGTGCAAAGCCGCCTTCGTCGCCCACCGCAATACTCATGCCCTTGTCGGCAATGATTTTTTTGAGCGCATGAAATACCTCTGCGCCGTAACGAATCGCTTCACGGAACGACGGTGCGCCCACAGGAATAATCATGAACTCTTGCAAGTCGAGATTGTTGTTGGCGTGTGCGCCGCCGTTAATCACGTTCATCATCGGCACGGGCATTTGCATCGCGCCCGAACCGCCAAAGTAGCGGTACAGCGGCAAGCCAGCCTCTTCGGCTGCGGCGCGTGCCACGGCCATGCTGACTGCCAGCATCGCATTCGCACCCAAGCGTGATTTATTTTCTGTGCCATCAAGGTCAATCAAGGTGCGATCTAAAAACGCTTGTTCGCTGGCATCCAAGCCCAGCACAGCTTCTGAAATTTCGGTGTTGATGTACTCAACTGCACGCAGCACACCTTTGCCGCCATAGCGTTGCTTGTCACCGTCGCGCAGCTCTATCGCTTCGCGCGAACCTGTCGATGCACCTGACGGTACGGCTGCACGCCCCATCACGCCGCTCTCTAGTAGCACGTCGCACTCAACCGTGGGGTTGCCACGGCTATCCAAAATTTCACGTCCGACGATGTCAACAATTGCACTCATGGTTTCTTTCCTTCAAAAATAATCAAACTTCAAATCTGTTTTCTAACCAGCCACTTGCCGCGTGTTTTTTGACCACACGGTCTAAATCGACCAGCGACTCTAAGAGCGCTCTCATGTGTTTAAGCGGCACAGCGTTCGGGCCGTCAGACCACGCCTCGGCAGGATTCGGATGCGTTTCCATAAACAGGCCACTCACGCCCACGCCAACACCAGCGCGGGCTAGCACAGGCACCATCGCGCGAGCCCCGCCCGATACGGCTCCCAGGCCACCAGGCTTTTGTACCGAGTGCGTCACGTCAAACACCACAGGTGCGCCCGTGTTGCGCATCTCAGCTAAGCTGGTCATATCGGCCACCAAGTTGTTGTAGCCAAAGCTCACACCGCGCTCGCAGGCTAGAAAGCTATCGGGGTTCAAGCCCTTGTCCAGTGCGGCTTGGCGAGCTTTATCGATCACGTTCTTCATATCCCAAGGCGCAAGAAATTGTCCTTTTTTGATGTTCACGGGTTTGCCAGATTGCGCCACGGCACGAATGAAATCGGTTTGGCGGCACAAAAACGCGGGTGTTTGCAACACATCGACCACGCTCGCCACTTCGGTGATGTGCTCTATTTCATGCACGTCAGTCAAAACTGAAACACCGATTTGCCGACGTACTTCATCCAAAATTTTTAAGCCCGCATCAATTCCTACGCCACGCTTGGTATTGCCCGACGAACGATTGGCTTTGTCAAACGAGCCTTTGTAAATCAGCGGGATGCCAAGACTGTTCGTGATTTCTTTGAGCTGCCCCGCCACGTCAATCGACATCTTCAATCCTTCAATCGAGCAAGTGCCTGCGATCAAAAAGAAGGGCTTATCTAAACCAATGTCGAAACCGCAAAGTTTCATGCCATCACCTTTAACTCACCCTCGTGCAAGCCTTTGTGGATAAGGGCTGCAGCCACATAGGCATTAAACAGTGGATGCCCATTCCAAGGCGTCGATTTGAACTCGGGGTGAAACTGCACGCCGATAAACCACGGATGCACTGATTTTGGCAGTTCGACAATTTCAGTCAATTGCTCGGCTTGAGTCAATGCCGAAATAACCAACCCCGCCTTGCGAAGTTGATCTAAATAATTCACGTTCGCCTCGTAGCGATGGCGATGGCGCTCGGTCACCACATCGCCGTAAATGCTGTGCGCCAGTGTGCCCTTGGCAACGTCCGAGCTTTGTGCGCCAAGGCGCATCGTGCCGCCCATGTCAGATTTTTCATCGCGCACTTTGATCGAGCCGTCTGCATCCTTCCACTCCGTAATCAAAGCAATGACGGGGTGCTTGGCATCCTTGTCAAACTCGGTGCTGTTTGCGCCAGCAAGGCCTGCGACGTTGCGGGCAAATTCAATCGTCGCCACTTGCATACCGAGGCAAATGCCAAGGTAGGGAATCTTGTGTGTCCGCGCATAACCGACTGCCGTAATTTTGCCTTCCACACCGCGCTCGCCAAAACCGCCGGGCACGAGCACCGCATCGAACTTGTCGAGTTGATTGACGTTGGCTGCCGTGATTTCTTCCGAGTCCACATAGCTGATGTTCACCTTGGCGTGATTTTTGAGTCCCGCGTGGCGTAGCGCTTCGTTGAGCGATTTGTAGCTATCGGAAAAATCGGTGTACTTGCCTACCATCGCGATGTTGACGCTGGTTTTGGGATTGGCGGTAGCCGCCACCAAATCGTCCCAGCGCTTGAGATTAGCGGGTGGTGCATCAATACGCAGCTTGTCGCAAACCAGCTGATCGAGTCCTTGTTCGTGCAACATACGCGGCACTTTGTAAATGGTGTCCACGTCCCACATCGAAATCACACCCGACTCGGCTACATTGGAGAACATCGAGATTTTTTCGCGCTCGCCATCAGGAATCGGGCGATCAGCTCGGCACAAAAGCGCGTCGGCTTGGATACCAATTTCGCGCAGTTTTTGCGCCGTATGCTGCGTCGGTTTGGTCTTGAGCTCACCTGCTGCTGCCAGCCAAGGCAGATAGCTCAGGTGCAAATAAGCCGTGTTCCCAGGGCCCATCTTCAGTCCCATTTGACGTACAGCTTCCAAAAACGGCAAGGATTCAATGTCACCCACCGTGCCGCCAATTTCTACGATCGCCACGTCAATGATTTTATCTTGATTCCCCGCCAAGCCTTTGCTGGCTTGCTCTGCGCCTCGTTTAATGAAGGCCTGAATCTCATTGGTCACATGCGGAATCACCTGTACGGTTTTGCCAAGATAGTCGCCGCGGCGCTCTTTCTCCAGCACCGTTTGATAAATCTGCCCCGTGGTGAAGTTGTTGGTTTTGCGCATCCGCGTTTCAATAAAACGCTCGTAATGCCCTAAATCGAGATCAGTCTCCGCGCCGTCATCGGTGACAAACACCTCGCCGTGCTGGAACGGACTCATGGTGCCGGGGTCAACGTTGAGGTAAGGATCGAGTTTGATGAGGGTGACAGTCAGGCCGCGACTTTCAAGGAGCGCGGCGAGCGACGCAGAAGCAATTCCCTTGCCTAGGGAACTTACCACGCCGCCAGTAACGAATACGAATTTGGTCATGCTTAAAGACTGATTCCAACGAATCAGTGCAAGTGGAAATTTTGATTATAGAAGGCAAGCCAAAAGACGCCGGCACCACCCAACACTACAAAGCCAAAGTTCGCCCCATCAAATGCTGCCGCACAAAACTAATATGTTCTCGCAGGCCATAAAGCTGACTGGCATATGCCGTGGGCACTTTGATGTTGTTAATGCCCGCCTCCATTTGATTTAAGTGCTCCAATAGCTCTATCCGCTTGTCCGAGCTGATAGGCTGCTGAAAGATATCGCGCTCTAGCGGTTGCAGCAAACCATACCAACGGTTAATACGGAACTCAATACGCCAGCGGTAGAGAGACGGAATCATTTTGAGGGCAGGAATGAGAAGTAGTAAAACAGGAAGAATCACCGCTAGCAAACGACTCATCCAACTAGCCAACCAAAACGGGAAAGTGGCATAGAGATAGCCCTTGCCAGATTGGAAATAACGCGTCGCCTCTGGACTGATTTCGAAAGCATGTTCTTGCAGAGAGGGGAACTCGCCTGCATTACGCAGCCGCCCCGCACGACCGTGAATCGTTTTAGCGGCATCCAATAACAAATCGGAAATAGCAGGATGCAGCGTGGGGTGAGCGATGAGCTCTAACGAAGGTGCAAGCAGCACGGTATCTTGCACGGGTACATTAAGTTTGAGGTCAAACAAGCCTTCTGGCACAGTTAATTTGCTCAAGTATTTTGAATTGCGAATATAGGCATCAGCTTGATCGAAGCTAAATAAATGAATATCAGGTCTGCTATATAGTTTTTTGATTAGTCCAGAAGGTGTCGATTCGCTCATAATGAATATTGCATCAATCTCATCCTTGAGCAACGCATCAGCCGCTTGTTCTGCGGTATCAAGCGCTTTGATAGCAGGGTTTTCTACGTTTTTAACGCCCGCAATGTTAAGCAAGGATTCCGATAAAAATAAGTTGCCGCTTCCATCTGGACCAAGCCACATGCGTTGATTGGCAAACTCAGTCAAGAATGTTTTACGCTTGCCACGGTAAAAGATAAATAACGGCTGATTAGAAATACTGCCCAGCGACATCAGTTTCGATACATCCGTATTCGGTGGCAAATTGCTTTGTACAAAGCCGACATCAATCTTGCTGTTCGGCGCGAGCAACCTTTGCAAGTTGTCGATTGAGCCATCGGTCTCAATGATGTTTACTTTGACGCCTTGTTTGGCTAAAAGATCTTTGTAACGTTGCGCTGTTCTATAGTACGAACTCTCTTTAGGTCCGCTGGCCATGGAAATAGACGTTGGTGGGGCGCTGCCAAAAAAGAACATCAAGGACGATACGAGCACGCTTGTAGTCACGATAATTGCTAAAAAAGCAATCACCATGCTGCGCCCGAAAGTCGCATAAAGTCGAGTGCGGTATTGGATAAAGTATTGACTAATTAGAGGCATAGGCGTCCATTATGGAACAGTTAAAAAATAACATCCTTGCAGGTAAGCACATCATCCTAGGTATGACGGGCGGCATCGCTGCGTACAAAGCCGCCGAACTCTGCCGCGCCATCGTCAAAGCAGGTGCCACGGTACAAGTGGTCATGACCGAGGCGGCGACGCAATTTATGACCCCCGTGACCATGCAAGCGCTGTCTAGCCGCGAAGTGTTTACGTCGCAGTGGGATAGCAAGGCGGCGACTGATGGCTCTGGCAACGCGATTTCCAACAACATGGCGCATATCAACCTCACGCGTGGCGCTGACGCCGTGCTAATCGCCCCTGCCAGCGCCGACTTTATGGCCAAATTGCTACATGGCAGAGCCGATGATTTACTGAGTCTTATGTGCCTTGCAAAACCCGCTGAAGTCCCGCTGATATTGGCTCCCGCCATGAACCGCGAGATGTGGGCGCACCCTGCTACCCAGCGCAATATGGCGCAACTCAAAACCGACGGAGCATTCGTCTTGGACGTTGGCAATGGCGACCAAGCCTGCGGCGAAGTAGGCGACGGTCGGATGCTGGAGGCCGACGAAATCTTGGCTGACTTAGTGGCGCACTTCACACCAAAAGCCTTAGCGGGCAAACGCGCCCTGATAACCGCTGGCCCGACCTACGAAGCGATTGACCCTGTGCGCGGCATCACTAATTTATCCAGCGGAAAGATGGGATTCGCACTCGCGCAGGCCATGCTGGATGCGGGCTGCGAGGTCACCCTCGTGGCAGGCCGCACAGCGCTTGGCTTCCCGAGGGGGTCTAAAAACATCTCCGTGCTGTCTGCGAGCGATATGCTGGCAGCGGTGCAAGCCAACATTGATAGCGCAGACATCTTTGTCGCCACAGCAGCAGTCGCGGATTGGCGACCAGCGAACGCGGCGAGCCAAAAAATCAAAAAGGATGGCTCGGGTGATACCCCAACGATGAGCTTTGTGGAGAACACCGATATCCTTGCGACGGTTGCCGCATCCAAACGCGCCCTAGCGGGAAGCCTTTACTGTATTGGCTTTGCAGCCGAAAGTGAAAATCTAGAAGCCCACGCCAAAGCCAAACGCGAACGCAAAAACGTGCCTCTCTTGGTGGGAAATATCGGCCCCGCCACTTTTGGCATGGACGACAACGCCCTGCTTTTGGTGGATGCAAACGGTACAAAAGAATTGCCAAGGGCATCGAAGACACACCTAGCACGCGAGCTGGTGATCGAAATCGCAAAACGACTCAAATAAAAAACTTAAAGCTCAAAAATCAAGAATGAACATCGACATCAAAATCCTAGACGAACGACTCAATAGCCAAATGCCCGCCTATGCCACGCCAGGTAGCGCGGGGCTTGACTTGCGGGCATGCCTGACTGAGCCGCTCACGCTTGCGCCCAACGCATGGCAGTTGGTACCCACGGGCATGGCGATGTATTTAAAAGATCCCAACTACGCTGCGCTCATCCTGCCGCGCTCGGGGCTGGGGCACAAACACGGCATCGTGCTGGGCAACTTGGTCGGCCTCATCGACTCCGACTACCAAGGCCAACTGATGGTGAGCGCATGGAACCGCAGCGATACAGCCTTCACCATCGAGCCCATGGAGCGCCTCGCGCAACTCGTGATCGTGCCTGTGGTGCAGGCTACGTTTAATGTGGTGAGCGAGTTTCCAGCTTCTGAGCGCGGCGAAGGTGGGTATGGGTCTACGGGAAAGAAATAGGTCGTATCTGCTGTGTATGCGATGAGGGTTTCAGTTGGGAGGAAAGACCCAACTTAGCCAAGCTTTACCTCCTGGTGCAATCCAGGTCGATATGCATTTACATTATTTTGATGTTCCAAGATGTTCCAATAAATTTCACTTCGAAATTAAATGTGCTATTATTGGCACATCTTGGAACATCAAAGGAGAAATGAAATGGTGCAAACATATAAAGCAGCCGCGAAACAGAATCCAGGTAGGAAGTCATGGCTGGTTGAGTTTCGACATCCCTTACGAAATGATGCCAGCAACAAGCCAGGCAGGAAAATACGTAAAGGCTTAGGCACAGAAGATCAAACAGAGGCACTCCGCCTAGTCGAGCAACTTAATCAATTACTTGCCGACCCATCACTCTGGTCTGTGAGCTCCACGAACGAAGCTGGCAAGCGTTACGACGATAAGGTTATCGAAATTTTCTATGGCGAGATTGCTCCTCGCATTGGCATGCCGCTAGCACTGCGCGACAAATTATTGCCGCTACCATCACGCCATGACGGATATGCACGGGTCGCATTGATTGGTGTGCCAGGCGCTGGAAAAACAACACTTCTGCGTCAACTAATTGGAACTCATCCTGAAACTGAAAGGTTTCCCTCCACTTCTGTCAATCGAACTACAACTTTTCCGACTGAAATTGCAACAAATAGTGGCGACCACTATGAAGCTGTCGTTACATTTATGTCAGAACATGAGGCTCGATTTGAAATTGAAGAATCACTTTCATCCGCCATTCTTGAAGCAGTGAGCGGTGATTCAAAAAAAGTAGCACTTTCAATGCTAGAAAAAAGCGACATGCGCTTCAGATTAAAGTATCTGCTAGGGGACTTTACCCAAGATGGCATTACAGAAGTTGATCCATATGATGATGAGACTGATGAGGATGAAAACACAGATGCTGAATCGAGCCTTAGTGCTGATGAAAAGGCGCTAAGTCGAAAATTTCTAAATGACTGCATCGCCCGCGTGGTCATGCTAGCAAAGCGACTCAAAGTTGAAGTTGAAGCAACAGGCCCCGATCAAATCGAAGAGATGACCCCGGCGGATCGAAGCGCCGCACTAGATACCATTGAGGAACAAGCAGTAGCATCAGATGAATTTCTTGAGCTCGTCTCCGACATCTTAGATGAGTTAAGAACAAAATTCGCATATGTGCGTAGTGGGCAATTTGAAAAAACAACAACAGGCTGGCCAAACGCTTGGCGCATCAAAGTCAAGTCAAGTGAACGTGCTCACTTTCTGACCGTCATTAAGTTTTTCTCTGGTATTTCCCATCAAGCATGGGGCAAGCTTTTAACTCCCCTTGTGAATGGTCTACGCGTGATCGGCCCATTTAAACCCGCGTGGGCAGATCAAACAGCACGCCTTGTTTTGATTGATACAGAAGGGCTAGGACACAAAGCCGATGCAACAGCCGATATGCCCGAGCAAGTCTTGGCCTTGCTGCACGACGCTGATATTGCTTTACTCGTGGATAGTGCAAAAAATGGCGAAAAATTTACAGCAGGCAAAGCCTTAGAAGCTATTGTTAATACGGGAAACACGCGAAAACTAGCAGTCGTGTTCACGCACATGGATGTCGTGAAAGGCGATAACTTAAAGGGCCAAGCTAAGCTTGATCATGTCTTTGGTGGGCTGCGTAACAGCATTGAAAATCAATTAGCCAAAAACGTTTCAATAGAAGCTGCTCGCTATCTTCTAGATCACCTACGCACAAGTACTTTCTACGTTGGACGAATCGATGAAGCCGATCCTAAACCTGCTGTACCTGAGTTAAATAAACTACTTGCCCATTTAGCATCGGCACAACCTCCACTATTTGAGCCTGTTGCATTCCCAGAATATAGTCAAGACAATCTCGTATTGGCTATTCAGGAGGCTGCGCGAGACTTTAGAAGGCAATGGCAAGGATATTTAAATATCATCCCTCAGCCGCACTTCAAACCTGTATCTTGGCAGTCACAAAAAGCTCTAGCTCGCCGATATGCGGAAGGTTGGAATGATGGTTTCTGGCTTCGCCCAACATCTAATCTAATTGCATCTCTTTCTAGTGCAATTTCACGTTTTTTAGAAACACCAATTGGGTGGATTGGCAAGCCAACGGAAGAGCAAAAACGCGACACGATCGACCAAATAAAAGCCGCCGTGACTCAGCAACTGCCTAAACTAAGTTCTCGCCGCCTTCGAGAACAACCGCAACCTATATGGCATGAGGCTTACTCGTTTCGAGGTAATGGCAGTGCATCTGAGCGAAAGATGCGTATTGAGGGAATCTATGAACGAGGAGTACCAATCCCAGATGCACGTGGAGACCGCTTGGCACATGAGTTTTTAAACGAAGTGAAAACAGTTGTTAATGATTCAATAAGCGCAATTGAACAACAAATACAAAAAATATCATTGCATAACGAGGATAAACCACCACCCAAAAAACTAACCATAGCTCGCCGCGTTAAAATCTAACTTCCCAAGGAGCGTTGCAGCAGCTATCCACAGTTGTTAGGCTTGGGAAGTCATCCACAGCAACCACGCTCACCTTTTTGAAGATACAAGGTGAGGAATGTCTAAACCACAACCCATGAAACTGTCAGGTCTTGAGCCATTTAGCGTTGGCGAGGGGTCGCTGTTTGTCAACATTGGCGAGCGCACGAACGTGACGGGCTCTAAGGCTTTTGCGCGCATGATTTTGAATGGTGAGTTTGAGGCCGCGCTCTCCGTGGCGCGTCAGCAGGTGGAAAACGGCGCGCAGGTGATTGACATCAATATGGATGAGGCGATGCTGGATAGCCAAGCCGCGATGGTGCGATTCCTTAATCTGATTGCCTCTGAGCCCGATATTTCGCGCGTGCCAATCATGATTGACTCGTCTAAATGGAGCGTGATTGAAGCGGGGCTGCGCTGCGTGCAGGGCAAGGGCATTGTGAACTCGATCAGCATGAAGGAAGGCGAGGCGCAGTTTTTGCACCAAGCCAAGCTGCTACGTCGCTACGGCGCAGCGGCTGTGGTGATGGCGTTTGACGAGAAGGGGCAAGCCGACACTTACGAGCGCAAGATTGAAATTTGCGAGCGGGCGTATCGCCTGCTTGTTGATACGGTGGATTTTCCACCCGAAGACATTATTTTTGACCCCAACATTTTTGCCATTGCCACAGGCATTGAAGAGCACAACAACTACGCGGTGGATTTCATTAATGCTACGCTCTGGATAAAAGAAAATCTGCCCGGCGCAAAGGTGTCGGGTGGCGTGTCGAATGTGAGCTTTTCGTTCCGCGGCAACGACCCCGTGCGCGAGGCGATTCACACGGTGTTTTTGTACCACGCCATTAAGGCTGGTATGGACATGGGCATTGTGAATGCGGGCATGGTGGGCGTATATGACGACCTAGAGCCTACCCTGCGCGAGCGCGTGGAAGATGTGGTGCTCAATCGCAGACCGGATGCTGGCGAGCGGCTGGTGGAAATTGCCGACACTGCCAAAAGCGATTCAAAAGACGAATCGCAAAAACTGGCTTGGCGCGGAACAGAGGATGTGCCCGTGCCAGTTGCAGCAAGGCTT
>CANFWH010000005.1 GCA_947450645.1 Comamonadaceae bacterium | reverse complement strand
TGGAACATTGGCAACGATTTTTCCAAGTTAATGATGTGAATTTTGTTGCGATGGCCAAAAATAAACGGGGCCATCTTAGGGTTCCAGAAACGTGTTTGGTGCCCGAAATGGACACCCGCTTCTAGCATATCGCGCATGGATACTGACATAATTATTCCAATAAAATCAAAGGTTAAGGTCTAAAACAGATTCGAGTTTCGTGCCACACTAGTCGGCAAAAAACACCTTGAATGAATCCGTTTGCTAATTTGCCTTGCCAAGTAGCAAAGCCGCTCAATTATAGCGCGCAATCCTCTTGGGTAGGCGTCTTATCTAAGCTGTTGGCCGTTGCGTTCTTGGCTTCCACAATTTCCGCCAAGATGGACACCGCAATCTCAGCGGGCGTTTTAGCGCCCAGCCGCAACCCGACAGGCCCGTGAAGCTTGGCAAAATCCGCCTCGGTCATGTCGAAATGCTCAATCAGCCTTGTTTTACGCGTGGCTTGATTGCGCCTTGATCCCAGCGCCCCCACATAAAACGCATCTGATTTAAGCGCTTCCATCAGCGCCATATCGTCCAGCTTAGAGTCATGCGTGAGCGCCACGATGGCCGTGTGCGCGTCTGCCTTCATCTCGCGCACCACGTCGTCAGGCATACCTTCCACGCGAATGACGTTTCCCAGACGTAGCGTGGCGGCGTACTCTTCGCGCGGATCGCACACCAGCACTTCAAAATCGAGCATTTGCGCCATTTGCGCCACGGCTTGACTGAGTTGGCCTGCGCCAATCAAAAGAAGCCTCCATTTGGGGCCAAACATGGTGGTAAGCGTGAGCCCATCAAACTTCATCGCCTCATCCCGTGTCGCAGTTCTCAAAGCAACCACACCCGTACTCAGCGTGAGTGAGCGAGCCAGCAACTCGTGATTAGCCGTACGAGCCAGCAATTCATACGCCCAGCCCATATCCAGTAAGGGCTCCTGCACCAAACGCAGTGTGCCCCCGCATGGCAAACCAAAGCGCGCGGCTTCGTCTTTTGTCACGCCGTAGGCAATCATGGAGGGCTTACTACCCGCGTGCTCGCCAGATTTGATTCTGGCAATCAAATCGTCTTCCACGCAGCCGCCCGAGACCGAGCCGCTAACCACACCATCGTCCCGCACCGCCAGCATCGCGCCCGCTGGACGCGGAGCACTGCCCCACGTTTCGACAACGGTAACGAGGGTCACGCCGTGACCGCTCGTTCGCCAATTGAGCGCATCGCTTAGGACGCGCAGATCAAGAGATTCCAAGACTATCCTTAAGCGGTTTTCAGTGCCTCGGCAGTGATCGGTAATTGCCGCACACGCTTTCCAGTCAAGCTTGCAACAGCATTTGCAATTGCAGGAACGACGAGCGCCGTTGCTGGCTCACCAATACCACCTGGCTTCTCCGTGCTCTTCACCAAAATGACGTCAATTTTTGGAGACTCATTCATGCGGACAACAGGGAAGTTATTAAAGTTAGTTTGCAAAACACGCCCCTTCTCCATAGTGATTTCTTGCATCAAGCCTGCGCTCATGCCAAACACAATGCTTGACTGAATTTGCGCCTCAACCGTGTCAGGGTTCACTAGGCGGCCTGCATCCACGGCAACCGTTACTTTGTGAACCTTAACGCCATTAGCATCTACCGAAATTTCTGCAACCTGTGCCATGTAGGTGTCATAACCCTCTTGCAGCGCAATACCTAATGCATGACCTGTTGATAACTTTTTACCCCAGCCTGCTTTTTCCGCAGCCAACTTGAGTACATTCGCAAACCGCGGCTTATCTTTCAAAAGTCCCATTCGGAAAGCATATGGATCTTTGCCTGCAGCCTTAGCCATTTCATCCACAAAGCTCTCGTTCGCAAACGAGTTCATGTTGTGGCTGACCGAGCGCCAGTAGCCGACACGAAAACCTGTATCGTGGATCACAAGATCATGCTGCGTGTTTGGTATGTTGTAGGGTCCGACGGCCGCCTCTGCCATGAAAGGATCGAACGTATCTTTTGGCAAGCCAAATGCACGCTGCGTCACCGACTGCGAAGCTACTTTGAAGTGCAGCGCCACTGGATTGCCAGCCGCGTCCAAGCCACCTGCGAGTTGATTCACGCCCATCGGACGATAGAAGTCATGCGTCATATCATCCTCACGCGACCACAAGAGTTTGACAGGCCTACCAACTGCTTTAGAGATTTGCGCCGCTTGCACAATGAAGTCCAGTTCGATTCGGCGACCAAATCCACCGCCTAAGAACGTGGTTTGCACGCTAACATCTTCTGGTTTGATCCCCAGCACCGCAGCCGTAGCGCCAACCGCGCCTTGCTGAAACTGTGTTGGACCAATCAACATACATTTGCCGCCTTTGAAGTCCGCCGTAAAGTTCATCGGCTCAAGCGGCGCGTGCGCCTCCATTGGGATAATGTACTCAGCTTTGAGGACTTTAGCAGCACTGGCCAGCGCTTTCGCCACATCGCCAGTTGGCTTACCAATGGGTAACGCCTTCGACTCACTCAAAGCTTTGCGGTTCGCTTCCAGCATGGATTTCTCGTCAATCGTTGCAACCGCACCTTCATCCCACTGCACCGTGAGCGCCTTGCGTGCTTGCACCGCTTGCCAGTAGCTATTGGCAACCACAGCCACGCCATCATTGATTTGCACTACGTCGATCACACCGGGCATGGCTTTGGCTTTAGCGCCATCAAAACTGACGACTTTTCCGCCAATCACGGGGCATTGCTCTAACGACGCGTAGACCATGCCGGGCAACTTCACGTCAATGCCAAACTGCGCCGTTCCGTTTGTTTTAGCGGGCGTATCTAAACGCTTCGTGGATTTGCCAACAATTTTGAAATCCTTAGGATCTTTAATCATTGGTTTTTCTGGCACAGCCATACGGGACGCTGCTTCCGCCATTTCGCCGTAAGTTGCCTTTTTGCCGCCTGGCGCAGTCAGCATGCCTTTATCGGCTTTGACTTTATCCAAATCAACGCCCCAGCTCGCAGCAGCCGCAGAGCGCAACATCTCTCGCACTTGAGCGCCCGCGACGCGCAACTTTTCCCATCCATCGCGTACCGACGTTGAACCGCCCGTGATTTGCGCTCCAAGTAACGCATTAGTGTAGGCAGTACCCGGCGGTGCAATCGCTACCTTGATTTGCTTGATGTCAACATTCAACTCTTCGGCAATCAGCATCGGCATTGACGTGTACACGCCCTGTCCCATTTCTGATCGAGCCGAAAGCAGCGTAATCGTGTTGTCATCCGCAATATGAACCCATGCATTGGGTGTATGAATCGTAGCGGCAGCGGCAGCCCGCTCTGGCAAAGCCACACCGAGCATGAACCCTGTGGAGGCCAATGTGGATGCGGCTCCCGAAGCTTTGAGGAATCCGCGACGTGAGGTTTCAACTGTATTTAGTGTTGTCATGTTCGTTCTCCTTAAGCTTTGCGCATGGAAGCAGCCGCATCTTTAATCGCAGCCTTGATACGTGGATAAGTGCCGCAGCGACAAATATTGCCGCTCATCGCGTTATCAATATCCGCATCACTTGGATTTTTGTTTTTAGCCAAAAGCGCTGCTGCACTCATCAGCTGCCCCGATTGGCAATAGCCACACTGCGGCACATCGTGCGCGATCCACGCCTTTTGCAGTGGATGGTCATTGTTTTTTGAAAGCCCTTCAATCGTGGAGACTTTCTTACCCGCCACACTGGCCACAGGTGTTTGGCATGAACGCACTGGGGCGCCATCCAGATGTACGGTGCAAGCACCACAAAGCGCCGCCCCGCAGCCAAACTTGGTGCCCGTCATACCTAGCTCATCTCGAAGCACCCACAGCAAAGGCGTGCTACCTTCAGATGCAGCCGTCATCGGCTTGCCGTTAACTTGAAATTGAACGCTCATGGGGTGCTCCTTAATGTAAAAATTTGGTGTATGCCTTGCACCGCTTCCGTGCTAGTGCGCCAAATTAGGACTTACCCTAGTTTGCTTCGTTTAGGTCATTTCATTCTCAAAATGCGACAAATGGGTGCGCATAATTTGCGGTATGACAACGGTTACCTTTCCCTCTTCTTGGCAGGATCGTCCATGGTTAGAGCAATCATGGCGACGCTGCTTGGCGCAAGGGCGCATGCCTGAGGAGTCCCTCGCTTTTGATAGCGTGCCGCACGAAGCGCTAAAGCGCACTGAAGAAGCCAACCATGACTTATTAAAAGCGGCGCAAAGCGCTTTGCAAAAACTGGGGACGGCCATTGCCAGCACCCGCTACTTTGCCATCTTGACAGATAGCCAAGGCGTTGTGATCCATACAGGCGGAGACATTGATACCAGCGACGTCCGTGCGAGCAGCATCACCCGCATTGGCGTGAATCTATCCGAGCACAGCATCGGCACATCCGCTATCGGTTCGGCACTGCACGAACAAAAACCAGTTTGGTTACACCGCACCGAACACTTTTTTAATGCCACCAGTGTCTACAGCTGCGCGGGCGCACCGCTGTTCTCGCCCAAAGGTCAATGCATCGGTATGCTCGACTTAACTGGCATTGATGCAAAAGAGCGCCCTGAGCTCATGCACCTTGTCGCGCATGCAGCAAGCGGCATCGAAAACGCCATGGTGCACAACCTCCCTTATGCGCTCATGGTGCGCGTGAACTGGCCGGGTATCAATCTTGGTGATGCATCCGATGGTTTGCTAGCGTTAGACACGGACGGTCATGTACTTGGCTTTAATCAGGTTGCACAAAAAATGCTGAGTGCCCACCGTTCAACCCACGCTAACGATCTTTTTGCCACGACTTTCGAACATTTTTTTGACGCGGCCAGAATAAGCAAACCTTGTCTCGATGTGCCGCTATGGTCAGGGCTGCGTGTCAATGCAGCGCCGTTGCTGCCACGCCAACAAACGTCAACTATCACGATGACTGAACAACTGCCGCTCAAAGAAGTCACGGGTCAATTGATCAAGCAAGCGATTCAAGGCACGAGAGGCAATGTCGCCGAGGCCGCGCGCAAACTAGGCATTAGCCGCGCAACACTCTATCGCAAGCTTGCGCCCAACGCTAAAGTCAGCCTGTGAGTCAGGTCACCGTCATAGTTCTCGCCGCAGGAGAGGGTGCTAGATTTCGTGCAGCGGGCGGCAAACAAGGCAAGTTGCAATCGCCCATCACCACCGAACGAGGGACTTATACGGTATTGGAACACGTGCTCCACGCAGTAAAAACCAGTGATTTGGCGTGGCATATGGTTGAACCAGCGCACACGCAGCACCTACCCATTCAGGGAATGGGTAGCAGCATTGCGACTGGAGTAGCAGCGACTAAAAATGCAACAGGTTGGTTGATTTTGCCCGCCGATCTCCCTCTCATACAACCCGAAACTCTGCGCCAATTAGCATCTGCCCTAGAAAAACATGATGTAGTCGCGCCCACGGTGCATGGTCAACGCGGTCATCCCGTTGGATTCTCCAAAATATGCTTACCTGATTTATTGAAACTTCAAGGGGATCAAGGCGCTAAACACATCATTCATCTATACGACCTACACTTCGTTCCGCTAGAAGACGTTGGCTGCATTTTGGATGTAGACACACCAGAAACACTGTCTCTTGCACAGCAGTACGCATACACACAAATATCATGAGTCAACAAAGCACATTGAAGAGCGGCATCGCGAGTCAAAACGCATTAAAAATAGCACAAGACATTTGCACAGAAGGCATTACGCTTACAGCGCAAGGTTTGCGTGATGAAGCACTGCTTAAATACAACGCCGTCATTGCGCAATTTGGTCTACGCCGAAAAATCGAGTTCACGCAAGTACTCACAACTGCCATGTACAACAAAGGGGTGGTACTAGGGACATTAGAGCGTAGCGAAGAAGCCATCGCTGCGTACGATGTACTCATCAATCGATTTGCTAAAAGCACCGAGCTCGTGCTTGCGCTATCCGTCGCACGCGCCATGCGCAATAAGGCTTACCGCCTAAACGCGCTTGGGCAATCAGATAAATCGATTGCGACTTACGAGGCCATGATTGCGCAATTTGGTAAAAGCGTAGAGCCGCAAATCGAAGCCGCCGTCGCTCCCGTGAAAGCGTTTTTAGCCGAGCGCCAAGTCGTGCTGGACACTCGCGAGCAAGCGACTCGCGCATAACGCCACTAGGCTCAAACCACGCGAACCCAGTCCCGTGCAAACCCAAAGATTGGGATAGCGATTCGCATTAGGTTGAATCACCAGCGGCTGACGATTTTTTTGCGCCACTCGCACACCCACCCACGAGCTTGACTCGGCACGAAGCTTTGCCAGATTGGGCTTTGTGAGCTCTGGCAGCAACGCCGCTAGCTTTTCAAAATTCTTATCAACGTCTTTATCGCGCGGTGTCAAATCCATCTCGTCACGCTGAAAAGTAGCACCTGCTACCCAAGTACTCGGAGTTTGAATGAAGTGTCCCATGCCATTGGTAGGGAAGGCAACGCCAACTTTGACAAGCTCAGCTCGAACGGACGAAACGCCCCACTCCACTTGCCCACGAATCGGTTGCAACGTGGCTTTAAGCGCGGGCAGCAATTCAGCCGATTGATAGCCACAAGCCACGACCACAGCATCCGCTTTGAGCAAAGCAAAATCATTGATTCGCACTTGCGTTCTAAGCTCGATGTTTGGATGCGCCAGCCATGCCGCAATCAAACGTGATGGATTCACCCAACCCGCCGCGCCATGAAATAATTCTTGCGCCTTGCCCGCAGGCCTTGTCAAATAAGGCTCGCCAAGCACACGGCTTTGCAAGCCAAGTGGATCTTGGGGTTCGAGCCATGTGCTTGGTAGTTTTTTATCGCCGCGAATACAGCGCTCTAAAACGCCCGTCATCGCCCAGTCCACGCCTTCAGTCAGCAAGCCCGCATTGGTTAATCGATGCAACTCGTGCAAAAGCAAATGGACTCCGCGTCGTAGCAAGCGCGAGTGCGGGGCGTCGTCAGCCGATATGCTGGGCGCAAACAAAGCAATCGGAACGCCTGACGCGCCCGCAGCAAGTGCCGCACCTTGCTCATACACCACCACGCGCCAGCCCGCATGGGCAAAGGCACTGGCGCAAGCAGCACCTGCTAAACCGCTACCGACAATACTGACTTTTTTAAGCTGCGGGTGGGACATAGCCCTGCGCCGCATCTGCACCATCGCCAAAGAAGTGGTTTTCCATCTGGCGCGCCAAATATTGCCGAGCACGTGCGTCTGCCAAATTCAAACGGTTTTCATTTACCAACATGGTTTGATGCTTGATCCAAGCCGCCCACGCCTCCTTGCTCACTTGCTGCCAAAGCTTTTTCCCAAGCTCACCTGGGTACGGCGGAAAGTCCAAGCCTTCAGCTTCTTTGCCCAGTTTGATGCAATTAACCATGCGTGCCATATTTGTTTTTCCTTTTAGTTTTTTATTTAGAGCTTCTTCACCAGCACCTGCGATTTGCGATCCCAGTTGTATTTCTTTTTGCGCGCCTCGGGTAGCCAATTGGCATCCACAGGTGCAAAACCACGCTTGATAAACCAATGCGTCGTGCGTGTCGTCAGCACAAAAATACTCTCGAATCCTGCTGCCTTGGCACGGTGCTCGATGCGCCGTAGCAAACGCTCTCCATCACCTTGGTTTTGCACATTAGGCGACACTGTGAGGGCTGCCATCTCCGCTGTTTTAGCCTCTGGAAAGTAATACAGCGCCGCGCAACCAAAGATCACGCCATCGTGCTCAATCACGGTGTAGTACTTGGCATCGCGCTCAATCTCCGTGCGGTCGCGTTTGACCAGCGTGCCATCGCGTTCAAAGGGCTCAATCAGTTGCAAGATCGAACCCACATCGTCAATCGTCGCTTCGCGCAGGCTCTCTAGTTTTTCGTCAATCACCATCGTGCCAATGCCGTCGTGCACATAAATTTCTAACAGCAAAGCGCCATCTACCGCATAGGGCAGGATGTGCGAACGCTCCACACCAGATTTGCAGGCCTTCACGCAGTGCTGCAAATAAAACGCCGTGTCGGTGGGTTGCGTGGCGTCAGGCAAAGCCGCAAGAAGTTTTTCTGCATCAACCAGCGGAAGCTCAGTATCCACGGGGCTTGTAGCATCATTTTGATCGGTGTGAATGCCGTCAATCTCAGTCAAGAAAATCAGCTTATCGGCTTGCAGACCAATCGCCACACTGGTTGCGACGTTTTCCATGGTGAGGTTAAACGCCTCGCCCGTGGGCGAAAAACCAAACGGCGACAAGAGCACGACAGCACCCATATCCAGCACTTGGTTGATGGCGACCGTATCCACCTTGCGCACCAAACCCGAATGAATAAAGTCCACGCCATCAATCAAGCCCACAGGACGCGCGGTCAAAAAGTTACCCGAGATCACGCGAACCGTCGATCCCGCCATTGGCGTGTTGGGCAAGCCTTGACTAAACGCGGCTTCAATCTCATAGCGCAGTTGCCCTGCGGCTTCCTGCGCACAATCCAGCGCCACCGAATCCGTAATCCGCATCCCATGCGAATACTGCGGCGTATGGCCTTTGGCGGCTAGTTGCTCATTGACCTGCGGACGGAAACCATGCACCAACACGATCTTCACGCCCATGCTTTGAATCAGCGCCACATCTTGCGCAATCAGACTCAGCTTGCCATCCGCAATAGCCTCGCCACAAACGGCCACCACAAACGTCTTGCCGCGATGCGTATGGATGTACGGCGCGACGGAGCGAAACCAAGGGACAAAGGATGAGTTATTCATAGGTCGCTATTATCAGCGCGCCCATGCTCAATATCACTTTCCCCGAAAACTTACCCGTCAGCGAACGCCGTGCCGAGATCGAAGATGCGCTGCGCGCCTCGCAGGTGTTGATATTGTGCGGCGAAACGGGCTCGGGCAAAACGACGCAATTACCCAAAATTGTGCTCGGACTCAAACAAGCGAAAGCTGCCAGAGAGGCAAAAGAGCACTCAGGGAAGCCACAGCCAGCAATGCCTGCGGGGCAGCGAGCCGATCGCCCGAAGATCATTGCGCACACGCAGCCGCGCCGCATTGCAGCGTCTTCGGTCGCCAAGCGCATTGCGGAAGAGCTGCACACGCCGCTCGGCGAAATCGTTGGTTTTAAAGTTCGCTTTGCCGACAAGCTGTCTAAAAATACGCAAATTAAGTTGATGACGGACGGCATCTTGCTGGCGGAGACGCAAACCGATCCCGACCTCTTGGCTTACGACTGCATCATCATTGACGAGGCGCATGAGCGCAGTTTGAACATTGATTTTTTGCTGGGCTATTTGCGCCAGCTCTTGCCGCGCCGCCCTGACCTCACCGTCATCGTGACCTCGGCCACCATTGATGCCGAGCGCTTTGCCAAGCATTTCGCAAGTAGTAAAGGTGACGCGCCCATCATCACCGTCTCGGGACGCACGTTCCCTGTCGAGCAGCGCTATCGTCCGTTTGAAGAGTCGCGCGATTTTGATGTGAATGACGCGATGGCGGATGCGCTGGATGAGCTCTGGCGCAATCCAAGCGATCAGGGCGACATCCTCATCTTTTTGCCAGGCGAGCGCGAAATCCGCGAGGCGACCGATCACCTTCGCAAGCACCTCGCGCATTCGCCCGTGCTGCGCAGTGCCGAAGTGCTGCCGCTGTTTGCGCGGCTCACGCCTGCTGAACAGGATAAGATTTTTTCACCACATTCCACACGCCGCGTGGTGCTCGCTACCAACGTCGCGGAGACCTCACTCACCGTGCCTGGCATTCGCTACGTGATTGACGTGGGCACGGCGCGAGTCAAGCGTTACAGCTATCGCAACAAGGTCGAGCAACTGCAAATTGAGCCGATCAGCCAAGCGGCAGCCAACCAACGCGCGGGGCGCTGCGGGCGTGTCGCCAACGGCATTTGTATTCGTCTCTACAGTGACCTCGATTTTGCAGGCCGCGCTCCGTTTACCGATCCCGAAATTTTGCGTTCCTCACTCGCGGGCGTCATCTTGCGGATGAAGTCGCTGCACCTTGGCGGTGTGGAAGATTTCCCGTTTTTGGAAAGCCCCAGTGGTCGCGCCATTGCCGATGGTTATCAACTATTGAATGAGCTGGATGCCGTGGACGATGCGAACAACATCACGCCGCTGGGCATACAACTCGCCAAGCTACCGCTCGACCCACGCCTAGGGCGAATGCTCTTGGAGGCCAATACCCGTAGGGCTTTGGACGAGGTGCTCATCATCGCCAGCGCGATTTCTGTGCAAGATGTTCGTGATCGTCCGATGGACAAACAAACGCAAGCCGACCAAGCGCACGCGAAATTTGATGACGAAAAAAGCGAGTTTGTCGGTTACCTCAAACTATGGAAATGGTTGGAAGAGCAAACAGGTTCGCGTCGCCAGCAAGAGACGGCGCTGAAGGCGAACTTCATCTCGGCGCGGCGGGTGCGTGAGTGGCGCGATATTTACTCGCAGTTACAGACAGCAGTGAAAGAGCAAGGCTACAAGTCAGCCGCCATACCTGCAACTTTTGAACAGCTCCACATGAGCTTGATGGCGGGATTGCTGGGCAATATCGGCTGCAAATCGGACGAAGAAGATTGGTACTTGGGTGCACGCGGCATCAAGTTTTATCTCCACCCTGGGCGCAATTTATCCAAGAAGCCGGGGCGCTGGATCATGTGCTCGGAACTGGTGGAGACGACGCGCCTCTTTGGACGCGGCATCGCAAACATTGATCCGCAGTGGATTGAAAAAGTTGCCGATCATTTGCTCAAAAAACAACTGCTCGATCCGCACTGGGAAAAGAAGGCAGGACAAGTCATGGCGCTGGAGCGTGCCACGCTATACGGGCTCATCGTTTATCACAATCGACGCGTGGATTTTTCCAAGATTGACCCGTCGGGTGCTCGGGAAGTCTTTATCCGCGAGGCTTTGGTCGCTGGAAACTGGGAAACACCACTGCCGTTTTTGCAAGCCAATATCAAAATGATTGCCACGGTGGAGGAGCTTGAGCACAAGTCGCGCCGCCAAGACGTACTGGTGGATGACGAACTGATTTTTGCGTTTTACGATCAGCACATCCCGCAAGATGTGTGCAGCGGGCACACGTTTGAAAAATGGTTTAAACAGACGGTCAAAGCTGAGCCCAAGTTACTCTTGCTGTCACGCGAAGAGCTGATGCGGCACGAGGCAGCGGGCATCACCACCGATCAGTTCCCAAAAATGATTCGCCTTGGCGGCGTCGATTGCAAAGCCACGTATTTGCACGACCCAAGCCACGCGGGTGATGGGCTCACGGTAGAGATCCCGATTTTTGCGCTCAATCAAGTCAGCGAAGATCGCTGCGAATGGCTTGTTCCTGGCATGCTGAAAGACAAGATTTGGGCGCTACTCAAAAGCCTACCCCAGCGCCCACGTTCGCGTTTTGTACCATTGCCAGCAAGCGCGGAGCGCTTATCTGGCGTGCTCTGCGAGCCGATTAGCTGGACGCATGGCGGGTTGCTGGATGCCCTGCTCAAAAGAGCTCGCGACGAGACAAGCTTGGATATCAAACGCAACGACTTCAAAGCTGACATGCTCTTGCCGCACCACTTCATGAACTTCCGCGTGGTCGATGAGCATGGAAGACAACTCGGAACAGGACGCAACTTAGTCGCACTCAAAGCCGAGCTGGGAAATCAAGCACGCGGCGCTTTTCAGGCGCTGGCGGGATTGAAGGGGCTTGGAAGAAGCGAAGTGGAAGCTGAATTGGGGGCTAGCCAAACAATTGGGGTCGGGTACGAAAAGCCTGCAAGCGCCAAATCAGCCCAAACGAAATTAGGATCTGACCCTAATTTATTTACCACCTGGTCATTCGGCGAGCTGCCCGAGCTGATGGAAATATCAAGCGGCAAGCAAACCATGATTGGTTTTCCCGCGTTAATTGACGCAGGTGACGCCGTCACCATCGAAGTCTTCGACGAACCCGATGTCGCCGCAGCCAAGCACCGCGCGGGACTCAGGCGGTTAGTCGCCTTGCAAATCAAAGACGCCATCAAGTACCTAGAAAAAAATCTTCCTGACATCTTGAAGATGACCGCGCTCTACATGCCACTGGGCACGGGCGACGAACTGAAGACCCAAATCATCAACCTCGCACTCGACCGCGCCTTCCTCACGGATCCACTGCCGACCGACGAATTCGCATTTAAAAAACGTGTGGAAGAAGGCCGAGGCAGACTCACCTTGATTGCGGGCGAAGTCTCGCGCATGGTGGGCAACGTGCTCTTGGAATACGCCGCTGCTGTGCGCAAGATCAAAGATAACAAAGCAGCAACCGAGCCTATTGCAGACTGCCAACAACAGCTGCAACGGCTGATGCCTAAAGGCTTTGCAGCCAGCACGCCGTACGCGCAACTTCAGCATTTGCCGCGCTACCTCAAGGCTATCGTCATGCGGCTCGATAAATGGCGAGCCGACCCAACGCGTGATATCGCAAAGCTTGCCGAGCTTCGCCCACTAGAGCAGCGCTACTTGCGCCGAGTGATCGAGCAAAAGGGACAAGTGGACGCAAGACTCGATGAATACCGCTGGTTGTTAGAGGAACTACGTGTGAGCTTTTTTGCCCAAGAGCTACGGACACCTCAGCCCGTGAGCGTGAAACGGCTGGATAAGGCATGGTCTATACTGTGCACCTAGTCCGCAGACCGCATGGTGCATGGCTTGCAGGCAGTTTTACGAGTGAAACATGGGTTCCAAATTAAAAATCGTCGGCTGGGTTTCAATTGGCGCGCTCGCTGGCGCCCTTATTAGCACGCAGCTACAGGCCATTGCGCGAGGCTCTTTGGCACCGCTTCCGCTTGATGAAATGCAACAATTTGCGGCTGTATTCGGCATGATTAAAAGCGATTATGTCGAGCCTACGGATGAAAAAAAGCTGATTACAGATGCCATTGCTGGCATGGTGGCAGGACTCGATCCTCACTCGCAATACTTCGACAAAAAATCATTTAAAGAATTCTCTGAAGGCACAAGTGGGAAGTTTGTCGGCGTCGGTATCGAAATCAGCAGCGAAGACGGCTACGTCAAGGTGGTAACGCCGATCGAAGACACGCCCGCTTTCCGCGCTGGCATAAAAGCAGGCGACCTCATTACCAAAGTGGACGACTGGAACACCAAGGGAAATCCGATGAACGACGCTGTCAAACGTATGCGCGGCGAGCCACGTACCAAGGTGGTACTAACCATTTACCGCAAGTCCGAAGATAAAACTTTCCCCGTCACCATCATCCGTGACGAAATCAAAACCAAGTCGGTGAAATCAAAAATCATTGATACAGATTACGGCTGGATCCGCGTCTCGCAATTTCAAGAACAAACCGTGGAAGACTTTGCCAAGCAAGCCACGGCGCTATTTAAACAAAACCCCAAGCTCAAAGGTTTGGTGCTCGATTTGCGTAATGATCCAGGTGGACTATTAGACGCCGCCGTTGCTATCTCTAGCGCTTTCTTGCCACCCAATGTGGATGTGGTCTCGACCAAAGGGCAACTCAAGGAAACGCAATACGTCTATAAAGCTGCGCCTGATTTTTATCGCGCATCGGCTGCATCCGATCCGCTGAAAGATCTGCCGAGTGCCATGAAAAAAATTCCGCTCGTGGTACTCGTCAATGAAGGCTCAGCATCGGCCAGCGAAATCGTCTCAGGCGCGCTACAAGACTACAAACGTGGAACGATTATGGGTAGCCAAACCTTTGGCAAAGGCTCCGTGCAAAACATTCGTCCACTGGGTGAAAATGCCGCCATGAAGCTGACCATTGCACGTTACTTCACACCAAGCGGTCGCTCGATTCAATCGATTGGCATCTTGCCTGATGTGCTGGTAGATGACACCGAAGGCGGCAGTCCGTTTGCTGTGCTGCGTTCACGCGAAGCCGATTACGACAAGCATTTAAAAAATCCACAAGGTGAAGAATCTGCCGAGGCACGCGCTGAAAAAACCAAGGCGCTAGAAGCCGCAAAAGAAGAGGCTCGTAAGCGCTTGGAAGAAGAAGCGAAGAAGCCACCTGAGCAGCGCATCATCCCCGAGTTTAGTTCAGATCGTGACTTCCAATTACGCCAAGCGCTCAATCAATTGCAAGGCAAACCTGTGCTAACCAGCAAGGTTCAAGTAGCACGCAAGGAAGAGCAAAAAGAAAACTAGGTCGAGTTTGGTATGACAGACGACCAACTCCTTCGCTACTCGCGCCACATCCTGCTAGACGAGATTGGCATTGAAGGCCAAAAACGCATCAACGCATCGCACGTGCTCATCGTGGGCGCAGGCGGACTGGGCTCCCCAGCCGCTTTGTACCTTGCAGCCGCGGGCGTTGGAACGATCACGCTGGTCGATCACGACACGGTGGACTTCACCAATTTGCAGCGCCAGATTGCGCACACCACAGCTCGTGCAGGCATGTCGAAAGTTGAATCCGCCAAGGCCGCCATGCTGGCCATCAATCCAACCATTCATGTTGAAGCCATCCAAGAAAAAGCCTCACAGGCCTTGCTGGATGGGCTTGTCACGAGTGCCGATGTGGTTTTAGACTGCACAGATAACTTCATCACCCGCCACACCATCAATTCAGCCTGCGTGCAGCATGGCAAACCCTTGGTCAGCGGCTCGGCCATTCGATTCGATGGACAACTCAGCGTCTATCACCCTGTGGGTCATGTCAATGCGCCTTGCTATGCCTGCGTGTTTCCACCGCAGCAACACTTCGAAGAGACAGCTTGCAGCCTGCTTGGCGTGCTCGGCCCCTTGGTTGGCATGGTGGGGGCTATGCAGGCAACAGAAGCGCTCAAAATTCTCTCGGGTATGGGTAGTCAACTCACGGGGCGGCTCTTGATGATTGACGGTAAACGCATGGCGTTTGATGAAATCAAAATCGCACGAAATAAAAATTGTCCTGTTTGTGGTTAGTGCCATGCAGCCAATGCTCTAGTGCGGTTAGAATACTGGCTCTGTTTCATATGCAAACAAGCTGGTGATATAGCTCAGTTGGTTAGAGCGCAGCATTCATAATGCTGATGTCGGTGGTTCAAATCCACCTATCACCACCACCTTTTTCAGTCTTCGTTTTATGCCAAACGTCAAGCCACCAATACCCGCAGGTATTGATCTATTCCACATTAGTTTCTACAAGTTTGTGGCACTGCCCGATGCAGGCGCTACAACCCTTGTGGTGCGTGAGTTAGCGGAGCAGCAAGGGCTGCAAGGCTTGATTGACGTGGCTTTCGAAGGCATCAGCGCCGCCGTTGCGGGTACAGCACAAAACCTAGATGCTTTTGAGCTTGCTTTGACCACCGATGCGCGGCTAGGCGGCTGTTTTGCAGGAACTGTTTTTAAGCGCACGGCCTGCAAATCCAAACCCTTTCACTCGCTCAAAGTGTCCCACGCGGCAGAGCTCATCAAAATTGGCTTAGACGACGAGACCAATAAAAAGGTTGATGCCACCACGCCGCATGGCGTGAGCCTCTCGCCACAAGAATGGCGCGAATTGATTGCCAAGGACGATGTGGTGCTGATCGACAACCGCAACAGCTTCGAGTTTGAGCTAGGACGCTTCAAAGGGGCGATTGACCCCAAGGTTGCGCATTACCGCGACTTCCCCAAATACATTGAGGACAACCTCCCTGTGTGGAAGGCCGAGGGCAAACGCGTTGCCATGTATTGCACGGGCGGCATCCGCTGCGAAAAAACGGCAGCTTGGATGGACACCTTGGACACCAGCATCTATCAATTAGAGGGCGGCATCATCGGCTATTTGGCTGCGATGCCAGATGCTGAGAAAGACTGGCAAGGCGAATGCTTCGTGTTCGACAACCGCATTGCCTTGGACGCAAAGCTGCAAGAGACGAATACCAGCATCGACGACGTGTACGACGAAGCCCGCGATGGCAAATGGCGCATCGAACGCGCTAAGCGTCTCTCGGGCTGGGCTACGGGGCCTGTGAGCGACTAATGGCAAGCAGCGCGCCCACCCGCGCAGGTGTGAGCGCAAGTGTCGTGTACTTGCCGCCAGAAAAATCAAAAACCTGCGGCACGATGTTTGAGTTTTTCACTCAAGAATTCTCCAAAATAAACGCAAGCATTTGGCAAGAGCGATTCGATCAAGGCTTGGTAGTCGATCAAGCGGGGTGTGCCGTCAGCCCAAACGCTGCTTACGTTCCTAAGCAACACCTGTTCTATTACCGCCATGTGGAAAGCGAGCCACGCATTCCGTTTGACGAAGTGATCCTCTATCAAGACGAGCATTTAGTGGTAGCCGATAAGCCGCATTTTTTACCCGTGACGCCCAGTGGCAGGTACGTGCAAGAAACGCTACTGGTGCGCTTAAAAAACAAACTTGGATTACCGAACTTGAGCCCCCTGCACCGCTTAGATAGAGACACCGCAGGCCTTGTGCTGTTTGGCGTGCAAGCCAAGGAGCGCGGCGCGTACCAGCAGATGTTCCATGACAGGCAAGTGCATAAAACTTACGAAGCGATTGCGCCTTATCGCGAAGATTTAGCGTTGCCCATGACGTATGAGAGCCGCCTAGAAGACTCGGATATCTACATGCAGATGCACGAGGTAGCAGGCAAGCCCAACAGCCGCACCCAGATTGCCTTGCAGAGCATACTGCCCGCTAAGCCAGACGGAGTAAGGCTTGCCAGCTACGAGCTAAAACCCGTCACAGGCAAACGCCATCAACTACGTGTCCATATGAATGCGCTTGGCATCCCGATTTTGAATGACGGCATCTATCCCACGCTCACGCCAGAGCAATTCGTGATGACAGATGCGGATTATGCGAAGCCCTTGCAACTACTGGCTAAGCGGCTTGAGTTTGTGGATCCTGTGACTAAAGCAGAGCGAGTGTTTGACAGTGGGCGACAGTTGATTGGTAATCAATCTTCAAATTATTTCAACTGAGCACTTAGGCTAGAAACTGCCACTGCAATTAAGTTTTTTTGCGATGGTGGATTTCTTTCCTCTAACGATACTGTAGAAACCATTTCTTTGATATCGGTTAATGTACGTGAGTGCTCAAAGTCATTTAAAAAAACAATAGTATCCTCTTCTCGAAGGCACGTGCGAAGGTACTCGTCGTCATAGCCATTTGAATATGGCAAATGAATATGTGCTATCAAACCATCAAAATAAAATCTGACATATGGGATGTATACATCTTTCAATTTTTCGCTTGGGTGTGCTTTTTTTTCAAGAAGTGGCGTTCGGTTGTGAAAAATTCCGCGTGTAGTAATTTGAAATAAGTGAATGGGGTAATCGCCAAACACACCTGGATCTTTGTTTAGCACTCTTTGCCGTAAATCTTCCAAGATTGCCTCGGTAATTTTTATCTGTTTGAATTCACTCCTTTTGGAGGCCGCTGATCGCCAAAGCAAACTGAGAAAAAATAGTTGTAATCCCTTTGCTCGATCAATCCGAAGTATTCGAATTGGTTTTTGATTTTCAAATGGATCGTTTGGAAATAGTTCTTGCTCAGCCCCCCATCCAGTCCAGACAAGTTTGTGTTTTCGCAAAACCTCAATTGCAGTGGTATCAATGGCCGTCAGAATATCCTCGCCAGCTTGAGTTACTAATTCGTTGTCGTACCAGCTATTGGCACGCTTTTTAATTCCTGCGCCTATGCCAGCCTCTACATATTTTTCACCAGTGCTAGAAAGCTTGGTGAGCGCTGCTGGAATTATGTGGGCGTTGATGTATACGCCATTGCCTAGGGTAAGCTGACAAACACCGAGCATTTTCTTGGTTTTAAGGCTTGCTTTACCAGTCATTGATGAGGGTAGTTACGTTATTCAAGCATTCACAAAATTAGCCTTCCGCTTATTCACAAACGCATCCATGCCTTCCTTCTGATCTTGCGTGGCAAAGAGCGCGTGGAACAGGCGGCGCTCGAACATGATGCCGTCTGATAGGCCGCTCTCGAAGGCACGATTGACGGATTCTTTGGCTGCCATCGTGGCGAGTTGCCCGTAGTCGCAAATCATCAGCGCCGCTGCTAGCACTTCGTCCATCAGCTTATCGACTGCCACCACACGGCTGGCAAGCCCCGCCCGCTCTGCCTCGTCGGCATTCATCATGCGGCCTGTGAGCACCAAGTCCATTGCTTTGGCTTTGCCTACCGCGCGTGGCAAGCGCTGCGTGCCGCCTGCGCCTGGGATGATGCCGAGCTTGATTTCGGGCTGACCAAAACGTGCGTTGTCGGCGGCGATGATGAAGTCGCACATCATCGCCAGCTCGCAGCCACCACCTAAACAAAAGCCGCTGACGGCTGCAATTACGGGCTTACGGATAGAGCGAATCGTTTCCCAATTGCGCGTGATGTAGTCCGCGCCGTATACGTCGGAGAAGCCCCAGCTTGCCATCGCGCCAATGTCGGCGCCAGCGGCAAAGGCTTTCTCAGAGCCCGTCACAATCATGCAGCCGATCTTGGGGTCAGCATCAAAAGCTTTGAGCGCCGCGCCCAGCTCGTCCATCAACTCGCCGTTCAAGGCGTTCAATTGCTTAGGGCGATTGAGGGTGACGATGCCCACTTTTTCAGCTTCGATGCGGGTAGTGATGAATTCGTAGGACATAATAAAAATAAAAGGAGTTAAAGGTGTCAAACATTCTATTGGAAGTGAAAGATTCTGTTGCGCTGGTCACGCTCAATCGCCCAGCGGCGCTGAACAGTTTTACCAAGCAAATGCACAAAGATTTGTGGGCTGTGTTTGACGAAATTGCCACTAACAAAAACATCCGCGCGATGGTGCTGACAGGCGCTGGGCGGGGCTTTTGCGCAGGTGCAGATTTATCGGAATTCGATTTTTCTGAAGGCCCAAAGTTAGTGGAACGCGCCAATCCTCGCGCCGTCATCAATGACTACTTCAACCCCACCACCCTCAAGCTGCAATTGCTGCGCGTACCCACCATTGCTGCTGTCAACGGCGTAGCGGCGGGCGCAGGCGCATCGTATGCGCTGGGCTGCGACATCACGATTGCCGCACCAAGCGCAAGCTTCATCCAAGCGTTTAGCAAGATTGGACTCATCCCCGATTCGGGCGGCTCGTGGCTCTTGCCCCAGCGCCTAGGCATGGCGCGCGCGATGGCGCTGTGCATGACGGGCGACAAGCTCACCGCCGCTCAGGCGAAGGACTGGGGACTGATTTGGGATGTAGCGGACGATGCGCTGGAAGCCGCACTGGCTATGGCTTCCCGCATGGCAGTGATGCCCACCAAAGCGCTCATTGAAACGCGGCATTTGCTGCGCAGCGCAGTCACTAACACCTATAAAGAGCAACTCGATTTAGAGCGTGATGTGCAATCTGCACTCGGTAGCACGCATGACTACATTGAAGGCGTGAGCGCGTTTTTACAAAAGCGGCCAGCGCAATTTAAGGGCGAATAAGATGGATCCAAAAGCCTTAGCCACCGCCGTCGCCGCCTCCATGTGGAGCGTCGATGTGGCAACCAAAGACACGATGCAAATGAAGCTCATTACGGCAGAACCAGGCCGTGCAGTCATTGAAATGCAAGTGCGCGAACTTCACTTGAACGGTCATCAAATTTGTCACGGCGGCTTTATCTTTACGCTGGCCGACTCTACATTTGCATTTGCTTGCAATAGCTACAACAAGGTCGCGGTCGCGGCGGGATGCAGCATCGAATTTTTAAAGCCCGCGCACCTTGGCGATGTACTCACGTGCGAAGGCATCGAGCAAACGCTGTCGGGGCGGCACGGCATTTACGACATGCGCGTGACGAATCAAAAGGGCGAGACGATCGCGATGTTTAGAGGCAAGAGCGCACAAATCGCGGGGACGGTCATTCCAACCAACTAGCCAGCTTCTTTGCATCAGTGATTTTTAGCCTCACATCCGCATTCAGCATCTGATTTTTTGGCAAAGCTAAAGCCAGCTTCAACACCTGTTTATCTCGCGCAATCCATGCTGTGATTGGCTTGCCAGAGGGTGCGTACAGCAACACCTCATCCAAACTGCTGATGCGCCACGTTTGATCTTTCGCTTCAACCGCCACCCATTCATCACCAGCCGCAAAGCCTGCTTTGGCAGCTAGCGTGCCCGAGAGCACTTGTTTGATTTTGATGCCACCATCTGTGCTCACGCGCAATCCAAGTTGCTGGGCTAATCCTGCTTTTACCGCCACCGTTTCTACACCAACACTTGCCAGTAGTTTGGTCAGTGGCAACTCATCCGTTGTATGCACCCATTGCAGCAAGGCTGCCCTAGAGACCTTATCGGATATGGCTTCCACGAGGGCGGCTTCATCAATCGCGCAGATGCCATTTGGTTGAGATGCAGCGTGTTTTTGCCACAGCCGCTGCATCACGGTGTCTAAATTGGAGCCACGTTCATGGAGCATTAAATCTAAACACAACGCCACCAGCGAGCCCTTGGTGTAGTAACTGACCGTGCTGTTGACGCTGTTTTCGTCCATGCGGTAGTACTTAGTCCACGCCTCGTAGCTACTGCTTGCCAGCGAGTGAACTAACCTGCCTGGCGTTTGCTGAACTTGATTGATGGTCTTCGCGAGCAAGCCCAAATATCGCTCGTCGTTGATGAGCCCTGCACGGCGCAAAAGCAAGTCGTCGTAATAGCTGGTGAAGCCTTCAAAAAACCACAGCAGTTCGGTGTGGTTCTCACGGTCGTAGTCATACGGCACAAGCCCTGCGGGGCGCAAACGCTTAACGTTCCATGTGTGGAAATATTCGTGGCTAATGAGGCCAAGAAGTGTCACGTAGCCTTCTGGTGTGGTGTCATCACCCATGCGTGGCAGGTCGCTGCGCTTGGCAATCAAGGCGGTGCTGTTCATGTGCTCCAGCCCGCCGTAGCCGTTGTCCATGGCGCGTAGCATGAAGACATAACCCTTATGGAACGAACCATGCCAAAACGCAAGTTCCGCTTCGACAATCTTTTGTGTATCCGCCAAGAGCCGCTTGCCGTCAAACGTGGCGGCTGCACCGCTCACGACAAAACGATGCGGGATACCGCGCACGGTGAACTTGCCTTCCCAAAACTCGCCCAGCTCAAACGGGCTGTCAGCTAGTTCGTCGTAGCCACTTGCTAGGTAAGTTCCCCAGCCTGCTTTGTTGGTTTTGAGCGCGAGTAAGGCTGTGGCGACGCGCCAAGACCCTTCGACAAGCTCAGTACGAACGGGAGGCTCAATCACCACTTGCTGCGGATGGTTCTCTTGTCCCGCAATTCGCATAAACATTGACGTGCCGTTGAAAAATCCGCGCGTGCTATCCAAAAACGCCGTGCGAACCGAGGCATCAAACGCATAAACCAGATACGTAACGGTGATAGGTTTGGTGGAGGTATTCGCAAGACTCCAAGTATTTTTACTAAGCTGCGCAATAGTGAGACTTTTGCCGCCTTGCTTGGCAGTTAGCTCTTGCACTTGCTTAGAAAACTCACGTACCAAATAGCTACCGGGAATCCACACCGCCATGCAGAAAGCCTGATTTGGCAAGGGCTTGGGGATGGTTAGCGTGATGCGAAAAAGATGAGCACGCGGATCATGCAGCTCAATTTTGTGCTGAATCATCGGCTTAATTGGCTTTAACGTCAGCCAGCATTTTTTCTAACTGCGCACTACTAATTGCGCCAGGAATGCGTGTGCCATCCGCTAGCAAAATCGTCGGAGTCCCCGTAATTCGGTGCTTTTGGCCCAGCGCCAAATTTCGCGTCAGCGCATCGGTATTGCATTTGCTTGTGCCGCGTATCGGCACTTCATTCAGCATCCAGTCTTGCCACACTTTGCCTTTGTCGGCAGAGCACCAAATGGTTTTTGATTTTTCAACAGAGTCCGCGCCCAACACGGGATAAAGAAAGAGATAAACCGTTGCGTGATTTACCTTTTGCATGTCGGCTTCAAAGCGTTTGCAATAGCCGCAGTTGGGATCTTCGAAAATGGCAATCTTGCGCGCACCCGTGCCGCGTTTGATAACGATGGCGTCCTTCAGTGGTAAGTCTTTAAAGTCAATCGCTGAGAGCTTGTTCACGCGCTCTTCGGTTAAATTTTTGCCCGACTTGGCGTCGATCAATTGACCGTCAATCAAATAGTTACCGCCCGCGTCCGTGTAATAAATATCGGTGCCGCCCACGCGTACTTCGTAAAGACCCGCGATGGGGGATTTAACGACCTCATCAATTTTTGGTAGCTTAGGAATGCGCTCAGCAAGGTTTTTTCGGATCACGTCTTCTTGCGCATAGCTACTGGTAAAAACTAAAGCGACAAGCGTAGACAAGAGAATTTTGAAGATGATTTTCATAACGCTTATTGTGCCTGTTTGATAAGGAATTTTTTAATACTGCTGGCGCGATTGAGCCACGACATCCCCAAATTGCGGGCACGAGCAAACACGTTTGAGTCACGTGCAAACAAAAGATGCAAGCCATCGGTCACGCCAACCATCGGGGCAATCGCTGCTTGCCTGGCCCGCGCATAACTGCGCAGCGCCCGTGTGAGCTGGGTTTGCGTAGGATGGAAAAGTGGTGAATCGCCTTGCACATCTTTAAGCGTTTGCGCAAGCAACGCCGCATCGCCCAATCCAGCATTCAAGCCCTGCCCCGCCAACGGATGCATCGCATGCGCGGCATCGCCCGCTAGCACCCACACGCCGTGGCCTTGCTCGCCCATCGAAGCGGACCCACCTGTCCACGGCTTCATCCGTGTCAGCATTAAAGGCCACAACGCTCGGTGGCTCGCAAGCGTCATCGCCCCCAAAGCCTTATGGCATGAGGCCTCCAGCAGAGTCGTGAAATCTGTATCACTGGCAATCAGCATCTCTTTGGCGCGTTCAGATTCCAGCGACCAAACCAGCGCGACCTCACGCCCTTGCATCGGCAGCAGCGCCAACACCTCACCGCGCTCGGTGAACCATTGACGCGCTGCGTTGTCGTGCGGTAGTTCGCAGATGAGCCGCGCGGCAACAGCATGCTGCGGATAACGGATCGTATCCATCGTGATGCCAAGTTTATTCACCATGCGCGAGGTACGTCCCTCGCAGACCACATGGAGCTTAGCCTCTAGGGCATCACCTTCTGTAAGGCATGCCACACGTGGCTCGCGGGACACCTGCTCTTTTAAAACGGCTTCTAAAGCAGGCACATCCACAATCCAATTCAGCGCCGCATCTGGTGCATGACCCGCATCATCAAACACCAACTCGCCGCCTGCATCGCCAAACACTTCCATGCAATAAACGGGAGTCACTGCTTCACCAAGAGGCCAAGCATGCACACGCTCAAGGACATCTTTAGACGCGGGATTTAAAGAGAAAGCGCGGATGTCTTTTGCAACCGCACTTTTGGTCTCATCCGCTATCAACGCCACACGCAAATCTTGCAGCGCCAGCAAAAGCGCAAGAGTCCGACCCACAAAGCCTGCGCCGTGGATAGCAATGTCGAAGGATGAGGCTGAAGTCGTCATGGCTTGATTGTAGAAAGCTTCAATTAGCTATTTATTAAATGTGATTCATGGGTTACTATCTGGGCATGTTCGAAATTATCAAAAGCGAGGTCTTCGATGCATGGCTTGCCAGCCTTAAAGACCGCCAAGCCATGCAGCGTGTGCTGGCAAGACTTGACCGTGTGAGGCTGGGTAATTTGGGCGATGCAAAATTTTTACGCGATGGCGTGAGCGAAATGCGGATTAATTACGGCGCGGGCTATCGTTTGTATTTCACAAAGCGCGCGGGCGTGCTGATCATCCTGCTGTGCGGTGGTGACAAACGCACGCAAGACAAAGATATTGAAGTCGCCATTCAATTGGCAAAACACTGGGGAGTTAAAAAATGAAAAATGCAACCACAGACGTGATCGTTCAAAACATACCGCAAGGCTTTAGCCGCTTTGACAGCAGCGACTATCTCAAGTCCGACGAAGACATGCGCGGCTACTTTGAAGCGTGTATGGAAGAAGACCCAGGCGACGGTAGCTTGATTCGCTACGCTCTAGGTGCAATCGCCAGAGCTAAAAGCATGACGCAACTAGCCAAAGACACAGGGCTTGCACGTGAAGGCTTGTACCGTGCACTCTCACCAAACGGCAACCCCGAATTTACGACTGTCATGAAAGTACTGAAAGCGCTTGATTTGCGGTTGGCACTTGGTAAGCGCACGGCAATGACTGCGAGTTAATAGAGAACATCGTACACAATTCACCATGACCATCCTCACCACCCAAATCAATTCAAGAAGCGCTGACTTCATCGCAAACAGCGCTGTGATGAACGCGCTAGTCACCGACCTGCAGACCAAGCTGGCTGTGGTCTCGCAAGGTGGCGGCGCTGCAGCGCGCGCCAAGCACGAGGCGCGGGGCAAGCTGCTGCCGCGTGAGCGTGTGGATTTGCTCTTGGACGCAGGTTCGCCTTTTTTAGAAGTCGCGCCGATGGCAGCTTATGCCATGTACCAAGACGCCAAGGGCGTGGACGCTGCGCCCGCAGCAGGCATCATCGCGGGCATTGGCCGCGTTGCGGGCGTGGACTGCATGATTGTTTGCAACGACGCAACCGTCAAGGGCGGCACGTACTTCCCGATGACGGTCAAAAAACATTTGCGCGCACAAGAGATTGCGCAGCAAAACAATTTGCCTTGTATTTATTTGGTGGATTCTGGCGGTGCAAACTTGCCAAACCAAGACGAAGTATTCCCTGACCGCGATCACTTTGGCCGTATCTTTTATAACCAAGCGCAGATGAGTTCGCTGGGCATCGCGCAAATCGCCGTGGTGATGGGCTCGTGCACGGCAGGTGGCGCGTACATGCCCGCCATGAGCGACGAGACCATCATCGTAAAAAATCAAGGCACGATCTTTTTGGCAGGCCCGCCGTTGGTGAAGGCTGCGACGGGCGAAGTGGTGAGTGCCGAGGAACTGGGTGGCGGCGATGTGCACACGCGGTTGTCGGGCGTAGCCGATCACTTAGCGAACGACGATGCGCATGCGCTAGCGCTGGCTCGGCAAGCCGTTGCGCATATCAATCGCAGCAAGCATTACGCGACAACACTCAAATCGCCGCAAGCGCCGCGCTATGGGGCTTCTGAGCTAGTTGGCATTATTCCAAGCGATGCTAAAAAATCGTTTGACGTGCGCGAAATCATTGCTCGCATCGTTGATGATTCCGACTTCCACGAGTTCAAAGCACGCTTTGGCGCAACGCTGGTTTGCGGCTTTGCGCACATCGAGGGCATGCCCGTGGGCATCGTCGCCAACAACGGCATTTTGTTTTCCGAGTCGGCGCAAAAAGGCGCGCACTTTATCGAGCTGTGCTGCCAGCGCAAAATCCCGCTCGTCTTTCTGCAAAACATCACGGGCTTTATGGTTGGCAAAAAAGTCGAAGCCGAAGGCATTGCAAGGCATGGCGCGAAGATGGTGACAGCCGTGGCGACTGCCAACGTGCCCAAGTACACCATCATCATTGGCGGCAGTTTTGGCGCAGGCAATTACGGCATGTGCGGACGCGCGTTCAATCCCAGATTCGTGTGGATGTGGCCCAACGCCCGCATCGGCGTGATGGGCGGCGAACAAGCGGCAAGCGTGCTGGCAACCGTCAAGCGCGATGGCATCGAGGCCAAAGGCGGTGCGTGGTCAAAGGATGAAGAGCAAGCATTCAAGCAGCCGCTGTTAGATCAGTTCGAGCATCAATCACATCCGTACTATGCCAGCGCAAGGCTATGGGACGACGGCATCATCAACCCCGTGGACACCAGGCGGGTATTGGGTTTGGCGCTATCGGCAGGATTGAATCAGCCGATTCCTGATAGCAAGTTTGGTGTGTTTCGGATGTGATGCCATGAAACTTTTTTTTTACTGCTTTTTATTTTTTCTAACGTCACTTGCTAACGCCCAAACGCATCTCAAAATAAAAAACGGCGACGTTCAACTCGACGGTTATTTTTATGCTGCTCAAACAGCAGATGGCCGCAAAGCACCAGCTATTGTGGCTTTGCATGGATGCGGCGGGATGTTGGGTTCGCATGATCAACCCAATATGCGCAGCAAAAACTATGCGCAATTACTAAATGGGCAAGGTTGGCATGTACTTTTTTTGGATAGTTTTACGTCGCGCGGCGTGAAATCAGTTTGCGGCGGCAACCAGCAAGTCACCCAAGCACAGCGCGTCACGGATGTGCAAGCCGCCATCGCTTTTTTAGCAAAACGTGTGGATGTGGACGCTGATCGCCTCGGCATTTTGGGCTGGAGTCATGGCGGTTCGACCACGCTGCTGGCTAACGACAAGAACGTTGCGTATGCTGCCGCGCCTCGTGCAGCGTTTGCTTATTACCCAGGTTGCGGCAATGGCATTGACCTCGGTGTGGGGCGGGCGGATTGGCAAGCTGCACGGCCCGTGCTCATGCAACTGGGAGCGGTAGACGATTGGACAAATCCTATTTTTTGTCAACGCTTGGCAGCAAGATCGGGGATGCTGGTAAAGCAAGACACCTATGCCAACGCCAATCATGGCTTTGATAGCGAGGGCTCTACGGTGATCGCGATACATCTGAACACGCCGCGCGGGGTTAAGACGGTACACACGGGCGGCGAACCCGTCGCCAAGGCAGCGGCGCAAGCCAAGCTGATTGCGTTTTTTAAGGAGCATTTCAAATGACACACCTCATCATTTCAGTTGCCAATCACGTGGGGCGTATCACGCTCAATCGCCCTGAAGTTCGTAACGCATTCAACGACGACGTGATTGCTGAACTCACCAAAGCCTTTCAAGATATGGGTTTGAATCCTGATGTGCGCTGCATCGTTTTGGCCGCGGAAGGCTCCGCCTTTTGCGCAGGTGCAGATTTGAATTGGATGCGTCGCATGGCGGATTACTCCTACAACGAAAATTTGGCGGATGCAGGCAAACTAGCGGCCATGCTGCACGCCATCGCTAGCTGCCCAAAACCTACCATTGCTGCTGTGCAAGGCGATGTGTATGCAGGCGGAACAGGACTGGTCGCGGCCTGCGACATGGCGGTTGCCGTAACAAACGCACAGTTTTGTATCAGCGAAGTCAAGATCGGGCTTGCTCCTGCCACGATTAGCCCGTACTTGATTCGCGCCATGGGTGTGCGTGCAGCGCAGCGCTATTGGCTAACGGCGGATCGCTTTTCAGCTAGCCAAGCCATGGACATGGGTTTGGTCAGCGAAGTCACCACAGCGGATGCTCTGCAAGCCTCAGTGGATAAGCTTTGCAGGACACTATGCCTCGCTAGCCCAGATGCCATAAGGGCTACCAAAAAATTGATTGACGCGGTTGCTGAAAAACCCATCACACATGAACTCATCGCGCATACGGTCAAAGAGATTGCGGTCATCCGCTCAAGTCCGCAAGGCAAGGAAGGCGTGCAAGCATTTTTACAAAAGCGTTTGCCCAATTGGATAGATCACAATTAAAAATATGTTTAAAAAAATTCTCATCGCCAATCGCGGCGAAATCGCTTGCCGCGTCGCCGCAACTGCCCACCGCATGGGTATCAAAACGGTGGCGGTGTATTCCGATGCTGATGCAAACGCCAAGCACGTAACGAGTTGCGACGAGGCGATTCATATCGGCGGTAGCGCACCCAAAGACAGCTATTTGCAGTGGGAGCGCATCTTGGCTGCGGCCAAGCAAACGGGCGCTGAAGCGATTCATCCTGGCTATGGATTTTTATCTGAAAACGACGCGTTTGCCACAGCCTGTACGGCTGCAGGCCTTGTCTTTATTGGCCCCCCAGCCAGCGCGATTTTGGCGATGGGCTTGAAAGCCGAGTCCAAGCGATTGATGAGCGCGGCGGGTGTACCGCTGGTGCCAGGCTATCACGGGGCCGATCAAGATGCCGCGCTGTTGCAACGCGAAGCCGATGGCATCGGCTACCCCGTGCTGATTAAAGCCAGCGCAGGTGGCGGCGGCAAGGGAATGCGGATTGTGGACAAGGCTGCGGATTTTGCAGCTAGCCTTGCATCGTGCAAGCGCGAAGCCATCAACAGCTTTGGTAATGATTCGGTGCTAATCGAGAAGTACGTGCAGCGTCCGCGTCACATTGAGATTCAAGTGTTTGGCGATACGCAGGGCAATTGCGTTTACCTGTTTGAACGCGATTGTTCAGTGCAGCGGCGTCATCAAAAAGTATTGGAAGAAGCGCCAGCACCAGGCTTGTCGCAAACCATGCGCGAAGCGATGGGCGCAGCAGCCGTGGCAGCGGCCAAAGCCGTGCATTACGTGGGTGCGGGCACGGTGGAGTTCATCGTCGAGCAATCAGACGCTGGTATGAAATTCTTCTTCATGGAGATGAACACCCGCCTCCAAGTGGAACATCCTGTGACCGAAGCGATTACGGGTCTCGATTTGGTGGAGTGGCAATTGCGCGTGGCTGCGGGCGAGCCGTTGCCGCTCACGCAAGAACAATTGCAAATCAAAGGTCACGCGATTGAGGCGCGGATTTGCGCGGAGTCGCCTGATAACAATTTCTTGCCCGCAACGGGCACCTTGTACTTGTACAGACATGGCGCGCATGTGGCGTTTGAACGAGGGGACGTCCGAGTGGATTCTGGCGTACGAGAAGGCGATACGATCTCGCCGTTTTATGACTCAATGATTGCTAAGTTGATCGTTCACGCTCCTAGTCGTAACGAGGCGCTAGCCTTGCTGGACGTGGCTTTGAGTCAAACGCACATTGTAGGATTACAAACCAATGTACAGTTTTTGCGGCACGTGATTCGTAGCGAATCGTTTGCGAAGGCGAATCTGGATACAGCTTTGATTGAGCGTGAGCGGGCGGTACTTTTTGATCAGCATCCAGTGGCAAATATTGACGCGATTGAAGCGGCAGTGGCACACATCGTTCAAACCGAGAAAGCTTTCGAAGGCAACGATCCGCTTTCTAAAATGGACGCTTGGCGTGCGTATGGCGAAGCAACGCGTAGGTTTGATTTTGAAATGAACGGTATCGTGCAGGCCAAATCCTATAAGGCTTCCCAGCTTCTTGCTCTTGCAAGCCAATCTACGCTTGGCCTACAGAGCATCTATCCGTTGAAACATGATTCATCCGACGAAATGCACGTCTTTATGGACAAGGGTGCCGCGATCGTTAAACACATCAATCGCTTGTCACTGGTCGCGGCTCAAGATGCTCACGCGGGCGGCGGTTTAAACGCGCCCATGCCTGGCAAGGTGGTGTCGTTCTCGGTCAAGGCAGGCGATGCCGTGACAAAGGGACAAGTCGTTGCGGTGATGGAGGCGATGAAGATGGAGCACGCGATCACCGCACCAGCGGACGGTGTGGTGGGTGAGCTGCTCTACGCGGCGGGCGAGCAGGTTGCAGAAGGCGCGGCACTGTTGACATTGAAGGAGAAATCATGATCCCAAGCAAAGTAAAACTCGTCGATGTCGGTCCGCGTGACGGGCTGCAAAACGAAAAGCAAGTCGTGCCCACCGAGATCAAGATTGAACTGATCCATCGCCTGCAAAACGCGGGACTGACGGAAATTGAAGCGACCAGTTTTGTCTCGCCCAAATGGGTGCCGCAAATGAAGGACAACGTGCTCGTACTCGCGGGGATTGAGCGCAAGGCGGGTGTGCGTTACTCGGCACTCGTGCCCAATATGAAAGGTCTGGAAGCCTTGCTGGATATGCCTTTGCAGCTTCGTCCGCAAGAGATTGTGGTGTTCTTTGCCGCGACAGAATCGTTTAGCCAAAAGAATACGAATTGCTCGATTGCCGAAAGTTTGGAGCGCATCGCGCCCGTGGTTGTAGCGGCTCGTGCAGCGGGACTTTATGTGCGCGGGACGGTGTCGTGTGCGCTGGGATGCCCGTATGAAGGTGAAGTCGATCCCGTGGTCGTGGGACGCATCGCGAAGGCGCAAAAGGACATGGGCGTGCAGCATATGGGCGTGCCTGACACGATTGGTACGGGTACACCGCGCAAGGTACAGCGTGTGTTTGAGCAGGTGCTCAAATCGTTTGATTTGGCTGACGTATCAGGTCATTTCCACGACACCTATGGCCAAGCACTCGCCAACACTTTGGCAGCGCTAGAGCTGGGCGTGGCGACGTTTGATGCGTCGATTGCGGGTTTAGGCGGTTGTCCTTATGCCAAAGGCGCAACGGGCAATGTGGCGACAGAAGACGTGGTCTACATGCTGCACGGTATGGGCATTGAAACGGGTATTGATTTAGATGCGCTCATCGACGCGGGGCAATTCATTAGCGATGCGCTGTGTCGTCCGACGAACTCGCGTGCTGCGAAAGCGTTGATGACGAAGCGCCTGAACGCTTAAGTGTTTGGGGAGTCTGCGCGTGGGTAGCGCTTAATCGCGTTGCTAAATACGCTCACGACTTCATCAGGCTTACTCATCGTCACGTCCATGTCTTTCACTAAGCCATCACTCAGGCCATAAACCCAGCCGTGTACCGACACATTTTGACCACGTGCCCACGCGTCTTGCAACACGTTAGACATGGCGACGTTGCCGACTTGCTCAATCACATTCATTTCGCATAGCGTGTTTTCTTGGTCGTGTTGGCAAAGGTGCATCAAGCGCTGGCGATGGCGTAGCTTCACATCAATCACGTGACGCAGCCAATTGTCGGCAAGGCCAATGCGTGTGCCGCGCGACGCGGCTTGCACGCCGCCGCAGCCGTAGTGTCCGACCACCATGATGTGCTCCACTTTGAGAAACTCTACCGCATACTGAATGACCGACAGCGCATTCAAATCGGAATGCGGCACGAGATTGGCAACGTTGCGATGCACAAACACTTCGCCTGGCGCGAGCCCTGTAATTTGGTTAGCTGGAACGCGTGAGTCCGAGCAACCAATCCACAAGTATTTGGGATTTTGCTGATCTTTAAGCTTATTAAAAAATCCAGGCTGCTCGCGCTCCATTTGCGCAGCCCACGCTTGGTTGTTATCAAATAGTTTTTGTAGAATTTTTGCTTGTGACATGCCTAGATTGTGCTTTAAACAATCTTCACACTCAAATTTGGCAAACCATCAATGTGGCAATCAATCACATCACCGCGCACGACAGGGCCTACGTTTTCGGGCGTGCCCGAGTAAATGATGTCGCCTGCCATCAACTCAAACGCTTGCGAGAGTTTGCTAATTTGCTCTGCGACGCTCCAGATCATTTGCGAAAGATCGGCGCTTTGTTTGGTCACGCCATTCACTTTGAGCCAAATCGCTGCTTTGCCAATATGGCCGATGCTTGACACAGGATGAATCGGGCCAATCGGTGCAGAGTGATCAAAGCTCTTGCCAATTTCCCAAGGCTTCTTTTCGTCGCCCATGCCGCGCTGCAAATCGCGCCGCGTCATGTCGAGTCCGAGCGCGTAGCCGTAAACCAAATCGAGTGCTTTATCAATCGGAATGTTCTTACCGCCTTTGCCTAGCGCTGCCACTAACTCCACTTCGTAGTGGTAGTTTTTGGTCAACGTCGGATAAGGATGATCGACCACGGTATTCGGTGCAATGTATTGAATGGCATCGGTTGGCTTTTGGAAAAAGAACGGCGGCTCGCGATCAGGATTCGAGCCCATTTCAATCGAGTGTGCTCGGTAGTTGCGACCAATGCAATAGATGCGGCGCACAGGGAAAGATTGCGCGCTGCCAACGATAGGAACCGTCGTTATCGGTAAGCTAAAAATAGGCGTGGCCGCCAAGCCAGATGATGATTGGGCTGTGGCGCAGGCACCTAGCAAAGCCGCGCCCGCTGTGGCTCCTAGGCCAGCGGTCGTTTTTAAAAGTGAACGGCGAGTGGGTTGATTCATGATGGATCCTTTCAATAAAGAATCAGTGTATCGGATGCCACCAATATCGCATGTCCGTTTGTCGCTGACACGTCACTCTATCGGGTGCATCACTCGCCCATCTTGCTGCGCCACAACTGCTGGATTGCACGGTTTGGATTTTGCGCTCGTCGTATCGCGCCATCACCTCGGGACGAGGATGTGCAAAGCGGTTGCGGTAACCCGCTTGCACGATGGCAAACCTAGGGCGGATGGCATCTAAAAATATTTCGCTAGACGATGTTTTGCTGCCGTGATGCGGCACGAGTAGTACCGTACTAGGAAGAGAATCGGCTCGCAAGCCAAGCAGAGCAAGCTCTTGCGGGGTTTCAATGTCGGCAGTGAGCAGCGCCGATTGCGGCTTGGCTGCGTCCGCATTCGTGATTTTGAGCACGCAAGCAATCGCATTAGGTTTCAGTTTTCGCTCAGGATTTAAATCCTCGCGACCAGGATGAATCACATCAAAGCGCACATCGTCCCACGTCCATGTTTGACCTGCAAAGCAAGGCTGGCTGCCCTCGGGGAGGCCAAGCGCAGCAAGGTCTGCGGGCAAGGTGACACTCGTCATTACCTTGGCGTCGGGCTGCATCGCCAGTACTGCGCGTGCGCCGCCCGTGTGGTCGCTGTCTTTATGACTGAGCATCAGCACATCGAGTTTTTCACCAAGCGCCCGTAATAACGGAACGATGGTGCGATGGCCCGCATCGCTCTCCTTTGAAAAGCGCGGCCCCGCATCAAAGAGCAAGCTGTGATGTGCTGTTCGGATGAGTACCGCGTTGCCTTGCCCGATGTCGATAGCAAGCAAATCAAACTGTCCAATTGCAGGACGCGTGAGTTGCCAAAAAAATGTAGGGGTAATCAGCAGCGCTGCAAGAAAAGCCTTAGCTGATAAGGCTTGCCAGCGTTTGATGGATTGAACGGGGATGACCAGTAACACGCCGCCCAGCACCGCCAGCACACTCAAATAAAGCGGCGGCGCAGGCGCGGTGTACACCGCATACGGCAAAGCTGCCAACCACTTGAGCAGCAGCGCAAGCCAGCCCATGCACAGCGCAGCCAAATCCCACAGCGGTACAAAAAACACGCCGAGCATCGCCAGTGGCGTAATGACCAGCGTCACCGCAGGAATCGCCACCGCATTGGCGAGTAAACCCACCAGCGAGACTTGTTGAAACAACAAAAGCGTCAACGGCGCAAGCGCAAGCGTGATGATCCACTGCTCGCGAAGCATCGCCCACGCTTTGCTTTTTTGATCGCTACCATCCGACGCAAACAGCACCGCTACCGCCACAAACGACAGCCAAAATCCCGCTTGCAACATCGCCCACGGATCACCCGCCAGCACCACGACGGCGGCGAGCAACCACGCGGCATACCACGGCCAGCGCAGACCAACAAGACGCAAAAGCGAAAACGTGGCAAGCATCCAGATGGTGCGCTGCGCGGGCACGCCCCAGCCCGAGAACCACGCATAGAGCGTCGCCAATGCGAGGCCGCCAACCAGTCCTGCGTGAACGGCTGGCAGCGCCAAACACAAGCGCGGCGTGAATCGCACCGAGCGCCGCCATGCAAGGCCAATGAGCAAAGCTGCGAGCCACGCAAACATGGTGATGTGCAAGCCCGAAATACTCATCAAATGCGCCACGCCAGTCGCTCTAAAGATGTCCCAATCTGGGCGTTCAATGGCGGCTTGATCGCCTGCTACTAGCGCCGCAATCACACCTGCGGCGGGGCGATCTGCCGCATCCCCTAACCTCTGGAAGACCTTATCCCGTATGGCTTGCCGAGCACGCTCCATGCTGTAGGCCGCATTCCAATTGACTTGTCCAAGACGCTTTGGCGGAGTTTGCCGACGATTTTCGCGCACATAACCTGATGCACCTGCGCCCTGCTCCCACATCCACAGCTCGTAATCAAAACCGTGTGGATTGCTATTGCCATGCGGCGCTTTCAATCGCACCGTGAACTGCCAGCGCTCGCCCGCTTTGGGTTGATTGACAGCATCTTCTAAATTGAAGGACAAGCCATCGTCGTTAAAACTGCGCGTGTACCAAGACAGCAGCACACGCGGAGGCAGCGTGACGGGCTTGTCATTGAGATGTGCAGCCTCGACTTCAAAGCGAAAGCGCAGGCCCGTGTCTAAGCGCTGCGGCATGGCACCCACCACGCCAACGACTTCGATGTCCGCGCCTTCAAGCGCGGGATTAATCGCGTCTTGCAAGTAGTTTGTTGCTCGCCAGCCCGTAAGACCAAACGACAGCACGAGAGCAAGCACAAACACAATGGAACGAATTCGCCAGCTTGCCCGCAGGCTATACCCAGAAAGCCCTACCAGAGCAAGCGCTGCGCAAGCCATATAGGATGTGCCCTGCCAGAGGGTGGCTTGTTGCAATTGCAAAGCCACGCCAGCGATGAGTCCTATAAAGAATGCTATTAACATCGCTGCACTTTACAAGCAAATCACAGAAAGAAAATCATGACATCTCCTTATAACAAACTCAAAGCGCTAAACATCAACCTCCCACCCGTGGGCGTGCCAGCAGCCGCTTACGTGCCTTTCGTGCAAACAGGCAATCTCATTTTTTTGAGTGGCCACATCGCTAAAAAATATGTTTCTGGTGCAGCCAGCGTTTGGACGGGCAAGCTCGGAGAGAACATGATGACCGCAGATGGCAATGCGGCTGCACGTGCCGTGGCGATTGACCTCTTGGGCACACTAGAGGCAGCTTGCAAAGCCTCAGGCAAAGACTTAAACGCTGTCAAACGCATCGTCAAAATCATGGGTCTCGTCAACTCGGCGCCCGATTACACCGAACAGCATTTGGTTACCAATGGATGCTCGGAACTCATTGCAGAAATTTTTGGCAATCAAGTGGGAAGCCATGCCAGATCTGCCTTTGGTGTCGCACAACTGCCGCTTGGCGCGTGTGTGGAAATTGAAATGATCGTAGAAATTTAAGCTCTTTGCATAAGCCGAAGCATCAAATCAATCCGCGCTTGAACAGCACGTCCCGCGAGGCAGCGCGTGGTCGGGACGACTGCAATCCCTGCTTCGCGAGCCTTATCTAATGAGGCCTGCAACGCAAGATGCACGGTGGCGTTGCCCGTGCCTGCGACGACAATGCCGTCGACTTTTTGCGTGATGAGCGCATCGACCAAAGCACCGCTCGCACCCACATAGCTCAACACGATTTCGACGCGCGGCCAGTGCGCGACGGGTAGCTGCAAAGCCACGCGTGGCAAGGCTTGCGGAGAATTTCCCTCAAACGCATCTAGCCTTGTGGGATGCACTTTTTGCACATTGCCACCCGAAAAAACTTTTCCTGCAAACGCAACCCAAACGCCAGCACCAAGCTGCTCGGCTTGATCTAAAGCAAACGCCATGTTTTGCGGACCATCACTATCCGCTGCATCGGCTGGTCGCATCGCGCCAGTCAAGATCACGGGCTTGAGACAAACGAGCGTTCGGTGCAAAAAGTACGCCGTCTCCTCCATCGTGTCCGTCCCGTGGGTGATGACGATGGCGTGAATCGTGGGATCGCTTTGTGCTTGCGAAATGCGAACATGTAGCCGCTCCCAAATCTCAAAGCTCATGTCTTTGCTGTCGATTTGAGCGATTTGTTCGCTGATGATACTGTGATTGGAGGCTGGAATTAACGCCTCAACAAGCAACATGGCACTCTTGTAAGCCCCGTCCTGCTTGGCCTGCGAGCCATCTTCTAATAGACCAGCAATCGTGCCGCCTGTGCCCAAAAGCAAAATTGTTAAGTTTGGCTGACTAGTTGCAGTTTTTATCATTTTTTGCTTGACCTGTGCATAATCTGTGTAAAAATACAGCTGTCTATCTAATCAGCCTTTGTTTCTAGGAGCTTATATGTTGAACTTCAATCCATCCGTAAAATTAACCGCCCGCCAGCAAGAGATTTTGACACTGATCGAGCGCACCATCGCCACCACGGGATCGCCGCCCACGCGTGCCGAGATTGCGACCGAGCTTGGCTTTAAATCTATCAACGCTGCCGAAGATCATTTGCAAGCGTTAAACCGCAAGGGCGTGATTGAATTGGTCAGCGGTACATCGCGCGGTATTCGCTTGAAAGGTCATCGCTTGCAAGCCGTGAACGAATCGCGCATCAGCCAATTTTCCGAGCAAATGGGATTGCAAATTCAAAGCTTGGCGCAGCTGGTGTTGCCGCTCATTGGGCGCGTCGCTGCGGGTTCGCCCATCTTGGCGCAAGAGCACATCGAACAAACCTACCACCTAGAGCCGAGCTTGTTTACGCAGCGCCCCGACTACTTACTCAAAGTACGCGGCATGAGCATGCAAGGCATCGGCATCATGGATGGCGATTTACTTGCCGTGCAATCATGCCGCACGGCGCACAACGGGCAAATTGTGGTGGCGCGTGTGGGCGAAGAAGTGACGGTGAAGCGTTTTGAAAAGAAGACTAGCCACATTGAGCTGCACCCCGAAAACCCTGACTTTCAAACCATCATCGTTCACCCCGACGAAACCTTCGCGATTGAAGGCCTCGCCGTGGGACTCATTCGTAATCAAGTATTTGCTTAAAGGGAGCGACCGCCATGAAAGACCAAACCAAACTCACCTTTGTCGCCGACAGCATGACCGACTTTCGTGATCAGCGCTTGGCGCGGGTCATCATCACGGGAAGCTTTGATTACATTTTTGCCGAGCTTGACCGTTTGGAAGCTCTGCAAAAATCCATTTAAGTTGTAGCGCTTAAACCTTGCCAAGCAAGAAATCCAGCTTGCCCAAATCAACACCGTTGCTACGCAAAATGTTGTAGGCCGTTGTCACGTGGAAGTACACGTTCGGTGTTGACCAGTGCTTAAGGTAGTCCTCGCCCGATAGCGTGCGCTCAACAGGACCCGCTTTAAACGTGACCACTTTGTCTTCTTTGCCATTCATGTCTTCTGGCTTCACGGTTGCAATGAAGGCAATCGTTTTAGCGATGCGTTCTTTTAGTTCGGCAAACGTCGTTTCGTTATCTTCAAACTTGGGTGCATCTACTCCGCCAACCCGCGCAAACGTGAGCTTGGCGGCATCACAAGCAATGCGCACTTGCACGGGAAAGGGCAGCATGTCGGGCGCAAGGCGACTCGTCATCAACACTGAAGTTTCAAACTTACGCGCTACGGCATTGGCTTCGGCCTTGTCTAAAAAGTGGCTGAGGTTGGAAAGCATCCGTGTAAAAACAGGCACACTAGCCGAGTACATTGAAATTGCCATGATGGTTAAGCTCCTAAAAAAGAAAAGAAATAAAAAATGAATCCACACCTAAGCAAACAAATGCTATGGGCGCTACTCTTTGGCAATCTAGCCGTCGGTATGGGCATTATGGTCGTACCCGCGACGCTGACCAACATCAGCGACAACTTAGGGACATCGGTGCCACTCACAGGTCAGCTCATCACAGCAGGCTCGATTCTCATGGGCGTAAGCGCGCCACTCTTTGCCGCGCTTGTATCCAAGTGGGATCGGCGCAAGCTACTCGCCTTCACAATGGCGTGGTACGCCTTATTCCATGGGCTTTGCGCCATAGCACCTAGCTTTACCTCGCTGATGATTTTGCGTGTACTGTCCGTCATTACGCCGGCCATTTTTACACCTCAAGCCGCCGCTTGCGTAGGCTTGCTGGCCAAACCCGAGGAACGCGCAAAAGCGATTACGTTCATCTTTTTGGGCTGGTCGATTTCATCCGTTTTTGGCGTCCCACTGCTCTCCACACTGGGCGGAGAACTAGGTTGGCGCTGGGCTTTTGGCTTGGTCGCGCTAGTGGCGGCAGGCTCGGCACTATGGGTGTGGCGCGTCTTGCCGATCGGAATTCAAATTGCCGCTCTGAGCAGAACCGCATGGATAGGCGTGTTCAAGCACCGCGTGCTGATGATGACCGTGGGCGTGACCTTGCTGTCGGCGTTTGGCCAATTCGTTTTGTTTAGCTACTTCACGGCCTACTACAAACAAATGCTAAATGCGAGCATCGCCACTACCAGTCTCTTTTTCTTTTGGTTTGGCTTTTGCGGCCTCATTGGTAGCTTCGTGTTGTCACGCTACATCGACCGCATTGGCGCAGACCGAGCGCCCATCATCGCCATGAGTCTGATGGCTGGTAGCCTGTTGCTATGGCCACTAGGAACAAGCATGTTTACCGTGATGCTGGTTGCTATGCCTTGGGGACTCGGTTGCTTCTCTAGCAACTCCGCGCAGCAAGCTAGGTTAGCCAGCTCCGCGCCGCTAGTCGCAGGCGCCAGTATTGCCCTCAACACTTCGGCCATGTACAGCGGGCAAGCCTTTGGCGCGGGACTGGGCGGCTGGCTGATTGCCAACAATCACATGAGCCACCTGCACTGGTATGGTTTTTTTGTGATGCTGTGCGCGATTAGCTTAAGTAGTTGGTCGAGGCGGAAGTCTTAACCCGCCGCTTTAGCCGCCTTAGCCGCATCCACTTGCGCGCGCACCTTAGCCATAAACATCTCTGTGTTTTCTTTGCGGTCGGCGTTCATCTTGGCAAAGGCTGGACGCTCGGTTAAATGTTTGAGGTAGTCCTTGTACGGCGTCGCCTTAGCAAGCAAATCTTCACCATAAATGATTCTGGTGGTCATTCCGACCAGCGGCAAATGCACGGCCGCCGCGCAGTCGGCTAGCGTGAACGTCTCGCCCGCTACAAACGGTGAAAACTTGGCGATTTTGGCGAAGCTGGCAATGCCTTGGTCGAGTAGTTTGCGCTGGCGCTCTTTCACGCCATCGCTCACCTTGCCGCCCCACAGCGCCTCTAGGTGCAGCACGCGAGCGACCAGTTCTAGATGCAAGTCCATGTGAACGATGAGCTCGCGGACTTTACCTGCCGCAAACGCATCTGCTGGCAAGAGTGGATGCGCGGGGTAGGCTTGTTCGATGTATTCGGCGCAAGCAATAGATTCGGAAATTGCGCCCTGGGGCGTATCTAAAAACGGCACTTTGCCCATGGGCGAACGCTCGATCAATTTGGGATGCGTGCTGCCTGTCCAAACCAATTCTTCTTCAAACGCGACGCCTTTCTCTAACAATTGCAATTTAATTTTGTTGTAGTAGTTGCTGGCAGAAAAACCGCAGAGTTTGAGCGTCATAGTGCATCCTATTGAGAGCGAAAGTAGGTATAAATACGAGCACTCATCGTAGCAACACATCTGATAATCACTACCTAGGATAAACACCATATGACTCTCACATTCAAAACCGTTGGCCTCGTTGGCACAGGTGCCATGGGGCGCGGCATCGCGCAGATTGCCGCGCAGGCAGGCAGCGTCGTTAAATTATTTGATACGCAACCAGAAGCGATTACCAAAGCCATTGCCGCGCTGGGTCAGCAGTGGGACAAGCTGGTGGAAAAAGGACGGCTGACGGCTGAACAAGCAGCCTCGCAAAAATCGCGCCTTGTGGCAGCCCAATCCCAGCAGGACTTGGCGGACTGCGACTTCATCATTGAAGCCATTGTTGAACGCTTGGACGTGAAACGCAATTTGTTTGCCGATTTAGAAAAAATCGTGCGCGCGGATTGCGTACTCGCCACCAACACCTCATCGCTGTCCGTCACGGCTATTGCCGCTGGGATGCAGCACCCAGAGCGCTTTGCGGGCTATCACTTTTTTAATCCCGTGCCTTTGATGAAGGTCGTCGAAGTCATCGCAGGCTTAAAAACATCGCAAGGCGTGTGCGATCAGCTCACCGCATTCGCCAAACAAATGGGACACACGCCCGTGACGGCGCAAGACACGCCTGGCTTTATCGTCAACCACGCAGGACGCGGCTACGGCACCGAGGCGCTGCGCATTGTGCAAGAGAGTGTCACTGATTTCGTGACGATTGACCGCATCCTGCGCGACCAAGTCGGCTTCAAGCTCGGTCCTTTCGAGCTGATGGATTTAACCGCGCTGGATGTCTCGCATCCTGTGATGGAATCGGTATATCGCCAATACTTTGACGAGCCGCGTTACCGCCCAAGCGTCATCACGGCGCAGCGTTTGGCTGGCGGCGTGGTCGGCAAAAAAGTCGGCGCTGGTTTTTACGATTACAAGGACGGCCAAGCGGTGATTGCGCCAGAGGCCCCAGCGCCTGTGGTCTCCCAAATGCCGCCCGTGTGGGTCAGTACCCGCGCGGCTCGCAGAGGCGAGCTCTTGCAATTACTCAAAGAGCTTGGCGCAAAAATTGAAACAGGGCAGTCGCCGTCCATGGAGGCGCTCACTATTGTTGCGCCGCTGGGTTTTGATGTGACGACGGTCGCGGTCGTCGAGCGGCTTGATCCCGCTCGCACTGTGGGCATCGACATGCTGATTGACGACAAAGAGACCAAGCGACGCGTACTGGCAACCAATCCCATGACTCGCCCCGATATGCGGGACGCGGCGCATGCGCTGTTTGCCAGCGACGGTAAGGCCGTCAGCGTGATCCGCGACAGCGCAGGTTTTGTGACGCAGCGCGTGGTTGCCACCATCATCAATATCGCCACCGACATGTGCCAGCAAAGCGTGTGCTCGCCGCAAGATTTGGAATTGGCCGTTACGCTAGGCCTCGGCTATCCACGCGGCCCGCTTGCCATGGGCAACCACTATGGCCCCACCAACGTGCTGGAAGTGCTGTTCAACATGCAAACGGTGTATGGCGACCCACGCTATCGCCCAAGCCCGTGGCTGCGCCGCCGTGGTGCGCTAGGCCTCAGTTTGTTGCAAGGGGAATAAGTTGACGGCACAGCTCAAAGCATCAGCCCAAGGGCAGACACTCATCCTCACGATTAGCAACCCCGAGATGCGCAATGCGCTAGGCCCCGAAATGTACGCGGCAGGCATCGAAGCCTTGAATGCTGCAGAGACCAATCCCGATGTGCGCTCGGTCATCATTACAGGCGAAGGTGCTAACTTTTGCGCAGGCGGCAATTTAAATCGCTTGCTCGCCAACCGCCAGCAACCGCCAGAAGTACAAAGCCAAAGCATTGAAGGCTTGCATGGCTTTATCGAATGCATTCGCACTTATCCCAAGCCCGTGATTGCGGCGGTAGAAGGCGCGGCGGCTGGTGCAGGCTTCTCGCTTGCGCTGGCTTGCGATTTATTGGTAGCGGCTAGAAACAGTATTTTTGTGATGTCGTACAGCACGGTCGGACTCTCACCTGACGGCGGTGGCAGTTGGCAGCTGACGCAAAAACTGCCTGCCAATTTGGCGATGGAGTGGATGCTCACGGCTGAACGCCAAACAGCGGATCGACTGCATCAACTCGGCTTGGTGAATCGTTTATCGGATGCGGGCGATACCCTGCAAGCCGCACTGGTATTGGCCTCCAGCTTGAACGCTCGTGCGCCCAACGTACTGGCCAGCATCAAAGAATTGACCCAATCGGCACAAACCAACGACCTGCATACGCAGTTAGATGCAGAACGCGTACACTTCGTCAAAAACCTGCATCACGCCAATGCCCAAGAGGGCATTGAAGCATTTTTGGGCAAGCGCCCTCCTCGATACATTGATTGACCCCAAAGACTATGCGCCGCGAAATTTTAGATTTTGACGAAGACACTCAAGAGCCCATCATCACACCTGAAGAACGCTTAGCGATCAATGGCGGACGCTGGTTTTCTACGCTGTCGCCTGCACTCAAGCACGATATCTTGCGCTGCATCTACGTCAAGCGATTTCACGATGGCGATTTGATTGCAGCGCGTGGTGAGCCACCGACCGAATGGATTGCTTGCGCCAAAGGCGCAGCACGGGTGAGCTCCACGTCGCTTACGGGCAAGCAAATTATTTTTGCTTATTTAGAGCCCGGCATTTGGTTTGGCGATGTCTCCATTTTTGATGGCGATAAACGCACGCATGATGTCTATGCACACGGCAATACCACCATGGTTTGCGTTAGCCGCACGGACTTTCACAAAATCTTAGCCACGCACGTGGAATTTTACGAAGCCCTGATGCGCCTGCAAGCGCGTCGCATTCGGCAGCTCTTTGGTTTAATTGAAGACCTCAATACGCTTCCACTACGTTCGCGCCTTGCCAAGCAATTACTCCATCTTAAGCGCAGTTATGGTGTGCCCGCGCTGAATCATCCGAACGAATTTCGTATCAGCCTGCACCTCGCGCAAGAGGAACTCGCACAGCTTTTGGGCGCATCGCGCCAACGCGTGAATCAAGAACTCAAAAGCATGGAGCGCGAAGAAGCCATCCGCATCGAACCAGGTGGACTTGTGATTCGAAATCAAGAGTTGTTACTCAATATCAGTCATGAGATTCATCCCGTTTAAAACCACGTCAACACAATCAATATGAATTACGATCAATTCGTTGGCACGCGAGCTGTATCAGAACAACACAAAATTGATGAGGCCGCGCTGACATCGTGGATGACGCAGCATGTCAAAGGTTTTGAATCGCCACTCACGATTGAAATGTTCAAAGGCGGACAGTCCAACCCAACCTACAAACTCATCACGCCAAAACGCAGCTACGTGATGCGCGCCAAACCTGGCCCCGTCGCCAAGCTGTTGCCTTCTGCACATGCGATCGAGCGCGAATTTGCCGTCATGAGCGGTCTCTATGGCACAGACGTTCCCGTGCCCGAAATGCTAGCGCTGTGTGAAGACGAATCGGTGATTGGTCGCGCCTTCTTCATCATGGAGTTTATGCAAGGTCGCATTCTGTGGGATCAGGCGCTGCCTGACATGAGTAACAAAGATCGCGGCGAAATTTATGACGAAATGAACCGCGTGCAAGCCGCATTACATACCGTTAAATTTGCTGATCGCGGTCTCGCCAACTACGGCAAGCCTGGTAATTACTTTGCACGGTCAATCGGTCGCTGGACTAAGCAATACATAGCCTCGATTACGCAGCCTATTGAAGCGATGGACAGACTCATGGAATGGTTGCCTGCCAATATGCCCAAGACCGCCGAGGACGAATCGCTGGTCTCCATCGTGCACGGCGACTACAGGTTGGATAACATGATGTTCCACCCGACCGAGAACCGCGTGATTGCGGTGCTGGACTGGGAGCTCTCCACGCTCGGCCATCCACTCGCAGACTTTAGCTACCACTGCATGGCATGGCATATTCCGCCTGGTAGCTTTCGCGGTATTGGTGGACTCGACCACAAGGCACTTGGCATTCCATCCGAGGATGAGTACATCGCCAAATACTGCGAGCGCACGGGTTACTTCACACCCGAAGCTTTGCGAGCCGATTGGAATTTTTACTTAGCCTACAACCTATTCCGACTCGCCTCCATCTTGCAAGGCATTGCCAAGCGCGTGGAGATGGGCACAGCATCCAGCGCCCAAGCCGTCAACTCCGCCAAAGGCGCTAGGCCGCTAGCCGAGATGGGCTGGGCGTTTGCGCAGAAGCAAACTCAGTCTCAAGCAAACTGAAACTCACCTGGTGCTTGAATCGGATCGACAGTCACGTGGATTGTGCTCTTTGGCTCAAACTTACCTTCTAGCAGAAGCTTGGCCAATGGATTTTCCAAACGCTGCGCAATCGCACGTTTAAGCGGCCTAGCACCAAACACAGGATCGAAGCCCACTTTCGCAAGCTCGGCAATCGCAGCTTCTGACACAACGAGTGCGTAGTCCATTTTGGCAAGGCGCTCTACTAACGTTTGCAATTGGATTTTGGCAATCGCACCGATGTTCGCCGCATCTAAGCCATGGAACACCACGGTCTCGTCAATGCGATTTAAAAATTCAGGTCGCATGAATTTTTTGAGCTCTTCAAACACCGCTTCTTTAATCGCTTCCGCGTCTTCGCCCACCATATCTTGAATGATGCGCGAGCCCATGTTGCTAGTCATCACGATCACGGTGTTTTTAAAATCTACCGTGCGACCTTGACCATCCGTGAGGCGACCATCGTCCAGCACTTGCAAGAGCACATTGAACACATCGGGATGCGCTTTTTCAATCTCGTCAAATAGCACCACGCTGTAGGGCTTGCGGCGCACGGCTTCCGTGAGGTAGCCACCTTCGTCGTAACCCACATAGCCAGGAGGCGCACCAATCATGCGACTCACCGAGTGTTTCTCCATGAACTCGCTCATGTCGATGCGGATGAGGTGATCCGCGCTGTCAAACATAAAGCTTGCCAGCGTTTTACACAGCTCGGTTTTACCCACACCTGTTGGGCCTAAAAAGAGGAATGATCCTGTTGGCTTGTTGGGATCAGACAGTCCCGAGCGCGAGCGACGAATCGCGTTCGCCACCGCTGCAATCGCTTCGTCTTGACCCACCACGCGCTCATGCAATTTAGTCTCCATATGCAAGAGTTTTTCGCGCTCGCCTTGCAGCATTTTGGAGACGGGAATGCCCGTGGCGCGGCTCACCACTTCGGCAATTTCTTCTGCGCCTACTTGCGTGCGCAAGAGCCTTGGCTTGCTTGCAGCACCGCTCTTTTTGGCTTTTGTTTCCTTGTCCTGTGCCGCTTTGATCTGCTTTTCTAATTCGGGCAACTTGCCATACTGCAACTCTGCAACGGCATTGAAGTCACCTTTGCGAGTGAGCTCTTCGATACGGAACTTCAGTTGATCTCGCTCTTTCGATAGCTCCGCACTGCCTTGCGCAGCAGCTTTTTCAGCTTGCCAAATTTCATCGTAATCAGCAATTTCTTTTTGCAGCGTGATGATCTCCTCTTCGATCAATTCAAAACGTTTTTTAGACGAATCATCTTTCTCGCGGCGCACCGCTTCGCGCTCAATTTTGAGCTGAATCAAACGCCGATCCAGCTTGTCCATCACTTCTGGCTTGGAGTCAATTTCAATTTTGATTTTGGCCGCAGCTTCATCAATCAAATCAATCGCTTTATCGGGCAAAAAGCGATCGGTGATGTAGCGATGGGACAGCTCCGCCGCTGCCACGATGGCAGGATCGGTAATCTCGACACCGTGGTGCACTTCGTATTTTTCTTGCAGGCCGCGCAGGATAGCGATCGTGGCTTCAACGCTTGGCTCTTCCACCAAGATTTTTTGGAAACGCCGCTCCAGCGCTGCGTCTTTTTCAATGTACTTGCGGTACTCAGACAGCGTCGTCGCACCCACGCAGTGCAATTCGCCACGCGCCAGCGCGGGTTTGAGCATATTGCCCGCGTCCATGGCGCCCTCGGCCTTGCCCGCGCCCACCATGGTGTGGAGTTCGTCAATAAACACAATCGTTTGGCCTTCGTCTTTAGCCAATTCATTCAAAACGGATTTAAGCCGCTCTTCAAACTCACCTCTAAATTTTGCGCCAGCAAGTAGCGCGGCCATATCGAGCGACAGCACGCGCTTTCCTTTGAGTGAGTCGGGCACTTCACCCGCCACAATCCGCTGCGCGAGGCCTTCCACAATCGCAGTCTTGCCCACGCCAGGCTCGCCAATTAGCACAGGATTGTTTTTGGTACGGCGCTGCAAAATTTGAATCGTGCGGCGAATTTCGTCGTCGCGGCCAATCACGGGATCTAACTTTCCGAGGCGTGCGCGCTCGGTCAAATCCAAGCAATATTTTTTAAGCGCTTCACGCTGACCTTCCGCGTCGGCGCTCTTCACACCCTCGCCGCCGCGCACGGCGCTAATGGCAGCATCCAAGCTCTTGCGCGTCAAACCCTTGCTGCGCAAGGCCTGCGCGAAGTCAATCTTGCTGTCGGCCAGTGCCAACAAAAACATTTCACTCGCCACAAACTCGTCCCCGCGTTTGATGGATTCTTTTTCTGCGGCTTGCAACAGATTGCTTAAATCGCGACTGGGCTGCACTTGCTCGCCGCCCGAGACGCTGGGCAGTTTGGCCATTGCGGATTCGCAGGCGGTGATCAGTCCTGCCACGTTCGCACCCGCACGCTGCAAGAGGCTTTGCGGGCCGTCTTCTTGGCGCAGCATCGCCACCAGCAGATGCGCAGGCTCAATGTAGGCGTGGTCGTTGCCATTGGCTAGACTTTGTGCATCCGCCAATGATTCTTGAAATTTAGTCGTGAGTTTATCGATACGCATAAAAGCTCCCTTTAAGTAGCATGGATTCCCGCCTTTGCGGGAATGACCCTTATCAGTTTGGGGCTATTCCTACTTTTTCAAGTACGCCAAAACGCCCTCTGCCGCGCGCTTACCGCTGGCGAAGCAAGCCGTCAGCAAATAACCACCCGTGGGCGCTTCCCAATCGAGCATTTCACCAGCGCAAAACACGTTTGGAATTTGCTTGAGCATCAGCCCTGCTGTCATAGATTCAAAGCGAACGCCACCTGCCGTGCTAATCGCTTCGTCAATTGGCCGTGCCGCGCCAAGTCTTATGGGTAGGGCTTTGCAGGCCATTGCTAGCTGCGCGGCATTATTCATAAGCTCTTTAGGCAATAGCTCGTACAGAAGCCCCATCCGCACGCCGTCTAGCCCTAGGCGGCTTTTTAGATGGTTTGATAAAGATTTCGACCCACGCGGATGATTGATCTCGCGAAGCACACGTTCTTGCGAAAAATCAGGCAATAAATCGAGGTGGAATGTGGCGCTCCCATTCGCAACCATTTCGTCCCGCAAATGGCTAGAGACCGCATAAATCAAACTGCCCTCCACGCCTGTTTCGGTGATGACGAACTCGCCTTTGCGCCACTCAAAATTCGATCCTGAAATTGCAACCGTCTTCAAAGGGTGTCCCGCAAAGCGCGATTTGAAATGCTCGCTCCATGCAGGCGCTACATCGAACCCGCAGTTCGATGGCACAAGCGAAGCGACATCGACGCCGCGTGTTTTGAGCAATCCAGCCCACGCGCCATCTGAGCCAAGGCGTTTCCAACTGGCACCGCCCAGCGCCAAAATAGCACTCGTGCAAGCCACGCTGGCTGTGCCTTGCGGAGCATCAAACGTGAGTTCACCTGCCGCATTCCAACCCGTCCATTTGTGCCGCATATGAAAGCGCACAGACACGCCGCCAGCGCTTGCATCGGGATGGCGCAGACGATGCAGCCACGCACGCAGCAGCGGCGCAGCCTTCATGTCTTTGGGGAAGACGCGTCCCGAGCTACCGATGAAGGTGTCGATACCAAGTGCCGTCGCCCACTCGCGCACTTGCTCTGCTCCGAAGCCGCCCTGCGCAGCATCAAGCAGTGGTTCAATATGCGATTGTTGTTTGCCGTAGCGAGTGATGAATTGATCGGTGGGTTCGCTATGCGTGAGATTCAAACCGCCCTTGCCTGCCAGTAAAAATTTGCGCCCCACGGAGGGCATGGCGTCATAGAGATCGACCTGCAAACCCTTGCTGGATATGACTTCCGCCGCCATCAAGCCCGCAGGGCCACCGCCAATAATGGCGATATTGGCAGCGTCATTTTTCATAGATAGCGCTCTAGGTCAGCTAAATGCTCCAAATGAATCGGCGCGGGTGATAGCCTCTCTGAGAGCGCATCTAAATCGACCAAGGAGAACGTCTGCATACCCGCATGGACAGCAGCTTTGAGTCCACTCAAGCTGTCCTCCACGGCGGCGCAGTGCTCGGGCGCAACTTGCAAAAATTCTGCTGCTAATAAAAATAGTTTTGGGTCAGGCTTAAACGTGTGGTGCTCGTAAGCGCAAAACAAACTGTCTGGATTTTGAAAAAATGGCAGCAAGCCCGTCAATCCCAATGTCTGCTCGGCTTTCGCGCGTGGGCCATTGGTTGCCACCGCAACGGGAATCCCGCGCTCACGCAAATGAGTGAGCATCGCTTTAGCACCTTCTATTTCTTGCAACTCTTGCTCAAACTTAATCGCCATCGCGGCGCGTACTTCAGTCGCAAATTCGTCTGGCATGGGGGTTTCGCTAAAGCTATTGATGGTCTCGATATTGAGCGCCATATTGCGCCCTGTATAACTGTGAACAAAGGCGTCAAAGCCCATGCTGCAGCCGTACTTAGCCGCCACTTCATACATCGCTTTCGCACCCAGCACTTCGCTATCCACCAGCGTGCCATCACAGTCAAAGATGACGGCCTTAATAGGCATCTTAGTTTTTAGCTTGTCCATTTTTAATCTCCTGTTCAATCGCTTGTTCAATCGCACTGCCTAGCTCTAACACCGCCGCCGCGTAGTAGTAACTGCTGTTGTATTTGGTGATGACAAAGAAGTTGTCATCGACAGGATATTGCGTGGGAACGTCATCACCATTTTCTAGTTCTACGGTCGCTTGCTCAAAGGCCAATCCTGCACGCCCAGCTAGCTGTGGCTTGTAACCATATGCTTGAAAATAATTGGCGACCGAACCAATCATGTCGGCCTGCGAATGCCATAAATCAACCTTACCATCGCCATCAAAATCGACGGCATATTTCAACCACGAGCTGGGCATAAATTGCGGCCAACCCATTGCACCTGCATAGCTGCCCTTGAAACTTTTGGGATCACGCTTCATGTACTGAGCCAACACCAAAAGCTGAGCCAGCTCACCGCGAAAATACAGCACCCTGGCTTCACGCCGTGGATGCTCAAGCGGGTAGTCAAATGACAGTGTTGCCAAGCTATCTAACACGCGAAAGCCACCTGTGTTGCGACCATAAATCGTCTCCACACCCAAGATGCCTAACACAATGCGGGGAGGCACGCCGTATTCCTTCTCGGCTCGCAAGAGCACGTCCTGATTGGCTTGCCAAAAAGCTACGCCTGCATTGATGTATGCAGGCGTAACGAATCGGCTACGGTACACGGCCCAATTTTTTTTGTCGCCCACGGGCGCGGGGGTCATTAACTGCACCACGCGCGGCAAGAATTTGGCCTCACGCATTTGCGCTCGCACCCACGCGGAGTCAAGGTTTTCGTTGGCGGTAATCGCGTCAGCTAGCGCCATAGCATCTTTATTTTTGGCGTAGCTCACCACGTGCTGTGCACCATGTTTGGCGCGTTTAACCTTCTTGGAAGCTGCATTCGCCGTGGCTTGCAGACCAATCATCAAAAAGAAAAGCGCAAAAAATGAAATAAAAAACCGCATCACGAACGTGCTTTGAAATAGGATTTAAAAATATTTTTGGATTGCCGCTTGAGTGTAGCAACATCAATTTTTTTAGAGCGATATCTTGCCGCTTCCAAATCCATTAACCACTGTGTCATTTGCATAGTCCGATGTGGCAACGCTAAAGCAATTTCACGCGGCGTGGCGTGTTCGGAAAGCTGCACGCCTTGCTGCAAAGCCTTATTCCGTATGGCCTCCACGAGTGCCATCCATGGATCAATGCCCTGCCTGCCGCGCCACACATAAACGATGATGCCAAGGCCAAATAGCCCGAGCAAGGCGATATCTAACAGCTGCACCAAATCCTTCCAACTGGGATCGTCGATGCCAAGGCGTTTGAGCCAACTCATTTGCGCCGCTTGGTTGTAGCCAAAGAACCACGCTTCCCATGCGTGATTAGTGGCTTCCCAACTTTGCCTTGCTCGCCATAAACTTTTGAACACGGGAGCCAGCAAACTAGACGACCACACCCCGCGTCCTTGCGCCACCAATTGCTGTGGCGCTTGATTAAAACTTTCGGCATTTTGGATCCGAGCGGGCGCAATCACCGCCGTTGGGTCTACGCGGCGCCATGTCCACTCTGGGCTAGCGGGCAGTTGTCCCCAATACTCCGCCCATGCGTGGGCATTGCTGTTGCGTACCACTTGCAGGCCATCAATGGGATTCGTCTCCGCGCCTTGATAGCCCGTCACCACGCGGGCAGGAATGCCAAGACTGCGCATCGCCACCACATAGGCTGTAGCGTAATGCTCGCAAAAACCGAGCTTGCGATCAAACAAAAGCTCGTCCACCACATGCAATCCATACGTACCTGGCTCAAGCGTGTAGCGGTAGCCGCCGCTCTTCAAAACGCCCAGTAAATAGTTGCTCCAATCGGTGGTGTCGAAATTTTTAAATGGCGCGTCTTGCGCTAATCCTTGTATCCATTGGCTTGTACGCGGATTACTACCTAGTGGCAGAGCCGCTGCCGCTTGCAAGTAAGTACGGCTCTTGCTTTCTGGATCATTACGCGAGTCGGTTGAAATTGAGGTGTGAAAGGGCTTGCCATCCTCGAGCATCACGGTGTAGCCGCGTCCTGCAAACTCAGGCGCATCTAAGAACGCTTTTTGTTTTGCCACTTCTGGGTTGCCTTGCCGATAGCTCTTCCACGTGCGGCCATCAAAGCGCGGCAATACGTAGCTTCGCAAGTAAATGTCTTTGCTATCCAAGTTAGGTGGTGCATCCATTTGCAAGCGAAGAATGATTTTGTTATCGCGCGAAATCTCGCCCATATCGCCCACCTGCATCTCACTGGTCAGGCCTGTGAGGGACACTGTTTTTTGCTCTTGCAGCGACCACAGCGGCGCAAAACGCGGGAATAAAAAGAACATCGCCGCCATAAACGGCGCACCAAAAACGACCAAGATGAGCGTCACCCGCACTGGGCGAGACCACAATCCATATGGCTTAGCGGGCAGTTTGCTATGCGAGAGCACCAGCACATATAACAGCGCTGCAAGCCCCAGCACCACCTGCACGCTACTGGTGAGTGACTGCGATACCAAAAAATGTGCCGAGAGCGTGAAGAGCCCAAGAAACGTCAAGACCCAGTGGTCACGCGTAAAATTTTGACTCGTATCAACGGTACGCGCAGAGTGCGGCAGTTCTAGCGCTTTGATGCCGAGTAGGCCAATGCACGCCGACACACTAGCTTCAATCCCACTAAAACTGCGGAACAGCAACCAAACCAAAATTCCCAAGGCCATGACCAGCGGGAGTTGCAGCCATTTTGGCGAAGGCGCTGCAGCCATTTTGATTTGCCAAAATCGCCACGCAATCAAGCTACAAGCCATGAGCGGATACCACCACACCAAGTGCTGAAAAAACGGCAAAGCAATAAAGAGCAGCGCCAGCAAAAGCGTGAGATCACGCATGCGGACGGCGTCCCGCGCGCGGCGCAAAGCATCAATGTCGGTCTGCGAATCACGATGCTGCGGCAAGGGCACGGCGCGCTGCTGTACTTGCTCTGGCGGCTCGTCGCCCCATTCGCGCACGCCCCAGTTACTAGGCGTATCAGGGCGTTTGGCAACAGTCTTCCACAGCACATCCCGCGGCGCATCGCCCACGCGGTACGCGCGAATATCCGTCTTCATACTGCCTTGATCGGGATTGTCCTCAGCATCGGCATGGGCTGCAAACGCCCATTGGCTGTGGCTTGCACGAGTACCGCCGCCCGCGTCTGGTGGATCGACTTGAACGGTACTGGCAAGCCGCCATACGCTCCAAAGGCGGAGCAAGCCCAGCGGATAGCGCGTCTCGCAGATCACTCTGGGTAAGGACTGCGAACCTATTTGCGTGAGCTTTAGGCGCAGGCGCTCATCAAAGCTTCCTGTTTGAATCAGCACCTCAATCTCATCGCCCAGCTTGCCGCAAAGCAGCTGCGCCGTCGATAGCCGTAACTGCATCTGCGTGAGAGCGCGATGCGCCAAAAACAATCCCACGACACCTGCGCCCATCAGCAAAAAGATGAGCACGTATCCCAGGCTCAATTGGTAATTGATCGTGGCTAGCATCAGCACGGCAACCGTCACCAGCATCATCCAGCCTGCGCGAGTGGGCAGCGCATAGATGTTGTGCGCCGTGAGTGTGTACGTATCGCTCGCTGGTTTGCGGCTCATCCATGTCGTCCACCACTTTGATTGGCGAGTATCCCAGCGTAGATTCAAGTGCATGAGGCGCTCAAACTCAGCGTATCAAAGCGGGATGCTAGCCAGCATGGCAGCGAGTTGCTGCTGGGTACTGCGCGTGGCGTTTGGCAAATCGGCGAGTCTGTGCGCCATGACCGATTCGGCCACCGCTTTCACATCATCGGGACTGACGAAGTCACGCCCAGCTAGGTGCGCAAAGGCCTTGGCCGCGCGGAGCAAGCTAATCGCGGCACGCGGGCTAATCCCTTGCGAAAACCATTGCTTAGCGCGGGTGGCAGCAGTGACGCGCTGCACGTAATCCAAGAGCGCATCACTGGCATGCACGCGCATAGCAGCTTGCTGGGCTTCGGCCAATTGCAAGGCCGACATCACGGAAGGCATGGCTTCAATCAACTTGCGCGAGTCGAGGCCAGCGAGCAATTGACGCTCGGATGCGGCATCTGGATAGCCCAGCGAGAGGCGCATTAAAAAACGGTCGAGTTGTGACTCAGGCAGTGCATTCGTTCCTGCCGTTATGCCAAATCCAGCACGTGGATTTTGTGTGGCGAGCACAAAAAACGGCGCAGGCAAAGCGCGAGTTTGGCCTTCTGCGGTCACTTGTTTTTCTTCCATCGCCTCTAGAAGTGCGCTTTGCGTTTTGGGGCTGGCGCGATTAATTTCATCCGCGAGTAGCACCTGTGTAAACAATGGACCAGCGTGATAAATCCACTCTTCTCGTGCGCGGTCGTAAATCGATACGCCCGTCAAATCGGAAGGCATCAAATCGGCGGTGAACTGCACGCGGTTAAACGAAAGCCCCAAGCTTTTGGCCAGTGCGTGCGCCAGCGTAGTTTTGCCAACGCCTGGAACGTCCTCGATCAGTAAATGACCGCCTGCTAATAAACAGGTAACGGCAAGTTGAATTTGCGGCTCTTTGCCTACAATAACGGAGCTAATTTGTTTGACTAAACGGTTCATAGGAGATAACGATGTGGTGGATTCTTTTATTGATTTTGGCGGCGACATTGGCGTACTTATTCAGTCGCCCCGCACGATATACCGTGACGCGCTCTATTGTCATTGCAAAACCCGCGTCCGAAGTGTTTGCCTATGTGCGTGATTTTTCTAATTGGACAGCATGGAGTCCATGGTCGCTGCATGAACCCAATCACAAAGTAAACCTCAACAATCCTGATGAGCTGGGTGGTACTTATTCGTGGGATGGACGCATGATTGGTGCGGGCGTTATGCAACACCTGTCAATTGTCCCCAATGAACAATTGGATTTGTTGCTGACGTTTTTACGTCCCTTTAAAAACACGGCAAACGTAAGTTGGCTATTTAAAACTGTCAATGGCGGTACAGAAGTCACCTGGGACATGCAATCGCAAATGCCGCTACCCATGCGCCCAATGCAAGGCTTTATTGCCAAGATGCTTGGTTATGACTTTGCACTGGGGCTGGCGATTTTGCGTGGCAAGCTCGATCCAACCAGCGAGCATCCGAGTCTTAACTTTGATGGCGTCGTTGAACGCAGCGCACAAACCTATGCGACGGAGCACTTCGAAGGCACGCTTATGGATATGCGCGTCGCGATGAAGGAGGCCTATCCGCGCCTGTGGCAAAGCCTATCCAAAGACACGGAGCGCTGGGAGAAGAAACCTGCCATTGCGGCGTATCACAAAGTCAAATTTATGAAGGCCACCACCATGATGGATATGGGCTTTGCGGTGAAACACTTAAACGCTGGCGAGGCAGGTATCACTTTGCCTGCGGGCAGATATTTCCAGATGACGATGCGTGGTAACTATGACTTTTTGCCCTCCAGTTGGAACACGGTTTATGGCCAAGTCAAAATGCTAAAACTCAAAATTGACAAGAGTCGCCCTGCCCTTGAGGTGTATCAAATCAATCCCATGGAAGCGCCACACAGCAATGGCTGGGTGACGCTCTTATGCGTCCCTTTAAAGTGAGCCTGCTCTCAACATCTCTTATGCACGAAAAATTCCCCCTCCATAAAACGGCCTTCTACACCCACCCCGACTCGCTGCGTCACGAAATGGGACGCGGTCACCCCGAGTGCCCCGAGCGCATTAAAGCGATTGAGGCCAAGATGGAATCGAGTGGCTTAAATGCGCACGTCTTGCGCCGTACCGCGCCCGAGGCCACGTTGGAGCAACTCGCACTGGCGCATACAGCCAGCCATGTGCAAGAAACGCACGAAGCAGCGATGGATTTGGTCGAGCAGTTTGAGGGCAACGGCTTGCGCTATCTGCCACTAGACCCCGATACCACACTCAATCCGTATAGCTGGGGAGCCACAACTGGCGCGGCTGGCGCGGTGATTGCGGCAACGGATGCGGTGATGCGCGGGGAAGTTGATAACGCCTTTTGCGCCGTGCGCCCACCAGGTCATCACGCCACACGTGGCAGGTCGATGGGCTTTTGCTTCTTCAACCAAGTCGCGATTGGCGTGAAATACGCAATGGAACACTACGGCCTCACGCGCGTGGCGGTGGTGGACTTTGACGTGCACCACGGCAATGGCACAGAAGACATCTTGAGCGGCGACGAGCGCGTGATGATGTGCGGCATCTTTCAACATCCGTTTTATCCGCATAGCGGCACGGGCAATGTCGCGGCCAATATGCACAACATCCCCATTAGCGCACGCACAAGCGGCAAAGATATTTGCCAAAAAATCAAAGAAGGTTGGCTGCCAGAACTAGACGCCTTCAAACCTGAAATCATCTTCATCAGCGCAGGTTTTGATGCGCACAAAGACGACGACCTAGGGCAGCTCGGGATGACCGAGGCTGACTACGTGTGGATTACGAAAGAGATCATGAAGATTGCGGACAAGCACTGCAAGGGACGCATCGTGTCGAGCCTAGAGGGTGGTTACAACTTGAATGCGCTGGCTAATAGTGTGGCAGCACATGTGGAAGCCTTGACTGGTATGGTTTAGCGGGTGGCTAACAATGGCATCTGATTCCAGCTACGCGGCATATATTACGGAGCAGCTTGCACCACTTGGCAGATTGACTACTAGTCGATTCTTCGGTGGCACAGGATTCTCATTTGACTCCGTACAGTTTGGCATGATTATTCAGGAAACACTTTATTTTGTTGTCGATGATTCAAGCAGATCGAAATACGAAGCGCTAGGAAGTAAGTGTTTCTCTTACAGCACGAAGAAAGGACTGATTCAAGTGCGAAGATATTTTGAAGCTCCACTAGATGTTCTCGACGCCCAATCAGAGCTATTGGGGCTGGCACGCGAGTCAATTGAAATTGCGCGTCGGACAGATAAGTCGTCAAAGAAGCGTAAAGTTAAGCAACCGATTTAGTCCGTTATTTAAATCATTAAATCTATATGGTATGATTTAACGGACATGAAAAAAGATCAATCTCAAACCCTAACTCCAGCACTTACTCGTCAACTCGAATACGTTGGCGAGTGTTTGAGCCGTTTGCGAATAGATAGGCGTGTGCGTCAGCAGGATGCTGCACTGCGTGCTGGGATGTCGCGCAGTACGGCGGCATTGATTGAACGCGGCTCGCCTAGCGTTGCTGTGGGACAAATCATTCGTTATTTGGATGCTATTGCGCCTCAAATGACTTTAGCAAGCCTGCTGGCACAAGATGAGTTGACGACGCAAATCTTGGCTGAGAAAAATTTCCCTCAAAGGGCACGAGGCAAATCTGCTGCCGAATTGGCCGCGTTTGATTTTTAGCTTTTGATTGTTTGGAGTACGCGCTATGGCAATGACAAAAGAACCTCCTGTTATTGATTCACGCCTACTGGTCATGCTGCACATGCAAGGCGTGTTCCAGCCTGCTGGCTGGCTTGATATCAAAGAACAAGAAAGTGAAGTTTTGCGTTCGCAGTTTGGCTATGGTTCGCGGTATCTGGCACGGCATAACACAGTAGAGCTCGATCCTGCTAGTTTGTCATTTGGCGCGTATGGTGCGGGGTGTGCCGAGCGACTGCTTTTGTGCGATGTCGATTTAAAGCCACTTGATGGATTGACTTTGTTTGGCGCGATACGCGACGCAAGCCCCGACGCATGGGGTCGCCGCGTGATCGAGTCACACATGGGTGCACCGCTTAACAGCTTGCCTGAATCCGTCTATCTGCGCCATGCTGGCAGTGAGCGAATTGGTGCGCTCGATTTTCGAGACACCATTCATGAAACAGCGCCAACCCAAAAACCAACGTCTATTCATCGCCTGCAGTACCTCATTGAAGCGGCTGACCGCATCGATCAAGGGCTACCGATTCCGACCAGCCTTGAGGACATCTTTGACGCAGGCACGAGCCTTGGCGGGATGCGTCCTAAGGTGACGGTGGCGGACGATGACGGCGTGCTGTGGCTTGCAAAATTTCCTTCGCAGGGTGATCGTTTGAACGTGCCCATGCTTGAGACGGCCACGATGTGGCTGGCCAAGGACGCGGGGCTGGATGTGCCTGAAATTAAACTCGCCACGATTGGCGGTCAATCGGTGATGATGATTAAACGCTTTGATCGCGCGTATGTGAAAGGCGCTGCTGGCATGGAAGTCCACCGCACGCACATGGTCAGCAGCCTCACGATGCTCGGCTGCACCGAGGATCAATCGCGTAGCAAAAACTATTTTGAAATTGCAGACATGATCCGCCGCAAAGCGCCTATCCATAAGGTCAAGAGCGACTCTGCTGAACTGTTTGGTCGCATGGTGTTTAACATTTTGGTGAGCAACGATGACGACCATTTGCGCAATCACGCGTTCTTGCATTCGCTAGGGAAGGAGAGCAAAGACGGCGAGTTCCGCGAGCAAGGTTGGCAGCTCTCGCCGCTGTACGACGTGATGCCGCGTCCTAGCATTGGCACAGATCGGTATTTGCATTTAGGCGTGGGCATGCAAGGCCGCTTGGCCACGATAGGCAATGCGATGTCGATGCATGGACGCTTTGGTTTGACGAAGGTGTCAAGCACAGCCATCATCGACCGCATTTGGACGGTGGTGCGTGAGTGGAAAACTTACTTTGAAAGCTACGGCGTGGACGGCAAACAGATCAATCTGATCTCGCCTGCGTTTCGGCACATGGATATGCTGCGCTAGCAACTAAATTCACTGTGCTTGCGCTACCTTGCCACCCAACGACAACTGCTGAAACGTGAGCACCGCCGTTTGCGGCGCGAAGGACTGCGGTGTTTCTAACAGCGGTTTATAGCGCGACTCGCCCGCCTTGAGCGGCAACCAACTGGGATCTGGAATTTCGCCAAACACTTGCTTGAGCTTTTGCCCCCAGCTGTTGCGAATCATTTGGAAGTACTCGTTCTTCTCATCAATATGCGTTACGTGCGTCACGTCCAGTGCATTCGTTTCATAAATCAATAAATCGAGTGGCAGACCCACCGACAAATTAGATTTGAGCGTACTGTCCATCGAAATCAAAGCGCACTTGGCGGCTTCATCTAACGTCATATGTGACTCGATCACGCGATCCAAAATCGGCTTGCCATATTTGGCTTCACCAATTTGGAAATAACAGTTCTCGTCCGCTGCTTCAATAAAGTTGCCCGCTGCATACATGTGAAAGAGGCGTGGCTCTTCGCTGCCGATTTGCCCACCCAAGATCAAACTGATATTGAACTCAACATCAGCGGCTTTAAGCGCCTCGGCTTCTTTAGCGGCCACCGCTCGCACGGCTTCACCGACCAACTGCGCCGCGTCAAACATCGTGGGCACATTCCAAATCGTGCGCGCTGTGCCATCGGCATTTTCAAAACCTTGATTGATGCGCTGGCGCACCATTTGCGTAATCGCTAAGTTGCCCGAAGAGAGCAAGGTAATGACGCGATCACCCTTCTTTTCAAACACGGTCATTTTGCGAAAGGTACTGATGTGATCCACGCCCGCATTGGTGCGGCTGTCGGACAACATCACGAGTCCTTGCTTTAATTTGATGGCGATGCAATAAGTCATGCCGCGTATTTTATTGCTGCAAACTTTGTACCGTCACCGACACATCTAATTGTTCAGTTTGCCCGCCTTCGCGCATGCCGCGCACAGGGCAAGCGTCTAAATAATCCCGCCCAATCGCTAGGCGGCAATGCGAGTCACTGGCGTAGATGCCATTCGTCACGTCGATGCTGACCCATTTGTTTTGCAACCAGACATCCACCCACGCATGACTGGCGGCGGCGTGGCTCTTGCTTGCATCGTCGTGACCTGGATCGACATAGCCACTCACGTACCTTGCGCTCACACCGAGGCTTCGGCAAGCGACGATCATTACATGCGCGTGGTCTTGGCACACACCGCTGGCCATCGCAAACGCTTGCTCAGCCGTGCTGGTCACGTCGGTGTTACCCGAGGTGTAGAGCACCGCTTGGCAAATCGCCCGCGCCAAAATAAGCGCATCTAAGCCTGTTTGCAAACCGTGCGGCAACGTTTGCTTGGCGAGTAGCTCGATGGCTGCAAAGCTGGCCGTCAAAGGCGTGGGCACAAGGTACGTCATAGCAGGCACGCTTTGCGTGTGATGGTCGTCTGGCACAACACCCATTACCAGCGGCGAAATATCCACAATCCCCGCCACACGCAAATGCACGTCGGACGGTGGATTACTCAGCATATGGCTGTGCGTGAGATTGCCAAACGCGTCTCTGAAGGCGGTTTGTTTGCCAAGGCTAGAGATGCGCCACTCGACCACACGCTGGTGTGCATCCTCACGCGGCGACAGACGCAGCAGTTGAATTAGATGCTTGGGCGCATCGTCGTAGTGGTAATGGGTGTCATGTTGAATGATGAGGCGCATGATGTGTTTAACCTACTAAGAAGTCTTGGCTAATGCCTTGGCCAATGACGTTGATGCGCTCCAAGAACTGCGTCAAATAGGCATGCAAGCCTTGCTGCAAGATGTCGTCAATGCTAGCGAACTGAATCTGCGCTTGCAAGAGACCTGCTTGCCGAGTCGTCTGTGCGCTCCTCTTATTGGCGAGCCATCCCAATTGATTGCACAGTGCGCTCATGCATGCCATCAGCGAACGAGGCATGTCAGCGCGAAGAATCAAAAGCTCCGCCACACGCGCTGGTGTAATGGCGCCCTTGTAGGTTTTGCGATAAATCTCAAAGCCCGAGACGCTACGCAAAATCGCTGCCCAGTGGTAGTACTCGCCCTTTTCAACCATCGCATCCCAGTTTTGCGCTTCAATCGCAGCACCTTCAAAAAACTTGACGTCGAGCAGCCGCGCCACGTTGTCTGCGCGTTCCAGCGCATTACCCAGCGCCACAAAGCGATACGCATCGTCACGCGGCATCGTGCCCGAAGTCACGCCACGCGTGAGATGCGCGCGGTGCTTGACCCATTCAAAAAACGCGGGCATGTCTGCTGTCCACGCATCAGCCGCGAGTCGCTCTTGCAACTCTAGCCACGTCACGTTGACAGTCTCCCACAGCTCGGTGGTCAGCGCACCACGGACGGCTCTAGCGTTTTCGCGTGCTGCATAAAGTGCGCTGTAAATGCTGGACGCATTGCTGGCATCCGTCACCATGAATCGCAGCACCGAGTCGCTGCTGATTGCGTCGTGCGCCTCGTGATACGCGGGCTCTAGCTCAGAGATGGTGAGCATAGCGCGTGCCGCTCGGCTACGCTGGTCTTCGCTTTTGCCACCTGCCAGCAGACTGCTTTGCAAATGGATGTCCAGCATCCGAGCCGTGTTTTCAGCGCGTTCGGTATAACGCGCCATCCAAAATAAATGATCGGCGGTGGAGCTCAGCATGATGCGGCCTCCTGCGTGTCAGCGCTTGCGTCTTCAAGCACCCAAGTGTCTTTGGTACCACCACCTTGCGATGAGTTGACCACCAGCGAACCTTCGCCGAGTGCCACGCGGCATAAGCCTCCTGGCACGAGCCGCGTCTCTTTACCGCACAGCACATAAGGCCGCAGATCGATGTGGCGCGGTGCAATGCCGCTCTCCACATAAGTGGGGCAAGTCGATAACGCCAGCGTGGGCTGGGCAATGTAGCCGCCTGGCTTGGCGATGAGTCTTGCGCGGAAGTCTTCAATCTGCGCCTGAGTTGAGGCAGGGCCAACGAGCATGCCGTAACCGCCAGCACCGTGAACTTCTTTCACCACCAAGTCTTTGAGGTTCGCCAGCACATACGACAGGTCGCTTGGTTTGCGACACTGGTAGGTTGGCACGTTATGCAAGATCGGCTCCTCATTCAAATAGAACTTAATCACTTCGGGGATAAATGGATACGTCGATTTATCGTCCGCAACGCCTGTTCCCACCGCATTGGTGATGGTCACACGCCCTGCGCACACCACCGACATTAAGCCTGGCACGCCTAAATTGGAATCGGCACGGAAGACGAGCGGGTCTAAAAAGTCGTCATCAATGCGGCGATAAATCACGTCCACGCGCTGCGGCCCTTGCGTGGTGCGCATGTAAAGGAGGCCCTCATCGACAAACATATCCTTGCCTTCGACCAGCTCCACGCCCATTTGCTGCGCCAAAAACGCGTGCTCAAAATAAGCCGAGTTGTACATGCCAGGCGTCATCACGACGACGCTGGGGTTATCCACGCCTACGGGTGCGCTCTCGCGTAGGGTTTGCAAAAGCAAATCGGGGTAGTGCTCAATCGGCGCAATCGGCATCGTGCTAAACGCTTCTGGGAACAGCCGCATCATCATTTTGCGGTCTTCCAGCATGTACGACACGCCAGAAGGCACGCGCAAGTTGTCTTCTAAAACATAGAACTCGCCCTGCCCTGCACGGACGATATCCACACCCGAGATGTGGCAGTAGTTATTCCCAGCGACTTGCACGCCCTGCATTTGCGGGCGGTACTGGGCATTCAAATAAATCTGCTCCGCAGGCACGATGCCCGCTTTGACGATGTGCTGGTTGTGATACACGTCGTGCACAAACATATTGAGCGCCTGCACGCGCTGAATCAAACCTTTTTGCAAGGTCGTCCATTCGTTAGACGGAATGATGCGCGGGATCAAGTCGAATGGAATTAAACGCTCCGTGCCTGCATCATCGCCATACACCGCAAAGGTAATGCCCACTTGCCGAAAGGCTGCATCGGCCTGCGCACGCTTATGCGCCATGGCCTCAGAGTTATAGCCTTTCGCCCACTGTTGATAGGCTTCGTAATGCGGCAACGGCCCCGTTTGCTTGACATCTAGGCCATACATTTCGTCATAAAAATTCATAACATCTTTCATCGGTCGGTCATTCCCACGAAGGCGAGAATCCACACCTGCACTTTGAGTTAGATAATAGCCTCATCCAATTTCTCTCATTCTTATAAGCAATCATCATGCCTCAATTGTTAAACCACATCCAAATCGAATCAGCGCCCAACCCCACCGCCGCCGTCATTTGGATGCATGGCCTTGGTGCCAGCGGCGACGACTTTGCGGGTCTCTACCCCGAGCTTGACTTAGCGGGCTGCCCTGCCATCCGATTCATCTTCCCTCACGCACCGCAAATCCCCGTCACCATCAACGGCGGCTACGTCATGCCAGCGTGGTACGACATTTTTGGCACGGAACTTGGCGCTGGCGCGATTCGCAAAGAAGACGACGCTGGCATTACCAAATCACAAGCCGACATCGAAGCTTTGATTGCGAACGAAGTCGCCCGTGGTATCAAACCTGAGCACATCGTCATCGCAGGTTTTTCGCAAGGCAGCGCCATGGCGCTGCACACAGGACTGCGACACAAGGCACGTCTGGCGGGCATCATGGCGCTATCGGGCTATTTGCCACTCGCAGGAACGGTGGAAGTCGAGGCAAGCGCTGCCAACAAATCCACGCCCATCTTCATGGCGCATGGCACGCAAGACCCCGTGGTGGTTTTAGATAGAGCCGAGGCATCACACGAAAAATTAAAAGCGCTGGGCTACAGCGTCGAGTGGCACACCTATCCCATGCCGCATAGCGTGCATCCGCGCGAGGTGGCGGATATCAGTGCGTTTTTGAAGCGCGTATTGAAGTAGATTCTTAGCCGCGTAATAATTGCAACTGGTCAAACTTACCACGCACCACTGCCTCAGGACTAATTCCCCACCAGCCCTTTGCCACCGTGGCTTGCAGCTGCCTAAAGTCCGTGGTGTAGATAAGGTTTTGCGCGCCATCCAAGCGCGCTAAATCGGGCGCTTGTCCTATCAAGCCACCGCGCACCGCACCGCCCATGACGAAGTGCGAAGCGGCTGTTCCGTGGTCGGTGCCATTGCTTTGATTTTGCCGCGCACGCCGCCCAAATTCGGAATACGTCATCACCAGTGTGTTGTCCCATGCGCCGACTTCGATCAAGCTGGATCGCAATGCTGCCAAGCCCTCACTGAGTTGCTTGAGCAGATTCGCGTGATTGCCGACTTGATTCACGTGCGTATCAAAACTGCCGTGACTCAGCACGATGATGGGCACGCCCGCCTTGCCGCGCTGCCCCGCCACAATTTGCGCTGCGGTTTGCACCGATTGCCCAAAGCCACTATTTGGAAATTCAGTTTTAAAGGCGTATTTTTCACCGCGCAGGCCATTGGCCGCATCCACGATGGCACGCTCCACACCCAAGATGTGCGCGAGCGAGACGTTCGCCGCCAACTCAGCAGGCATGGCAAGACGCGACTGATTTACAAAGGTCTCGGTTTGCCGCAGTGAAATAGATTCCGCACCTGCCAGCGGACCTTGTTCGTTGATGCCCACCAGCACGCCTTCACTTGTGAAAGCCTTACCAGTCGTGGCTTGCAGGCCATTGTGGATGGCCCTTGCTGCCCAGCCGTCGCTCAAATACTCCGAACTTTTCGACGCCGTGTTCCAAATATCAATCGAACGGAAATGCGACAAATTGGGATCGGGGTAGCCCACACCTTGCACGATGGCGAGCTCATTCTTTTCCCAAATCGGGAGGAGCGGCGCAAGCGCTGGATGCAGTCCCTGCTGGCTGTCAATGCGGATCACGTCGTCTGACTTGATACCAATGGTGGGGCGAAACTGGGCGTAAATCGGGTTCGCATACGGAATCACGGTATTCAAGCTGTCGTTGCCGCCTTTGAGCTCCACCAAGATGAGAACACGATCCTTGACTAAGTTTTTTGAAAATGTGCTCGGTAGGCCAGACTGGGAAAGGCCTGCCAGAGGCATACCCAGCAGCCCAATACCCATATGGCCTGCGAGCATGATTTTTGAAGATTGATTGAGAAAGTGCCTGCGTTGCATGATGCGTCCTTTCGTTTTATTTGAGTTGGAAAGCTGGGTCAAGCGTGAGCGCCCGTATGTACGCCGACCCCACCGTGCCCGCAGGCACATCGTGCGTGGTTTGTGCCGTTGCCAGCATCGCCCCTGCTAGCTTGACCTTGGCGGCAGGTTCGGGTTCGCGCTCTGACGTTGCACCGTATTGATTTAAGAATTTTTCTCGGTCAAACGACATCCCCAAACTGGACGCATTCATGTTGTTGCCAATCGAAAAAATCTGCTCGGTCGTGCGCTTGCGCTCCAAGAGCGATGTGGCATTAATCCACTGCACGCCACCTGGCCAGCCTTTGACATTGGGCGGATTCAAAAGGTTTTGTCCAAGTCCCGCCGCGCGGTTCATCAGCACATCGGGCTGGGAGATAGAAAATTGAAATTGCCGCGCCACGCCCACCAGCAAATCAATCGGCGATTTAATTAAGCTACCGCGATTGCCAGCTGCCCAAAAATCATCGCACAGTAACAGCACCCGAAGCGCAGTGCTCACGTCGTAACTGCTTTGCCGAAACGCATCTGCCGCCTTGGCAATCACCGCAAGATTGGGCGTTGGCGAGACAAACTCTAGCCACAGTTTGGTGACGATGTAGCGTGCGGTTTGTGACTGCGCCAAAATCAAATTGACCAGTCCTTCGCCATCGACATTGCCTGTTTGAGCAAAAATAGTTTTGTTGCCTGTGTCGTGAATGCGTGGTCTAAAAACGAATGCGCCCGTCTCGGGCTCAATACTGTAACCCGTCAAGGCGCGCGCCGCTTCTTTAATGTCCGCTTCGCTGTAAGCCTTGCTGGTACTGGCTTCGCCAAGAGTAAAGAGTTCCAAAAACTCGCGTGCCAAGTTTTCGTTCGGCGCTTCTTTGCGACTGTTCGCGTTGTCTAAATAAATCAACATCGCGGGATCAACCACAACGCCGCGCAGCATCGTCGCAAAACTGCCCAGTGCGTTTGCACGAAGTAGCTGATGCTGATTCCACATCGCCATGGAGCGCACCACTTTTTGCTGCGACGTGGCAAAGTGGTTATGCCAAAACAAAGTCATGCGCTCGGCTAGCGGCTGAGGTGTTGTGAGCATTTCCCACAGCCACCATTGCTTCATGTCCACGCCTTCTAAGATTTGCGTGCGACGCTGCGCTTGGCGCTCCTCCTGCGTTTTGAGTTCGCGCGGCGGCGTGAAAGTGGATGCTGCGATGAATGCAGGCAAGGCTCCCGTCGTTTTGTTTTGTTGCGCCGCAATGAGGATGCGATCGACAGCGGCCTCGGAAGCCATACCCACAAAGGGTTGCAGCTCTGCAAGACTTGGGGTAAATCCCGTCCGCACTAACAAATGCCGAACGCTCTCTTCGCTTAAAACCTGCATCGCTGTCTCCATTTTTTATTTCAGCATTCAACGGAAATGGAAGTGCTTAAGTTGACTTACAATAAAAGCACGGTCGTTCTATTTATATCTTTGCCATATGCGGCATACGTCAGTCCAAGCGAAGACTAACACCTAGAATCGATCAGTCAATTTTGTTTAACTTTGGAGTCTGGTTATGAAAGTATTGGTTGCTATCAAGCGTGTGGTGGATTACAACGTCAAAGTGCGCGTCAAGTCCGATGGCACGGGCATGGATCTCGCTGGGGTCAAGATGAGCATGAATCCGTTTGATGAGATTGCTGTCGAAGAAGCGACTCGTTTGCGCGAGAAGGGCGTTGTCACTGAAGTGATTGCCGTGTCTTGCGGCGTGACCCAATGCCAAGAGACGCTACGCACCGCGATGGCCATTGGCGCTGACCGCGCCATCCTTGTTGAAACCGATGTCGAGCTGCAACCTCTCGCGGTTGCCAAACTGCTCAAAGCCTTGATGGACAAAGAAGGCGCTCAGTTAGTCATTTTGGGCAAGCAAGCGATTGACGACGACTGCAATCAAACGGGTCAAATGCTGGCGGCTTTAGCGGACATTCCGCAAGCCACGTTTGCATCGAAAGTGGAAATAGCTGACGGCAAAGCGTCAGTCACGCGCGAAGTCGATGGCGGACTCGAGACTCTGTCTATCAGCCTTCCAGCGGTGATCACCACCGACTTGCGCCTAAACGAGCCGCGCTACGTGACGCTGCCTAACATCATGAAGGCGAAGAAAAAGCAAATGGACATCTTCAAGCCCGAAGATCTCGGCGTGGATGTGACTCCGCGCATTAAAACGCTCAAAGTGGCTGAGCCCGCCAAGCGCGGTGCGGGTGTCATCGTGCCTGATGTGGCAACGCTGGTTGCTAAGTTAAAGCTTGAAGCTAAAGTTATCTAAGGAATTCCAAATGTCTATTCTTGTTATTGCCGAACACAACAACGCATCCGTTAAAGGTGCCACTCTCAACACCGTCACCGCAGCACTGGCTTGCGGCGCTGATGTCCATGTCTTGGTGGCGGGATCTGGTGCGCAAGCCGCGGCCAGCGCGGCTTCCCAGATTGCTGGCGTGACCAAAGTCTTGCATGCCGACGCAGCTTATTTTGAACATGGCCTTGCCGAAGAAGTAGCGGCGCAAGTCCTCGCGATTGCTTCCAACTATTCCCATATCTTGTTCCCAGCAACCGCCAGCGGTAAAAACATTGCGCCGCGCGTGGCGGCGAAACTGGATGTCGCGCAGCTATCAGACGTGACGAAAGTCATCTCCGCTGATACGTTTGAGCGCCCCATCTACGCAGGTAATGCAATTGCCACCGTGCAGTCCATCGACAGTATCCACGTGCTCACCGTGCGTACCACGGGCTTTGATCCAGCAGCCAGCACGGGCGGTTCGGCACCTGTGGAAGCCTTAGCCAGCGTGGCTTCCCAAGGTAAGAGCGCATTCATGGGTAGTGAAATCGCGAAGAACGATAGGCCAGAATTGACCGCAGCCAAAATCATCGTCAGCGGTGGACGAGCCCTTGGTTCTAGCGAAAAGTTCAACGAAGTGATGACGCCGCTGGCAGACAAGCTGGGCGCAGCGCTCGGTGCGTCTCGCGCCGCGGTTGATGCAGGCTATGCGCCTAACGATTGGCAAGTGGGTCAGACGGGCAAGATTGTGGCACCGCAGCTCTATGTGGCATGCGGCATCAGCGGCGCGATTCAGCACTTGGCCGGCATGAAGGACAGCAAGGTCATCGTCGCGATTAACAAAGACCCCGAAGCACCGATTTTTAGCGTCGCAGATTACGGCTTGGTGGCCGACCTCTTTGCTGCCGTGCCTGAGTTGGTTGCAACACTATGAGCTACCGCGCCCCAGTCAAAGACATGATGTTCAATATCCAGTATTTGGCTGGACTTGAACAGCTCACACAAATCGAAGCCTTTGCAGATGCCGGACTTGACACGGCGCAAGCCGTTTTAGAAGAATGCGCCAAGTTCAACGAGAACGTGGTTGCCCCTTTGAATCACCCGTCCGATGTGGCGCCTTCGTATTGGGAGGCTGGCAACAAAGTCGTGACGAGCAAGGGCTTTAAAGAAGCCTACGCGCAGTTTTGTGCGGGTGGCTGGCAGGGCTTGCAGCATCCGCCAGAGTGTGGCGGCCAAGGCTTACCCAAAACCATTGGTGCGGCATGCGTCGAGATGCTGCACTCAGCCAGCCTCAGCTTTGCCCTGTGCCCCATGTTGACGGACGGTGCGATTGAAGCACTGCTGACCGCTGGATCAGATGATCTCAAAACCACCTATTTGGACAAGCTGGTGAGTGGCGAATGGACAGGCACGATGAACCTGACCGAGCCGCAAGCGGGCAGCGATTTGGCAGCTGTGCGAACCCGCGCCGAACCCTTGCCTGATGGGACGTTCAGAGTATTTGGGACGAAGATTTTTATCACCTATGGCGAGCACGACATGGCCGAGAATATCGTGCATCTCGTGTTAGCGCGAGTGCAAGGTGCGCCCGAAGGCGTAAAAGGCATTTCGCTATTTGTGGTGCCTAAATTTCTAGTCAACAAAGATGGCTCACTTGGTGCTCGTAATGACGTTCAATGCGTGAGCATCGAACACAAATTGGGCATCAAAGCTTCACCAACTGCGGTGCTGCAGTTTGGTGATCACGGCGGTGCAATTGGTTACCTGGTTGGCCAAGAAAATCGCGGCTTAGAGTACATGTTCATCATGATGAACGCCGCCCGCTTTGGCGTAGGCGTTCAAGGCGTTGCGGTCGCGGACCGAGCCTATCAAAAGGCCGTGGCTTATGCACGTGACCGAGTGCAGAGTCGTCCCGTCGATGGCTCGATAGCAGCAAGCGCCCCAATCATTCACCACCCCGATGTGCGCCGCATGCTGATGACCATGCGCGCCTACACCGAGGGCTGTCGCGCAATGGCGGCAGTAGCCGCGTCTGCCTACGATGCCGCGCATCACCACGCGGACGCAGACACACGCAAGCAAAATCAAGCGTTCTACGAATTTCTCGTCCCGCTCGTCAAAGGCTACTCCACTGAGATGAGCCAAGAGGTCACCTGCCTTGGCGTGCAAGTCCACGGCGGTATGGGCTTTATGGAAGAGACAGGCGCCGCGCAATACTATCGCGATGCAAAAATTTTGCCTATCTATGAAGGCACAACCGCGATTCAAGCCAACGATTTAGTGGGGCGAAAAACAGCGCGTGATGGCGGCCAAACCGCCAAAGCGATTTGCGCTCAAATTGAAGTGACAGAAAAAGTGCTCCTGTCGCAAGCCACAGCCAGTGTGGCCTGCAAGGCAGTTTCTAAGCAACTCACCGCCGCTAGAAAAGCCTTGATCGAGGTCATCGACTTTGTCGCAGGCAATACCAAAGCATCACCTAACGCGGTCTTTGCAGGCAGCGTGCCTTACCTCATGCTGGCTGGCAATGTCGTAGCTGGCTGGCAGCTCGCACGCTCGCTTTTGGTGGCTGAAGAAGAACTTGCCAAAGGTAACGATGCAGCTTTCATGCAAGCCAAAATCAATACCGCTCAGTTTTATGCCGAGCATATTTTGAGCAAGGCAGAAGGCATCAAAAGCAGCATCGTGGATGGTGCGGGTAGCGTGACTGCGATGGCGCTTGATAGTTTTTAAGGAGTCAATCCATGGCGCATCCAGAGTTTTTATACCCCGTGGTTGCCCTAGTGGCACTCACCTTTATCGTGATGTTTGCCATGCTCAAAGAACGCATTGCTGAAATGACTGCGCGGCGCATTCATCCGCAATCTGCGCCTAGTAGCTCACAACTATCCGCTGTACTCAAAAACACCAAGGGCGCGGATAACTACAAAAATTTGTTTGAATTACCCACGCTGTTTTATGTACTCTGCATCATTTTGATGTTCAACACCAAAGCGCTAAGCCCCGTCCTGCTTGGTCTTGCATGGGGTTATGTGGCGCTGCGTTCTTGGCACAGCTTTGTCCATATGGGCTATAACAAAGTCATGCATCGGTTTAAGATTTTTCTAGCAAGCGGCCTTCTCCTGTTTGCGATGTGGGCTCTCGCCATTTGGCAATTAACTTGATTTCAATTTTCAAATAGCACCTAAAACACCATGTCCAAACTCCTCCCACCCGTCCTCGCCAATCTCCCGCTGCCCATCATCGCTTCACCGATGTTCATCATCAGCACCCCAAAGCTTGTGATTGAGCAATGCAAAGCGGGAGTAGTGGGCTCAATGCCTGCGCTCAATGCCCGCCCTGCTGCGCAGCTTGAGGACTGGCTGGCTGAAATCACCGAGACGCTGGCGGCCTACAACGCGGCGAATCCAACCGCGCCAGCTGCGCCATTCGCCATTAATCAAATCGTGCACAAAAGCAACGACCGTTTGGAGCATGACATGGCGGTTTGCGAGAAGTACAAAGTGCCTATCGTGATTACCAGCTTGGGCGCGCGCGAAGATGTGAACACCGCTGTGAAAGCTTGGGGCGGCATCACGCTGCACGACATCATTAGCAATGTGTTCGCACACAAAGCGATTGAAAAAGGCGCGACGGGTTTGATTGCGGTGGCCGCAGGTGCAGGTGGACACGCTAGTGTGAAATCGCCGTTTGCCATGATCCAAGAAATCCGCGAATGGTTTGATGGTCCGTTGGTTTTGTCAGGCGCTATCTCCACAGGCGGCGCGGTACTCGCAGCGCAAGCCATGGGCGCAGACCTTGCCTACATTGGCTCGGCGTTTATTGCCACACACGAAGCACGCGCTGTCGATGGCTACAAAGAGATGATTACCAAGAGCAATTCGGACGACATCGTGTATAGCAATTTCTATACGGGCATTCATGGCAATTACTTAAAGGGTTCCATCGTGGCAGCAGGCATGGATCCTGACAACTTGCCGCAAAGCGACCCGAGCAAAATGAACTTTGGCGGCGGCGAGAATTCCGCCAAAGCGTGGAAAGATATTTGGGGCTGCGGTCAAGGCATTGGCTCAATCAAAGAAGTGACCAGCACGGCTGAGTTTGTGGCACGCCTCAAGCGAGAGTACCTCGCAGCCAAGGCAAGATTACTTTAAAGCTCTATGTGCCAACGCACACCGTACACCTGCACAGGGCCGCGGTCGGCGTTGTAGGCGGGGTTTTTAATCCACTGAAAATTCGCACTGATTTGTTGATGTCGTCCTAGCTTCCACGCATAGTAAGTCTCGGCAATTGTTTCGGGTTTGTAGTTGGGGAGTTTGCCATCGCCCAGTACAAAGTCATACCCACCTGCCGCTAAGTACGCACGATGAGCATCCGATAACCCATTCATTCCTAAAGCCACGCCCAGCTTGTCTTCGGAGCGATTCCAGCTGACGCCCGAGAACGATAGGCCTGTAGAGATAGAGCGATCAACTTGCGTAAACGAGTAGTCCTCGGACTTGCCATCGTTCGCTGCAATGCGAGCAAAAAATCCTACATTTTTAGAGAGCGTTTGCTCCACCGCAAGGCCAGCGCCCACCTTAGTTTGATTGCGGCGTGTCGTGTCGAAATTGGGCGCACTGCCGAGACTTTGCCCCTGAGCGAGCGCATCAACATAGTTACCCATGATGGCGCTATTGCGAAACAGTAGCGCTCGCCATTTACCCGTTTGCGCACCAACGGAGTAACCGCGCTCGTACTCCACTTGATCGCCGTAGCTTTTAAAAATATTCCAATTCAGCGGCTGTCCGTTTGATGTGCGCGGCTCGATAAATCGCCCCGCCCGCAGCGCCCACCTGGGCTGGATGTACTCGAGTGCGGCACCCCACGTATAGCCTTTTGCATCTGAGGCAAAGTCATACGCGCCATGCGTCATGAAGGCCCAGTTGATGAACTGCGTTCTTGCATCATGTGCATAACTATTTTGATCAAAAATGTCCCCCACGGCAATCTTGCCTACCGTAAGCACGGTTCGACTCGTGTCACGCGACTGTGCCAACTGATTCAGTCCTGATACCACGGTCTCACGTTCGGAGTTGGCATCACCCGAACCCCATGTTTGCCTAATGAACGCCCTAGCCACATAAGCTTTGATTTGTCCGCCGCTACCTTTTTGCTGCTCGCTATTGGTTAGACCACCCAGACCTTGCAAGTTGGAAAAAGGAGTCGCCGCCTCCGCTTCAGGATTCAAATAGAACTCGGTACTACGGGTTGCATCGCCCGCCAAACGCAGGCCTAAAAACGCTGTGCCCGTCAAAGAAAAACCCTGCGCATTTGCGCCTGTCAAACTATTTTGCCCCAAGTATGGTGAATTAAATGCTGGCTTGTTTTGCCGAATTAAGGTTGATTGAAAATACCCATTCCAGCGCTCGGGTTCTGGAGATGCCGTGTCTTGCGCACGGACAAGGGCTGGTAAAAATCCAAGAACTACCGCACATATACAAAGATTTCTCATGCACACATTTTCAAGTCTTAATGTGACATACCTGTCACAACAATCACCAACAACATCCCTGCCAACAACCACGCTACTTGCTTGAACGTCTCGCCAAGGCTCATGCGACGCTGTAATTGCGGAATTAAATCGGCTAGGGCTACGTAGATAAAGCTGCTGGCCGCCACAACCAAAAAATACGGCAAATAGCTTTCAAGCCTTGCCAATAGCACATACCCAACCAATCCCCCAATGGCAGTGACGGTTCCAGCCAAGCTCACTTTGATGAGCGCCCCGCGTTTCGTGTTTGGAAGGCTTGCGCCTTGCCCTAGCACAATCAAATCGCCCATATGATGCGGCACCTCGTGCGCAAGTACCGCCAAAGCTGCTGCCCAACCTAGTTGCGCATTCACCATAAACGCGGCTGCGATCACAATGCCATCGCCAAAGGCATGAATGCTGTCACCAAACAAAACCGCCCATGAGCCACCGCTACGCGCACCGTGAGAGTGATCGTGTGCATGGTCGTGATGACTATGATCCGTGTGCTCGTGGTGCTCATGCCCGTGGTGATAAAGCTCGGCCTTATCTAGCAAAAAGAAAAAAACAAGTCCCGTGAGAAGCGCCGTGAATAGAGCCTGCGGGGTAATACCTGCCGCAGTAGCATGCTCAAAAGCTTCGGGCAGCAAGTGCATAAAAGCGGTGGCTAAGAGCGCACCCGCAGCAAGACTCAGCAACTGATCGTTAAAGCGTGCAAACGCCCAAAACCCAAGCAATGCCGCTAACCAAACGCTGCCAATGCCCGCCAACAGCGTGGCAAAAAGAATGCTACCAATCAGCATTACACGCCGTGTTGCTTAAACCACTCGATCGCCTTTGCCCAGCCGTCCTCGGCAGGGCCTTTGCGATAGCTTGCACGATAGTCTGCATGGAAAGCGTGCCCCGTATCTTCGTAGGTTACAAAATTGCAAGCCTTCGCAATTTTGTTTTTGGAGCCTTCGAGTTTGTTTTGCATAAGCGCCAGCGAGCTCATCGGGATACCCGCATCCGCACGTCCATAAAGTCCGAGCACAGGCGCATGGAAGCTGCCCACTAAGTCCACAGGGTTCTTGGGGAAGAGGCTAGACGGCTCACCCACTAAACGTCCATACCATGCGACACCAGCTTTCACAGCCTTGCTGTGCGCTGCATACAGCCACGTAATGCGTCCGCCCCAGCAAAAACCCGTAATTGCTAGGCGCTTGGTGTCACCGCCGTTGTTGCCCGCCCAAGCCACGCACGCATCTAAGTCACCCATGACCTGCGCATCACTCACTTTATCAACGAGTTCGCGTATCAAATCGGCAATGTTGTTGTAGGTGCTGGCATCGCCTTGACGTTGATAGAGTTCAGCCGCAATCGCCATATAACCCAGCTTTGCAAAGCGACGGCAAGTATCGGCAATGTATTCGTGGACACCAAAAATTTCTTGCACGACCAAGATGATTGGCAAATTGGTTTTGCCCGAAGGCGCGGCGCGGTAGGCATTCATTTTGAAGCCGCCTACGTCAATGATGACTTCGCCAGCGATCAAGCCTTCGTTCGAAGTTTTAATCGCCGTTTGTGCCATCAACGGCGCTGCCGCTGCCGCGTAGCCCACGCCCAGTGCAGCTTTCACCGCAGTTCGACGTGTTAAGCCATGCGACTCGCCAGCCTGGGCGTTTAGTAAACTTTGTGTATCCATGATGAGTTCATTCGTAGGCATGATTGCCCCCTAAAAAATATGTTTGCCATGTACAGGTAAAATGCGCGGTTGCCTATTTTCAACTAACCCGAAGCAATTTATTATGAAAACCGCTCAAGAAATCCGCGCTGGAAACGTCATTATGCATGGCAAAGACCCGATGGTCGTGCTCAAAACTGAATACAGCCGTGGTGGTCGCAACAGCGCCACCGTGCGTATGAAGCTCAAGAGCTTGATCGCTAACTTTGGTACCGAAGTCGTGTTTAAAGCCGACGACAAAATGGACCAAGTCATTCTCGACAAAAAAGATTGCACCTATTCCTACTTTGCTGATCCTATGTACATCCTCATGGACACCGAGTTCAACCAATACGAAGTCGAAGCCGAAAACATGGGCGACGCGCTCAATTACCTAGAAGACGGCATGGAACTAGAAGTTGTGTTCTACGAAGAAAAAGCCATCTCCGTCGAGCTGCCAACCAGCGTGGTGCGCGAAATCACTTGGACCGAGCCAGCCGTTAAAGGCGACACATCGGGCAAGGTTTTGAAGCCCGCCAAAATTGCCACAGGCTTAGAAATCGGTGTGCCAATTTTTGTGGCGCAAGGCGACAAGGTTGAGATTGATACACGTACGGCCGAGTACCGTAAACGCGTTTAAAGTTTAAATTGGGCGGCGCTTAAAACAGCGCCCTCAATGGTGGACGGATAAGGCCCGTCAACGTAATCGCCAACGACAGACAGGCCCGCAAGTGAAAGCTTCGCGGGTCTTTTGATTTGCGCTGTACAGGCAAACGTGGCGCGCTTTTCTACGATGGTCGACACGGGCTGCAAAGCCACACCCAGTATGGCTTTGCCCTGTGCCAAAACGAGTCGCTCAAGCTCTTCGCGCTCGCCTTTTGAATCACTGACGACAAAGGCCAACAACCCTTTTTCCTCACGTCTTGCAAACACAAACTGCGCGGGATTTTGCGCATCGCTTGACAATGCCAGCATGGGTTTTGGCATCTTGAAATCAGCGGGCGATTGCGCATACACCGTCGCTATGGCGCGGTACGCAAGCGCATCCACACTTGCCGCCCAATCTGGGGCAATATCGCGCAGTAGTCGCGCTGCTTCCCAAGGCGGTGTGGCCACAACCATGTGGTCAAATTCGTTTTGTAATGGTAGTAGGCTCGCAACCCTTATGCCTAGGCGCACGCCAGCGCCTCTGGCCTGCAGCCAAGAGCTGGCATGGCTTGGGAAGACGCGGCATAAATCGACTTTGGGAATCAACATGTCGGAGCTGTCTCGACTAGAAAACGCATCTTTTAAAACACGCAGAAAAACACGTCCGCTTGCCTCGGCTGGCGCGGTGTTGAGCGCCGACAAGCAAAGCGGTTCAATCAAATCAGTAAATACTTTTGGCGAGGCGCGTTTGCTCAAAGCCAAGACAGTTGTGCTGTCTGGGCAAGTCATACCCCGCAAGCCCCATCCGATAAGGCTTGCAGCCAACGAGGTGTAGTCCAACCACGACCAGCGCTGCGTTTGAAAGGTGGACAATGCAATCGGCATCCGCGTCAGGGTGGGGTTCAAATCAACACCCACGGTTTGCATTAAATCCAGCGTCTCACGGTACGCACCCAAAAGCACATGCTGCCCGTTATCTAAGGTGATGGATTTGCCATTTGGCAACGTGACATCAACCGCGCGGGCACGCCCACCAAGGCTTCGCGAGGCTTCGAACAGCGTGACATGATGACCTGCTTGCACTGCGCGAACGGCAGCGGCAAGTCCCGCCCAACCCGCACCAATAACGGCGATGTGCTTTACTGGCTTAGGCTGGGGAAAATGGAATGTGTTGGCGTGCATATACTTAGAACTCATGTTAGCAAACCGCGCCTCTTCCACTACAGCGACCTTGCAGCTTGCATTTGAAGCTGCTTCTAGGCGTGCGTGGTTGATGCTGGCTCTGTTTTCCTTTGTGGTCTTGGTATGCACAGCCATGTGGCATTACCACGACAGCACGGTGCAAGAGCAAGATTGCCCGATCTGTAGCGTGGTGTTGCATAAGGTTGCTGAACTACCCACGCTCCATGCACCCGCGCTCATGCTGGCGGTCGTTGCCTACATGATTCTTTTCGTGCCAAACGCGCCAAGCGTTATTTCTGCACCAGCGCTAGTCCTGCCGCCAAGCTGCGGGCCACCCCAAACCTTGTAAGCGATCGACTGATCGCTCCAAAAGCCGTGCTCTTTTTGCGACAAGCAAAAGGAGTTTTTCCGCTTTGTGACGAGGTTGCTATGTCTCGATTTTTTTTACTTTTTTGTTTTTTTAATATGGCTCATCTTGCCGCACATGCCGCCGATGACGCCACTCCGCCCACGATGGAAACAATTGTTGTCACATCGGGTCGTGCCGCTGCGAGTCTCAATCTTTCGCCCAAAATTGGCGCTACGGTTTATCACGTTGATACGCAAATGATTGACTCGCAAAGTCTAGGCAGTGATACGCCACTCGATGAAGTTCTTTTGCGCCTGCCAGGTGTGGTGCAAGACTCCAAAGGATCGGGCTCGTTGCATGTGCGCGGCGACCATGGCAATGTGCAGTACCGCATTGATGGCGTGCAGTTGCCCGAGAGCATTACAGGCTTTGGACAATCAATGAGCACACGCGTGGTCGATAGCTTGGACTTCGTCACAGGTGCATTACCAGCCCAGTACGGACTGCGCACTGCGGGCATTGTGGACATCGCCACCAAAGAAGGTGACAGCGTGCCAGGCGGGCGTGTGGGCGTGCTCGCAGGAAGCCATAACCACATAGAGCCCAGTGCTGAGTTTTTTGGTGGACAAAGCGGCTTTAGGTACTACCTCTCGGGTAGTTTGATGGCCAATTCGCTAGGCATTGAAAATCCCGTCGCTGGCGCTAACGCCTTACACGATCAAACCTCGCAGGGCAAAACCTTTGGCAATCTATCGTATGCCGTGGATGAGCAGACCAAGATTGGGCTGTTATTTGGTACCTACAACGGCAAGTTTCAAATTCCCAACAATCCATCGCAAACACCACAGTTTTCGTTAGCAGGATATAGCCCTGTGGCTTCATCGCAAATCAATGAAAACCAAAATGAATTGAATCGCTTTTTTGTTTTATCGCTTCAAAAAAATGTCGGTGATATCAGCTACCAAACTTCATTTTTTAACCAATACTCTAGCCTGCATTACACGCCCGATACCAATGCCGATTTGGCTTACCTTGGAACGGCATCAGACACGATGCGCTCCAATTCAGCAAATGGTTTGCAGTTTGATCTGAGCAACAAATTAGGCAGTGCTCATACGCTACGCTTGGGCATGGCCTACACGCGCCAACAGACACAAAGCAACAACTTTGTCAGCGCTTTTCCTGCCAATAACGCAGGGACTCCAACCAGCACAACCCCTGTCAGCATCATTGATAACTCCAGCCAAAGGGGCATGCTTTCGAGTCTTTATGTGCAAGATGAATGGCACATCTCTAAGCCACTCACTGTCAACTATGGGCTGCGTTTTGATACCGTTAGCGCTTTTATCCAAGAGCAACAACTCAGTCCACGCTTAAACTTGGCATACAAACCGAGCGAGAGCACGTCTTATCACGCAGGCTATTCGCACTATTTCACGCCGCCGCCGCAAGAGTTAGCCTCGCAAAGCAGTATTAATCTGTACACAGGCACAACAGCCGCCGCCAGCGTGCCAACCTCCAGCCCCGTGAAAGCCGAGCGCACACAATATTTTGATTTTGGCGTGAGCCAAAAAGTCAATAGCAAACTCACGATAGGCGCGAATGCGTATTACAAAAAAATAACCAACTTGATTGATGAAGGTCAGTTTGGTCAAGCTCTCATCCTCTCGCCCTTCAACTACCAAATGGGTTACGCCAAAGGACTAGAGTTATCGGCAATTTACACCGAACGCCGCTGGGGTACGTTTTTGAATGTGACGCACGCGACGGCGCAAGGGCAAAACATCGTCTCGGGACAATCGCTGTTTTCAGCTAGCGAGCTTGCCTATATCGGCAACCATTCTGTCTATCTCGATCACAACCAAACGCTCTCTGCGTCTAGCGGCGGGCACTATCGTTTTGGTGATTCAAAAATCAGTGCCGATGTCATTTATGGTAGCGGACTACGCAATACGCCCGCAGGCGGAGATCCCAATTCCAGCACGCTGCCCAGCTACACCACAGTCAATGCAGCGTTGACGCACACGTGGCGGCGTTCGGGCGAAGGAACGATCGAGGGACGCATTGCCGTGATTAATTTGTTTGATAGAAGCTACTTACTGCGCGATGGCACGGGCGTGGGCGTGGGCGCACCGCAATACGGCGCAAGTCGTGGACTTTACGTCGGGCTATACAGTAATTTTTAATCAACAAGCTCACCCAAACGCTTGCACCTTCCAAGCCAACCAAAATTTGCGCAGTGGCGTGAGGCTGATGCGTTGATTCAAAACCTGAAAGTTAGAGCGTTCGATCTCGCGCAACAAATCATGATAAATCGCTGCCATCATTAGGCCTGGTTTTTGCGCACGATGGTCATCTTTTGGCAACATAGAAAGCGCCGCGTCGTAGAGCTGGTGTGCCTTAGCGGCTTGATCTCGCATGAGAGCAACGAATCGTTCTGAGTGAATCGCATTCAAAACCTCATGCGCCTTCACGTTAAATTTTTGCAGCTCAGACATAGGCAAATAAATGCGACCTTTGCGTGCATCTTCGCCCACGTCGCGCAAGATGTTGGTGAGCTGTAGCGCTTGCCCAAGCGTGTGCGCGTAAGCCGTCGTCGCCCCGTTGGGCGAGGCATCTATTTGTCCAAAAATATGCGCCGCTACTTCGCCCACCACGCCAGCGACCAAGTGGCAATATTGCTTTAAATTAGCTTGATCGAGATAACGCGTTTGCGTGAGATCCATCTCACAGCCTTCAATAATCTGCAGGAGATGTTCAGCACGCACGCTACCTTGCAAGCCAAGCGTAGCAAGGGCTGGCATTAGGGCGAGCATCACAGGGTGATGCGCTTGTCCCGCAAAAGCGTCCAGCACTTCTTTGTGCCACCAAGCTAGTTTGGTCGCAGCCACGCCAGCGTCCATGGTCTCATCCACTGCGTCGTCCACTTCACGGCAAAAAGCGTAGAAGGCGGTAATCGCGGCGCGTTTGGGTTTGGGCAAAAACAAAAACGCGTAATAAAAGCTGCTTCCAGATTGAGCCGCTTTTTCTTGGACGTAGGTTTGAGGGTTCGTCATAGTGGCCATTACATCAGATCATCTGAACATCAATAGAGCACGCCACAAAATCAGCGGCGCGTCCCATTTATTTATCTTTGGGCGGCTCAATGTTGTATCAAAACCTTGCGCTTCAATTTTGTCCAAAATGCGAAGCCCGCCTTGCACAACCAACCTGAGCTCGAAACCAAATCGCCAAGAGGCATTTCCGCTAAGCCTTTTGCACAAAGGACTACCAGCCATCATCAGCCCGCGAGCCCATCCACATAAGGCTTGCAGGGATTCGGCCTCGGCGGGCAGTACATAGAAGCGGCCGCGCGGCACGTCCACGCTCACGTCCTGCCAAAAATTGATGAGTTGCAAAGCGCTACATATCGCGTCGCTTTGTGTTTTAGATAGATCATCGTCCACATCAAAAAAATGCAGCATCAATCGACCAACAGGATTGGCCGAAAGCTGGCAATATGCGAGCAACTCGCTTCTTGTTTGATAGCAATAGCTTGCAGCGGTATCACGGACGTCTTTTTCAAACGCATCTAACAATGCGTACAGATGATGATTGGGAAATGGAACTTTAGCCAGCGCATACTTGCAAAGCGCTTGAAACAAACCCTGCCAGCGTGCGCTTGGCGTCTCGCCTTGCAGTACGCTTGTCAAATCGGCTCGGTAAGCGGTTAAATCCGCAAGTCGCTGCTCACTAGGAATACCCCCCTCATCCGCCAAATCGTCCGCCGTGCGCGCAAACCAATACAGACTAGCCACGGCTGGGCGCAACCGCTTAGGGCATAAAAATGATGCGATGGGGAAATTTTCGTAATGCTGAACTGACATGAAGCTAAAATAGACGGTTGACCTAATTCTCTTTGAATTTTAGAAGCGCGGGTGGCGAAATTGGTAGACGCACCAGGTTTAGGTCCTGACGCCAGCAATGGTGTGGGGGTTCGAGTCCCCCCTCGCGCACCAAATTTTTCTTTTTTTACTCATCCCTTGAAGGCACTTGCACCATGGCTGTTACCGTTGAAACGCTCGACAAATTAGAGCGAAAAATTATCCTGACTCTCTCCGCTAAGGCCCTCAGCACCGAAGTTGAAACGCGCCTCAAAAAGATTGCGAAGACGGCCAAAATGGCAGGCTTTCGCCCAGGCAAAGTGCCAATGAGCGTGGTGTCGCAGCAGTATGGCTATTCAGCTCAATATGAAGTCATGAATGAGCATGTCGGTCGTGCGTTTAACGACGCGGTGGTTGAAGCGCAAGTCAACGTCGCAGGTCAACCCAAGATCAGTGAGTTGGACGCCTTGGAGGGTAGCGACGATTTGAGATTTGAAGCTTTGTTTGAAATCTATCCGACTGTGACGATTAAAGATTTAAAGACCGCAGAAATTCAAAAATACACGTCCGAAGTGACCGATGCTGCCATCGACAAAACCGTGGCGATTTTGCAAAAGCAGCGCCGCAGCTTTGCCCAGCGCGGTATGGATGCGAGCGTAGAAGCTGGCGACCGCGTGACCGTGGACTTTGAAGGAAAAATTGATGGTGAACTGTTTGACGGCGGCAAGGCAAGCGACTTCCAGTTCTTGGTTGGCGAAGGCCAAATGCTCAAAGAGTTTGACGATGCCGTGCGCGGCATGAAGCCGGGTGAGAGCAAGACGTTCCCGCTTGACTTTCCAGCTGATTACCAGAGCAAAGAGGTCGCTGGCAAAACCGCTGACTTTATGGTCACAATTAAAAAGAATGAAGCCGCACATCTGCCAGAAATTAACGACGAACTCGCGAAATCACTTGGCGTAAAAGATGCAACAGTGGCTGGCCTTAAGGCTGACATTCGTAATAACCTTGAGCGCGAAGTGAAATTCCGTTTAGTGAATAAAAATAAAGTCGCTGTGATGGATGCACTCATCAACCACGCCGAGCTGGATTTGCCAAAAGCGATCGTGCAATCGGAAGTCGATCGCATGGTCGAGGGCGCTCGCGCCGAGCTCAAGCAGCGCGGCATCAAGGATGCGGACAAAGCGCCAATCCCAACTGAAATTTTTACACCACAAGCCGAACGTCGCGTGCGCCTCGGACTGATCGTGTCAGAACTGGTCAAAGCCAATAATCTGCAAACCACGATGGAGCAAATCAAAGCGCACGTTGCCGACTTAGCCGCCAGCTACGAGAAACCAGCAGAGGTGATAAAGTGGTACATGGGTGACCGCCAGCGCCTCGGTGAAGTCGACGCGATCTTGATGGAAAACAACGTGACGGAATTCGTACTTGCAAACGCTAAAGTCGTCCCCAAGTCGATTGAATTCGATGAGCTGATGGCTCAGCAATAATTCATTCGCCTCTAATTTAAAGGACAACACCATGCATTCCATTTTTCATCCGTCTCGCGGTACCGACGTCGTAGAGGGAACTCAAGGATTGGGTATGGTGCCCATGGTGATTGAAACTTCGGGGCGCGGTGAACGTGCTTACGACATTTACTCACGTCTGCTTAAAGAGCGCATCATCTTTTTGGTTGGCCCTGTTGAAGACTACATGGCTAACCTCGTGGTTGCGCAAATGCTGTTTTTGGAGAGCGAAAATCCAGAGAAAGACATCTTTCTCTACATCAATTCACCAGGCGGGTCGGTCAGTGCAGGCTTGGCTATTTTCGATACGATGAACTTTATCAAGCCTGACGTCTCCACACTTTGCACAGGAATGGCGGCTAGCATGGGTGCATTTTTACTTGCGGCTGGTGCGAAGGGCAAACGCATTGCGTTACCTAACGCCAGCGTGATGATTCATCAGCCTTCGGGTGGCGCACGCGGTACGGCCGCCGATATTGAAATTTCAGCCCGTGAAATTTTAAAAACACGTGAGCAATTGAATAAAATTCTCGCTGAACGCACAGGACAATCGCTAGAAAAAATCGCTAAGGACATGGAACGTGACTATTGGATGAGCGCCGAAGAGACCATGGCGTATGGCCTTGTGGATCAAGTGATTGCTAAGCGCTCAAGCGGCGAGACACCTATTGCCAACTAATTTTCATCACACACGATGGCTGATAAAAAACCGAGCATAGAAAAAACAACTGCCAAAGCAACGGGCACGGCACTTGCGCCTTTGTCCTGCTCGTTTTGCAATAAAGACCAAGCCGAAGTACGCAAGCTCATAGCGGGTCCCAATGTTTTTATTTGCGATGAGTGCATCGACTTGTGCAATGGCGTTTTAGAAGAAGAGCTGCCTGGCGTGATTGCCAAAGAAATCAAAGACGGCGTACCCACGCCAGCAGAGATTAAGCGCCATTTGGACAGCTACGTCATTGGCCAAGACAGTGCCAAGCGCGCCATGGCAGTGGCCGTCTACAACCATTACAAGCGCATTCGTTTTCAAGCTAAAGCTAAAAAAGGCGATGTCGAACTCTCCAAGAGCAACATCTTGTTGATTGGCCCAACAGGCTCTGGCAAAACACTGCTCGCGCAAACACTGGCTCGCACTTTAGACGTGCCTTTTGCGATGGCAGACGCCACCACACTCACCGAGGCAGGTTATATCGGCGAAGACGTGGAAGGCATCATTACTAAGCTTTTGCAAGCCTGCGATTACGATGTGGCTAAAGCCCAGCAAGGCATTGTGTTTATTGATGAGATTGACAAAATTTCGCGCAAGACTGAGAACCCATCCATTACGCGTGATGTGTCGGGTGAAGGCGTGCAGCAAGCGTTGCTCAAGATTGTGGAGGGCACGGTCTCTAGCGTGCCGCCAGCGGGTGGGCGCAAAGTGCCAAATTCTGAATTTTTAAAAATCGATACAACCAATATTTTGTTCATTTGCGGCGGGGCATTTGCGGGACTAGACAAAGTGATTGAATCGCGTACAGAGTCCACCAGTATTGGCTTTGGCGCGACCGTGAAGAGCAAAAGCAATCGCAATTTAACTGATCTCTTTAAAGATGTCGAACCCGAGGATTTGATCAAATACGGACTCATCCCCGAGCTCATTGGCCGCTTACCTGTCGTTACAACACTAGAAGAGTTGAGCGAGGATGCACTCGTCTCCATTCTCACCGAGCCTAAAAATGCGTTAGTGAAGCAATATGCGCAAATGCTGGCGCTCGAAGGCGTCGACCTTGATGTTCGCCCTGAAGCACTTACCGCGATTGCCAAAAAAGCCATCAAGCGAAAAACAGGCGCGCGCGGTCTACGCTCTATTTTTGAACAAGCGTTGATTGACACCATGTTCGATTTGCCAAGCAGGAGCAACGTGGAAAAAGTCGTCTTTGACGCAGGAACAATCACCGAGAACCGCCCGCCCCTCTTGGTCTTGCGCAAAGAAGCCAAGGCGGCTTAAAAAGTACCGACTTATGTCTACACAAATGCTTTTAGAGAGCGTTACCACAGTGCTACCGCTGGTGCCACTGCGTGATGTGGTGATGTATCCCAAAATGGTGATCCCGTTGTTTGTGGGCAGACCCAAAAGCATTCGAGCTCTTGAGATCGCTATGAATAGTGCCAAGCGCGTGCTGCTGCTGACACAAAAAGATACGGCGACTGAACTTGAGAAAAACGGTAAGAAACCTGCTCCAACTAACGCCCTGGGTGATTCTGCTCTAGAGGATAAAAATGATGAATTGACCATGTCCGACATGTTCGATGTGGGGTGCGTAGGTAACATTTTGCAAATGCTGAAATTACCTGATGGCACGGTCAAGGTGTTAATTGAAGGCTTGCAACGTGCCAAAGTGCACGACATCCGATTGATGGAAGGTGCTATCTTTGCAGCCGAAGTCACACCGCAAATTCCAGTGGAATCGCTGGAGGGCTTCAAGCTCAGTGAGAAGCAAAAAACAGCGCAAGAAGCTTTGCGTCGTGCCGTGATTGAGCGCTTTGAAACCTATACCAAACTTAGCCGCCGCATTCCCAGTGAAATCATGGCGTCCATTGCAGGCTTAGATGACATGAGCCGCATGACGGACACGATTAGCTCACACGTGCCATTTAAGCTTGTGCAAAAGCAAGCGATTCTTTTAACCGATGACGTGACCGCTCGAATGAAAATTTTGCTCTCTCAACTTGAGGGTGAAATTGAAATTTTGAATGTTGATAAAAAAATTCGCGGTCAAGTTAAAAAAGCGGTTGACAAAAATCAGCGCGACTACTACTTGCGCGAACAAGCTCAGGCAATTCAAAAAGAATTGAACGACGGAGAAGACGGGGCTGATGTTGCCGCGCTTGAGAAAAAAATCAAGCAATCCAAGATGTCCAAAGAGGCAGAAAAAAAAGCGCTTAAAGAGGTCGCAAAGCTGAAGACCATGTCGGCTATGGCTTCCGAGGCCACGGTCATTCGTAACTACGTCGATGTTCTGATTAGTTTGCCTTGGAGCAAAAAGACCAAGATCAAGCACGATCTCATTTTGGCCGATAGCGTATTAAACGAAGACCACTTTGGACTCGATAAGGTCAAAGAGCGTATATTGGAATATCTCGCGGTGCAGCAGCGCGTAGGAAAGCTCAAAGCACCCATCCTGTGTTTGGTGGGTCCTCCTGGCGTAGGCAAGACATCCCTTGGACAATCGATCGCCAAAGCCACAGGACGAAAGTACGTTCGCATGGCGCTGGGCGGTATGCGAGACGAGGCTGAGATTCGCGGCCACCGCCGAACCTATATTGGAGCATTGCCAGGTAAGCTCTTGCAAAGCCTCAGCAAAATTGGGACGCGTAATCCACTTTTTTTACTGGATGAGATTGACAAAATTGGCTCGGACGTGCGCGGCGATCCATCAAGTGCTCTTTTAGAGGTGCTTGATCCTGAACAAAATCATACGTTTAGCGATCACTACGTCGAGCTTGATTTTGATCTGAGCGACGTGATGTTTGTCGCGACATCGAACACACTCAACATCCCGCCTGCCCTGCTCGACCGCATGGAAGTGATTCGTTTGTCGGGCTATACGGAAGACGAAAAAACAAATATTGCCATGCGTTATTTGCTGCCCAAGCAGCTCAAAAACAATGGCCTTGCGCCCGAAGAATTGTTGGTCACTGAAGATGCGATCAGGGACATGGTGCGCTATTACACGCGCGAAGCAGGTGTGCGTAATTTAGAGCGCGATCTCTCTAGCATTTGCCGCAAAGTCGTCAAAGGCATTCAACTCAAAACCTACGGCGCAAGCGTCACAGTCAATGCAGACAATTTGATGGGCTTTTTAGGCGTGCGCAAGTTCAACTACGGCCGCGCAGAAAAGCAAAACCAAGTCGGTCAAGTCGTTGGGTTGGCGTGGACGGAAGTCGGCGGCGACTTACTCACTATCGAGACTGCGGTCATGCCTGGCAAGGGCAATATCACACGTACAGGGTCGCTGGGCGATGTAATGAAGGAATCCGTGGAAGCCGCACGCAGCGTGGTTCGCAGCAGAGCACGCTTTCTTGGCATACGCGACGATGTATTCGAAAAAAAAGACATCCACATCCACGTGCCCGATGGCGGCACGCCTAAAGACGGACCCAGCGCTGGTGCAGCCATGACCACCGCGATGGTCTCAGCACTCACAGGTATTCCTGTGCGCGCCGATGTCGCGATGACAGGTGAAATCACCTTGCGCGGCGAAGTCACCGCGATTGGCGGTTTGAAAGAGAAGTTGCTCGCGGCGCTGCGCGGCGGCATCAAAACTGTGATCATTCCTGAAGACAACATTAAAGACTTGGCCGACATTCCTGATAACGTCAAAAACAATGTCGAAATCATTCCCGTTCGCTGGATTGATCGCGTACTGGAAGTGGCGCTAGAACGTGCGCCCGTGCCGCTGACTGATGACGAGTTTGCTAAAGGCTCTGAGTTGTTGAGTCACACTGATCGACTGCTCAAAAATAGCGATTCAATTTTGTTGCCCGCCAGTCCGACGAAGCATTAATCAACGCTTTTGCCCTTCGGGTCACGTTTATAATTTGCCGCTTTGGTGTGCCGGTGTAGCTCAGTCGGTAGAGCAGCTCATTCGTAATGAGAAGGTCGGGTGTTCGATTCATCTCTCCGGCACCATTTACTATTCCCTCTCAGCCTCTCTAGCCACAAGATTTCATGGATAAACTTTTGATTCGTGGCGGACGCGCCTTGCATGGCACAGTCTGTATCTCTGGTGCTAAAAACGCCGCTCTCCCCGAGCTATGCGCGGCGCTGTTGACGGCAGATAGTGTGACGCTTAAAAACGTGCCACGCCTACAAGACGTCGTCACGATGGAACGTCTGATTCGTAACATGGGCGTGGCTTTTGAGCGATCTGATGATGGCGTGGTCACGCTGAATGCGGCTGCGCTGAATAAGCCTGAAGCACCCTACGAACTCGTCAAAACCATGCGTGCATCAGTCTTGGCACTGGGTCCGCTCTTGGCACGTTTTGGCAAGGCTACTGTCTCGCTGCCAGGCGGCTGCGCCATTGGCTCACGCCCTGTTGATCAGCACATCAAGGGCTTGCAAGCCATGGGCGCAATCATTGATGTAGCGCATGGTTACATGAATGCTCGCCTGCCTGAAGGTTGGATGCGCCTCAAAGGCGCACACATCACCACCGACATGGTGACCGTGACGGGTACAGAAAACTTTTTAATGGCTGCCTGCTTAGCAGATGGCGTAACTGTTTTAGAAAACGCCGCGCAAGAGCCTGAAATTCCTGATCTTGCTGAAATGCTGATTAGTATGGGTGCAAACATTACGGGACACGGCACGAGCCGCATCACAATTACGGGCGTAAAAAAACTGCACGGCTGTACGCACAGCGTAGTGGCCGATCGTATTGAAGCGGGTACGTTTTTGTGCGCCGTGGCTGCAACGGGCGGCGACGTAATTTTAGAAAATGCGCGGGGCGATCATCTGGACGCCTTACTGGATAAGCTTCGCGAGGCGGGTGCCTCTGTAACCCAATCCCCACTTGGCCTGCCGCATGGCATACGTGTGATCTCCTCGGGGAAACTGAAAGCGCAGTCTTTTCGCACGACAGAATACCCAGGCTTTCCCACCGACATGCAAGCACAAATGATGGCGCTAAATGTCGTAAGCACGGGCAGCTCGATGGCAACAGAAACAATTTTTGAAAACCGCTTTATGCACGTGAACGAATTGGTGCGACTTGGCGCGAACATTCAAATTGACGGCAAGGTGGCTATGGTGAGTGGCAACGCCAAGCTATCGGGAGCGCATGTGATGGCGACTGACCTTAGAGCCTCGGCATCGCTGGTGATTGCTGGCTTGGTGGCCGAGGGCGAAACCACCGTTGAGCGCATCTACCACCTAGACCGTGGCTACGACCGCATGGAAGATAAGCTACGCGGCATTGGCGCGGATATTGAGCGCGTGAAATGAGCGAGTAAAGTAGCCGCTATGAATACTGCATCCACCCAGCCAACGATTACGCTCGCACTCTCTAAAGGTCGCATTTTTGATGAAACTTTGCCGTTGCTCAAAGCAGCAGGAATCGAAGTACTCGACGACCCCGAGACCACACGCAAACTGATTCTGGCAACCAATCAACCGCATGTACGCGTGCTCTTAGTACGCGCGACCGACGTGCCCACCTACGTGGCGCTAGGCGGCGCGGACATTGGCGTAACGGGCAAAGACACGCTGATCGAGAGTGGAAGCGATGGTCTTTATCAACCCCTTGATTTAAAAATTGCCAAATGCCGCATGAGCGTGGCGGTGCGCGAAGGTTTTGATTACCAAGCTGCGGTGAAGCAAGGCGCACGTCTTACCGTTGCGACCAAGTTTGTGCAAATTGCGCGAGATTTTTTTGCCGGCAAAGGTGTGCACGTTGACATCATCAAACTCTATGGTTCGATGGAACTTGCACCGCTCACAGGTCTTGCGGATGCCATTGTGGACGTGGTCTCTACGGGTGCGACGCTCAAAGCTAATCACCTCGTTGAGGTCGAATTCATTATGGACATTAGCTCGCGCCTCGTCGTCAATCAAGCGGCTCTCAAGCTCAAACACGATTTGCTGCGCCCTATCCTCATCGCTTTTGAAAATGCAGTCCGCTAATTCGATGATTGCCAAGCCACTTCGCCTATCGACCGCCAGCCCCTCATTTGCGGCTGATTTGCAAGCGCGGCTGCATATATCAGCGCAGGACACGAAGGCGCTCAGTAGCACTGTGGAAGCTATTTTGCTGGACGTGAAATCACGTGGCGATACAGCTGTACTGGAATACACCACACGCTGGGATGGCGTTAAAGCTCAATCCATGAGTGAGCTAGAACTCACACAAACCGAGCTCAAAGCTGCTTATGACTCGCTCACGCCAGAACTGCGTGAAGCCTTATCCAGTGCGGCCTCCCGCATCAAAAGTTATCACGAAGCACAAAAGAAAGCATCTGGTGAGAGTTGGCAATATACGGACGCAGACGGTACGCTCTTGGGACAAAAAGTCACACCACTAGACCGCGTGGGCATCTATGTACCTGGCGGCAAAGCGACTTATCCCTCATCGGTTTTGATGAATGCAATTCCTGCGCACGTGGCTGGTGTTGGCGAAATCATCATGGTTGTGCCGACACCGCAAGGCATCAAAAATTCAATGGTTTTAGCCGCCGCATATGTGGGCGGCGTCACGCGTGCGTTCACGATCGGTGGCTCGCAAGCCATAGCCAGCCTTGCTTACGGCACGACCACCATTCCAAAAGTTGACAAAATCACAGGCCCTGGCAACGCCTACGTAGCAGAGGCCAAACGCCAAGTCTTTGGCTTAGTCGGTATCGACATGATTGCGGGTCCATCTGAGATTTTGGTATTGGCCGATGGCACCACACCGCCCGATTGGGTTGCCATGGATTTATTTAGCCAAGCTGAACACGACGAGCTGGCACAAAGCATTTTGCTCAGCCCCGACGCAGCCTATCTTGATGCCGTGCAAGCCAGTATGGATAAGCTTTTGCAAGGGATGCCACGCAAAGACATCATTGCGAAATCACTCAATGATCGCGGTGCGCTTATCCACACGCGCAGCATGGAAGAGGCTTGCGACATTAGCAACCAAATTGCGCCCGAACACTTAGAAGTATCGAGCAGAAATCCGCACCAATGGGAGCCACTGCTCAAGCACGCAGGTGCCATCTTTTTGGGTGCGTACACCAGTGAATCTTTAGGTGACTACTGCGCGGGGCCAAACCATGTGCTGCCTACAAGTGGCACAGCGAGGTTCTCATCGCCACTGGGTGTGTACGATTTTCAGAAGCGTTCAAGCCTCATTGAGGTGAGCGAGCAAGGTGCAAAGTCTTTGGGCAAAATTGCGGCGACTTTGGCCTATAGCGAAGGCTTGCAAAGCCACGCACGAGCCGCCCAGATGCGACTGTAAGATTTAAAAATTAAGCAAACACCCCAGCGGTGTCTTGCATACGGCTAGACACCTCACCCAAATGATGCAGGCTATCGCCAAATGTCATCTCTAGTTGCGTTAGTTTTTTGAAGCAATGGCTAACCATGTACTCGTCCGTCACGCCAATACCACCATGCAGTTGCACCGCAGACTGCCCAACAAAACGCATCGACTGACCAAGCTGGTATTTAGCGCGAGCCATGCAGGCGCGGCGCTCTGCGGATGGTGTTTCCATTTTGAGTGCAGCGTAATAGCTCATGGAGCGTGCTAGCTCTAATTGCATCTTGATATCGGCCACACGGTGGCGCAGTGCTTGGAATGAAGAAATGACGACACCAAACTGCTTGCGCGTGTTCATGTATTCAACCGTCATGGCAAGCGTCGTGTCCATCACGCCAACCGCTTCGGCGCACAAAAGCGCAATGCCAGTATCGACGGCGAGTTCAAGCACAGAGAGGCCATCCAAGGTGATGAGCGTGGCGGCGGCGTTATCAAACGTGACTTCTGCGGCGCGGGAACCATCTTGCAGGCCAACAGGCGTGGATTTGACCCCCGCTGCGCTGCGTTCCATTAAAAACAAGGCGGGCTTGCCGTCTAATTTGGCGCTCACGATATAACCAGTCACTTTATCGCCCGCAACAACTAGCACCTTCTTACCGCTCAAAACGTACCCTGTGGAAGCCTTGACAGCTGTGGCCTGGCAGGCATCTAGCTTGTAACGTGATGCGGATTCTTGATAGGCTAGTGAGATCTGTGCTTCGCCTGATGCCAGCTTTGGTAACCACGAGGCTTGAATCGCGCTATCGGCAAATGTGCTCAGCACGCGACTGACGATTAGCGTCTGCGCAAGCGGCTCCATCACCATGCCGCGCCCCAGCTCCTCCATCACCACCATCGCGTCCACAGCACCCATGCCAAGTCCATCATGGCTTTCAGGCACATTAAGTCCTGCAAGGCCTAGTCCAGCAAGCTCTTGGTACACAGCCGCGTCGTAGCCACCTTTGCCATTTCCTGCTGCAATGATTTTGTTACGGCGCTCAAACGTGTAGTCCTTGCTTACCCAACGCTTGACCGCGTCACGAAGTTGCTCTTGATCTTCTGAAAAATTGAAGTCCATGATTTATCCTAAAACAGTTTGAGAAACGATATTGCGCTGCACTTCGTTGCTGCCGCCATAGATGGTGGTCTTGCGCATGTTGAAGTACACGCTAGCCAATGGCGCGCAATAGTCAGGAATCATGTCACCCTGCCAGCCTGCATCTTTAGCTTCTTCGATCAGTGGCAAGCTGCGCGGGCCAGCAGCCAGCATCATTAGCTCAGAGTAGCGCTGCTGGATTTCACTGCCTCTGATTTTGAGCAAGCCTGCAATATCGAGTGATTGCTTGCCCGATTTTTCGGCGGATAAAACACGCAGCACCAGCATCTCAAGTGCCACAATGTCCACTTCGAGCTTGGCAATTTCGTCACGGAATCTAAAGTCTTCGTACACGCCCTCGTCTTTGGCAATGCGCTTAAGCCGCTCCAGCTCTCGCTTGGCGCGATTCACATCGGCAATATTGGTGCGCTCGTGCGCCAGCAAATGTTTGGCGTAATTCCAACCTTTATTTTCTTCGCCAATCAAATTTTCAACGGGCACTTCCACGTTATCGAACCAAACTTCATTGACTTCACACTCACCATCTAAAAGCTTGATGGGACGTACGCTGACGCCCTTGCTCTTCATGTCAATCAGCAAAAAACTAATGCCTGTTTGCGGCTTGCCTTCAGACGATGTACGCACCAAACAAAAAATCCACTCGCCATATTGGCCGAGCGTTGTCCATGTCTTTTGACCGTTGACGATGTACTTGTCGCCCACTCGCTCGGCTTTGCATTTGAGCGATGCGAGATCGGAGCCCGAGCCTGGTTCACTATAGCCTTGACTCCACCATACTTCGCCTGAACCAATGCCAGGCAGATGCTTGCGCTGCTGCTCGGCATTACCAAACGCCATGATGACGGGCGCCACCATCACGGGGCCAAACGGAATCACGCGCGGAGCGCCTGCCAGTGCGCACTCCTCTTCAAACAAATGTTTTTGAATGGCATTCCAACCTGGTCCACCAAACTCCTTAGGCCACGCATGGCCGAGCCAGCCTTTTTTACCAAGTATCTTGGCCCAGCTTTGCAAATCATTGCGCGTCAAGCGATACGCGTTATGGACTTTATGCGCAATCTCTGATGGCAAATTAGCACGAACCCAATCGCGTATCTCAATGCGAAAGGCAGTTTCTTCTGGGGTAAAAGCTAAATCCATGATGGCCTCTTAAAAAAATAAATAGGACGAACGTGCTTTTTCATTATGCCATTAGGAAATGGGCATTTCTAGCGTCAAAACCGATCCCTGTGGTAATCCTCTGGTTATGCTTAAGCTTGCACCTATGGCCTCGGCTCTAAAGCGCATATTGCTAAGGCCATGACCTTTAGATGCAAGCGTGCTGGGGTCAAAGCCCACACCGTCATCCACCAGCACAATTTGCACGCAAGTCCTGCTTGGTTTGTGCTGCGCAACCAAGGTCACTGTTTTTGCTTGTGCATGTTTGATGATGTTGGTAAAGGCTTCTAGCAAAATGCGCTGAATTTGCAATACTTTTTGCGGAGTGAGATCCATCAGCACGGGCAGCTCTTGGACACGCCATGCAAGCGTAATGTCAGATGCCTTCAATCTCGGTTCTAATCGATAGCGCAGTGTTGCAAGTACGGTCGTTAAATCGCCATCCACGGGCTGCATAGCGTCCACTGCCACGCGCAGCTCATCGAGCGCCATTTGTGCGTGCTCCGACAACTGTTTTTGATCGAATAAAGATTGGTTGGTTTCGCCACGCTTGATCATGTTGACCAGTCCGACCAGCTGGCCACCCACACCATCGTGAATATCGGACATGATACGCTGGCGCTCGACCAATTTGGCTCGTTCTTCGCCCTGTTTTTTAATTTGCTCAAAACTCTGCGAGAGTTGCACCTCCCGCTCGTACACGCGTTGCTCTAGTGATACGTTTAACTCTTGATACAGCGCATGTTGCTCGATATAGCGTTGCACCAAAATCCACCCCATCACGATCACATACAAAAACAAAGCGTGGGGTAATAACGTATATTGGCTCATCCCAGTTTCAGGCAAATAAATCGTAAATAAATCTCGTAGCGCAGCCAACGTCACCACAAGACTCACCCCAAACAATAGCCTTGCTTGCCTAGATTGCGTTTGGTCTGCCGCTTTAGCCGTATAGATCAAAGCTACGACTATTGGAAGAAATAAAAAACTCACGGCCACCGTCCAATAGACGGGTTCTGCAAGTATGAAAGCAATGCCAATCGACAGCGTCGTGGCCAACAGCGTCAACCGAACCCAAGAGGCCGTCCGCCCCACAATACCTAGGGTAAAGCGTGTCATAAAAATAATGTGACAAGCCAATGCCACGGATCCCGCAATGCCTTGCAAAGGCCAAGGCAACCAAGAGGTTGCAGAGAGCTGATTAATGGCACTAAAACCTCCCCACATAGCGCTCAAAGCAAAAAGTCCATACAGACCTTCACGCTGGCTCAGCCAAAGCGCCCAAGAAATCATGCCCATTAAAAAAAGTGCGACAAAAATGACAATGTAAGACGAATGCTGCCACCAATAGGCAATAGCGTATTGGACACGCAGCTCTTGCTCTGGACCGTAGAACACCTCGGACAAGCCGCCCCAACGTAGCGCCTGCACCGTTGTATTCAATATCAAAATATTCGGGCGATCCTTAAACAATAGCGCAGTGGGTAAAGCTAACCAGTAGGGTGCTTTACTCTGGTCTGTCCAAGAATCATCTAAGCTGCTGGGGGAATCAACCATCTGCCCATTCAAAAATGCTTGGACTTGATTTCCGATGCGTGGAATAAAAATCGCATAGGGTTTTATATCTGCCGTCACCCAATAGGCTGGTAAGGTCACAACGTACTTGGCGCTGCCGTTCTCACCAGAAAAATGAGCATCCCAACGAAAAGGAAGTCTCTGATTCTCAACCTCAACATTTTTAGCTGATGTCGAGACTTGCATACTGACTTGTCGAATCGTCAAAACCTCAGCCTGCGCCGATAGACCCCAGCAACTCAGCCAGAGCAAGACCGCAGCAGCAACACGCTTACCTATCAAGAATACCCCGCTGCCTAGCTTGAAAAATTGCTTGAGATTTGGAATGGACTTCTAGCTTCGCATACAGACCACGGATATGCGTTTGAATCGTATTAATGGTGACGCCCAACTCTTTGGCTAATTCGCTATAGCTATAGCCACGAGATAAAAATTGCAACACTTGTTCTTCTCGCTCTGTCAGCAGTCGCTCTGCGTCTGGCTTCACAGAGGCCGCTGGCTGGGAAGTCATATGGCGTATAGCTTGCGGAGCTGATCTGCTGGCGCCGCCCATTCGCGACAAGAGCTGCCGCGCAATAATCGGCGACATGGGCGAGCCCCCTGCGTGCAAGGTATGCACATGCTCAGACAGCTCAGACTCATTTCCGTCCTTGAGCAAATAACCACTAGCGCCCGCCTCAAATGCGCGAATCATATTGGCCTCATCACCAAACATCGTAATGACCATGATCTCCGTCTTGGGATGGATCGCTTTGCAAAGGCGTATCACTTCTAAACCCGACTGATCGGGTAGGCCTAAATCGACCAATACGACATGAGGGTGAAGCTCCCCCATGCGCCCCACCATCCATTGCAACATGGGCTTGGCCGCATTGGTCGCAAACACCACTTCAATAGTCACATCCGTGGCCAAAGCTGCCAGCAGACGTGCGTGGGTTTCTGGGTCGTCTTCAACGAGTGCAACCGTGATGTGTGGAGATGTCATGCATGAACTATAGCGCGAAGCAAGACATCAGCAAAGGATAATCCAATCTATGCAATCCATTGTCATCCTTATTTCGGGCTCGGGCTCGAACATGCAAGCCATCGTCCGTGCTTCTATTGCTGAGCAATGGGGCGATCTTTACAACGCCCATATCACAGCTGTGATTAGTAACTCCACAAACGCCAAAGGGCTTGCTTGGGCACACAGCCAAGGTATTGCAACGCAAGTCGTCGATCATCAAGCCTTCGCAACGCGGGGGCTATTTGACGCTGCGCTGCAAGCAGCCATTGATACCCACAAGCCACAGCTGGTGGTACTTGCGGGCTTTATGCGCATCTTGGGCGCAGACTTTGTGGCTCACTATGCGGGACGCATGATCAACATTCACCCCTCCCTTTTGCCTGCTTTTACGGGTTTGCACACCCACCAACGTGCCATTGATGCGGGCTGCCGTTTTGCAGGCGCAACGGTTCACCGCGTCACACCGGTTCTGGACGAAGGCGAAATATTGGCGCAAGCCGTTGTCCCCGTTTTAAACGACGACAATGAGCACACGCTTGCCGCCCGTGTGCTCACCCAAGAGCACCTCATCTATCCCGCCGCTATCAGAACCCTTCTCCAGCAGCAATTACCCCGTTCCAAATAATATGCATCCCCAACAACTCTTAGACGCTTGTACCGAGCTGGTCGCCCTTGTCCTCAAGTTTGAACACCCTGCCGATGCGGTGCTGTCGCACTATTTCAAAGATAACCGCAAGCTCAAAAATATTGGGCAGCGCGAACGTGCTGTGCTCGCCGAGACAGCGTACACGGTGCTTCGCAGCAAGACCCGTCTGGAAGCCTTAGCCCGCGCGGGCTCTGGAGCACTATCCCGTCGGCTAGCAATTCTTGCTTACCCCACCAGCAACCCCAGCGACGCAGATTTTTTGCAAGGCGCTCTGTTGCCACACGAAAAAAATTGGTTGATGGATTGCAAAAAAGTTGAAGGCGAAGAATTGCTCGATGCGCACAAACATAATCTACCCGCATGGCTAGCTGAATCTCTGCGCAAAGAGCTTGGCGAAGAGCAGTTTTGGGCGTTTTGTGCGTCTTGCGAGACCACCGCGCCACTAGACGTGCGCGTGAACGCGCTCAACTCCAAGCGCGAGCAAATCCAAACCGTGCTGCAAAAAGCGGGCGTGAACGCTGTGCCCACACCCTTTAGCCCGCTTGGCCTGCGCATGAATGCGCGCACGGCGCTGTCGCAGCTAGCCGTCTTCAAAGCTGGTGCTATTGAGGTGCAGGACGAAGGTTCACAGCTACTCACGTTACTCGTCGATGCCAAACGCGGCGAAATGGTGGCGGACTTTTGCGCTGGCGCTGGTGGCAAGACGCTAGGCCTTGGCGCTGCCATGCGCAGCACAGGAAGGCTCTATGCATTTGACGTGTCAGCGCACCGTTTGGCGGCGCTCAAGCCGCGTTTAGCGCGAAGCGGCTTGTCCAACATTCACCCTGTCGCAATTGCCCACGAGCGCGACGAGCGCATCAAACGCCTCGCTGGCAAGATGGATCGCGTCTTGGTCGACGCGCCCTGCTCGGGACTCGGTACCCTGCGCCGTAACCCTGATTTGAAATGGCGTCAAAAACAAACAGCCATTGCTGAGTTGACTGCCAAACAAACCAACATTTTGCAAAGCGCGTCCAGACTTGTCAAATCGGGCGGTCGCTTGGTTTACGCGACGTGCAGCGTGCTCCCAGAAGAAAACGAACGTATTGCCGAAGCCTTTGCAGCAGCAAACCCAGATTTCACACTCTTGCCCGCGCAAACCGTGTTAGCGGATTTGGACATTCCCAACAGTGAATCGCTTTGCCGAGCTGGTTATTTGCGACTTTGGCCTCACCTACATCAGACTGATGGATTTTTTGCCGCCGTTTGGCAACGCAAATAACCTTTAAAATGCTACATCTTTGTTTCAAAAGGTCTTTATGACATTTATGTCCACGCTGGAATTTCTGCTCTCATGGGCAGCTAACGGATTACTCAATTTCACTTGGTGGCAGATGATTCTGGTGGCCTTGGTCACCACCCACATCACCATTGCAGCGGTCACCCTGTTTTTGCATCGAGGCCAAGCGCACCGTGCGCTAGAGCTTCACCCCGTCATCTCTCATTTTTTCCGTTTTTGGCTATGGCTGAACACAGGCATGGTGACGAAAGAATGGACTTCCATTCACCGCAAACACCACGCCAAGTGCGAAACCACTGACGATCCGCACAGCCCTCAAACTCGCGGTATTGACGAAGTGCTGTGGCGCGGCTCTGAGCTGTACCGCATCGAAAGCCGTAACGCAGAAACCCTTGCCAAGTATGGTCAAGGCACGCCAGACGACTGGATCGAGCGCAACCTCTATGCCAAGCACAGTGCAAAAGGTGTTGCACTCTTAATGGTGATTGATCTACTTTTGTTTGGCTCAGCAGGCCTCGCTATCTGGGCCGTTCAAACCGCCTGGATTCCATTTTTTGCTGCGGGCGTCATCAATGGCATTGGCCATTTTTGGGGTTACCGCAATTTTGAATCACCAGATACCAGCACCAATGTCTCGCCTTGGGGTATCTTGATTGGTGGCGAAGAGCTACACAACAATCACCACACTTACCCCACATCGGCAAAGTTCTCGGTCAAATCATACGAGTTTGACATCGGCTGGATGTACATCCGCATCATGGAAACCTTTAGTCTTGCCAAAGCCAAAAAAACCGTACCTGTGATGACCATGGGCGAAGTGCAACCTGTGGCAGATGAAAAAACCTTAGAAGCCATCATCGCTCACCGCTACCAAGTGATGGCGCACTACGCGCTAGATATAAAAGCCGCTTGCAAGTTAGAGATGGCAACGCTCAAAGCCAAAGGCTCTGATTTGTCCGTACTGAAAACCGCCAAGCGCTGGCTGCACCGTGATGCAGATCAAGTGCCAGCAACTGCTCAGGCTCATTTGCAAGAAGCTAGAAGTGCTCACCCCGTGCTCGACAAAATGGTCATGATGCGTGAAGAGCTACGCCAGGTTTGGGTCTCGACCAATCAAAGCCGTGAGCAATTGGCGCGTGATTTGCAGCTGTGGTGTCAACGTGCCGAAGCCAGTGGCATTGCGGCTTTGAGCGGTTTTTCGCACAAGCTAAAAGCTGTTCGCATTTAAGTTTTTCCGCCTTTGCGCTTTGCGCCACGTTTTATGAATCGCACGCTCTACGACAAAATTTGGGACGAACACGTCGTCCACACCGAAGATGATGGCACATCCGTGCTCTATATTGACCGCCATTTGGTGCACGAGGTCACTAGCCCGCAAGCCTTTGAAGGTCTGCGGGTTGCGGGTCGTAAGGTCTGGCGCGTCAGCTCCATCGTTGCCACAGCTGACCACAACACGCCAACTACGAACTGGGAACAAGGCTACGACGGCATTACCGATTTGGTGAGCAAAGAACAAATCACCACACTAGACGCCAACATCAAAGAGTTTGGCGCATCGGCATACTTTCCGTATCTAAACAAGCAGCAAGGCATCGTCCACGTGATGGGGCCTGAGCAAGGCGCGACCTTGCCAGGAATGACCGTTGTTTGCGGCGACTCACACACTAGTACACATGGCGCATTTGGCGCACTCGCGCACGGCATTGGCACCAGCGAAGTCGAGCACGTGATGGCGACGCAAACGCTCTTGCAGAAGAAACAAAAAAATATGTTGATCCGTGTGGAAGGCCAAGTCCAGCGCGGCGTGACGGCTAAAGACATCGTGCTGGCGATCATCGGCAAAATCGGCACAGCAGGCGGTACGGGCTACACCATTGAGTTTGTGGGAAGCGCCATCCGCGCCCTCTCGATGGAAGGCCGCATGACGGTTTGCAATATGGCGATTGAAGCGGGCGCGCGCGCTGGCCTCGTCGCGGTGGATGACAAAACAATTGACTACGTGCGAGGGCGTCCAATGGCTCCCACGGGCATTGTGTTTGAACAGGCTGCCGCCTACTGGCGAACGCTGCACTCGGACGCAGGCGCAAAGTTTGATGCTACGGTCGATTTGGATGCAACCAAAATCGTGCCGCAAGTCACTTGGGGCAATTCCCCTGAAATGGTATTGGGCATTGATGGCATCGTGCCAGATCCAGACAAAGAGCGTGATGACTCCAAACGTGCTGCTATTGAGCGCGCCTTGGGCTATATGGGACTCACGCCTGGCAAGGCCATGAACGACATCAGCATCGACAAAGTCTTTATCGGTAGCTGCACCAACAGCCGCATTGAAGACATGCGAGAGGCTGCGGCTGTTGTCAAAAAAATAGGTTTGAAAGTTGCCAAAAACGTTCGCCTAGCCCTTGTCGTACCAGGCTCTGGCTTGGTCAAGGCACAAGCCGAGCGCGAAGGCTTGCACGAAATTTTTAAGGCAGCAGGATTTGAATGGCGTGAACCAGGATGCTCCATGTGTCTAGCGATGAACGCCGATCGCTTAGAGCCACAAGAGCGCTGTGCATCGACCAGCAACCGCAATTTTGAAGGTCGCCAAGGTGCAGGCGGGCGGACCCATCTTGTCAGCCCTGCAATGGCTGCGGCTGCGGCTGTGCATGGTCACTTTGTTGATGTACGCCGCTTTGTCTAATCTACAAATGCTTTAGGAGAAAACACATGAAAAAATTTATCATTTCACTTCTATTCATTAGCCTGGCGCTAGTCTTATCAGCCTGCAACACGATTAAAGGTGTGGGGCAAGATGTGCAAAAAGCAGGCGAAGCTATCGAGAATGCGGTGAAAAAATAATGGAACGATTTACTCTTCTCAAGGGGCTTGTCGCACCGATGGATCGTGAAAACGTTGACACCGACGCGATCATTCCTAAGCAATTTTTAAAGTCGATTCGCAAAACAGGCTTTGGTCCGCATCTGTTTGATGCTGATCGCTACCTTGATACAGGCTATCCAGGGATGGATTTAAATACACGCAAAATCAACCCAGATTTCGTGCTCAATCAAGCAAGGTACCAAGGTGCATCCATTTTGATTGCTCGAAAAAACTTTGGCTGCGGCTCATCACGCGAGCATGCGCCGTGGGCGCTCGATCAATATGGCTTTCGAGCCATCATTGCGCCAAGTTATGCCGACATCTTTTTTAACAACTGCTTTAAAAATGGTCTGCTGCCCATCGTTTTGCCAGAAGCACAAGTGGCAAGGCTTTTTGATGAAATGAATGCCTTTGTCGGCTACCAGCTCACCGTCGATTTAGAACGCCAAGTGGTCTGCAAACCTGATGGCACTGAGTTGCCATTTGAAGTGCAAGCATTTCGAAAATACTGCCTCATCAATGGTCTTGATGACATTGGTCTCACACTTCGCTACGCAGACAAAATTAAACTATTTGAAGCAGCGCGGCTCACTCAACAGCCATGGCTAGCGGCCTAATTGCCATAAAATAGCACGATTGCTCTATGATAAAATGTGCATACTCTAAGGTTATTCATTTAAACTTAGAAGTCAATTATGAACGTCTATCTCATTGACAACCATCCACTTATCCGCGAAGCTATGGCGATCCAAATTCGCCGCTTAGCGCCGATCGCTTCGATTCACGAGGCAGGTAGTCTTGCGGAATTTGCAACGCAAAGCGCACAGAACGGTGCGCCCGATTTACTGGTCATCGAGTTAGAGTTACCTGATTCATCTGGACTACACGTTATTTCGCAGCTTAAAGCGCTCTACGCGCATTGCCCGCTGATTGTTTTTACCAACGTGTCTGCTGCATTACTAGAGGATGCGGCCATTACTGCTGGTGCAGATATCTTCATTCAGAAAACAACATCGATAAACGATATCAGTGCGGCACTTCGTGCCCTAGTTGCTGAAGACACAACCGTGATTACACAGTCGGGCGACCACACCAAAAAGTTATCACGTCGTCAAAAAGAGCTCATGCTGATGCTAAATCAAGGACTCAGCAACCGTGAAATCGCAGCCAAGATGGACATTAGCGAGCACACCGTCAAAGTTCATTTGTGGCGCTTATTCAGAAAATTGGGCGTCAACAGCCGCACGCAAGCGCTGGCTTTTGGTCGCGCAAATGGGTTGGTTTAACCAATCGCTCTAGCACTCGATAAAATCGAGGGCTATGTCTTCAAAATCTCCCCTTACTTTCCAGCAAATCATCCTCACACTTCAGTCCTATTGGGCTGACAAGGGATGCGCCATGCTTCAGCCCATCGACATGGAAGTCGGTGCAGGCACTAGCCACACCGCCACCTTTCTTCGCGCCCTAGGCCCCGAGCCTTGGAAGGCCGCCTACGTACAGCCGAGTCGTCGCCCTAAGGACGGCCGTTACGGCGAAAACCCCAATCGCTTGCAGCACTACTACCAGTATCAGGTCGTACTCAAACCTGCACCTGCCAACATTCTTGATTTGTATCTCGGCTCGCTTGAGGCTCTCGGATTTGATCTCAAAAAAAATGACATCCGCTTTGTCGAAGACGACTGGGAAAACCCCACGCTGGGCGCTTGGGGACTGGGCTGGGAAGTCTGGCTCAACGGCATGGAAGTCACGCAATTCACTTACTTCCAACAAGTCGGCGGCATTGATTGCAAACCCATCACAGGCGAGATTACGTATGGCCTTGAGCGCCTTGCGATGTACTTGCAAGAGGTTGATAACGTCTACAAACTCAAATGGACGGAAGGCCTCAGCTATGGCGATGTGTACTTGCAAAATGAACAAGAGCAATCCGCTTACAACTTCGAACACAGTGATGCGGACTTTCTCTTCACCGCTTTCACTGCACACGAGAAACAAGCCAAGCACTTGATAGAGCAACAGCTCGCGCTGCCCGCCTATGAGCAAGTTTTGAAGTGCGGTCACACCTTCAATTTGCTAGACGCGCGCGGTGCCATCAGCGTGACCGAACGCGCCGCCTACATTGGCCGCATCCGCAATATCTCCCGCGCTGTGGCGCAAAGTTACTACGACTCCAGAGCACGCCTAGGCTTCCCAATGGCCAGCCGCGAACACGCTGAGCAAGTGCTCGCGCAAATCGCTGCAACCCAAGCTGCGGGAGCGAAGAAATGAACAACATGACGCAAAATTTATTAGTCGAACTTTTCGTAGAAGAACTGCCGCCAAAAGCCCTCAAAAAACTTGGCGAAGCATTTGCAGAATTAATAACGAGCAGTTTGTTGCTTCAGAAAATTGCAAGCGCTGACTCTGTCAAAACTGTTTATGCAACGCCAAGACGGCTTGGATTGCATTTGAGTAATGTATTAGTCAAAGCACCAAACCAACCTAAGAGCATAAAACTTATGCCTAAAAACGTTGGATTTGATGCAAGCGGAAATCAAACTCAGGCCTTAAAAAAGCGACTTGAAAAAGAAGGCGGCTATTGGCCAAAAGATGGAGATAAGTTAGTTGAAAAGAATGATGGTGCAATTACCTACATTTATCTTGAAACGACTGAGCTTGGAGAAAACATCGAAGGAGCTTTGAACTTTGCTTTATTTCATGTATTTCAAAATTTGCCGATTCCAAAGGTCATGACTTATCAGCTAGCAGATGGCTGGACGGATGTGAAATTTGTTCGCCCTGTGCATGGTTTGATTGCTCTGCACGGCGCGTCTGTTGTGCCAGTGACGGCGCTTGGCATCACAGCTAGCAACACCACACAAGGTCATCGATTTGAAGCCAAACAGTCAGTCATCACCATTAAGGATGCGGACTCCTACGAAGCGCAGATGCTGCTTGAGGGCGCAGTCATTGCCAGCTACGCCGCACGCCGCGAGAGTATTGTTTCGCAACTCGCCTCTGCTGCAAGCCTTGCTGGTATTGGCTTGCAGGCCATCGACGATGAAGCTTTGCTAGACGAAGTGACCTCGCTGGTCGAACGTCCCAATGTCCTCACCTGCGAATTTGAAAAGGAATTTTTAGACGTACCGCAAGAGTGTTTGATTTTGACCATGAAGGCGAATCAAAAATATTTTCCACTGCTGGACGCCAAGGGCAAGCTGTCGAACAAGTTCTTGGTGGTTAGCAACATCACGCCAAGCGACCCTAGTGCTGTGATTGAAGGTAATGAGCGCGTCGTGCGCCCTCGCCTTGCAGACGCCAAATTTTTCTTTGACCAAGACCGCAAAAAGACTTTGGAGTCACGCGTAGAAGGCCTCGCCAAAGTCGTTTATCACAACAAGCTGGGTACACAAGGCGAGCGCACGGCGCGCGTCACGGCTATTGCTTTATCCATCGTCAAAATGCTGCGCGAAGCAACGCTGCCCTATACCGCAGACGACAAAGACCACTTCGACGTATTAGCAAGCAAAGTAGGCGAAGCCGCACGCCTTGCCAAGACCGATTTGGTGACCGACATGGTGGGCGAGTTCCCCGAGCTGCAAGGCATTATGGGCGGCTACTATGCACGGCACGATGGGCTGCGCGACGGCGTGGCGATTGCGATTGAAGACCACTACAAGCCGCGCTTTGCGGGTGATGCGCTGCCGCGCAACCACACGGGCACGGTCGTGGCGCTGGCCGATAAATTGGAAACGCTGGTCGGCATGTTTGGTATTGGTAACTTGCCAACGGGTGATAAAGATCCGTTTGCGCTACGTCGTCATGCACTCGGTGTGATTCGCATGTTGGTTGAAAAAAACTTGTCATTGAATCTATTGAGCTTGATTCAATCAGCTTGTAGTGGCTCCGCTATTTGGCCTGATGGGTGGCGCCATATGGTGGAAGTCGGCAAACCTCCATTCCCATCAGTTAGCGAAGCGATACAAGAATTCATCTACGACCGATTTGCGGGTAGTTTGCGCGAACAAGGCTATTCCGCGCAAGAAGTAGATGCCGTTCTCTCTATGCGCCCTGCTCGCCTTGGCGATGTCACCAAGCGCCTAGAAGCCGTCCGCGCATTTGCCGCTTTGCCAGAGAGTGCTGCCCTCGCCGCCGCCAACAAACGCGTGGGCAATATCTTGAAAAAAGTAGAAGGCACGGTCACAGCATCCGTCAACACTTCACTACTGAAAGAGCAAGCTGAAATTGACTTAAACGCTGCATTGGCACTCGTGCAGCCCTTATCCGACGTGGCTTACAGCCGAGGTGACTACGCCACGTCGCTGACCGCACTAGCAAGTCTCAAAGCACCCGTGGATGCTTTCTTTGAGCACGTGATGGTCAACGCGGACGATGCAGCACTCAAAGCCAATCGCCTTGGACTACTTGCCATGCTGCACGCCGCCATGAACCGCGTGGCGGATTTGTCCAAGCTGGCTAGCTAACCCAAAGCCCGCATGAAACTCATCATCCTAGACCGCGACGGCACGATCAACCATGACCGTGATGACTACGTGAAGTCTGCGGACGAGTGGCAGCCGTTAGGCGGCGCTCTTGAGGCCATCGCCAAGCTCAATCAAGCAGGCTACACGATTGCAGTGGCAACCAATCAATCGGGCCTTGGACGAGGTTTGTATGACATAGCGGCTTTAAACGCCATGCAC